>JADJPO010000001.1:669984-1339969 GCA_016713225.1 Kineosporiaceae bacterium
ATCACCGCCGCGACCTACGACATCAACGGTGGCCTTCAGGTCTCCTGACCCCCCCTGATCCGCCTGGCCGATCACCCCACCACCGTCGCAGCGTCGCCTCGCGGATAGGCGCGAAGGGCCACGGCAGTGGCGACGGCGGCCGTCGCGGCCTCGTGCCCCTTGTCCTCCTTCGAGCCCGGCAGACCGGACCGCTCGTAGGCCTGTTCATCGGTGTCGCAGGTCAGCACGCCGAAGCCGACCGGCACCCCGGTGCGCACCGCCACCTCGGTCAGCCCGGACGTCGCGGCGTCGCACACGTACTCGAAGTGCGGCGTCCCGCCCCGCACCACGACGCCGAGCGCGACCACCGCGTCGAACGACCCCTCGCCGGCGAGCCGGGCGGCCGCGACCGGCAACTCGAAGGTGCCGGGGACGACGACCTCCACCACGTCGTCCACCCCGGCCTGCGCCAGCGCCCGGCGCGCGCCGTCCCGCAGGCCGTCCATCACCGCGGCGTGCCAGGACGCCGACACCACGGCGACCCTCAGGCCGCTGCCGTCCACCCCGATGCTCGGTGCTCCCACGCCGCTCATGACGCCTCCTCCACACGGTGATCGATGAGGTGACCCATCAGGTCACGCTTGGCTTTCACGTAGGCCCGGTTGGCCGGCCCGACACCGACCTGCAACGGCACCCGTTCGCGGACGCCGACCCCGTGAGCGGCCAGACCCTCGACCTTCTCGGGGTTGTTCGTCAGCAGCCGGACGTCGTCCAGGCCGAGATCGGCCAGGATCGCGGCGGCGGCGCCGTACTCGCGCGCATCCGCCGGCAGGCCCTGTTCGAGGTTGGCGGCCACGGTGTCGAGGCCGTCGTCCTGCAGGGCGTAGGCGGCGAGTTTGGCGAGCAGCCCGATGCCGCGGCCCTCGTGTCCGCGCAGGTAGACGACGGCACCGCCGTCGGGTGAGGCACACACGGCGGCGAGCGCGGCGTCCAGCTGTGGGCCGCAATCGCAGCGCAGTGAGGCGAGTGCGTCGCCGGTCAGGCACTCCGAGTGCACCCGCACCAGCGCGCCGTCCCCCGGGGTGCCGGCGATCAGGGCCACGTGTTCGGCCCCGGTGGCCCGGTCGCGGTACCCGATGGCGGTCAAGCGCCCGTGACGAGTCGGCAGCACGGTGCGGGCACTGCGCGCCACCCTGGCGGGCGGCTGCGCTCGCCCGTCGCGGCCCGCACTGCTGCCGACACTGCTGCCGGCCTCGGTCAGGCGCCGGTGGAGGGCCAGGTCCTCGATGCTGATCAGCGGCAACCCCCGGCCGTCCGCCAGTGCCCGCAGCCCGGGCAGCAGCATCATCGAGCCGTCGTCCTCGACGATCTCGGCGATCACCGCGACGGGCGGCAACCCGGCCAGGTGACACAGGTCGACCGCGGCCTCGGTGTGGCCGCGCCGTTCGAGCACGCCGCCGTCGCGGGCCCGGAGCGGGAACAGGTGCCCGGGTCGGGTGAGTGCGCCGGCCCCGGCGTCGGGGTCGGCGAGTACTCGAGCGGTCCTGGCCCGGTCGGCGGCGCTGATCCCGGTGCCGACGCCGACCCGGGCATCGACCGACACCGTGTACGCCGTCCCCTTGGGGTCTTGGTTGTCGGCCACCATCGGTGGCAGGTCGAGAGAGTCGGCGAGTGCGTCGGGTAGCGGGGCGCAGAGGACACCCGAGGTGTGCCGAACCGTCCACCCGATCCACTCCGGTGTCGCCAGGGATGCGGCGAGGACGACGTCGCCCTCGTTCTCGCGGTCGTCGTCGTCCACGACGATCACGGGCAGGCCTCGGCGCAGGGCGTCCAGGGCGTCCTGCACCCGGTCCAACCGGACGGGGGCGGCCTCGGCGACGTCGGGCCGGGACAGGTCGGTCATGCGCTCACCCGGCTCAGCATGCGTTCGACGTATTTCGCCAGGACGTCGACCTCGAGGTTGACCGGTTCGCCCACCGCCCGCAGCCCGAGCGTCGTACGCCGCAGCGTCTCGGGGATCAGCGACACGGTGACCGTCGTGCGCCCGTCCAGCTCGTTCATCTCGTCCAGCTCGTCGTGCACGCCCGCCACCGTCAACGAGACCCCGTCGACGGCCAGTGATCCCTTCTCGACCACGTACCGGCCCAGCGCCGGCGGGACGGTGATCCGCAGCAGTTCCCAGTTCTCGCCGGGCACCCGGTCGACCACGACCCCGATGCCGTCCACGTGACCCTGGACGACGTGACCGCCGAACCGCCCGTCGGCCGGCATCGGCCGCTCGAGGTTGACCCGGGTGCCGGCGGTCAGGCCGCGCAACGAGGTGCGCTCCAGCGTCTCGAGCATGACGTCGGCGGTGAAGGTCCTCGCGGTGGGTCGGTCGACCACGGTGAGGCAGATGCCGTTGACGGCGATGCTGTCGCCCTGGCCTGCGCCGGCGGTGACCAGCGGCCCGTGGACCGTGATCCGTGCGGAGGCGGGGCCGGCGTCCAGCTGGACCACCTCGCCCAGTTCCTCGACGATTCCGGTGAACATGGATCTCCTCACGCGTGCGGGTCGGTCCGGCCGGGGGTGGCGACGACGAGTACGTCGTCCCCGATCCGCCGGACGTCGGTGGGAACCAGGCGGTAGGCCCGGTCGATGGTCGTGACGCCGAGGTCGGCGACGGCGAGGGCGCCCGCGCCGAGCAGGGCGGGGGCCAGGTAGGCGAGCACCTCGTCGACGAGGCCGGCGCGCCAGAACGCGGCGGCCACGGTCGGCCCGCCCTCGAGCCACACCTGGCGCACCTCGCGCTCGTGCAGCTCGGCGAGAGCCTGCGCGGGGTCTCGGTGGGTGATCAGCATGGTGTCGGCAGCGTCGTCCCGCACCCGTGCCGTGGCGGGGATCGGGCGCTCACCCAGGACGACGCGCAGCGGCTGCGGTCCGACCGGGCGCCCGGTCGCGTCCCGCACGGTGAGGTGGGGGTCGTCGGTGATCACGGTGCCGGTGCCCACCAGGATCGCGTCCGCCTGCGCCCGGCGGCTGTGCACGTCGGCGCGGGCGGCCGAGCCGGTGATCCACCGGCTGGTGCCGTCGGAGGCGGCGCTGCGCCCGTCCAGGGTCGCGGCGAACTTCCAGGTCACGAAGGGTCTGCCGCGCACCAGGGCGGCGGTCCATCGGTGGTTGAGCGCGACGGCATCGTCGGCGAGCACGCCCACCTCGACGTCCAGTCCGGCCTCGCGCAGCACCGCGGCGCCGCCGGCGGCCAGCGGGTTGGGGTCGGTGGCGGCCACCACGACCCGGGCGATCCCGGCCTCGATCAGGGCCTGCGTGCAGGGGCCGGTACGGCCGGTGTGGGCGCAGGGCTCGAGGGTGACGACGGCGGTGCCGCCCCGGACGCCGACCCCGGCCGTGCGGGCCGCGGCCAGGGCGTCGACCTCGGCGTGGGCGGTGCCGGCGCCGCGGTGATACCCGGTGGCGGCGACGGCCCCGGTCTCGTCGAGGATCACGCACCCGACCCGCGGATTGGGGCCCCGGGCCGGTCCCGATGCGGCGCGGGACAGCGCCAGACGCATCGCCTCGAGCTCGTCACCGCTCGCCATCGCCGTCCCCTCCTGCCTAGTACCGCTCATGCGGGTACTGGCTCCGGGGATACGACGGAGTGGCCGGCTGGATGCCGGTCGACACCGAACAACGCCGACGACCGATCCCTCGACCAGCGAGGTGACGACGTCCGAGGACGCCGACGGGCCGTGACGCCGTGCGCGCTGCCTCCCATCCGGACTTTCACCGTCGGTCCTGGAGTTTCACCAGGTCAACCGGCCGCTGGCTGCGGTCGGGTCGCGGACTGTCACCGCCGGTTCGGAATTACACCGACCCCGGAGCACGCACTGCTGTGGATTGTGGTTTGCCCTGCTTGCGGACCCAGTATGCACGCCCCGCCGCGGACCTGACGGCGTGAGGGGTCTCGGCGGGGTCTTGCCTGGCGGGCCGGGCAGGCTCTGGGCACGGTCTGGAAAGGGTCTGGAAAGGGTCTGGGCGCAGTGGTGTGCCGGCGACGATGATGGCGCGAGGGTGCGGCAGCGGCGGTGCTCGATCTCGACGGCGAGGGAGGCCTGATGGGGACCCCGGCTCGGCAGCAGATCCGGCAGGCCCATCGCGCCGGCGGCCGTCGGATCGCCGTCCTGGACGACGACCCGACCGGCTCGCAAGCGGTGCACGACGTCGCGGTGGTCTTCGAGCTCGACCCGGCCGAGTACGCGGCGGGGTTGACCGAACCGGGCGCGACCTGCTTCGTGCTCACCAATTCGCGCAGCCTGTCCGCGGACGAGGCCGCCGGACTGTCCTACCGGATCGGGCGGGAGGTTCTGGAGCTGGGGGAGCGGTTGGGCGCGCCGGTGTCGGTGGTCTCGCGCAGCGACTCGACCCTGCGCGGCCATCTGATGGCCGAGGTCCGGGCGCTGGACGCCGCCCGAGAAGCGGTGCTGGGTCAGGGGTTCGACGGGGTGCTGCTCGTTCCGGCGTATCTGGAGGCCGGCCGGTTCACCTCGGACAACACGCACTGGGCGCGGGTGGGCGGTCGCGCGATTCCGGTGGGGCAGACGGAGTTCGCCCGGGATGCTGCCTTCGGGTATCGGTCCTCCGACCTGGTCGACTTCGTGGTCGAGCGGGGTGCGGGCGCGATCGATCGTCGCGATGTGGTGGCGCTGACCTTGGACGACATCCGCCTCGGTGGGCCCGGCCGGGTGGCCGAGATCCTGATGCAGGTGCGGGGCGGACGGTTCGTCGTGGTCAACGCGACGAGCTACGACGATCTCGAGACTGTCGTCCTCGGGCTGATCGCCGCCGAGGCCCGCGGGAAGGCGTTCCTGCATCGCACCGGCCCCTCGTTCGTTCGCGCCCTGGCCGGGCGCGGACCCCGAGACCCCTTGACCGCGAACGAGATCTGGCCGCAGGGGCGCCCGGCGGGTCATGGTCTGGTCGTCGTCGGCTCGCATGTCGACCTGACCACGCGTCAGGTCGCGGCGGCCCGGCGCCGGGGTGGCTTGGTCGAGGTGGAGCTGGACGTCACGGCACTGGCGGACCCCGTCCGCCGACAGGCCCACGTCGCGGCCGCCATCGACCGGGCCGCCACCGCTCTCGCTCGATCTGACGTCCTGGTGGTCACCAGTCGACAGCTGCTGGCAGCCGACGATCCGTCCGATGCCCTGGCGCTGTCCCGCACCATCTCGGCGGCCGTGGCGGACGTCGTCCGGGGCCTCGTTCCTGTCGGGCCACAATGGATCGTGGCCAAGGGCGGGATCACGTCGCACGACGTGGCCGTCACCGGGCTCGGGATCCGCCGGGGCGTCGTCCTGGGTCAGTTGTTGCCCGGGCTGATCAGTGTGGTGCAACCGATCGCCGCGCGGCCCGAGGCCCGGGGGATGCCCTACATCGTGTTCGCGGGCAACGTCGGCGGCGACGAGACCCTGGCCGACGTCATCGACGTGCTGCGCACCAACCCGCGGTGATCATGCAATTCGTGCACGCTCGTGAATTCATTCACGAGCGTGCACGAATTGCATGATCACCGCGGGTCAGAGGGCGTCGAGGGCCTTGAGGATGCGCTGTTCCGAGATCGGATAGGCGGTGCCGACGTTCTGGGCGAACAGGCTGAGCCGGAACTCCTCCAGCATCCAGCGGACGGCGTGCACGTCCGCCTCGTGCCGGCGGCTCGGGGGCAGTTCGTCGAGCACCGCGACGTACTCGTCCTGCATGGCGCGTACCCGGTCCATGCGGCCGCGGTCGGCGTTGACGTTCTCGGGAGCCTTGGCGAGCCGGTGGGCGATCCCGCGCAGGTAGCGCACCAGATCGGGCAGCCGCGAGGCCCCCACCTCGGCCACGAAACCGTTGTGGATCAACGCCTTCGTCTGGTCGCGGACGTCGGTCAGCATCGGCAGCAGCGGCAGCGACTTCGTGCCGGCCACCGCCCGGTCGACCTCGCGCCAGGCGGTCAGCACCCGCGCCACGATCCGGACGACGTCCAGCCCGGCCTGATCGAGACCACCGTGGACGGCGGCCAGCAGCGCGGCGAACGCCTCACCGTCCCAGGCCGGGCCGCCGTGCCGGGTCACCAGGTCGTCGATCGCCGTGTCCAGGCAATCGGTGAGCAGTGCTGCGGTGTTCGGGTAGGGGCTCGCGGCGAGCGCCAGCCGATCCGCCTGCGGCAGAACGTAGTCGACCTGCCCCTGCAGCCGCGCCAGCGGGTTGGCCAGGTTCTCGATCAGCAACCGTCGGGTGCCGGCCCGCATCGCCGCCGCCTGCTCGGCCGCGGTCGGCAGCACCCGGACGGCGGCGCCGTCGCCCTCGTCGACCAGCGCCGGGAACCCCGACACCGTGCGGCCGCCCGCCTCGCGCTCGACGGTGCGCGGCAGCTCGCCGACGTCCCACGTGGTCAGCCGGGACCGTTCGACCCCGGCACCGGCGATCGCGGCAACGGCGGCTTTCACTTTCTGCCGCAACCGATTCTGCAATTCCGGCAGGTCCTTGCCCTCGGCGAGCACCGTGGGCTCGGCGCCCTGGTCGCCCTCGGCCAGCACGCGGAACGTCATCCGCAGGTGCGCGGGAACCTTGTCGAGGTCCCAGGCGTGGGGCGGGATCACGAGGCCGGCGCGGCGTCCGAGGTCGTGCTCCAGCGCGGCGAGCAACGACCCTTCGGGCGGCTCTGCGGCGGGCGCGATGGCCGACAACGCGGCTCGCGCAGTGTCGGGGGCGGGCACGAAGTTGGTGCGGATCGCCTTGGGCAGACTGCGGATCAGCGCGGTGACCAGCTCCTCGCGCAGCCCGGGCACCTGCCAACTGAACGGCTCCGCATCCAGGCCTGCCAACAGCTGCACCGGCACGTGGACGGTCACCCCGTCGCTCGCCGTCCCGGGTTCGAACTGGTAGCTCAGCGTCAGGACGCCACCCTCGACGCTCCAGTGGTTCGGGTAGTCGGCCGCGTGAACCGCGGCGGCATCGTCACTGACCAGCAGGTCTTCGGTGAACGTGAGCAGCTCGGGCTCGGTGCGCCGGGCCTTCTTCCACCAGGCGTCGAAGTGGCGCCCCGAGGTGACGTCGGCCGGGATCCGGGTGTCGTAGAAGGCGAACAGTGTCTCGTCGTCCACCAGGATGTCGCGTCGCCGCGCTCGGTGCTCGAGGTCCTCGACGTCGTCGAGCAGCTCGCGATTGGCGTGGAAGAACCGGTGGTGGGTGCGCCAGTCGCCCTCGACCAGGGCGTGCCGGATGAACAGCTCCCGGGAGAGCTCGGGGTCGATCCGCGAGTACCCGACCAGTCGCTGGCTGACGATCGGGACGCCGTACAGCGTCACCTTCTCGTACGCCATCGCCGCCGAGCGTTTGCTCGACCAGTGTGGCTCGCTGTAGGTGCGCTTGATCAGGTGCGCCGCCAGGGGTTCGACCCACTCGGGCTGGATCGCCGCGACGTCGCGGCCCCACAGCCTGCTGGTCTCGACCAGCTCGCCGGCCATCACCCAGCCGGGCGGTTTGCGTGCCAGCGCCGACCCCGGCCAGATCAGGAACTTCGCCCCGCGCGCCCCGGTGAACTCGTGGCGGCCCGACCGGCCGCCGGTGTCACTGCGCTCCTCACGCACCCCGAGGTGCGAGAGCAACCCGGCGAGCAGACTGCGGTGGACGGCGTCCGGGTCGGCGGCCGCCCCCTCACTGCCCTCGCTGCCCTCACCACCTTCGCTGCGTCGCGGCACCGTGATGCCCACGCCTCGGGCGATCTGGCGCAACTGACCGACCAGGTCCTGCCACTCCCGCACCCGCAGGTAGCCGAGGAACTCGCGTCGGCACATCCGGCGGAACTGGTTGGACGACAGGGCATCGGCCTGCTCACGCAGGTAGTTCCACAGGTTCAGGTAGGTCAGGAAGTCCGAGGTCGGGTCGGCGAACCGGCGATGCGACTCATCCGCTGCCTGCTGCGCCTCCTGGGGTCGTTCCCGCGGGTCCTGGATCGACAACGCCGCAGCGATCACGATCACCTCGTGCACGCACCCGTTGCGATCAGCTTCGAGGATCATGCGGGCCAGACGCGGGTCGACCGGCAACTGGGCCACGCGTCGTCCGAGGTCGGTCAGCCGTTGACCACCGCCGTCGCGCGGTTCGAGCGCGTGCAGCTCGGTGAGCAACGCGACGCCGTCGGCCACCGAGCGCTTGTCCGGTGCATCGACAAACGGGAAGGCGGCGACATCGCCCAGCCCGATCGCGGCCATCTGCAGGATCACCGAGGCCAGGTTGGTACGCAGGATCTCGGGATCGGTGAACGCCGGCCGCGAGGCGTAGTCCTCTTCGCTGTAGAGCCGGATGCAGATGCCCTCGGCCACCCGGCCACAGCGTCCCGCGCGTTGATTCGCCGAGGCCTGCGAGATGGCCTCGATCGGGAGCCGTTGCACCTTGGTGCGAAAGCTGTATCGCGAGATCCGCGCCGTCCCGGGGTCGACCACGAAGCGGATCCCCGGCACCGTCAGTGAGGTCTCGGCGACATTGGTCGCCAGGACGACGCGGCGCAGGATTCCCTGCGGTCGGGCGGCGAACACCCGGTGCTGTTCGGCATTCGACAGCCGGGCGTACAGCGGCACGATCTCGGTGTGCCGCCAGCGCTTGACCACCGTGGCGGCCAGAGCGTCGGCGGTGTCACGGATCTCGCGTTCGCCCGACAGGAAGACGAGCACATCACCCTCGCGCTCGCGCCACAGTTCGTCGACCGCGGCGCAGATGGCGTCCGTGGTGTCCTGCTGCTCCTCGGCGGCACCGGCCGCCTCGACCGGTCGGTAGCGCACCTCGACCGGGTAGGTGCGTCCCGAGACCTCCAGCACCGGAACGGGTTCGGCCCCCGGCAGGGTGAAGTGGTCGGCGAAGCGCTGCGGGTCGATGGTGGCCGAGGTGATGATGACCTTCAGATCCGGACGGCGCGGCAGCAGGCGGCGCAGGTAGCCCAGGATGAAGTCGATGTTCAGGCTGCGCTCGTGCGCCTCGTCGATGATCAGGGTGTCGTAGCGGCGCAGCAGCTTGTCGCGCTGCAACTCCGTCAGCAGGATGCCGTCGGTCATCAGCTTGATGCTGGTCGCGGGCGAGATGCGGTCGGTGAACCGCACCTGGTAGCCCACGGCGTCCCCGAGGTCGACGCCCAGCTCATCGGCGATGCGTTCGGCCACCGTGCGGGCCGCCAGTCGACGGGGTTGGGTGTGGCCGATCATGCCCGTGATGCCGCGGCCGAGTTCGAGGCAGATCTTCGGCAGCTGCGTGGTCTTGCCCGAACCGGTCTCGCCGGCGACCACGATCACCTGGTGATCCCGGATCGCGGCGGCGATCTGCTCACGGGCCGCGCTGATGGGCAGTTCCTCCGGAAACCGGATCACCGCCGGGACGGCCTGGCGCCGCGCCTCGACGTACTGCTGCCTCACCGGGTCAGCATAGGCGAGCAGATCGTCCGCACCCTGATCCTGATACCCCCACGGGTATCATCGGAGCATGGATCACACGGTCACTCAGGCGGGTGGTCCCGCCTCGGCCCCGACCTCCTCGACGGCACCACCTCACGGGTTGCCGTACCTGCCGGTCACCCTGTTCGCCTCGGTGATGGGTATCGGCGGGCTCAGCCTGGCCTGGCGCCGCGCGGCCCGGGTCTGGCAGGTGCCCGCCTGGCCGGCGGAGTCCCTGTTCTGGTTGGCCTCGGCCGCTTTCGTGGTCGTGGCGATCGCCTATGTGGCCAAGTGGGTCCGGTACCCGGCCGCCGCGCGCGCCGAGCTGCGTCACCCGATCCGGATGGCCTTCGTCCCGACCATCACGATCGCCCTGCTCATCCTGGCCACGGCCGGTCAAGACCTGGTGCCGCAGCTCGCGCGGGTGGCCTGGTGGGTCGGCGCCGTGGGCCACCTGGCCCTCACCATCGCCGTCCTCAGTGCCTGGTTCGGCCGGCCCGACATCGGCCTGACCCAGGTGACGCCGGCCTGGTTCATCCCGATCGTCGGCAACGTGGTCACGCCCCTGGCCGCCCCGGCGCTCGGCTCGATCGACCTGGCCTGGTTCGCCTTTGGGGTCGGACTGGTGTTCTGGATCGCTCTCCTACCACTCCTGCTGGTGCGCGTACTGGTGCACAGCGACCCGCTCCCGCAGAAGCTGCTGCCCACGCTGGCGATCTTCGCCGCCCCGCCCGCGGTGGCCGGTCTGTCGTGGGGGGTGTTGACCGGGGGGTCGGGTGAGCCCTCGGCCGACCCGATCGGCATGATCCTGTATTCCGCCACGATCATGTTCGTGCTGCTGGTGCTCGCCCAGGTCGGTCGGCTGCGTCGCCTGCCCTTCGCCATGCCGTGGTGGGCCTACACCTTCCCCAGTGCGGCGGCGGCCGCCTCGGCGATCGCCATGGCCAGCACCCGCCCGGCCTTGGTCTTCGACGTGGTCGCCGTGCTGTTGCTCGCCCTGGCCACGGTGGTGGTCGCCGGCGTCACCGCTGCCACTGTCGTGGCGGCACTGCAGAGGCGGATCTGCCTGCCCGAGTGACCGCCACGGTGATCACAGCCCGAATCGGGTGATCACTGTGCTCGGGTTGGCGTCACGGTGACCAGGTTGGACTCACTGATGTTCTGGCACATCAGGACATCAGTGGCCCACCGGCGCAACAGAGCCGCGTCGTGGCCGCTCGGCCGCGCGACAAAACGTGCACGGATTGCATGATCACCGAGGGTGTCACTTCGCGGTGATGTCGACCAGCCTCAGTGCCAGGGTCGGGCAGGCCTTGACCGCCTTCTTGGCGTGATCCAGGGCGGCGCCACGCAACGGCTTGCCGTCGATGATCGGGTACCCCCACTCGTCGAGGGTGATCCGTTCGGGCACCAGCTCGGCGCACAACTTGTGGCCCTTGCAGGCGGGCCAGTCCACCCGCAACCGCTTGCCCCGGCGCACTCGACGGGCCGGTGCCCCGGTGATGTCGCCGGGCAGCGGAATGGCCCCGGTGGCCTCGATCAGCGGGATCATCACGGTCTGCGGGCCGGTGGCGTCGGCAGGAGGATTGCGGGAGGTCACAACGTCACCATGCCCTGCTCGGCCCGAGGGGCAGCTGAAGGGTTGGGCGGGGCGAACGAGGCCCCGCTCTGATGCCCGCACGGGCCGACGAGGTGCATGGCCACCTCGTCGGGGTAGGCCCGCAGCAGGGAGCGGACCAGGCGCACCGTCCCGTCCGGGTGGGTGCAGGCACCGCGACCCGGTAGCAACCCGATGAGTTGCTCGATGCGGGACAACACGTTCTGCCCGGCCGACCCGTCCGCCAGGGCGACGCAGGCCTCGGCCAAGGCCGGCAAACCGTTGAAACACGGTCCGCAGCGGCGGGCGGTCTGCCCGGCGAGATAGACCACCACCTGTGCGGTGAGCTCGACCGGGCAGGCCTCGCGCCGCACCGGCAGGATCACCCCGGCACCGAGCGAGGTGCCGGCAGCCTTCAGGTCCGCGCGACTCACCAGACGATCGGCGACCATCTGCGGAGTCATCCAGGTGCCGTGGTACCCGCCGATCACCACCGGCGCGTCGAGGTCGTAGCCGCAGCGCGACAGCACCTCCCGCATCGGGGTGCCGAAGGGCACCTCCAGCACGACCCCGGTGACGCCGTCCCCGCCCACGGTGAGCAGCGACGTCCCGGGCTCGTCGCGGGTGCCGAGCCGGCCGTACTCGCGGGCGCCCAGCATGCACAGCGCAGCCACCTGAGCGTAGGTCTCGGCGTTCGACAGCAGCGTGGGCCTGCCGCGCAGGCCACTGATCGCCTCGGGTTCCCAGGCTGTGACCGGCAGGTTCTCGCGACCCGAGACCAACTCCAGGACGGCGCGGGCCTGCCCGCCGACGAAGCCGGCCGAGGTCTCGACGATCACGAACTCGATGCCGCCGTCGTGCTCGGCGATCGCCGCCTCGATGGCCGGTCGGATCGCCGGCCGCTCGCCAGGGATGATCAGGTGGACGCTCGCGACGTCGAGGGCACGGGCCACCACGGTGGCGCCGTCCAGCACCAGGTGCGGCACGGTGAGCAGCAGCGTGCTGTCCTTGGCGCTGCCCGGCTCACCCTCGGCCGCGTTGACCACCATGGTGCGCTTCTTGTTCGCCGAGATCGCGGTGGCGAGCTTGCGGGAGAACGGGAACCCGGCGCCGCCGCGTCCGGCGACCTGGCCGTCGCGGGTCAGATCGACGAGTTGCTGGGCGCCCAGCGTGGGGCAGGGTCCCCACCGGCGCCGATGGGCGGCGAGGCCGGGTGCGTCGGCGACCCCGGACAGCAGTCGCGGCCCGACCACGACGGAGATGTCGCCGGCCAGGGCTGCGGGGACGGCCAGGTACCCGGTCATGGCAGGTTCGCCAGGGCTTCGTCGGCATGCCGCGTGCGGCGGCGCGCCTCGTGGAACCAGGTACCGAGGCGCACCAGGCCCGCCACGGCCACCGCCGCGACGCAGGCGAAGGTCACCGCCCGGCTCCACGGGGTGTCGGCGTCGGTACCGATCAGCAGGCCGTGCAGCACACCGGCACCCCAGCTGAGGTAGCTGAGCAGGTGCAGTGCACGCCAGAACCGGTGGGACATCCGGGCTCGGATCAGACTGGTGATCGTGATCACCACGAGCAGGTCGAAGCCCAGTGCGCCGAGGGCCATGGGCAGCCGTTCCTTGGCGACGAAGCTGCCACCGAACGGGACGGCGGCCTGGTACCAGACGAGGTCGGTGAAGTCGTCGAGGACGGGGGTGGCCACGTGCGCGAACAACATGATCATGCTGAGCAGGGAGATGTTCCGGTGCAGGCCCTGGGTGGCGAACCGGGGCCACCGCGAGGTGCCTGCGCGTGCGGTGGCCAGCACCCCGAGCACCGTCGAGACGGTGAGCAGGGCCACCAGCACCACACCGGTGCCTCGGTTGGCGAACCACATCACCATTCAGTCTTGCCCTTCAGCGGGAGAATCCGGCCACCCACCCAGGGTACGTACCGAACCGTCCTGCGAGACCAGTCGGGCCGAGAAGCCCCGATCGGTCAACCACCGATCGGCTCGTTCCCCCAAGACCAGCGACGCCGTGCTGGCGGCGTTCGCCGCCAGGCACGTGCCCGCTCGCACCGTCACGGTACGCCAGGTGCGCAGCACCGGCAGCCCCGTGGCCGGGTCGAGCACGTGATGGACGGCGCGGCCATGGTGGGTCCAGGTGCGGTGCACCGTGGTGGAGGTGGCCACGCCCCCCTCGGTGAGGGTGAACGTCTCGACCACCTCACCCCCGGGGCGCTCGCTCAGGCTCACCGGCCACCGGTGGCGGGTGTCACCGGATCGACCGACTGCCACGTCACCGCCGAGGCTGAGGATGCAGTCGTGGCCCTGGTCGGCGAGCGCCGTGGAGATCACATCGGCGGCGAACGCCTTGCCGGTGGCGCCGAGATCGAGTGCCACACCATCAGGCACCCTCAGCCGGCCGGCCGGGTCGGTTTGTACCTCGCGCCAGCCGCCGGACCGGCCCGGCATCGGTGGTAGGTCGGCCGGCCCGGGGGCGTCGCCGCTCGCGCGTTCGCGGACGGCGTCCAGGTCGCGGTCGTAGCCGAGGGCGATCAGAGCCCGCCCGAGTGTGGGGTCGACCAGGCCCTCGGTCGTGGCGGCGACGTCGAGGGCGGCATCCACGGCTTCGACGAGCAGCGGAGAGACGTCCACCCACTCACCGGCGGCCCGATTGGCCCGCATCAGATCGGAGTCGTCGCGGAACCGGCTGCAGGTGCGGTCGACCTCGTCGAGCAGGTGCTCGGCCACCGCGCGGGCTTCGGTGAGCCGGTCACCGTCGGCGATGCCGAGAAAGACGTAGGTGCCCAGCGCCCGCCAGTCGGTCGATCGGTAGCTCACCGGGTGCATCTGCGCAGTATGCGCCGTCACGACCCGCTGGTGGGTACCGGGTCCGGCTGTTGTTGCGCCGGCGGCTCGGGTGCCTGTGTCTGGGTCTCCGGCGGCGGTTCCGGCGCCTGAGTCGTGGTCTTGGTCGCCGTCTTGGTCGCCGTCTTGGTGGTGGCCTTCGTGACGCGGGGCTTGGTGGTGGTGGTCTTGGTCGCCGACAGCTTGCGGCTCGTGCTGGTCGTCTTCGGCGCCACGGTGGGCGTGGTGTACACGTGGGTGGTCGTGCCGGCGGGTTTCGCAGCGCGTGGCGCTGCGGCGAGCTGATTGGCGGTCGACTGCTGAGCGACCAGGGCGGCTGCTGCCTTCTGCGCTGCCTTCTGTGCCTGCTTGTGCTGCGTCTCGGCCTGGGCGAGTGCCATTGCCGCCGCCGTGGCGGCCACCGCGCCGACGGTGATCCCCCCTGTCATCACCGTGATCGCCCTGCGAGCGCGATCACGATCACCGATCGTCACGTGAACCATGGTCGCCAGCATCCGACATCCGGAGTGAAAACTCTGTCAGTCGGGAGTCAAGAGGTCCTCAAAGGACGACCGATCAGCTGACCTGACCTGGGCGACATTGTGCCGGAGGCCCACTTCGCCCGGTTCGGGGTCGTCGGCCCACGTTCCCGGCGACCGCCGAAGGGCTGGCCGGGGCTGTCACGGTTGGTGACGGAGATCACGGCGAGCCGCGGTGAAGGCTGCCTCGGTACTTGAGGGTCTGTTGACCACGTGACGAGGCGTCGATGACCGTTTTCGCCCCACTCTGGAGGAATGGATCGCCTCGCCGCCTGTCCCGGGACCTCAGGTCGCGGCGCGCCCGAGGACGACCCGTACCAAGGCGCCACCGAGACGCGACTGGCCCAGCTCGAGCCAGCCACCGGAGGCCATCGCCGCGCGTCGGGCGATGTCCAGGCCCAGGCCGGTCGACCCGGCGCCGGAACTCCCGCGGGAGACGATGTCGCCCGCGGGCAGGCCCGGCCCGCCGTCCTCGACGGTCAACACGATGGCGCCGTCCGCCCGAGGCACCACCCACACCTCGATCGGGACGCCGTCGTCGGTGTGTGCGAACACGTTGTCCAGCAAGACGTCGACCACGTCCGACAGGTCGTTGGCGCTCACCTTGGCCCGCAGTGGGCGTTCGGGCACCGCGGTCCGCAGCGGCCGATCCTGCTCCTCGGCCAGCGCCGACCAGAAGGCGACCCGCTCGCGCACCACCTTGGCGGCATCGCACGAGCCCGTGGCGTCCGCCCGGGTCGGACGGCGGGCATCGTGGACGATCGCGTCCACCGTGCGTTCCAGCTGGGTGATGTGGGTGCGCAGGCGCTCGCTGACGTCCGGGTCGGTGATCATCTCGGTGTCCAGCCGCAGCGCCGTCACCGGCGTGCGCAGGCGGTGCGACAGGTCGGCCACGGCGTCCCGTTCGGCACTGAGCAGCCGGCCCACCCGTTCGGCCAGCCGGTTCAGCGCCTTGGCCAGGGTGACCACCTCGGGCATGCCGGCCTCGGTGACCCGCACGTCGAGACTCCCCTCGCGCATCGCGTCCGCGGCCTGGGCCACCTCCTGGATCGGCTCGGTCACCCGTCGGGCCAACCGATCGGCTGCCAGGGCGGCGGCGGCCATCAGCACGATCGCCAAGGCGCCGATGACCAGGGTCCGGCGCAACACGCCGGCGTTGCGCACGTCGTTCGAGACCGCGTCACGCACCACGTAGCTGCTCTGGCCCACGACCAGCACCCGATAGCTGATCAGGGCGCCGTCCTGGGTGCGGTTGAACGGGTTACGGACCCGGATCGCCTGGCTCACCCCGGCGTCGTCTCGCACCTGCACGCCGAGCGCCCGCCCGTCCGGCAGATAGAGCGTGGTGCTGGTGCCGACGGGCTGGTGCTGCTTCAGGTAGGAGTCCACGGCGGCCGGCAGCGCAGCGGCGTCCGTCGAACCGACCAGGTAGAGCACCTCGAGCTGACGCTGGATGGACCCGGTCAGCACCTGCTGGTCTGCCAGTGCGCGCAGCAGGAAGGTCATCGGCACCAGGAAGGCGACGACGACAGCTGATGTGGTGGCAGCGACGAGAAAGGTCAGGCGGCGACGCAACGATGCTCGCTTCAGCTGCCGTCGGGCGCGGCCAGGCGTACCCCGACGCCACGGGTGCTGTGCAGGTAGCGCGGCTCGGCCGCGGTCTCACCGAGCTTGCGGCGCAACCACGACAGGTGAACGTCGACGGTGCGGTCCCCGCCGCCGTAGGGCTGCCGCCAGACCTCGGCGAGCAGTTCGCGCTTGCTGACCACCTCTCCGGCACGCTGGGCCAACGCGTACAGCAGATCGAACTCTTTACGGGACAGCTCCAGCGGTCGGCTCTCGAGGGTGGCCGACCGGGTCCGCGGGTCGACCACGAGGTCGCCGACGGTCAGTGGTCCCTCGGCGCGCTGCCCGGCGCTGCGGCGCAGGACGGCGCGGATGCGCGCCTCGAGGTGGTCGGCGCCGAACGGTTTGGCGACGTAGTCGTCGGCCCCGGCGTCCAGCGCCTTGACGATGTCGGCGTCGTCGTCACGGGCGGTGACCACGATCACCGGGACCTCGCTGACCGCACGCATCATCGTCAGCACCTGGACGCCGTCCACATCGGGCAGTCCCAGATCGAGCAGCACCACGTCAGGGCGCTCGTCGATCACCGCCTGGAGCCCAGGCAAACCCGCCGGTTGCCACGTCACGGCATGCCCACGTTCGGTCAGTGCGCGGGTCAGCGCGGAGCGGATTCCGGCGTCGTCCTCCACCAGCAGGATCACGGCCACGCTCAGGACGGTATCCCCTGCTGGTGGGGTTTGGGCAATGCGCGAGGCTCACCGACTGTTGCGCGACCCCTGACGGGGGAGTGGGGAGCGGGATGAGCCGACACGAGATCATGGACTCGAGGCAGCCCGCGGGACGGCGTCGGGATCGGCGTCCGCGTCGTTCGGCGGGGCATCGCGCGGGGGTGAACCCCTCGACCCGGCGCAACCTCCTCGTGGGGGCGGCGATCTGGTTGGCCGCTGTTGCCGGCACGGCGAGCCTGGCCACCTGGGCCATCAGCTCGGCCGGGGCACCGATCAGTGCGGTCGGCGTGTCGCAACCCGAGGACTCGGTGCTGCTGCCCACCCGGGTGACCTCACCCGAGCCGGCCGCCGGCTCGGCCACGATGGGGTCGAAGCCCGCGACCACCCTGGTCAGAGCTCCGGACGGCGCCACCTCCGACCGGGTGTCGGAGGTGACCGAGGGCAGCGAGGGCAGCGCCCGCCCCGGAACCGCCTCGCGCTCGACGACCTCTGCCGCGACGTCGAGGACTCCCGCCGGGCTCGGTTCCACCCCAGTTGTCGCACCCACACCCGTGGCCTCGACCGCCCCTGTGGCGACCACGACCCGGCCGAGCAGCGGGCCGACCTCCCCGCGGCCCTCGGCCACCACCTCGCCCTCCGTCCCGTCGGCCGGCTCACCCACCCCGACGCCAACCAGCAGCACCACCCCGACCGGCCCCCCGACATCGTCGGCGTCGGCGTCCGGGCCGAGCCCCCGGCCCTCGCGGCGACGCTGACGACCACCCGATGAGCTGACGATCACCCGATGATCAGTGCTGGTGGATCACGATCCGACCCCCAGGGCGACCGGTCGGCGAATGCCGGCCACCAGCTCGAGCATCAGCCGGCTGGGTTCGATCCCCAGTGCGCGCTGCGACAACTCACGGAAGCGGGCGAACTGACCCAGGGCGGCGGCGATGTTCCCCTCGGTGAGGTGGATCTGCATCAGTCGGCGATGAGCGCTCTCGCGTAATGGATCGGCCTGGACGGCGGCGGCCGCGAGTTCCAGGGCCGTGGTCAGGTCGCCCTGGGTGAGGCAGGCGGCGGCCCAGGCGTCGAGTGCCCTGAGTCGCAACTGGCCGAGAACCTCGCGTTCGGTGATCACCCAGTCGTCGTTCCACTCTGGTAGCACCGGGCCGCCGAGGGGTCCCCCCGGGAGCAGGTCCAGGGCACTGTCCGAGGTGACCTGACCAGCGGCCGGGTCGGAGTTGTTCGGGCCGCCGGTGCCGGTGGCGCGGCGTGAGGCCCGCACCAGGTGACGGAACTCCGTGACGTCGGTGTGGACTCCGTCGGCGAGCCGGATCTCCTGCGCGCCGGTGATCAGCCCCGGGAGCACCCGTTGCGCGGTGTGTACCGCGGCCCGCAGGCTGGCGCGCGCGCGGTCCTCGGTGACCTCCGGCCAGAGCAGGCCGCAGGCCATCGAGCGGGCCAGCGGGCCCCGCAGGGCCAGGACCGCGATCAGTCGACGGCAGCGACCGGGGACATCCAGCCGGTGCCCGTCCACCTCGACCTCCAGGGCGTCGAACACGCGCACCCGCACCACGCCGGCCTCGGGCGTGAATCGGGAGTCGGGTGCGGAACGGGATCTGCGGTCGCTGTCCATGCGAGCCCCCCCAGGCGATGCAGCCGAGCAGCCGAGCTACCGAGCGACTGTTCCTCAGCAAGAGTGAGTCGGGCCACCCGCTGAGAAATACAGCCTGGGGTGACTCTCTCGTCACACCCCGGTCACACCTGGGTCACGCCAGGCCGACGATCACCCGTATTTCCTGGCCCCTTCAACGCATCTCTGACTGGGAGGGGAGGTGACACACATGTCCATGGACATCACCTTCGCGGAGCTCGACGCGCAGGCCGTCGAACTGCTTCCGGAGCGCGCGGCACTGGGCGGTTGGGGCTCGAAGTGGGCGAACGTCTACGCGTCGAACTCGGCGCTGGCGCTCAACGCCGGCTCGTACCACTCGCTGGCGCACGCGGCTGCCGGGCAGTACATCCTCGTCAGCCAGTGAGCTGTGACCCACACCCCGACCGCTGTCGTGGCTCGGCCGGTCCATCGGGCCTGCCCGGCCGCGGCCGGGGTGAGGTGCACCGATCCTCCTCGAGAGGAGGGAAGGAATGTTCCAGCACCCTGTCGGCCCAGTGGCCGACCTCGGCCCGACCGACGTCGATGTGGCGGCGGTCGAGTTGCTGCCGCGTCGCGATGCGCTCGCGTTGATCAACGTCACGACCGTGGTCCCGATCAACATCGCGATCGCCGTCAACGCGGCGACCATCGGCAGCACCGCTGCGGCGCACGCCCTGCAGGGAGTCGGGGTCGTCCGGTAGCGACTCGCGCCGCACCATTCGGTCGCCGCCCTCGGTGCCGTCCCTTCACGACGCCGGGGCGGCGACCTTCTCGACCGCCGGCCCGACCTAGGAGGCACGGGATGAGCCAGCCCATGACGCTGCCCGCCCCGGCATGGGGCTCGACGGTGATCGAGCGTGTGCCGGGCACGCGGCTGCTGGGCCGCTACGAGGGTGGCGGGTACGTCGAGGACAGGTTCCTGGTGATGCGTCCCGACGGGCAGCCGGTGCTGCTCGACCGGCTGCCCTACCTGGTGGTGCGCTACGCCGACGGCTCGGCAGCGGCGACCGACGTGGCCGAGCGGGTCAGTCGCGAGTACGGCCGTCGATTGAGCGTGGACCTGTTGGCCCGGTTGGTTCGTGACCGGCTGGCACCGGCCGGGTTGGTGCTGCCTCCCACCGGTTCCACGGGGTACGTCGAGGACGCCTCCGGAACTCGCGCTGGAGAGATCACCCCGGCCGTCGCCCGGGAACCGGCCGCCGGGCGCCGCTCGCGGCCCGAGCAGCCTCTGCTGTCGGTGACCCTGGGGCAGACCTTCCTGCCGGCCTTCGTGGTGCGCCGCGTGGCAACGGCCCTGGCGCCGCTGTTCCACCCGGCCGCCGTGGCCGCCGTCCTGGCCGCGTTCGCCGCGGCGGACCTGTGGCTGGTGCGGCACGCTCTCGGCGCGACGAGCCAGGGCATCGATCGGACGGCGGCGCTGCTCGCCGATCCGGCCGACCTGCTCGCCGTGCTGGGTCTGGTGGCGATCTCGACACTGATCCACGAGTTCGGCCATGCCGCCGGGTGCCGGTACGGCGGTGGACGTCCCGGATCCATCGGGGCCGGCCTGTACCTGTGGTTCGTCGTGTTCTGGACCGACGTCACCGATGCCTATCGCCTCGATCGCCCGGGTCGGCTGCGCACCGATCTGGGTGGCATCTACTTCAACGCCGTGTTCGTCGCCCTGGCCACCCCGGTGTATGCCCTGACCGGTTGGCTACCCCTCGCGGTGGCCGTGGCGCTCACGAACGTGCTTGCGCTGCAACAGCTCTTGCCGATCATTCGGATGGACGGGTACTACATCCTGGGCGACCTGACCGGCGTCCCCAACCTGTTCGGGGTCTTGCGGCCGACCCTGCTCTCGCTGATCCCCGGTCGTGCGCCCGACCCTCGGGTCACCGCTCTGCGCCCCGGGGTGCGGCGGCTGGTCGTGGTGTGGTCGCTGGTGACCACGATCGCGCTGGGCACCTCACTGGTGCTGCTGGTCACCGGCGCCCCGCGGCTGATCGCCGAGACCTGGTCGCAGATCGTCGGTCTCTGGGCCGCGGCGCGCAGCTCCGGAAGCTGGGCGACCCGGGTCTATGCCGGCACCGCGATCACCCTGTTGAGCCTGCCGTTCATCGGATTCGCCGCCCTGGTCGCCCGCGGCGTCCGCCAGGCCTGGCACCGCCGGCGGCCGACGTCGCGCCCGGCCGCGACTCTCGAGGAGGACCCCGTGACCGATGTCGTTGCCCGACCGCCCGAGCGGGCCCGGCCCAGCGCCGCCGACTTCACCGAGGAGCTGATCCTGCGCCACCGGCGGCAGGTGCCCCGCAGCGGGTGGCGCCGTCAGGTGTTCCTCGCCACGGGCGGCATGGTGCATCCCGGACCCAGCGCTGCCGAACGCCGTGAGGCAGAGCTGATCAGCCGGCTGCGCACCCGCCTGGACTCGCCGCGCCGCATCGTGGTGCTGAGCCGCAAGGGGGGTGCCGGCAAGACCACCACCACGCTCATGCTCGGTCACACCCTGGCCATCCACCGCGGTGACCGGGTGGTGGCGCTGGATGCCAATCCGGATGCGGGATCACTGCCCTATCGCGTGGAACGCGAATCCACCGCCACGGTGACCTCGTTGCTGGCGGATGTCGAACGGCTCACGAGCTATGCCCAGTTGCGGGCGCACACCTCGCAGGCGCCGAGTCGGTTGGAGATCGTGGCCTCGGACGACGACCCCAAGATCACTCATGCGCTGGGGCAGGCAGATTACGCCCGGGTCATCAGAGCACTGGAACAGCACTACATGATCCTCTTGATGGACACCGGCACCGGCATCCTGGACGACGCCACACAGGGATTGCTGCGTGAGGCCGATCAGATCCTGGTGGTGATGCCCCCGGCGCTGGACGGCGCCCGGGTGGCTGCCTCGACGCTGGACTGGTTGGAGGAGCACGGATACCGCACGCTGGTGCGGGGTGCGGTCGCCGTCATCAACGGCGTCCGGTCCGAGAACGGACTGGTGCAGCTGGACGCCGTGGAGGAACACTTCCGCGCCCGATGCGCGGGGGTGGTGCAGATCCCGTGGGATCGAGCGCTGGAGGCCGGGGCGCGCACCGCACTGGAGGACCTGCGACCCGCCACCCGCAAGGCCTATCTCGAACTCGGCGCGGTGGTCGCCGAGGGATTCGCCCAACCAGCCGGCGGTGCCCGATGACCGGGCGGGCCGGGCGGCGTCCCCGGAGCTCGGCGACCGCCGCAGCCGTGATCGGCGGGCTGGGTGTGGCACTGTTACCGGGCCTGCTCGGGCTCGTCCCGGCGCATGCGGTTCTCGCCGAGGAGGTTCCCCGCACACGCGTCGCGACCACCTCGACGGTGAAGGTCACGCGGGACGGACAGCGGGCGGCCCACCTGTCGTTCCGGGTGCGCGCCGCCAACGAGGCCGGGGTCGAGGTGACGAACCAGGCGTGGGCTCGCGCGGCGTGCCGCGGGTGCCGTGCCGTGGCGATCTCGGTACAGGTGATCGTCGAGGGACACGTCCCGAATCTGACCGGGCCGGCTCAGCCTGACCGGCCGCCCGTGGTGATCGCGCGCAACATCGCTCTGGCCGAGGATGTACCCCGCGGGGTACGCCGTCAGGTCACCGGCTCCGGGGGCCGCGCCGCCGGCTGCGCCGACTGCAACGCGATGGCCATCGCCTATCAGTTCGTGGTGGTGGGAAAGCACCGGCTCAGGCTCACCCCCGCGGCGCGTTCCCGGTTGGCGACCATCGAGCGCCAGATGCGGGCCGAGGCCATCTGGAGTGTCTCGCACGGGGTTTCGAACGGTCTGCTCCAGGCTCGGATGGATCGTTACTCGCGCCAGATCCTGTCGGTGCTGGCCACCGGCGTCGTCCTCTGGCCCCACTGATGGACAGCGCCGACGAACCCACGGTGGCGCTGCTGGTGGTCCGAGCCTGGCGTGAGGTGCCCGAGGGGACCGACGATGGACTGCGTGCTCGGATCTGGAGCAGCATCCAGTTGCCGGAGCAGCCCCTGCAGATGACCGTGGTGGCCTCCGCCGACGCCCTCGACGAGGCGGTGAGCCAGTGGATCGACCAGGTGCGCCACGGTTGAGCCTGCTCGGTGGGTGGCGGCTCGTGCTGCCGGACCGACACCGTGATCCGGTGCCGCCGGCGATGCAACGGCTGGTGGCGCTGCTCGCCCTGCGGGGCCGCTGCGATCGCCGCCAGGTGGCGCGCAGTCTGTTCCCCGGTCGGCCGGACGACGCCGCGGCGGCACGGCTGCGGGACACCCTGTCACGGCTACGGCATCGGCATTCCCGGCTGGCCGAACTCATCGGCGGCGAACCCGAACTGGCTCTGGTCGCGACGTTGCAGGTCGACCTGCTCGACCTGGACCTCGTGCTCGGGCAGTGCGTTCGAGGGGAGGTTGCCGCGCTGGAGGCGCTGGAACGGGTTGCCCCGACGCCGCTCGAACTGGACCTGCTGCCGGGTTGGTACGACGAATGGGTGTGTGAGGAGCGAGAATTCCTGCGCAGCAAGGTATCTCGGGCTCTCTGTCGCCACAGCGGGCTACGGCTGCGGGCCGGGGACATCCCGGGTGCCCTGGCCAGTGCCGAGTGGGCAGGGCGGCTGGACCCGTTCGACGAGGTCGCCGCTCGGTGGCAGATCAGGGCACACCTGAGCGCCGGCGACGAGGCGCTGGCGGTGCGGCGCTATGTCGGGCTGCGCGAACTCCTGCGCCGGGAACTCTCGGTCGAGCCCGAGCCGGCCACGGCCGCCCTGGTGCCGGCGGTGCTCAGCCCCGGACGGTGGTGAATCGGTTGTTCCCCGAGACCGTGCTGGTCGCGACCGCCGTACCGTCGGTGACGAGCTGCAACTGAATCGGGGCCGAGCCGCTGACCTTGGTGACCCGGGCAGCCCGGGTGCCCCGGGTGTCGCTGATCGTCGCATTGCCGCAGCCGTCGTGGCGATTGCCGTCGACCACGAGGATCCAGCAGGTCGTTGCCGCCGTGCTGACCACGATGCTGGAGGTACTCGACCGGCGCTCGCCGCCGAAACCGCCGTCGACGACGCCCGAGTCGTCCGAGGTGTCGACGGTCTGGTTCTGGCGCACGGTGACGGTTCCGCCGCCTCGCTGCGTCACCCGGACGGTCGACCTGGACCCGGACGTCGAGCCGGATCCTGCCGCGGCGTCCAGTGACTTGGCGCGAGCGGCGGCCTCCCCGGTGCGGAACGGGTCGTTGCCGAACTCGGTGCGGTCGATGGGCTTGCAGGCGGCCAGCAGCGTCAACGCCGCCGCGGTGATGGTCACTGCGATGACGCGCCTGATGCGGGCGGGGAAGTGCCCTGTCATCGTCATCCCGTCGATTCGTCGTGGCTCAGAGCTCATCGGGTGGTGGTCACACAGCGGCGTCGTTGGTAGCGAGCCGCAGTCGCAGATCACGGTAACCATCACGGTTCGTCGGCGCACCCCGCCACGCGGAGCAACATCCGGTTCCGCTCTGCCCCGAATCCGGCCCGCGCGCGGGCCGGGCGTCGTCACGCCCGGTTACGGCGCCCTGTGCTGCCGCCTGGGCGTCAGAATGGCCACATGACGTCCGTCTCCTCCTCCGAGGCCGCCGCGCACCCGGCTGACCCGGCTCACCCCGCTCACCCCGCTCACCCCGCCAGGGTCTTGCGGGCCGAGCCGCTCGCCGGCAGACTCGATCTGCTGGCCGAACCTGTCGCGATCGCCCTCGCGCCCGGGGGCGGCGCGGCGGCGGTGGCCGGCACCGTCCGGGTGTTCGCCATCGATCCGGAGCTGGCCGACACCGCGGCGTTGTGTGCCGCCTTCGACCTGCCGCTGGACACCGCCGCCAACTGCGTCATCGTGGCCGGCACCCGCGCCGGGGTCACCCGGTATGCCGCGTGTGTCGCCCTGGCCACCACGCGGGTCGATGTCAACGGGTTGGTCCGCCGCCGGTTGGACGCCCGCCGAGCCTCGTTCGCCCCCATGGACGACGCGGTGCGCCGCAGCGGCATGGAGTACGGCGGCATCAACCCGATCGGACTGCCCGCCGAGTGGGCGCTGTGGATCGACACCGCCGTGGCCGCGACCCCCGAGGTGATCATCGGGTCGGGGGTGCGCCACTCCAAGCTGCTGCTGCCCGGAGCCGCGCTGGGTCGACTTCCCGGCGCCGAGGTGGTCACCGACCTGGCTCGCCCCGTCTGAGCGGTGGCGTGCGCGACGGGTCAGTCGGTCCAGAGATACTCCACCTCGGGGCGTCCGGCGCGTACCGGCCGCTGCCGCCGGAGCACCCGGCCCGCCTCCACCAGGTACTCGGCGTAGCGTCGGGCGGTCACTCGGCTGACGCCGAGGTCGACGGCGAGTTCCCCGGCCGACCGGCCACCACCGGCTCCCTGCCCGCGCCGCCCCCGGAGCACCTGACAGACGCGGCCGAGCACCTCCTGGCTCATCCCCTTGGGCAGCGCCTCGTCCCGTGAGCGGCGTCGGGTGAGCAGCCGGTCGATCTGCTCCTGGGTGTCGGCCGAACCGCCGGCCACGGCGTCCAGGTAGACGCGGTAGTCGGCGAGCCGGTCGCGCAGGGTCGCGAACGTGAACGGTTTGAGGATGTACTGCACCACCCCGAGGGACGTCGCCGAGCGCACCACCGTGAGGTCGCGCGCCGAGGTCACCGCGATCACGTCGGCCCGGTGGCCCGCGGCGCGCAGGGCCCGCACGATGTCGAGCCCGTGACCGTCGGGCAGGTGCAGGTCGAGCAGCACCAGATCGACCGGGGTCGCCCGCAGCACCTGGAGCGCCTCGCGGACCGTCGCGGCCGAGGCCGCCGCGCGGAACCCGTCGACCCGATCGACGTACACCGCATGTGCACGCCGGGCGACGGGCTCGTCCTCGACCACCAGGACGGCGAGTTCGGTGCCGGACATGCTCACCCCCCGCTCGGTTCGAAGCCCTCGCTCTCGTGCCACGGCAGCCGGACGACGAACCGTGCTCCGGGCGGGCCGCTGTGAGTGATGGTCCCACCGAGTCGTTCCACCGTCTGGGCGACCAGCGCCAGGCCGACCCCGCGTCGTCCGAGCGGGCCGGGTGACTTGGTCGAGAACCCGCGCACGAAGGCCGCCTGCCGGATCGCCTCGGGCACGCCGGGGCCGCTGTCGGCAACTGTCAGTTCGGCCACGGGCACCTGGCCGGCCGGCTCGTCGATGCGGGCCGCGATGCTGACCCGGCGCGGCGTCGGCGCAGCCGAGACGGCGTCGAAGGCGTTGTCGATGAGATTGCCGGCGATGGTCACCACGTCGCGCGCGCCCGCGACGCCGGCCGGCCAGCGGGAGGCCTGCTCGACGATGAACTCGATGCCCCGCTCGGCCGCCTGGGCGGACTTGCCGAGCAACAACGCACTGAGGGCAGGCTCCTCCACTGCGCTGATGACCTGATCGGTGAACCGTTGCGCCAGATCGAGTTCCTCGGTGGCGAAGGCGACCGCCTGGTCGGTCTCGCCCAGGTCGATGAGCGAGACGATGGTGTGCAGGCGGTTGGCCGCCTCGTGGGCCTGGGCGTGCAGTGCATCGGCCAGGCTGCGGGCCTGGTCGAGTTCGCCGGTCAGGTGCTCCAGATCGGTGCGGTCGCGCAGGGTGGCCACGGCGCCGAGCGGCCGCCCACGCCAGGTGGCGGGAGCCGTGTTGACCACCAAGACGCGCTGGGCCGTCACATGCACCTCGTCGGAGCGGGGGGCCGTGTCGGTGAGTGCGGCCACGAGGGCCGGTGCCAGATCGAGGTCGGCGAGTGGGCGATCGGTGACCGGCGTCGTCAGGCCGAGCAGCCGGACCGCCTCGTCGTTGACCAGCCGCACCCGGCCCTCGCGGTCGGTGAGCACCAGTCCCTCGGTCACCGCGTGCAGCACGGCGTCGTAGTACTCGATCATCTCCTGCAGCTGCCGCGCGCCCAGCCCGCGGGTCTGGCGCCGAACCCGCCGCGCGACCAGCGCCGTCCCGGCCCCGGCGAGCAGGGCCGCCAGGACGGCGGCCAACCCCAGCGCCGGAAGCTGACCGCGCAGGCGTTCGCTCACCTGGGATTTCACGATCCCGACCGAGACCAGGCCGATCACCGTGCGCCGGGCGATCACCGGCACCACCGCGCGGCGCGAGGGGCCCAGGCTGCCGGTGTAGTCCTCCACCACGGAGCCCCCGGCCAGGGCCTGATCGATGTGTCCGGAGAACTGCCCGCCGATCAGGGCCGGGTTCGGGTGGCTGTAACGGAGGCCACGCGGGTTCATCACCACGACGAAGTCGGTGCCCGTGCTCTGGCGCACCGACTCGGCCAAGGGCTGTAGGCGGGGTGAGGGGTCCGGCTGCTGCAACGCCTCGATCACCCGCGCGTCGACGGCCACGGCCCGCGCCACCGCCAGCACCTGGGCCGAGGCCTCGCGTGAACCCGCCTTCTGGGCCTGGACGTACGCCCCGCCCAACCCGGCGATCACGACCGTCACGGCCACCGAGGCCTGCAGCACCAGGGTCTGGGTGGCCAGGCTCCACCGCGCCGGCCGCGCGAGCAGCCGCCGCCAGGGCGGGGAGCTCGGGCGTATCGCCGGCGCCGACATCAGGTCGCCGGTGCCGTCGCGCTGCGTCGACTCGAGTCGACGCTGAACTCAATGAACACAACCGTGACGATATCCACCGGGCGTCGCAGGCTCTTTGTCACGGTCCTCAGCGAATTTCGCGCGACGAGACGAACGAAGGAGTACGCCATGTCCCGCACCTCCGACTCACCCGGTAACCCGGACCTTCCGCCGATCGACCATGCGCTGCACCGCGCCCACATCGCGGTTCACGACTATGAGAAGCCGAAGCGGGACCGCACGCACTATCTGTACGTCTCGGTCATCATCGCGATGATCCTCGGTGTGGCGGTCGGTGCCATCTGGCCCACGGTCGGCGTCGAGTTGAAGCCACTGGGGACGATCTTCGTCAATCTGATCAAGATGATGATCGCCCCGATCATCTTCTGCACCATCGTTCTCGGTATCGGGTCGGTGCGCCGGGCGGCGCAGGTCGGCAAGGTCGGTGGTCTGGCGCTGGCCTACTTCGTCACGATGTCGACGGTGGCCCTCGGCATCGGCCTGGTGGTCGGCAATCTGGTCAAGCCCGGTGCCGGGCTCAACCTCACCGAGTCGCTGGCCAAGGCCGGTCAGGGGCAGGCGGCGAGCGCCGAACACGTCTCGACAGCGCAGTTCATCCTGGGGCTCATCCCCGAGACGCTGGTCTCGGCCCTGACGTCGGGGTCGGTGCTGCAGGCCCTGCTGGTCGCGCTGTTGGTGGGCTTCGCCCTGCAGAAGATGGGACGAGCGGGTGAACCGATCCTGGTCGGGATCAAGCACGTCGAGAAACTGGTCTTCCGGCTGATGGCCATGATCATGTTCCTGGCCCCCATCGCCGCTTTCGGTGCGATGGCCGCCGTGGTCGGCGCCACCGGTCTGAGTGCCCTGAAGAGCCTCGGCATGATCATGATCGCCTTCTATGCGACCTGCCTGCTGTTCGTCGTGGTGGTGCTCGGGGGTTTGCTCAAGCTGGTCACCGGGATCAACGTGTTCAGCCTGCTGCGCTACCTCGCTCGGGAGTTCCTGCTGATCCTGTCGACCTCCTCCTCCGAGTCGGCCCTGCCGCGCCTGATCGCCAAGATGGAGCACCTCGGCATCTCACGCCCGGTCGTGGGCATCACGGTTCCGACCGGCTACTCCTTCAACTTGGACGGCACCGCGATCTACCTGACCATGGCCTCGCTGTTCATCGCCGAGGCGCTGGACAAGCCGTTCAGCATCGGGCAGCAGATCTCGCTGCTGGTCTTCATGATGATCGCCAGCAAGGGTGCGGCCGGCGTCACCGGAGCCGGTCTGGCCACCCTCGCCGGCGGGCTCGCCTCGCACCGCCCCGACCTGGTCGACGGCGTCGGCTTCATCGTCGGGATCGACCGCATGATGAGCGAGGCGCGGGCGCTGACCAACTTCGCGGGCAATGCCATCGCCACCGTGGTGATCGCCACCTGGGTGGGTGAGATCGACAGCGACCAGGCCGGGAGAGTGCTCGGTGGCCACCTGCCGTTCGACGAGAGCACGCTGGTCGACGAGCCGGATGTCGTGCCGGATGTCGTGCCTGCCGCCGGTACCCCGGTCGTCACCCCGGCCCCGATCCCCGTGGGGGTGCCGAGCGCGACGGTGCTGCGCTGACCCCGCTGGTCTGCCGATGCCCTTCCCGTCCGTCGGGGAGGGCATCAGGCGTGCTGTGGGGCGGATCGCTGTTCGCGCCCGTCAGCGGCTGGCCCAGGCGTCCTCGGCGGAGAGCAGCCGTCGCACGTGCGTGGGCAGCTTGCCGCTCAGCACGTCGTCCAGGCTGACCTCGTCGAGCACTCGGCGCAGGCTGGCCCGGACGGCGACCCACACCGTGGGCAGGTGCTGCGCAGCGCCGGTGTACGTGGTCTCGTGCGGCCGCAGCCCGCGGACCTCGGCGAGCGGGCCGTCGACGGCCCGGAACACCGCACCCAGGTGGATCTCGCCGGCGGGTCGGGCGAGCCGGTACCCACCGGCGGCGCCGCGAATACTGCTGACCAGGCCGGCCCGGCGCAGGTCGGCGAGGATCGCCTCCAGGAACTTGCGCGGCAGTTGCTGTTCCTCGGCGAGGGTTTCGGCCGCCACCCGAATGTCACCCGCTCGCTGTGCGGCCGCCAGGGTGAGCAGGGCGCGGACGGCATAGTCGGTCTTGGCCGAGATATCCACGGGCCCATCCTGACATCCGCTCTGGCTCGGGACGAGCAGGCCGCCTCGGCTGGTAGCCCTCAGGGCTGGTCCGGATGGGTGTCTCGGCCACCGAGATGCTCGGCCGAACGGGTTGACCCCGCTCCGATCCCCTCCTAATCTCCCACTAACTCCATAGGCTTTGGTGGAACAGTCGACATATGGGAGTCGTTGATGCGCAAGCTTGTTCTGCTCGCTCTGGTCGGGTTGGGTGCCCAGCTGATCGATGGCAGCCTCGGCATGGCCTATGGCGTGACCTCCTCCACCCTGTTGCTGGCCCTGGGCACCAATCCGGCGGCGGCCTCGGCCACGGTTCACCTGGCCGAGATCGGCACCACCATGATCTCCGGCGCCTCGCACTGGAAGTTCGGCAACGTCGACTGGCCAGTGGTGTTCAAGGTCGGCCTTCCCGGGGCTGTCGGCTCGTTCGCCGGGGCCACGGTCCTGTCGAACCTGGACACCTCCGTGGCCAAGCCGCTGATGTCCCTGGTCCTGCTCGCCCTCGGCCTGTACGTCCTGGTGCGGTTCACCGCTCGCGGCCTGCGGCAGGACCGTCTCGGACACCCGCTGCGGGCTCGGTTCCTGGCCCCGCTGGGACTGTTCGCAGGCTTCATCGACGCTACCGGCGGGGGCGGCTGGGGTCCGGTCGGCACCCCGGCCATCCTGGCCAGCGGCCGGCTGGAGCCGCGTCGGGTGATCGGGTCGATCGACACCAGTGAGTTCCTGGTCGCCCTGGCTGCGAGCCTCGGGTTCATCGCAGCCCTGGGGACCCAGGGCATCCAGCTGACCTGGGTGCTGGGCCTGCTGATCGGAGGGGCCGTCGCGGCGCCGATCGCGGCCTGGTTGGTGCGTCACCTGCCGCCCCGGGTGCTCGGTTCGGCGGTCGGCGGGCTGATCGTGCTCACCAACACCCGCACGCTGCTGCACAGCGACTGGATCGGTGACCAGGTGATCTCCGGCGGCGTGATGTGGGCCGTGTACGCGCTGATCTGGGCCGTCTGGGTCGGTGCCGTCGCCTACTCGGTGCGCGAACACCGCGCGCAGCAGCACCTCGTCCCCGCCGCGGCCCGCACATCGGTGTCCGCCCTGGCGGGTACGGCGGACTGACGCTCAGCTCTGCGTCGGCGCCGTCGTCCGGGTGAAGAAGTCGACCGTGCTCTGCCCGGTCTCCCGGGCGCCGGTGCCGAACCAGATCAGGTGGCTCAGCGACGGACTCGGCCACAGGGTGGCGTCCGGGATCGAACGGGCCAGGTGCTGGGCATGCTTGAACGGCACCGCGCCGTCCGTGGGTGAGGCGACCACCAGGGTCGGCCGGCTGACCGCATGCTCCAGCGCCGGGTCGGGTGTGACCTCGAGGTCGGTTCGAAAGCCATGGTCAGAGCGCATGGACCGGAACAGCTGCTGGACGGCGACCCGCTCGGCTGCGGTCAGGTCGGCCACCACACGCTCGGCGCTGAGTGTGGTCATCGAGCCCATGACGGTACGCAGGCCGTGCCCCGGAAGCAGGGACAGCGAGGTCTGCATCGCCGTCCAGGTGAACATCTGGGTCCACGGATGGAAGGCCACGCTGCCGCTGAGGCGAGTGACCAGGTCCGGCCAGGGTAGGGACGACCGAGGCGAGTGCAGCACCAAGGAGCTGACCAACTCGGGGTAACGAGCGGTGAGTGCGACCGCGAGCGGGGCGCCGGCCGAGATCCCGAGCACCGCGACCTGGTCCAGGCCGAGGTGGATGCACAGTTCGCGGACGGTGGCGGCGACCTCGTACGGGTCCTCGGCGAAGACGGGGGTGCGTCCGTATCCGGGCCGGGAGGGCACCAGGATCGAGAACCCCGCCGCCGCGAGGGGATCCTCTCCGACGGGGACCTCGGCGCGCAGATGACCGCCGTGACAGATCACCACGGTCACCGGTCCGCGGCGTTCGTAACGGTATTCGAGGGTTCCGCTACGCAACGTCGCGATTTCCGTGGGGCGCATGCTTTGAGGCTAGGTGGCCCGTCGGTCCTCGGAGTGGGCCGAACAGGTGATGTCCGCAACTGGCCGGTGGACCTTTCAGCGTTGTGGTCTGTGGTGGGAACCCCGGGTGAGCACGGACTCGGATGCTAGGTTGCGGCCTCGGGGGAGTTCGGGTAGAGGCACGGTGTTGCCGCCGGTCGAGTGGAAGTGGTGGGCGTGGGGTCTACGCAGTCGCGCTATGCCGAGGTCTCTCGGCGGGCCATGCTCAGGGGCTGGGGTCTCGTCACGGTCGCCGGAGCCCTCGCGAGCTGCTCGAACGGGGATTCACAGGTCTTCGTGAGTTCCAGTCCCTCCTCGACCAGCGAGACATCCGACGTTGCGTCGGCCACGGGCTCGACGCCGGGGCCGGCTGCCTCGGGTCCGCCGTTGCCGGCCGCGGCCGTGCTGAAGGTCGACTTCACCTTCGCCGCGGCCGCCGGGGGCGGGCGTGGGCCCGCCCGCAACCCCTACATCGCGGTGTGGATCGAGAGCACCGGCGAAGAGATGGTCAGCACGCTGGCGATCTGGCACATGCAACAGAACGAGCGGTGGTTGCACGAGCTCAAGCGCTGGTACACGGTCTCGGGCGGTTTCGAGGTGAACACCGGTCCGACCCGGGTGCCCGGCACCTACAGCCTGCAGTGGGACGGCGTCGGTCGCGAGGGGGCGAAGGTGCCCTCCGGGCAGTATTACCTCTGCATCGAGGCGGCCCGCGAACACGGACCGTACGAGCTGATCCGCGAACCGGTGGTGCTCGGCGCCGAGGCCGTGTCGAAGCAGCTCACCCCGCAGGGGGAACTCACCGCCGCGTCGGTCAGCTACCAGGTCTGACGCCGTGGCCACGACGGGGGTCGAGACCACGCCGGGGGTTCGGCGACAGCGCAACCTGACGCAGAAGTGGATGCGTCGCCTCCACATGTGGACCTCGATGAGCAGCCTGCTCATCGTGCTGTTCTTCTCGGTGACGGGCCTGACGCTCAATCACCCGACCTGGACCTTCGGGCAGGACCCCGTGGCCGCGTCCGTCTCCGGCACCCTGCCGGAGTCGACGGTTCACGCCGGGACCGTCGACTTCCTGGTGGTGAGCGAGTATCTGCGGTCGGCCCACGGCGTCAGCGGTGAGGTCACCGACCACAGCACCCAGAACGGTGAGGGGTCGATCAGTTATCGCGGCCCCGGCTACGCCGCCGATGTCAGCTTTCGCGTCGCCGACCGGTCGTTCACGCTGACCAGCCAGAAGAGCGGTGTGGTGGCGGTACTCAACGATCTGCACAAGGGTCGGCACACCTCGACCCTGTGGAAGTGGGTCATCGACATCACGGCGCTGTTGCTGGTGCTGATGTCGATCACCGGCATCGTGTTGCAGTTGACCATCAGGCGCACCCGCGCCCTCGGCCTGGTGCTGGCGGCGGTGGGCACAGTGGTCTCGGTGGTCCTGGTGGCCTTCAGCGGCTGACGCCCGCGCCGGTGGGCCATCGCGCCGAGACATGCTGCGTGCCATCGGCCTCGACCAGCAACGCGGCGACCGCCTCGGGCAGGCGGTCCACGAAGGCGATCCCCTGGTGTGGCGCGAGCACCATCGCGATGGTCGCCACGGCGTCCGCGACCAGGGCGGACGGCGCCCGGACGGTGGCCGACATCGTGTCGGCCACGGGCCATCCGGTCCGGGGGTCGATGACATGCCCGAAGGATTCCGATCCGATCCGGAAGCCCCGGCGGGTGCTGCCGCTGGTCGCCACGGCGGCCTCGGCGAGGGGAAACCTGGCGATCGGTGGGGCGTTGTCCGCCACGCGATGCGGATCCTCGACGTTGACCGGGACGGCGTCGCCGTGGCCGGCGTGGCGTAGGTCGCCCCCGGCGCTGACCACCACGGTGTGCACGGCGTCGTCCGCCCGGGCGGCCGCCACGGCGCGATCGACGATGTGGCCCTTGGCGATGGCGTTGAGATCGACGTCGCCGCAGTCGGTCACTCGCTCGATGTGAACCCGGCCGTCGCGTCGCGTCGTCCGGAACGGTAACGGGCGCAACGTGTTTGCCAGATCCTGCAACTCCGCCGGATTCGGGCGGCGCTGGTGGTGTTCGGCGGCGAGCCAGTGCCGGCGCAGAGCGGCGCAGGCGGGGTGGAACGTGCCTGTGCCGAGCCGATACCAGTGCTCGGCCTGCTCGAGGACGCCGGCCAGCTCGTCGCCAGGGTTGGCGAGCTCGCCGCGGCGCCACCGGCACAGCTCGCTGTCGGGGTCGTAGAGGGAGAAGACGCCGGTGAGCTGTTCGATGGTTGCCTGGGCACGTTCGTCGGCGCGGTGCGCGGCGTCCGGATCGTCGGCCTGGATCGCGATGTCGACCCGGGTGCCGAGCAGCGGTTCGTAGCAGTTCACCTGCCACGGCCGGTCGGACACGTCGGCAGGGTATCGCGGGCTCACGGCGAGGGAGCCGGCGGCAATTCGTTGGCCTGATCACGCCACGGTGAGTGAGACTGGCTGGTTGTGAGCAATGGTCTGGAGGCCGCCCCGGGCGCCACGAGGATGCAGATCCGGGACCTACCGGTCCAGGTGCGGTGGCTCATGCTCGGGTTCGCCTTCTCGGCGGTGGGAAGCGGCCTGACCTTGCCCTACCTGTACGTCTACCTGGTCGAGGTGCGTCACTTCGAAACCACCACTGTCGGCTGGTTGTTCGCCTGGATGGGAGTGTTGGGGTTCGCTGCCGCGGCGCCGTTCGGGACGGCGATCGATCGCTTCGGGCCGCGACCGGTCATGATCGTGGGCTTGGTGATCGAGGCGATCGGTACCGGCTGCATCGGGTTCGCACGAACGGTGCCCCAGGGGTTCGCGGTCGCCTCGCTGATCGTGGTCGGGACGGCCGGGTTGTGGCCGGCATCGAATGCCCTGCTCACCCGACTGGTGTCGGAACAGATGCGCGAGCGGGTCTATGCGATCAACTTCATGATGCTGAACGGTGGTCTCGGCGTCGGTGGGCTGATCAGTTCGCTGGTGATCGACGTGAACTCGGTGGCCTCGTTTCAGCGGCTCTATCTCATCGACGCCCTGACCTTCACCGCGCACATCGCGGTCTTGGTGGCGATGCCGCGGGGGACCGGTGCGCTGTCCGAGCCATCCGAGGTGAGCCGGCCCACACAAGACCAGCCCACGGCGTCCTGGGCGGTGGTGCTGCGCGACCGGGCGTTGGTGCGCTTCACCGCGATCTCGGTGCTGGTCCTGACGGTCGGGTATGCCCAGCTGGAGGCCGGGTTCGCGGCCTACACCGTGACGGTCGCCCACGTGCCGCCGCGGGTGCTCGGGTGGGCGTACGCGGCCAACACGCTGGCCATCGTGGTGGGCCAACTCGTCGTCCTGAAGCTGGTCGCGGGACGCCGACGCACCACACTGCTCGCCCTCTGCGCGCTCGGCTGGGGGCTCGCCTGGGCCGTGGTGGCAGCCGCAGACCTGGTTGCCGGGTGGCCCGCGGCGTTGGCGGCCGTCATCGGGATGACGGTGTTCGGGCTCAGCGAGACCCTGTGGGCCCCGGTGGCCCCGGCGCTGGTCAACAGCCTGGCGCGGGAGGACCTGCGCGGTCGGTACAACTCGGTGCAGGGCATGGCCTGGACGATCGGTGGCGTGATCGGCCCGGCCATGGCCGGGATGTTGATCGGCCACGATCTGGCGCAGGTCTGGGTGGTGCTCGTGGTCGGCGGGCAACTGCTGGGCGCGGTGTTGTTCCGGATGCTGCGATGGCGCCTGACCGATGCCCAGGATGGCGTGGGCGGGTGAGTCCCGGGCTCGGGAGCTAGGGTCGAGTGTGGCGGTCGGTCGGCCTCCGCAGCGCATCGGGAGGCGACAGCGGTGGTCACACGGAATGTCTCGGCCCTGATCGAGGCGGAGGTGACCGAGCCCTCTCAGATCGTGCTGGCCCTCGCCGTGGCCGCTGGTCCGCAGATCCGCGATGAGTTGCTGACGGTCACGGTGGACTCGCAACCCGTTCTGGTCGAGGAGGTCTCGGCTGAACTGGGAGGGCGGATGCACCTCTGTCGGCTGCCGGTGGGAGTGCTGCGGGTGCACTACTCGGCCACCGCCGTGGGGCAGACATCGCCGGGGCCGATCAGTCCCCTCGAGTTGATCACCTATCTGCGGCCGAGCCGATACTGCGACTCCGACACCCTGCGTCCGGTCGCGATCGCGGAATTCTCGGGGCTGGAGGGCAAGGACCTCCTGGACGGCGTGAGCAGCTGGGTCGGTCACCAACTGGTCTACGTCAGTGGGTCCAGCCGCCCCATCGACGGCGCCGTGGACACCTTCCTGGCCCGGGCCGGGGTGTGTCGTGACTTCGCTCATCTGGTCGTGGCGCTGTTGCGGGCACGCAACGTGCCGGCCCGGTTGGCCGCGGTCTACGCACCAGGCCTGTCGCCGATGGACTTTCACGCCGTCGCCGAGGCCTACCTGGACGGTGCGTGGTACGTGGTCGATGCCACGGCGCTGGCCCCGCGCAGCGCGATGATGCGCATCGCCACCGGCCGGGACGCGGCGGACACGGCCTTCCTGACGACGCTGACCGGCGGGGTGAATCTGAGTCGGGTCGAGGTGATGGCGATCGCCACGGACGGTCTGCCGAGCGACGACATGACCACTCTGGTGCAGTTGCGCTGAACGGGCGAGGCGACCGGGTTCAGGGGATCCAGACGCTGCGGTCGTGGGCGAAGTACACGATGCGCGGGTCGAAGGACTGCAGGGTGTCGAGCCACGGCGAGGCGGGCGGCAGGTCGGTTCGAGTGCCGCGTTCGCTCTCGAGCCGTTCGGCGCGCCAGGCCAACTGGTTGCTGATGCTCGATCCGTTGGGCCAGAACCGGAATGGCACCGAAGTCGATCCGGTGGATGGTCGTGGTGGCCATCGGGCCACGGTACGCGGCCGCCGGCGAGCGGCTCAGTCGTGATCGTGGCGGTGGTGGACATCGGGGTAGTGGGCATGACTGTGGTCGAGCGGGTCGTGATCGTGCCAATGGGCGTGGCCGCCCTCCGTTGGCTGGTCGTGACGGTGCCCGTGGTGCGGGTCGTGATCGTGAACGTGGGCATGCGCCGTGGCCTGGTGGGCATGGGGGTGGCCGTGGTCCTCGCTGAGGTGCAACCAGGTGCCGAGCGCCATCAACGCGCCGGCCAGGGCCAGGCTCCAGGTCGGCGGTTCCCCCAGGGCGAGGGCGAGCAGGGCGCCCAGGAACGGGGCGAGGCCGAAATAGGCGCCGGTACGCGCCGTCCCGAGTCGGCGCAACGCGGTGATGAACAGCACCACGCTCACCCCGTTGGCCAGCAGGCCGATGAGGGCGGCGACGGCGGCCGTCGCCGGGGACGGTCGAGTTGAACCGACCCACAGCGCAAGGGCCAGGTTGACCGGGCCGGCGACGAGCCCTTTCAGCGCGGCCAGCCATACGGCGTCCGTGGTCGAGATCAGGCGGGTGAGGTTGTTGTCCAGAGCCCAGCAGGCACAGGCACCCAGGACGGCGAGCGCCGGTCCAGCGGTCCCGGTCGAGGCCGTGCCCTGGCCGCCGAGGATCACGGCGCCGGCGACGATCGCCGTCATGCCGAGCGCGATGCGCCGGTCGAGGTGCTCTCGGAAGACGGCCCAGGCCAGCACCGCGGTGAGGGCGCCTTCGGCGTTGAGCAGCAGGGAGGCCGTGGTCGCGGGCAGGCGCGAGATCCCGATCAGCAGCAGGATCGGGGCAGCGACACCACCGAGGGCGATGGCGCCGGCCAGGGGTAGGAGGTCACGTCGTCCGGGTCGGGGCGGTGGTCGCCGGCGGATCAACTGCACCAGGGTCAGTCCGATGCCCGAACCGGTGTAGAGCAGACCTGCCAACAGCCAGGGACTGATCCCCTGACCGAGAAGGATTTTGGTCAGCGGCGTGGCGGCGCCGAACAGGGCGGCGGAGGCCAGGGCGGCCAGGACCCCCGGGTGTCGCAACGCCGACGTCGCGTGGTGGGAGGGCCTGGTGCCGGAGGGGCCGGTGCTCATCGATCCCGCCTTCCTCGCGGATTCCATGGTGCCAGCCCGAGGGTTCGGGTCCGCTGCGCGGTCTAGATTCGAAGCGGGCGGTCCGGGCTCGGCTGGACGCTCCGTTCGGGCGGTGGAGGGTGGGACGGTGGGGCGTCACCAGGAATGGCTGCGTCAGATGTACGCCGGGGGTCGAGGGAATGCCACGGCGCGTCGATACGCCCGGGTGTGGGCCTGGGTCTTCCGGCTCGGCCTGCAGCCGCGTCGCTGGGTGACGCTCGAGGTGCCCGGCCGGGTCAGCGGGCGCCTGACGCGGTTCCCGTTGGGTATGGCCGACCTCGACGGTCACTGGTACCTGGTGTCGATGCTCGGCGAGTGCAACTGGACCCGTAACGTCCGGGCGGCCGATGGCGAGGCAGTGCTGTGGCGGCGACGGGCGCGGCCGGTGCGACTTGTCGAGGTGGCGGTGACCGAGAGGGCGCCGATCCTGCGCCGCTATCTGGACACGGTGCCGGGGGGACGGCCGCACCTTCCGGTCGCGCCGGGCAGTTCCCTGGCCGAGTTCGCCGCCGTCGCCGACCGGTTCCCGGTCTTCCGTGTCGAGTCGCGCTGATCGGCTGGGCCACCCACCACCAACCCGCTCATGCTCCGCAGAGGTCGCTCCAACGGCGGAAGTCAACGATGTCAGGCGTCGGCTGCGGAGTATGGGCGGTCAGCTGCGGAGTATGACGGGGTTGGGGAACAGATTGCGGGTAGCCAGAGTTGAGGCAATCAGACTCAACTTTCGTCAGTCATGAGTTGACAACACGTCATGATCTGCCGATGGTGAGACCAGGCACCTCGACGCCCCGGCCATCCGCCGTGGGCACACAGTGGGACACCCCCGCACGAAAGGGATCACGAACATGGCACGAGCGGTCGGCATCGACCTCGGCACCACCAACTCCGTCGTCGCCGTCCTCGAGGGCGGTGAGCCCACGGTCATCGCGAACGCCGAGGGCGGGCGCACCACACCGTCGGTCGTCGCGTTCGCCAAGAGCGGCGAGCCGCTGGTCGGCGAGGTCGCCAAGCGGCAGGCGGTCACCAACGTCGACCGCACCATCCGGTCGGTCAAGCGGCACATCGGTACCGACTGGAACGTCGAGATCGACGGCAAGAAGTACACCTCGCAGGAGATCAGCGCCCGCGTGCTGATGAAACTCAAGCGGGACGCCGAGGAGTACCTGGGCGAGAAGGTCACCGACGCGGTGGTCACCGTCCCGGCCTACTTCAACGACGCCCAGCGCCAGGCCACCAAGGAAGCCGGCGAGATCGCAGGCCTCAACGTGCTGCGCATCATCAACGAGCCCACCGCGGCAGCGCTCGCCTACGGCCTCGACAAGGGCAAGGAGGACGAGACCATCCTGGTCTTCGACCTCGGTGGCGGCACCTTCGACGTCTCCCTGCTCGAGGTCGGCAAGGACGAGGACGGCTTCTCCACGATCCAGGTCAAGTCGACCTCCGGTGACAACCACCTCGGCGGTGACGACTGGGACCAGCGGATCATGGATCACCTGGTGCAGACCGTGAAGATGCAGGGCGGCCCGGACCTGTCCAAGGACAAGATCGCCATGCAGCGTCTGCGGGAGGCGGCCGAGCAGGCCAAGAAGGAGCTGTCGAGCTCGACGGCCACCACGATCAGCCTGCAGTACCTCTCGATGACCGAGTCCGGCCCGATCCACCTCGACGAGAAGCTCACCCGGGCGCAGTTCGAGAAGATGACCGCCGACCTGCTCGAGCGCACCAAGGCCCCGTTCCGCGCCGTCATCAAGGACGGCGGCGTCGACGTCAGCAAGATCGACCACATCATCCTGGTCGGTGGCTCCACCCGGATGCCCGCCGTGGCCGAGGTGGTGCGTGAACTGACCGGTGGCAAGGAGCCCAACAAGGGCGTCAACCCGGACGAGGTCGTCGCCGTCGGCGCCGCCCTGCAGGCCGGCGTCCTCAAGGGCGAGCGCAAGGACGTGCTGCTGATCGACGTCACCCCGCTGAGCCTGGGTATCGAGACCAAGGGCGGGATCATGACCAAGCTGATCCAGCGCAACACCGCGATCCCCACCAAGGCGTCCGAGGTGTTCACCACCGCCGACGACAACCAGCCGAGCGTGCTGATCCAGGTCTTCCAGGGTGAGCGTGAGCTGGCCCGCGACAACAAGGCCCTGGGCACCTTCGAGCTGACCGGGATCGCGCCGGCACCGCGGGGCATCCCGCAGATCGAGGTCACCTTCGACATCGACGCCAACGGCATCGTTCACGTCTCGGCCAAGGACCGGGGCACCGGCAAGGAGCAGTCGATGACGATCTCCGGCGGCAGTGCGCTGCCGAAGGACGAGATCGACCGCATGGTGCGCGAGGCCGAGGCCCACGCCGAGGAGGACAAGAAGCGCAAGGAGGAGGCCGAGACCCGCAACGGCGCCGAGCAGCTGCTGTACTCCACCGAGAAGTTCGTCTCCGAGAACGCCGACAAGATCCCGGACACCAACAAGGCCGAGGTGAACGTGGCCATCGCCGAGTTGCGCACGGCGCTCGAGGGCACCGACATCGACGCGGTCAAGGCCAAGCACGAGAACCTGGCCAAGGTCAGCCAGGCGGTCGGCACGGCGATGTACGCCGCCGCCGGCGAGGCCGCCGGATCCTCCGACGGGGGCACGGCCGGCTCGGACAGCTCGGCCGGCGCCTCGTCGTCGGACGACGATGACGTGGTGGACGCCGAGATCGTCGACGAGGACAAGTGATGAGCGAACCGACCAGTGCCCCGCGGGACGGCGGGCTGGGCGGTACCTCGCACCCTCACGCGAACGAGGGCGCGGACGGCGAGGCCCAGCAGGGGCCCGTCGTCCGCGACCGGCGCCGACTGGACCCGCAGACCGGCAAGGTCCGCGAAACCTACGCCAGCGCGGCGTCCGGGTCGGATCCGGGAGTGTCCCCCGAGCCCTCGGCGATGACCGGAAGCGGTGTGGGCGAACAGGTCTCGATCGAGCTGGCCGAGGCCAAGCGGGTCGCGGAGGAACTGCTGGGAGACCTGCAGCGCCTCAACGCCGAGTACGTCAACTACCGCAAGCGGGTCGACCGTGATCGGGATGTCGCTCGGGACGGTGCCGTCGCCGCGGTGCTGGAGGCGTTGTTGCCGGTGATGGACGACGTGCACCTGGCCCGGCTGCACGGTGATCTGGAGTCCGGACCGTTCGCCTCCATCGCCGACAAGCTCGAGGCGACGCTGGGCAAGTTCGGCCTGGGCCGCTACGGCGAACCGGGCGAGCCGTTCGACCCCACGGTGCACGAGGCGCTCATGCACACCCAGGCCGAGCTGGCCGAGGGCACGACCACCACCACGGTGGTGCAGGTGCTGCAGCCCGGGTACCGCATGGGTGAGCGGGTCTTGCGTGCGGCCCGGGTGGCCGTCGCGGATCCGGTGGGCTGAGGCGATGAGAGGAGGGGTGCCCCATGGCTAGTCAGGACTGGTTCGAGAAGGATTTCTACGCCACCCTCGGGGTGCCCACGGATGCCGGCGCCGACGACATCAAGAAGGCCTACCGCAAGCTGGCTCGCATCCATCACCCGGACGCCAACTCCGGGGACGCCACCTCCGAGAAGAAGTTCAAGGAGATCGGCGAGGCCTACGCCGTGCTGTCCGATCCCGAGCAGCGTCAGCAGTACGACGCGGTGCGGGCGATGACCCACGGCGGGGCACGGTTCAGCGCGGGCGGCGCCGGCGGTGCGGGTGGCCCGGGTGCGGGCGGGTTCGAGGACCTGCTCGGCGGGCTGTTCGGGCAAGGGGCCGGAGCGGGCAACCGGGCGGGCAACGTCCGGTACAGCACCTCGGGCACCCCGGGCGGTGCTCAGTTCGACCTGGACGATCTGTTCGGTGGCATCTTCGGGGCGGGGACCGCTGCTCCCGGAGGGAGCGGCTATCGCTCACCTCGGGGTCCGCAACGGGGTGCCGACCTGGCTGCCGAGGTGAACCTCACCTTCCGCCAGGCCGTGGACGGCGCGCAGCTCAACCTGCGCGTCGACGACCCGCGCAACGGGGCACGGACCATCACCGCACGTATCCCGGCCGGGGTGCGTGAGGGGCAGAAGGTGCGACTGCGGGGCAAGGGCCGGCCCGGCGAGGCCGGGGCCGAGGACGGCGACCTGGTGGTCACCGTGCACGTCGAGGCCCACCCGCTGTTCACCCTCGAGGGCGAGAACGTGAAGATCACCGTTCCGGTGACCTTCACCGAGGCGGTGTTCGGGGCACAGATCGAGGTGCCGGTGGTCGACGGCAGCACGGTTCGGATGAAGATCCCGCCCGGTACGCCCAGCGGCCGCACGCTGCGCGCCAAGGGCCACGGACTCAAGGGGTCGCGCCGCACCGGTGACCTGTTGGTGACGATCCAGGTGGTGGTACCGCAACGTGTGGACGGTGCCGCCCGGGACGCCCTGGACGCCTTCGAGCGAGCGACCAAGGGCGAGAACCCCCGTGCCGATCTGATCGCCCGAGCGCAACGAGCGGAATGAGACCGCGGTGATCGAGTTCGAGCTCACCGTCGACGAGTCCACCCCCGTCTTCGTGATCTCGGTGGCCGCCCAGTTGGCGGGGATGCACCCGCAGACCCTGCGGCAATACGACCGGCTCGGCCTGGTGACCCCGGGCCGAGCCGCCGGTCGTGGCCGGCGGTACTCCGCCCGGGACGTCGCGATGCTGCGCGAGGTGCAGCGCCTGAGTCAGGACGAGGGGGTCAATCTGGCCGGCATCAAGCGGATCCTGGAGTTGGAGACCGCCAATCAGGCTCTGCGGCAACGTCTCTCAGAAGTGCTCGATGAGGTCGAGGACCTGCGGGTGGCGCTGTCCCAGCGCCGCCGGGTGTTCGCCGCCGGCACGGCAGGAGAGATCGTCGCCATGGCTCCGGGGCGTCGTCCGGCCCGAGAGGTGGCCGGCAACGCACTGGTGGTCTGGCGCCCACCTCGCCGGAGTTGAGCCGACGGCGCTCGGCGTGATCACTGGCGGGATCACCCGCGCAGACGGCCACCGGTGATGCGGATGCTCGCCGCGGCCCCGGCCAGCCCGCAGAGCAGGTAGAGCGGTGCCGTGACTGCCGAGGTGTGGGGGATCAGCCCCACGCCGAGCAGGATCACGGTCGCGAGGAGCGCAGCCGAGCCGGCGGCGAGGCCGCGCGCCCGAGCGGAGGCCGGGCGGCGTCGGGCTCGCACGCCCGTCACGACACCGGCCAGCAGTGCCGCGAGCGCCGTCGAGAGCATGCCGCCGAAGGTGATCTTCGTCAGGGTGGCGTTGGTCACCTCGACCCCGGTTGTCGTGAGGGCGGTGAGGGCGATGACCGTGAAGCCGAGCAGGCCGACGAGCACCCCGGTCAGGACGCCGAGGGCGAGGGGCACCGTGAGCGGGCCGAGGCGATCGTCCGTCGGTGAGGTCTCGCTCTGCCAGGTCATGGTCTGTTCGTTGTCTCCTCGTTCGAGTTCGGGTGGATCCGTTGTCGGCGGTCGGCGCGCAGCGGGGCGGTCAGCGGTTTCCCTCGTGGAACATGGAGATCCACCCCTCGGCGGGTCCGGGTGGATCATGCTCGAAGGGCTGAGCGCGGCGGGCGGCGACGAACGAGGTCACCATGCCTCCGGCCACGCCGGCCGCCGCCACGAGCAACGTCGCGCTGAGTGAGGTCTGTCTACCGCTGAGTGAAGCCGTTGCGGTGACCAGCGCCAAGGCAACCCCTGGCACCGCGCCCCAGCGGCTGGCCCGGCCCACGTCCAGGTCGTCGCGGCGCAGCACCGAGGCCAGGACACCACTCGGGATCGCCGCCGCCACGAGGGCGGCGACGACGCCGAGGGCGGCCGGCAGGATCACCCCGCCGGGCTCGCCCGGTTGCAGTCCCCCCAAGGCCGGCGCGATCACGAGCACCTGAAGCCAGAGGCCCAGCAGAACCGACGCGAGGGCGCCCAGAGCGGCCCTCCGCAGCAGCGCGGCAGAGGGTCGACGACCCGGCCAGGTGGCCCGCCCGCGTTGCGCGCCGAAGGCGCCGGCCCTCGTGCGTGTCCTCATCGATGTCCCGTCGCCGTGTCGCGGAGATGCCCTTCGAGCCTTTCGGTGGCGTTGGCCCCAACTGGCCGGATCATGGTAGCTTCCACCCCCGATACCAGGCACGTGTGTTCGAAGGTGGCACACGGTCCTGTAGGCGACGAAGTCGTATCTCAGGTGACATGCGCGGTTACATCGTGGGATCGGTGGGTCTGTACGAAGTCAGCTCGCTGGGGCGAGCCGGGTCGACAGAGGGGTCCAGTTGTAGTGAATGCTCGTCAGCGCCGTGGGCTCTTTCTGATGGCTCTGGCGGTTGTCGGTGCAATTGCCGTCTTCGTGAGCGTGTTCGGGTATGTGCGCTCCGTCAGCCGTGAGGTTGGCCCCCTGGTCACGGCCTACAAGTTCAGCCAGGCGGTGCCCCGTCTGGGTGCCATCGACGGAGCCACGCTCGAGCAGGTCAAGATCCCGGAACGCTGGCTGCCCGAAGCGGCCATCCAGTCCTTCGACACCACCCGCGGTCTGGTGGCGACCCGCGACATCGCCCAGGGGTCGCTGTTGCAGCAGGGCATGGCCGGCCCCCCACCCGAACTGCGGCCCGGGCAGCGTGAGATCGCCATCCTGATCAACGCCGAGACGGGGGTTGCCGGGCGGATCAACCCCGGCGACCTGGTCGACATCTACGCCACGTTCGCCGACACCCAGAACAAGTCCGCGGTCTCCCGCGTCGTGGTGGCCAACGCTCAGGTGCTCGCGATCGGAACGTTGCAGCAGGTCGACGGGGAGACCGACACGGGCAACGGCCCCCGGTATCGACAGAACGACGTGGTGCCCGTGACGTTCGCCCTGTCGATCCAGGAGAGCCTGCGTGTCGCCTATGCCGAGAGCTTCGGCGTGAAGGTGCGACTCGCCCTGATCGCTCCGGGCACCAGGTCGGCGGCCAACCCGGCGACGGACGTGCTCGATCAGAAGACCATGTTCACCGCTCCCAAGGCCAAGCCCTCGCCCACACCCTCGCCCAAGCGGACGCGATGAGCCGGCGTATCGTTCTCGGCTGCGCCGACCCCGCCCTGACCGAGCGGGTTCGCTCGGTGATCGCCGAGATCGGCGACGAGCTGTTGCGGGTGACCACGACGTCCTCCGACACCCTGGACGCGCTGGCTGCCCTCGCGCCGGACATCGTGATCATGGCTGACAGCCTCGGCCCCGTGCCGGTGCTCGACCTGATCCGCCAGGCCGCCCGGCAGGACCCGTTCACCGGGATCCTGCTGTTGACCGGTTCCACCGACCGCGACCTGTACCGGCTGGCCATGGAGGCCGGCGCCCGCAGCATCGCCCCGTTGGGCTTCACGGTCGACGATCTCGGTCAGCGCATCGAGACCGCCGCGAACTGGGCGAGCATGGTTCGCGCCCACGTCGCCAACGAGGCGACCCGCACCTACGGCAGCGGCTATGTGGTGGCGCTGGTGGGCAGCAAGGGTGGCGTCGGCACCACGACCCTCGCCGTCCATCTGGCCCTGCAGGCCATCGCCGACGGCCGCCGGGTCTGTCTGATCGACTTCGACCTGCTCTGTGGTGACGTCGCCGCGCTGCTCGACATCACCCACCGCCGTGACGTCGTCGACCTGGTGCCGGTCGTGGGCGAGATGAGTGGCCAGGCGCTGGACGACGCGCTCTACCGGCACCCGAGCGGCCTGCACGTGCTGCTCGCACCCCGCGACGGTGAGCGCGGCGAGGACGTCGACGAGTCCATCGGGCGGGCCGTCCTGGGTGCGGTCAAGTCGCGCTTCGACGTCGTGATCGTCGATGTGGGATCGACTCTCAGTCCCGCCGGAGCGGCGGCCGTGCAGATCGCCGATCGCGCCGTGCTGGTGACCACCCCCGATGTGCTCAGCGTGCGCGGAGCCCGGCGTGCGGTGCAGCTCTGGGAACGACTGCAACTGCGCCGTGAGAGTGAGGTCACCGTGCTGCTCAACAAGGTGTCCCGCAGCGCCGAGGTCCAGCCGGATCTGGCCGGCCGGCTGATGCGGCTGCCGATCCTGGACGAGACGGTGCCGGCCTCGTTCCGAGCCCTCGAGGCCTCGACCAACACCGGTGATCCGCGGCGGTTGGTCGACCGTGACCTGCGTCGCGCGCTGGCCCGGGTCGCAGGGGCGATCGGGGTACGCACCTCTGACCGGGCGCCCACGGTGGTCAGCCGTGACGCTGCCGCGCCGATCGACCTGGCCGCCGCGGGGGCCGCACCGGATGCGGCAGGCGGCAGGTCACGCCGCCGATCGATGCGGCGCCGCGAGAGCACGGGCCAGACCAGTGTCGAGTTCATGGGCATGCTGCCCCTCATCCTGATCGCGCTCGGATTGTTGGTCCAGGCGGCGGTGATCGGCTACGCCCACGTCCTGGCATCGAACGCTGCAGCCGCTGGTGCCCGCGTGGCCGTCTCGCCGCTGGTGGGTTACGGCCAGATCGCGGCCGCTGCGCGCGATGAGCTGCCGGGCGCCTGGCGTCGTGATCTGCAGATCACCCTGGACGGCGCCGCTGGGGGCGGCGATGCCCGGTACGCCGACCCGGACACCGCGGTGAGGGTGACATTGCGTGCCCCGGCGGTGATCCCTCTGGTCGACAGTCTGCTCGACGACGTCATGGTCGTGACGGCCACCGCGCAGATGAGGTTCGAGGGACGGTGAGCGGCATGCGCAGACTGCTCGGGCGGGACCGCGGGGACGCCGGTCAGACGGCCGTCGAATTCCTGGGAATCATCCCCTACCTCATCCTGGGGGGCCTTGCTGTTCTGCAGCTCGCCGTGGCGGTGGCCACGGTTCAGGGAACGTCCACGGCAGCGCGAGCCGCGGCGCGCACCGTGAGTCAGGCGGACGGCGATGCGACGACCTCGGCGCGGCGCGCCGTCCCGGACTGGCTCGCCGGCCGGATCACGGTGTCGGTGACCGGTGGCGTGAAGCCGGGGGTGGCGGTGACCGCCACCATGCCCGTGGTGCTGCCGGGGGTCGACGGGCCGAACGTGACCCGCCGGGCCTGGTTCGATCCCGAGCAGGGGCCCTCGCCATGGGGCTGAGGGATCTGCGCGGCCAGGACTTCGGCCGCGGCGACCGGGACGACGAGCAGCAGTTCGAGCGCATCGTCGAGCGATACCGCCACGCCTTGCTCGACGAGATCAACCTCAGTGAACTGAACGGCCTGGACGACGCCCAGCGTCGAACCCGCCTGGAACGGGTGCTGGCGCGCATCCTCAGTCGCGAAGGGCCGTTGCTGGCGGGGGCGGAGCGCGCCCAGCTGATCCGGCGCGTGATCGACGATGCGCTGGGACTCGGTGTCCTGGAACCACTCCTGGCCGATCCCTCGGTCACGGAGATCATGGTCAACGGACCCAAGAACGTCTACATCGAGCGGGCCGGCCGGCTGGAGCGGGCGCCGTTCTCGTTCGCCTCCGAGGAACAGCTCAACCAGACGATCGACCGCATCGTGTCCACCGTGAACCGTCGGGTGGACGAGTCGAGCCCGATGGTGGATGCGCGATTGGCCGGCGGCGAGCGGGTCAACGTGATCATCCCGCCGCTCGCCCTGACCGGCCCCACGTTGACGATCAGACGCTTCCCTCGGCCGATCCCCATGTCGCGCATGATCGAGATCAACACGATCGATCGGTCGAGCGCACTGTTGCTGGCGGCCATGGTGCGCGCCCGGTTCAACATGATCATCTCGGGGGGAACCGGCAGCGGCAAGACGACCATGCTCAACTCGATGTCGGCGTTCATCGGATCACACGAGCGCATCATCACCATCGAGGACGCGGCCGAGCTGCGCCTGACCCAGGAGCACGTGGTCAGCCTCGAGGCGCGTCCGGCGAACGTCGAGGGCAAGGGCCACGTGTCCATCCGTGAACTGGTGCGCAACAGCCTGCGCATGCGCCCGGACCGGATCATCGTCGGTGAGGTCCGCGGTGGCGAGACGATGGACATGTTGCAGGCCATGAACACCGGCCACGAGGGCTCCCTGGCCACGGTGCACGCCAACTCCGCCGGGGACGCCGTCTCGCGGCTCGAGACGCTGGCCAGTATGAGCGGTTTGGAGTTGCCCTACGACGCCGTGCGCGACCAGATCAACAGCGCTCTGGACATCATCGTGCAGTTGGCTCGCATGGCCGACGGCTCGCGGCGGATGGTGGAGATCGTCGCGGTCACCTCGCGCCAACGTGAGCCCTACGCCCTGGAACCCCTGATGCACTTCGCTGCCGATCCGGTGGGCCCCGACCGTGCGGTGCACGGGCAGTTCGTGCACCATCGCCTGCCGGCCCCGTTCCAGGAGCGGCTCAGGCTTGCCGGCGAGCGCATCCCGGGCACGTTCACCGGAGAGGTGGGACCGCCGGCCCGGGAGGAGGCCCCGTGACCCGGCAGGTGCTGCTGCTGGCGGCCGTGGTGACGACGTGGCTGGTCGGATACACGTTGTGGCGCCTGGGAATCTCCGAGCGCGAGGCGTTGCAGAACCGGGCCGATACTCGACCCGATGAGGTCGTGGTGCGGGCCGACGCCGAATGGGACCATCGCCTGCGTCAGACCCGCCCCGGGCAGTGGATGGGCCGGCGGCTGGTCCGGGCTGGGCTGGGCTGGCGGGTGCTGGACGCCTGGGCGGCGCTGGTCGCGATCACGGTGCTGGCGTTCGTGGTGGCTGACCGCTATGTCACGTGGTGGGTCGCCCTGGTGGTCGGGATCGGCATCGCCCGGGCCTGCCTGCTGTTCCTGGATCGCAAGGAACAGCAACGCCGCGAGGCGTTCATCGCCCAGCTGCCGCAGGTGGCGCGGGTGTTGTCGAACGCCACGTCGGCCGGCCTGGCCCTGCGTTCGGCCATCCGGTTGGCCTCCGAGGACATCGGCCCGCCGGCCGGTCTCGAGCTGGGCCACTTGTCCGAGCGATTGTCCGTGGGCACGGGCATCGCCGAGGCGATGGAGGAGATGCACGACCGGTTGCCCAGCCGCGAGCTGTCCCTGTTGACCCGAACCCTGGTGATCCAGGCCCGGGCCGGTGGTGCGGTGGTCACCGCGCTGCGGGACATGTCCGAGACGCTCGAGGCGCGCAAGGAACTGCGCCGTGAGATCCGGACCATCCTGTCCGGGGTGGTGTACACCAGCTGGATCGTCCTGTTCATCGGCGTCGGCGCCGTGCTGGCCATGAACGCCATCGCTCCGGGCACACTCGACCGTCTGACGTCGACGCTGATGGGGCAGGCCGTCATCGCGGTGTCGGCCGTGTTGTTCGCGCTCGGCTTCCTGCTCATCCGGCGAACGATCCGGATCGAGGTCTGAGATGTCCCTGCTCGCGGCGCTGGCGGCAGTCTGCTGCTTCCTCGTCGCGGCCACGGGGCTGCGTGCCTACCTGTCGGCGCCTCAGATCGGTTCGCTCGCCCTCAGCCTCGAGGACGACGAGCGCCCTGAGCGTCGCAGCATGGTCGCCTCCATCTACGCCAAGTTGGGCCGGTGGTCGGGCCCGACCATCGTGCGGCTGCTCGGACCACGCTGGCGCGCCTGGGTTCATCGACAGCTGGCGGCCGCAGGGCAGCCCCGCGGCTACGACGTGGCGGGATTCGGTGAGTTCCAGGGCGCGTATGCCTCCCTCGCCGGGCTGGTGCTGGTGCTGTTCGCGGTGCAGAACCGATGGGGGCTGGGGCTGATCACGGTGGTGGCGCTGGTCGGCTATCCCAGCATCTGGCTGATGAGTGAGGCGCAGCGGCGCCAACGCCAGATCGAACGGGACCTGCCCGACTTCCTCGACATCCTCGCCGTGACCGTCAGCGCCGGTCTGGCCTTCCGTCAGGCACTGGACCGGGTCGGGGAGACCCTCAGTGGCCCACTGGCAGAAGAGCTTCGGCGCACCCTGCGCCGGATGGACGTCGGGTTGCACCGGCGTCAGGCGTTCATCGAACTGCGGGACCGCAACCCCCGGTCGGCCACGATGAGCCTGTTCACCACGGCGATTCTGCAGGCCGAGGAACTCGGCGCGCCACTGACCGAGACGCTCAATCAGTTGGCCCGCGACATGCGCCGTGAATTCGCGCAACAGTCGCGCCGACGGGCGGCACGGGCCGCCCCCCGGGTCAGCCTGATCGTGACCATGGTGATCATGCCCGCCATCATCCTGTTGATCCTTGCCGCTCTGGTGCTCGGCAGCCGACTCGACCTGAGCACGCTGTGATCCGGCAGCTGGGTCCCGTCGACCGGATCGCGCAGTACGTCATGCTGCCGCGGATCGCTGCGGCGGGACTCACCTTCTCGGCGGTCGGTCACATGTCCCGTGGCTGGCTGGTGTTGTCCATCGCGACTCCGCTCCTGGTCGCGGTCAACTACCTGGCCCTGCGGCACTGGGTGTACGTCGTCGACGTGGTCGAGGTGGGGCGCAAACCGCTCTATCTGGTGCTGGATATCGCCCTGGCCCTCTCACTGATCGCCCTGGTGGGCATCGGAACCCCCCTGGTGCTCTATCTCGTCGGGTGCGGGGCATTGGGAGGCCTGCTCTACCGGGCGCGTCTGGCGCTGGTGGCGAGCCTGGCCATGGTGGCCGGGTACGCGGTGCTCGTGGTGACCGGAACCGGCTCGGCCCCGGCCTCGCCGGACATTCACACCCTGATCACCCTTCCCGCCATGGTGCTGGCCAGTGGGCCGGCGGCCGCGGGGGTGCGCCGGCTGTTGCGCCGCCATGAGCGGCTGGCCTCCGAGGTCGCCGTGCTGCGGGCCGGATCCGCGGTGCACGAGGAACGCTTGCGGGTGGCCCGCGATCTGCACGACAACGTCACCAAGAGCCTGCACGGACTGTGGCTGGTGTGCAGCTCGCTGACCTCTGCGCTCGACCGCGGCGATGTGGCGGCTGCCCGCTCGGCCTCGGATCTGGTCGGCAGCACGGCGCGCAATCTGGCGGAGCAGACCCGTGTCGTGATCTACGACCTTCGTCACGACGAGGCCGACCAGCCGTTCCGCCGGGAACTCGAACGCGCCGCCCAGGCGGCAGCCGCGGATCAGGGCCTGGTCATCGATGTGGACGTACCAGCCGCGGCGGAGGTCGCCGGACGGGCGTTGCCGGCCGAGGCCCGGCGGCAGGTGGTCGCCATCGTGGGCGAGGCGGTGCACAACACGGTCAAGCATGCGCAGGCCCGACGCTTGCAGGTCAGCGCCATCGCGCATCCGGATGCCCTGGAGGTCTGTATCCGCGACGACGGTGTCGGGTACAGCTCCGAGCGTGCGGCCCTTCGCGTGGCCCGCGGGCACATCGGGGTGGTGGGCATGACGGAGCGGGCACACAGTATCGGGGCGACCTTCGGCATCGCCGGTGAAGCCGGTCGTGGCACCGAGGTCGCGCTCAGAGTCCCGGTGGCGCAATCGGTTCCGGCGGCAGCGAACGGGAGGAGTGGTCGTGGCTGAACGACGTCGAGTCCTCATCGTCGACGACAATCCGGTGATCAGGGTGGGGCTGCGGCTGCTGGTCGACGGTGCTGACGACCTGCAAGTGGTCGCCGAGGCGTGCAACGGGCAGGAGGCGTTGGAGCGTGCCGCCGAGTACGCACCCGACGTCGTCCTGCTCGATGTTCGGATGCCGGTGCGGGGTGGGCTGGAGGTGTTGCCCGAGCTCTCGCAGCGGGCCTGCGTCATCATGTTGACCTCCTCGGATGAGGACGAAACCATCAGGGCGGCCATGGGTTTGGGGGCGCGGGGCTACCTGGTCTACGGCTCGATGGACGAGTTCGGCATCCTGCAGAGCATTCGGACGGCGCTGGGTGGGGGTGCGGTGCTGAGTGGCCAGGCCGCCGCCGCGTTGCTCAGCGGGCCGCCGCCGACGGCGGGGCCGAACTCCCAGCGGGCCACTCCCGAACGTATGCTGTCGGTGCTGTCGGAGCGCGAGATCGCGGTCATGGATCTGCTGGCCGCCGGCAAGTCGAACGGCGAGATCGCCCAACAGCTCTTCCTGGCCCCCAAGACGGTGAAGAACCACGTGAACCGCATCTTCGCCAAGCTGCACGTGGTCTCTCGGGCGCAGGCGATGGCGCTCTGGTTGGGTTCCGCTCTGGACGAGGAGGTCACCACGGGCTCCGTGGCTGCCGTGCCCGGGCCCGCGCGGCGTGGATTGGGCCCCGATCGGGGCCCGCGGGCCCTCTGATCACGCGATACCGGGACATAGCGTGAGCATCACATCAAGCCGTTCCGGTCAACGGACCGGGAACCTGAAGGGGCAACCATGTTGAAGCTGTTGTGCGCGCTGGAGATGGCCGGTCTGCGCCTGTCCGAGCGCCGTCGGGACGACGAGGGCCAGACCGCCGCCGAGTACATGGGCATCCTCGTCGTCGTCGCTGTGATCATCGTGGCGATCGCCGGTTCCGGCATCGGGTCGACGATTGCCGGCAACATCACCTCGAAGATCAGCGAGATCTTCGGCGCCGGATGATGTCCTCCACGTCACACCGCGAGGAGCAGGGCCAGGTCATCCCGGCCCTGCTCCTCGCTGTCGTGGCCCTGCTCTTCCTGGGCCTGTTGGTGGCTCAGGTCGGGAGCGCGGCCGAGCAGAAGACCCAGACCCGCTCGGTGGCCGACTCGGCCGCCGTCGCCGCGGCGCACGACGTCCGGGACACGACGATCGCTGCCTCCTCGCACCAGATCCCCCATTCCTGGGCGCCGGCCATCTTCGCCGCGATCCCGATCCTCACCCCGGCGCTCGCCGAGGTGGGATGCGATGCGGCACAACGCAACTGGACCTCCAACCCGCACGACTCGGGATTGTCGTGCGGCGACGTCTCGGTCAGCCGGACCACCGGTGGCGCCCGGGTTTCGGTGACGGCTCCAGCGGGCGAGGTGTTCGAGGGACCCGCCGATGCCACCGGGCAGCGAGCGCGAGCGACCGCCGTGACGCGCGTGGTGCTGGACGAGTGCCCCCTGATGGCGGGTGTGCCGGGCGCGCTGGCGCACTGGATCGCCGATCGCACGATGGCTCAACTGGGTCGGCCCAGCAGCTGCTACACCCCGGCCGACGAGGCGTCCCTCGAACCGCTGGACCTCTATCCGTGGACCGCCCCGGCGGCGGTGGGCCCGCCGAATCTGATCGTTGACGCGGTCCGTCGCCAGATGCGCATCGAGATCATCCAGTAGCCACCGAGACGGTCAGCGGTGTACCGACACCGTGGTTGACCCGAGCTGGCCGAGTGAGAGGGTGGCCGTGCTCACGGTCTCGGGAAGTGCTGCCGTGTAGAAGTAGAAGTGGAACGTGTTGTCCTTCTTCATCGACCACATCGTGGTTCCGGTGACGCGGGTGTAGGCGTCGGCGTCGTAGGCCGGGATGTAGGTCGCCTTGGTGGTCGGGTCGATCAGGTGGAAGGCGCCCAGGTCGAGGCTGGCCTTGGACCGTCCGCTGAAGGCGTCGATGACGAACCCGTCCTCGTGCGAGGTGAGATCGAGTCTGACCAGGCTGAGGGTGCCGTCGATCGTGACCGGGTACACGGTGGCCGACATCTGCACCGGGAACGTGCCGTTGCCCTTGACCGCCTTCGGGCCCACGGTGACCGTCGGGCCGGCCGGCCCGGTCGCCGGGGCGTCCGGAGCCGCACTGATCGTGGCGGCGGGGGTCGGCGTCGGGATCGGGACCGGCTTGGGGGTGTAAGCGATCTCGACCCGCCGGTTGAGGGCGCGGCCGTCCGGGTTGTCCCCGCCACCGGGCACGGTGTTGGGCGCCACCGGGTCGGCCTCGCCGCGTCCCCGCGCCGTGGACGAGAAGCCCGCGGTCGGGGCCTCGGCCTTCAATGCAGCGGCCACCGCCGCAGCGCGTTTCGTGGACAGCGTCTGGTTGTAGCCGGGTGAGCCCTTGGCATCGGTGTACCCGGTGATCTCGACCGGTTTGGCCGGGTCGGCCTTGGCTGCCACGAGTTGCGACGCCTGGGTGATCAGGTTCTTGGCCTGTGGGCTGAGCGCCGCCGAGTCGAAGGCGAACAGCACGTCCGCATTCAGGGTCACCACACCGTGCCGCCCCGGCCCCGAATCGGTCACGGTGCCGCCCGCCACCTTGGCCATCAGATCGTGCTTCTCCACCACGGCGTCGGCAGTGGGCCGGGGGACGCGCAGGGTGACCAGTGAGCTCGATCCCGGCGAGGCGCTCGCACCGGGCGTGGGGGCGCCCACCGACGGGGTGGCCGCGACCGCCTCGGGGGTGTCGACCAGGTCCGGCGCTGGTTCGGTGCCGGCGACGATGGGGATGTCGGGCGCCAGGCCACCGAACAGCAGGTCGACGGACAGGGACGAGACCTCCGGGCCGGGGTCGGGGAAGAACGCCCCGAAGCGATAGGTGGTGCCGCCGGTCTTGCGCAGCATCTTGTCGAAACTGCCGAACGGGTTGCCGTAGTAGGGCAGATCGGCGCGGGGGGACGGCTGCCGCAGCGGGCCGTAGCGCACCCGGCGCGCGGCGTCGATCAGCGAGATGCCCCCCATGGTGCGGCACATCGTGCCCGGGCAGAACAGCGCCATGGTGTTCAGGTCGGCCGTCGAGCCGCCCTGCGGCGTGACGTCGACGGTGAGCAGGAGGTGGCCGTCGACGCGCTGCAGCGGGTACAGGCTGACCAGGGCAGGAACGTCACCGGCGGGCGGGTAGGTGGCCTGCTGCTGCCAGGCGGGTGTGGCCCAGACGGCGGGGGACGTGCTGGTCGCCGGGGACGACGCGCCATCGGTGCGCGTGCCGGCGCCGGTGGATGATCCGGTCGGTGGGGTGTCGTCGCCGCCGAAGGTGCAGCCGGACACGAGGGTCAACGCGACGGTCAGGGGTAGAACCCAGGCCGTTGGCCTTCGTCGAACCGGCTGACGCATCGACACTCCTCACGACCGATGGGCGATGTGCGGACGATCTTAGCGACCTGCGACATTCGAACCGATTCGCCCCCCTCGGCGGCTCGGTCAGGCCAGACCCCAGACCAGCCGGTAGCGCACCTGCTCGCGGTAGGCCCGATAGGCCTCCGTCTCGCTCAACACCGCCTCCTCGCGGTCGATCCGCAGCCACAGGAACACCCAGCAGATCAGGTAACAGGCCAGATTCCAGAGCACGAAGCCGTAGGCCAGCAAGCCGAGGTGCACCAGGACGTACCCGGCGTACATCGGGTGTCGCACGAGTCGGTACGGCCCTCGGGCCACGATGTCGCTGCGCGCCGGCACCAGGGAGAAGTTGCGCCGCAAGGTGAGCTTGGTTGCCAGCGTGAGCACCAGACCGGCCAGGATCACCAGGGCCGCCGCCAGCGGTGGCACCAGCCGAGGCCCTTCGGCCGGCCGAGCGAAGAGGGGGGCAGCGGTGCCGATGACGGCGATCAGCCAGTCCCACGGTCGCGTCGAGATGACGTCCGGTCGGCGGCGGGCGACCACGAAGACGACCACCAGCAGGTTGCCCGACAACACCAGCAGCTGGCCCAGCGCGGGGTCGGTGATCGCCGAGGGGCCGGCGCGCACGATCGAGTACAGGTAGACGGTCAGCACCAGCGCGCGCTCGGCCAGGTCGAGCGTCCCTGCCGAGAAGCGAGGGGCCGACGGCGCGCCGTCCGCCGCGGATTCCGGACGGTCGTTCACGGCAGCTCCCAACGCAGAGCGGTCAGGGCGTTGTGCTCGGGGGTCAGCCGGCCGGCCCCGTCGCAGGCCCGGTACCGGTAGACGCGGGAGGCGCCGTACACCGGCTGATCACAGGTCCACGTGGGCGCGTAGCCCGTCACGTCGAGCCGGATCGGGTTGAGGCCGGTGAAGGCCCCGGGGTAGATCACGTGCCGCCCGGCGACGGTGGCCACGTGAAACCGCACCGTCGCCTGACGGCCGTCGGTGGGGATGCCCGTGATGCGCGGTGAGGCGTTCTGGTCGCCCGGCTCGAGGGTGAGGGCGCGACCGGCCCCGGTCGACGCGGTGGAGTAGGTCAACCGGCTGTCGGTGAACGTCGTCCGGTCGCTGTGGGTGAAGTCGCCACCCGGCAACGAAAGGGTCAGCGTGCTCGGCAGCGTGACACCGGCCTCGGCGATGACCGTCTGGGTGACCCGGGTGCCCCCGGAATCCGGCACCATGCCGAGGACCACGGCGACCGATGGTCCGGGTTCGTGGGGCCGGACACCGAGGAACACCTTCCACCAGATCGTGCCGATCGCGCTCACGGCCAGCAGTACCGCGACCGCGAGTACCCATCGCAGGGATGTCGCTCTCACCGGGATCAGCCCGCCACCGCCGACGGCGTCCGTCCGGCTGATCGTGAGGGGGAGCCGGAAGGGGTCGGCGGTGGCGGTGTCGGGGGCACCGGGGGGTCGACGGGGGCCTCCTGGCCGGTGGGTTCGAAGGTGTCGAACACGGCGTTGAGGTGGCAGGTCTCGAAGGAGGTGATCGGGCCGGAGGTGATCAGGGTGATCACCGTCTTACCCGGGGTGATCAGCGATCGGCTCCTGATCCGGGCGGCCACGCGCGTGCCGCCGGCCAACTGGACGGAGCTCGTGATCTCTTGATCGACGCCGGAGGTGGCCCCGTGCGGCACGTCGGTCATGACCTCGTTACGCACCGGGGTGTCACCCGCCTCGAGCGTGGCGTTCCACATCGCGATCGCCGTCTGCGGGAAGGGTTGTGAGAACTGGGGCTGCTCCACCGTCTCGATCATGCAGAACGGTCCTGCGGGTGCCACGGCGTGACGCCAGCGACGGGTATGGGTGCCGTCCTGCGAGCGCACGCGATCGACGTCCAGGATGAATCGCGGTGACGCCGGCAGGCTGAAGCGCAGCGCTGCACCCGAGGTCATGGTGCCGTCGTAGCCCGCCGATCGGGTGGCCACCGTGCCGGCGGGGGAGCTCGCCGTGGCGGGCGTGACGGCCGGCGATCCGGGCGTGGCGGCCGATCCCGCGTCGTCCGAGCAGGCGCTCAGGCCGGACGACGCGGCGAGGCTCAGGGCGAGCAGGGCCACCGCGCGCCGGACGATGTGAGCTCTCACTGCGAGCACTGCTCCCACGTCACGAAGCCTTGGCCGGGCTGGAAGTAGGCGGCCCGGTCGACCGATCGGTCCTGGGTGCTGACGCCGCCCTCGATCCCGAAGCCGATGCCCTCACCGCCTTCGACACCGCCGGAGAGCCCGCCGTCGTTCTGCGAGTACAGGACGACGCCGAGGGTGGTTCCCGGGGCACCGTCCTCGAAGAGGCGGTACATCCCTGTCAATCCGGTCACCGGGTCCACGCTACCGGTGCCGTCGTTCATCAGGACCGGGACTCCGATGGAGTGCAGCCCGTCGGCCACCACATCGCGATTGTTCCCCTGGGTCAGGTCGACCCTCATCTGCAGCGTCCCCGCCTTGCCGCCCCCGATGGACAGGTCGCCGGCTCCCGTGGTGCCCTTCGGCACGGCAGGGGTGAGCGGTGTGGCCGGTTGACCCTTCTCGCCGCCCGTCGCCCCGAGCCCGAGCTGGCCGGTGAGGGTGCCGGTGGCGTCCAGCGTGGCGGAGATGGCCTTGCCGGTGTCGTCGTACTCGATCCCCACGACCACCTCGGAGCTGTCCCCGATCGTGCCGGACACCGTCTCGAACACCCCGAGCTGAGCCGCCGCCTCGGAACTCACCTGGAGGTAGACGGTGCGGGTCTCGCCCCGGGCCGGGACGGAACCATCGGCGCTGGCGGGGGTCGCCGACTTGACCTTGACGCCGAGCAGGGCGGTCACCGAGCCGTTTCCGGTCAGCGCGGCCACGCCCGCCTTGCCCTCGGCGGTTCCCGAGACCAAAGCACCTCCGGCGTAGAAGGTCTCGGTCGGTGGGGGCGGGTCATAGCTGACGCCATCGATCTTGTCGAGCAGCTTCTTGCCGAATCCGAAGGGATCGAAGGGGCCGACGACGGCGCGCTTGGCGGGTTCGTCACGGGCGGCTGTGAGGAAGTCCCGCGCGGCCTGCTCGGTGGGGAACTCGTACTTGGCCCCGGCACTGCCGGTGAGGGCAGCCGTCACCGACGCCTTCAACCCCTCGCCGAGGTCACCCACACCGGCCGACTCGCCGAAGATCGCCTTGGCACCGAGGTGCCCTTCGCCCTCCTGCTGAACGAACCAGTGGGTCTTGCCGGAGCTGTCCACCGTCTTGGTCAGGGTCAGCTTGCCGCTGCCTCCCACGTTCACGCTGAAGACGGTGACATCGGCCTTGATCTGTTCGCTGTGGCTGAGGGTGGTGCATTCCTCGGGAACGTGCGAGATGGCCGTGGTGCCGGCGCTGCAACTCTGGCCGGCGATCCGGCAGATCAGCACCCTGATGTCGTCGGCGAGCTGCCCACCGAGGCCGCTGGGGGCCAGCACGCCGATGATCAGCGCGATGACCACGAGGATGCCCATCAGCTCCGATGAGGTCTGTCCCTGGTCGCGGCGATCGGGCTGATGCTCCCGGTCGAGCCGGACGACGTTCCAGGGACGTTCCATGCTCGGCATCCTGGAGTCCTGCAAGGGCCCGAACCCAGGGCCCGCGGGCCTGTTTGGGGGCCCGTGACGTCGTGCCGGTCGCGAGCCTCAGCCGGACAGTCGATCGGGCGATGTGGAGGTCAGCGGGCCGGGCAGGGTGTCGGCGCAGAACGGGCAGGTGCGTACCGGGGCCGCCAGAGGCTCGTCGCACCAATGGCACGGCCATGCCTCCACCGGCGGCAGCTGATCGGCCACCCACCCCACGAGGTCTTGTGGCATGGCCACCACCTCGGTGGCCTCCGGGTCGCCCCACTGCCGTGACGGCGACATCGTCGTGACCAGTCGGCTGGGGGCGTCCGTGGGCAGACCGGCCCGTTCGAGCACTCCCACCGGCACCTCGCGGGGGCCGAGCACCCCGACCACGATGCCCAGCCGGGGATCGTGGTCGGGCCGGACCAGGCCCACGTTGGCCGGGCGGACGACGCCCTGCCCGTTGAGCCAGATGAGGTTCGGTTCCGGTGAGGACTGGACGGCGAACACGCGTCGTCCCGGCAGGTAGGAACGCATGTGGTGGCTCACCGTGACGGCGGGGTGGTCGAGCCGGGCAACCGACCGCAGCAGGACGACGTGCAGCAGCTGGCGGCTCAACGCCGGCAGCCGCTCGATCACCTCCGCCACGGGGCGGTTGAGGCGTGAGGTGAGCAGCACCTGCCCGATCAGGGCGATGGCCACCTGCATCGCGGCTCCGCTCCCGATCGGCACCACGGCGATCCGTGAGCGATACAACCCGCGAGCCTGGCCGGCGAGGGCGGCCACGGTGGCGTACTCGGCGGGGTCGCAGATCACCACGAGTCGGCGATCGCCGGCGCTGAGCGCAGCAAGGGCGGCGACCCGGTCGACGACCGGCAGGGCCAGCAGCGGGCCGGTGGAGCCGGTCGAATCCGGCCAGATCGCGGGGTCCGAGGCCACGACATAGTCATACGGCCCGGGTGGGCGGCCCGACGGCAGCGGCGGCGGGATCGACCCCGAGACAGGGTCCGGCGCACGTGCCGGAGAGGGGTGGGCGGTCAGGTGGGTGCGGATGCTGGGCCGGGAGTCGGTCCGAGCTGCCGGGTCGAGGTGGTGAGTCATGTGGTGTCCCCGCATTCCTGCCATTTGACGAAGCCGGTTCCTCGCGCCAGGTAGTAATCGCCCGCAGGCAGCCCTCCGGCGATGTTCAAATGGCCGCGCAGCCCGAGCTCCGTGGTCGGCCGGTTCACCGATGATGTCCTACGGAAGGTGCTGATCGTGACCGTTGTGCCCCGTGGTGTCTGATCGAGAGCCCGATACAGACCCGATCGTGGACGCAGTGACGACTGCGCCCGCACCGCCCGCGCGATGGCCGCCGGCCGGGCGCCGCTGCGCTCCTCCAGCGAGACGAGGCTGGTCCAGCTCGCCGGATGCGGCAGCCCCGCCAGTCGCTCGAGGGCCGCTCGCAGGTCGGCGGTGCCATCGGTGGCCAGGTCCAGGTCGATGATCATCTTGGCGGGGAAGAGAGCGAGTGGCTCGGGGCGGGGCAGCAGAGCGGCCAAGGGTGCAGGACCTGCCGCAGCGCCCGTCGGATCCAGCCCTGCGGCGAGCAGGCCGGTGATCTCGACCGTCTCGCGCAGGGGGATCCCCGCGGCGGTGTGGGTGGTGGACATCAACACCCGGCCCGCCGCCTTCTCGCTGCCCAGTCCCATCGCCACCGCTGCCCGCCAGTCCAACTCGCGCACCAGGGTCCGCACCGGTTCCCCGGCCGGGGAGAGGTGATCGCTGATCTGAACCAGTGCAGCGGGGGTGGTGGGCTGGGTCGCGGCGGCGCCGTCCTTGGCCTCGGCCACGGTGTCGACCGCGCCGCCGAGCAGGGCAATCTGCTCTCGCGGGGTGGGTGGGTCGATCCGATGGCCATCGATCGCCACACCCAGCCAGGCGGCCACCCCGCTGCCGTCGGCTGCTGCCAGGCGCTGCCGCAGCGGTTCACGCAACACCTCCGTCACGTAGTTCCGGGCGGTGTCCTCATCGGCGAAACTTCGGATGGTGGCTCGCCCGGGCGAGGTTCCCGGCTCGTCCACGTGCCAGGTCACCACCGCGTTGGTGTCGATCGCCCGGCTGAGGACGACCCCCCCGGCGGGGCCGATCCGATCGGAGAACAGCACGGTGTCGTCGGCCACCGGATCGGAGTGACTGATCACGGTGCAGCGGCCCAGATCCGCCGCCGGGGGAATGAAGGGATCGCAGCCGTCAGGGCCTGATCCGCATGCCGCGTTCCGGACCGCGCGGCCGGCGGGAACCACGACGCTCACCGTCGTCCCGATCGCGGTCAGCGCAACGGCGGCGACCACGAGCAGGCGTCCGGGAGTGGCCGGCTGGCCGCCGGTGGGGTCACCGAAGGCCGGACGCAGCAACGCGGAGAGGGTGGGCAGTCGCCTCATGACCCCCCTTCGCGCTGGTGCGGTGGCTGGATCACCGTGGGCTACCGTGCTGGCCGGAGGCTACCAAGCCCGTGCTCGGCCGTGGGGCACGGGTACTGCGCAGCGTCAGGGGCGGTGGCTTTCGGGTGCCCGCCGCGGGGGCGGGGTGACCGGAGGTGAGGGACGATGATGGCGACGTTGGTGGTCGACGGCCGGGACATCGCGCACGTGGAGCACGCGCGGTCGTTTCGGGCGCGCAGCAAGGGACTGCTGGGGCGAACCGGCGTCGCGACGGGGCTGGCGCTCGAGCCCGCGAGCTCGGTCCACACCTTCGGTATGGCCTTCGCCATCGACGTGGCCTACGTGGCGCGGTCGGGCCGGGTGCTGGCTGTCACCACGATGGTGCCGGGGCGGCTCGGGCTGCCGCGGTGGCGCTGCCGCTGGATTCTCGAGACCGAGGCCGGCCGGATGGCGGAGTGGGGGATCCGCCCCGGAGCGGTGGTTTCGCTGAGCTGACGGCGCAGCCGGACTCAGCGGTCCCCGAGCCGACCCGGGCGGCTCAGAGACCGGCGAGCACCTGGGCCAGGAGAATCTTGACGATCATGGCGGCGGGGTAGACCAGGGCGTATCCGATGGCCACCCGGTTGTCGAAGCCCGAGCGTTCGTTGGCGAAGGCGAGCACCGCGGGCTGGGTCTGCGCGCCCGCCAGGATGCCGGCGACCTTCTCGGCGTCCAGTCGGTGCACCAGCCGCCCGACCACGAGCAGGGACACCGCGACCATCGTGGTGACCACCAGGCCGACCACGGCGATGCGCCAGCCGAGGCTGGAGGTGACGGCGGCGGTGAACGAGCCGCCGGCGCGCATGCCGGCATAGGCGAGGAAGGCCAGCATCCCGAAGTTCGACAGCGCCGAGGCCGCCGAGTGACCGAGGGTGGTGACCAGCGGCCCGACGCGTCCGACGCGTCCGAAGATCAGACCCATGATGAGGGTGCCGCCGGCGGCGCCGATCTCGAAACCGCCTCCGGGCAGCGGGATGTGGACCAGGCCCACCAGGATGCCCAGCGTGATGCCGAGGGCGAGGCCGACCGGGTTGATGTCGGACAGGCCGCGCTCGGAATCGCCCAGGTGGCGGGCGATGTCGGGCATCTGCGGGGTCGGGACCACCACGCGCAACCGGTCGCCCAGCTGCATCACCAGGTCATCGGTCGCCACCATGTCCATGTCGCCCCGGCGAACGCGCGAGACCGCGGCGCCGAACTTCTCGCCCAGGTCGAGGTCGGCCAGGGTATGGCCGGCCAGGGAGCGGTTCGACAACGTGATGCGCCGCGAGTCCAGGTTGTGGCGGTTGCCGACGATGTCGTGCGAGGAGGCGTGTCCGAGTTCGCGGGCCACCTGCGTGACCACGTCCTTGGGACCCACGATGGACACCAGGTCGTCGTGCTCGAGCCGCTCCTCGTCCTCGGCGACCAGGATCGGGCTGGTCTCGCCGTGGCGGATCCGTGAGAACAGCACGGTGCCACCGAACCGCTCGACGATCTCGCTCATCCGCGGCCGGTCGGTGCGTTCGACGCGCACGGTGAGGTTGGTCAGGGTGCTCGGCCCGGAGTCGGTGCTGCCCCGGTGCCGCAGGGTCCAGGCGGTGGCGAGCATCATGCCGGCCACGCCCCACAGGTAGCTGATCGAGTAGCCGACGGTGGTCGCGGCGGCGTCCCCCGATCGTTCGGTGGCCGCGGCCAGGGCGGGGGTGTTGGTGAGCGAACCGGCGAAGGTGCCGGCGATGGTGGCCACCGGTAGGTCGAGCCAGAGCCCGATGGCTGCCGTGATCGCCGCCCCGACGGCCAGGATCGAGGTGACGGTGACGATGGGCGCCCACCCGGTGCGCAGTGCGGCGAAGAACGTGGGACCGCTGATCACGCCGACGGTGTAGGTGAACATCACCAGGCCGAGCGTGCCGACGGTTTCGGGGACGCTGAGCTTGACGCCGTTCGCGGCGGCGACCGCGCCCAGGGCGATCGCGGTGAACAGCACCGCCGCCGGGCCGATCTGGACGTCGGCGATCCGGACGGTGCCCAGGGCCGAGCCCAGGGCGAACAGCAGGAACACCAGGACGAGGGGCTGGTGGGCGAGGAACTCGAGTGCGGTGTGCACAGGGATCAGAGCTTCCTGACGGTGCGACGGGGCGGCGGGGCCCAAGGCCGGCCGCGTCGTCGTGGTCCGGCCCGAGTCCATCATGACACCGTTGTCATGTCGATGGCGGGTCGCACGTCCCGTCGGCGCGTCCCCGTGGCACATGAGGGACCACCGTCCCCCGGCGGCAAGCCCACCCCCAACCCGCTCATGCTCCGCAGCTGACCGCTCGTGCTCCGCAGCTGACGCTTTTCAGCAGCCAATCCGGCGTGCGAGCCGTCACCTGCGGAGCATGAGCAGGTTGGGTCAGGTCGGCCCAGGTGAGAGATAGAATTGAGTGGAACAGACTCAACTCTGAGAGCGTTGCTTTCCGTGCAAGCAGATCGCACGCGCTGTACATCGGAGGACACTCATCTCATGGACCTCAAGCTCACCACTCGCAGCCAGGAAGCTCTGTCGTCCGCCGTGCGCCGGGCCACCTCCGGCGGCCATCCCCAGGTTGAGCCGGCGCACCTGCTCGAGGCCCTGCTCACCCAGCCGGACGGCGTCGCGACCGCTCTGCTGAAGGCGGTCGGCGCCGATCCCGCGGCGTTGCGGACGAGTACCGAGCGCGCCCTGGGTGCCATGCCCTCGGCCTCGGGGCCGACGGCGGCCTCCCCGCAACTGGGTCGTGCTGCCTACCAGGCTCTGAACGCCGCTGGTGAGGTGGCTCGCGAGTTGGGGGATGAGTACATCTCCACCGAGCACCTCGTGATCGGCCTGGCCTCCGGTCCGGGCGGTTCGTCGTCCAGCGTGGCGGGCACGCTCCGTACCGCGGGCGCCACCCGCGAGGCGTTGATCGCGGCACTGCCCGCCGTCCGCGGTGGCGCCAAGGTGACCAGCCCCGACCCCGAGGGCACGTTCAAGGCGCTGGAGAAGTACAGCGTCGACCTCACCGCCGCGGCCCGCGACGGCCGGCTCGATCCGGTGATCGGGCGCGACAGCGAGATCCGTCGCGTGGTGCAGGTGCTCAGTCGTCGGACCAAGAACAATCCGGTGCTGATCGGTGAGCCCGGGGTCGGCAAGACCGCCGTGGTCGAGGGCCTGGCGCAGCGGATCGTGGCGGGTGACGTGCCGGAGTCGTTGCGCGGCAAGCGGTTGCTGTCGCTCGACCTGGCGGCGATGGTCGCCGGCGCCAAGTATCGCGGCGAGTTCGAGGAACGACTCAAGGCCGTGCTGGAGGAGATCAAGTCCAGCGACGGTCAGGTGGTCACGTTCATCGACGAACTGCACACCATGGTCGGCGCCGGGGCTTCGGGCGAGGGCGCCATGGACGCCGGCAACATGCTCAAGCCGATGCTGGCCCGTGGTGAGTTGCGTCTGGTCGGGGCCACCACGCTGGACGAGTACCGCGAGCGGATCGAGAAGGACGCCGCACTGGAGCGGCGCTTCCAGCAGGTCTACGTGGGCGAGCCCTCGGTGGAGGACACCGTGGCGATCCTGCGCGGTCTCAAGGGACGGTACGAGGCCCACCACAAGGTCGAGATCGCGGACGCCGCGCTGGTCGCCGCAGCCTCGCTGTCGCATCGCTACATCTCCGGCCGTCAGTTGCCCGACAAGGCGATCGACCTGGTCGACGAGGCCGCCTCGCGACTGCGGATGGAGATCGATTCCTCACCCGAGGAGGTCGACGCGCTGCGTCGTCAGGTCGACCGCATGAAGATGGAGGAGCTCGCGCTGGAACGGGAGAACGACGAGGGGTCGCGCGTCCGGCTCGAGAAGCTGCGCGCCGAACTGGCCGACCGGTCCGAGTCGCTGGCTGCGTTGACCGCCCGATGGGAGGCAGAGAAGACGGGGTTGAACCGGGTGGGCGAGCTCAAGGAGCGCCTCGACGCGCTGCGGGGACAGGCCGAACGCCTACAGCGCGAAGGCGACCTGGCCGCAGCGTCGCGAATCCTCTACGGCGAGATCCCCACGATCGAGAAGGAACTCGAGCAGGCGCAGGCCGCTGAAGGGGCCTGGGTCGCCTCGGACGACGCCCAGGCCCCCATGGTCAAGGAGGAGGTCGGCCCGGATGACATCGCCGACGTCGTCGCCGCCTGGACCGGGATACCTGCCGGACGGCTGCTCGAAGGCGAGACGGCCAAGCTGTTGAGGATGGAGTCCGTTCTGGGAGAACGACTCATCGGTCAGGAGACGGCGGTTCGCGCGGTGTCGGACGCCGTCCGTCGGGCTCGTGCGGGTGTCTCCGATCCCGACCGGCCGACCGGCTCGTTCCTGTTCCTCGGGCCGACTGGTGTCGGCAAGACCGAGCTGGCGAAGGCCTTGGCGGACTTCCTGTTCGACGACGAGCGGGCCATGGTGCGCATCGACATGAGTGAGTATGGCGAAAAGCACTCTGTGGCAAGGCTTGTCGGTGCACCTCCCGGATATGTCGGCTACGAGGAGGGCGGCCAGCTCACCGAGGCGGTACGGCGTCGCCCGTACAGCGTCGTACTGCTCGACGAGGTCGAGAAGGCCCACCCCGAGGTGTTCGACGTGTTGTTGCAGGTGCTGGACGACGGTCGCCTCACCGACGGTCAGGGCCGCACCGTCGACTTCCGGTCGACGATCCTGGTGCTCACCTCGAACCTCGGTTCGCAGTTCCTGGTCGACCCGACCCTGAGCCAGGAGGCCAAGAAGGACGCCGTGATGAGTGCGGTGCGGGCAGCGTTCAAGCCCGAGTTCGTGAACCGGCTGGACGACGTGGTGGTCTTCGACGCGCTGACCACCACCGAGCTGGCCCGCATCGTCGACCTGCAGGTGGCCGCGCTCGCCACGCGACTGGCCGAACGCCGACTGCGGCTCGAGGTCACCCCGGCCGCTCGGGACTGGCTGGCCCTGACCGGTTTCGACCCCGCCTACGGTGCCCGTCCGTTGCGCCGCCTGGTGCAGCGAGAGATCGGTGACCGGCTGGCACGAGCGTTGCTGGGTGTGGAGATCCGCGACGGCGACACCGTTCTGGTCGAGGCTGCCGGTCCCGGTGGTGAAGGGCTTGTGGTCCACCGTTCGCCGGTGTCCACCCCGTCGAGCTGAGCCTGCGGCCACCGGGCCGGCGCGGGCGCCGAGAGGGCCCGTCGTCCCTGGGCACTGGGGCCCGCGGGCCCTGGATGGCCGGGACGATGGGCACCTACGGTGAGGCACGCATCGCGGCGCAGCTGGGCGCCGACGTGCGATCACCGGCCGGCGCTCGGGGCCGGCCGGTGGCGGCGAGGAGGCGATGATGACGACCGATCCAGCCCTGGCGACGCGAGACCTGAGCGTCGTGACGGTCGTTGAGCCGGCCTCGCTGCCCCGAAGCCGCCAACCGGCTCGGGATCACGCCCTGCCCTGGTCGGTGCGATCCGCGTACGCCATGGGTATGGCCCACGGTCGCCGGGAGTCGAACCAGGAACACGCTCGGTGGCGCGACTCGGCAATCCAGACGCTGGAGGCGATTGCGCTCCACGCGGAGAGTGGCCGGCTCGCGGCGTCCGAGGCGGATCTGTCGGCCGTACTGGGCACCGTCACGCGCCAGGCGCGTCGCCAGGTGGTCGAGCTGAGGTCGTTGGTCGAGGACACGCCTGGCGTGGACACGTCAGCGCCCTCTCTCTCGGCGCCGCGTACCCCGGCCCGCACCACGGCGATCACGGTGTACATCGTCGAGGATCACCCGCTCTACCTCGACGCGCTCTGTCGTGGGCTCGCGGCCGATCCCGACCTCGAGATTGCCGGGGTCTACGGGGCGTTGCGCGAGTTCCCGTTCGCCGTCAAGGGCGGCGTCGTGGTGCTCGATCTCGATTCCGTCGGTCCGCAGGGCATCCAGGCCGTGAGATACCTGGTGCGCCAAGGGTTCACGCCGCTGCTGATCTCGGACCGGGCACAGCGCGAGGACGTGCAGGGCGGCATGGCCGCCGGCGCCCGGGGGTATCTGTGCAAGCGCGCCACCATCGGGCAGATCGTGGAGGCGATCCAGGCCGTTGCCGGCGGTCGGACCTATGTCTCGCCCACCCTTGCCTCGTTCGCGCTGTCCGGTGACCGGGGCGCTCGCCGGGCGTCGCCGCACCTCACCACGCGTGAACGTGAGGTGCTGATCCTGCTGGCGGCGGGCGAGACCGATCAGAGCATCGCCGACCAGTTGCGGCTGAGCGTGCGGACCGTGCGGTCCTACCTCGAGCGCGTGCGCGAGAAGACGGGACGGCGCCGTCGTGCTGATCTGACGCGATATGCCATCGCCGAGGGGCTGATGTTGGCGGGCTCCACCGTCGAACCCGGCTAGGCCGGCTGGACCCGGTGTGGCGGCGGGCGCTCGTCACGGCTCGACGCTGGAGGCCCGGGCGTCGTCGTCGGGTGGTGCCACCGAGCGTCGGCGGGACGCGTGCCGCCGCGCCTTGGAGCGGTTGCCGCAGACGGCCATCGAGCACCAGCGGCGCCGGCCTCGCGGTTCGGTGAACAACCAGCCGCAGCCCGGCCCGGGGCAGGCCGACACCGTGCTGGCGCGATGGCACAGCAGCTGCTCTGCGGCGAGGGCTGCAGCGTCGAGTGCCGCGAGCGGCCACCCCTGCTCGATGGTGTACTCCGGCGCCGGCTGAACCTGCCACGCGGGTCGGCGCGCGGCGTCGTCCCGGTCGGGGCGCAGCACTGCCCGCGTTCGGGCATCGGTGGCGGCACGGGCGATCTCGTCCCAGTCGGACGGCGTGCCGCGGCCGAGTGCGCAGGCGTACAGCGCCTCACGGAGCCGGATGGCGCGCGCCGTGGCACCGTTCGAACCGTTGCCGGCGTCGGGAGCGATGCGGGCGAGGACTCGGCGCGGGGGAGGCGGCCGTAACCCGACGTCGGCCGCCCACAGGGTCAGGGCGCGGTCGCCGGTCAGGTACTCCCTGGGCTCCGGACCGCCCCATCCGGCCCGGGTGTTGCACAACTCGAGGCCCGGATCCCCGCTCACGTGGTCGGGCAGCGCGACGCCGTCCACCAGGTGTGAGCTCATGTCCAGATCGTACGACCAGCTAACCGGTAACTGATACCTTTCCGGTTATGTGGTTCCTGGTGCCCGCGCGGCTGGCGTACATCTGGCGGCGGTGGCTGCCGGTCGTCGTCGGTCTGGGCATCGCGACGGCGCTGCCCGTGCTGGTGGCTGCCGTGGGGTCGGCAACCGCCATCTCTGCTCTGCGGCAACAGCTCTCGAGCCTGCCGCCCGGTGAGCGCAGCGTCACGATGTCGTTCAACGGCATCGTCGAACCGGCCGAACTCGACCGGCTCGACCGGCTGGTCGCCACGGCGCTGCCGAGGCTGGCGGAGCCGCCGATCCGCCGCCAGATGCTCTACCGTCAGATCGTCGAGGCGCCGGCCGGCAGGTACGGGGCGTTCGTGTTGGCCGGCACCGACGGCTTGGCCGGTGCCGTCCGGCTCACCTCGGGTCGGCTGCCCAGCAGCTGTACCCCGGCCCGCTGCGAGGTCGTCGCCCTCGGCTCGCTGGTCGCCACGCCGCCGCCCCACCTGGGCCTGATCGTGGTTGGCCAGGCGCAGCGAACCGACACGTTGCTGCTCTCGGGCACCTTCGATCCCGGCGCCGGGGTGCCGGTGCTGCTCGGTGACGGGGCGCGGCAGGTCTCGGCGCTGGCCGCCCTCGCCTCGTTCGGGCGCAGCTACGGCTGGGTGGCCCCGCTGGATGCCGATCGGGTTCGCGCGCTGGGCCTGGCGGCCTGGGTGCGCGAGGGGGCCGTGGTCGCCCAGGACCTGTGGCGCGACGCCGAGGGGCTGGTGGTCACCGCTCCCGTCGACGCGGTGCGTGAGCAGGACCGTCGCGCCCGGCTGTCGGTGCAGCGGTTCGGCCTGCTGGGCTCGTCCATGGCGGTGCTGTTGCTCGGCACCGCGGTGGTGGGTGGTGCCGGGGTGCGCCACGACCATGCGGCATGGGCCCGAGTGTTGCGGCTGCGAGGCGCTCGCCCGGCCCGCATCGGGCGCTTGGTCGCCGTCGAGATCGTGGCCGTGGTGCTGGGCGGCGCAGTGCTGGGCGGGATCGCCGGTGGTCTGGGGGCCGCTGTGGTGGCCGAGCGCGCCGGCCTGCCGTGGGGCGAGACCGTGATCGCCGGGTGGCGTGCGGCGTGGGTGCCCGACCTGGTGCTGGTCCTCGCGGCCGCCGTCCTGGTCGCACTCACCGTGCGCGGGCGGACCGCGTCCGCGGCGATCACCGGCGTGGCGCTGGCGGCCGGGCTCGGTGCGGCACTGCTGGTGGTGCGTGGCGGGGTCGCGGTGAGTGGTGGCGGCGATCCGTTGCTGGGGTTGCTGCCGGCTTTGATCCTGACGGCTGCGGGCCTGGGGCTGGCCCGAGTCTGGCCGGCCCTGGCGCGGGCCACCGCGCGGGTGGTGCCCCGTCGCGCGGTGGCCGCCCGGCTCGGGATCGGGGCCGTGGCGGGTCGTCCGCTGCGTCCGGCAGCGACCGCGGCCCTGCTCGCCGCGGCGATCGCGGCGGCGGCCTTCGCGGCGTCTTACCGGGCCACCCTCGACCGGGGGGCAGCCGACCAGGCGAGTTTCGCGGCGCCACTGGACGTTCGGGCGACCGGCCCGGCCGGCGCCCGACCGCAAGACCTGCTCGGCCCCTCCGAGTGGGCGCAGGTCGCCGACGGCGACGCCGTGGTGCCCGTGCTGCGCGCTGCCTCGCGGCTTCGCGTGGACGCCGAGCAGGGGGCCACGGTGCAGCTGCTCGGGCTGCCGCCGGCGGCACTGGGACGCATCTCGCGCTGGGACGCCGTCACCGGGGGCGCCCGGCTCGGCGACACCGAGCTCTCGGTGGCGCAGGTGAGCAGCGCAATCCGCACGTCGACAGCGGCTTTCGGAACCACGCTGCCCCCGGGGCGGACGCTGCGCATCGTCACCACCGACCCGGTGACCGTCGCCGCCACCGCTCACCTGCGCACGGCCGACGGGCGTGAGCGCAGCGTGCCACTGCGGGTGGCGGGTACGGCGACTGCACCGTCGTTGCTCGGTGAGCTGCCGACGCTCCCCACGCTCGACAGCCGCCCGCCGACCCTGAGCCTGATCGCGATCAGCCTGCGTGAACCGACCGATTCGGCCACCCTGCGCCAGCACAACCTGGGTGAGGGCAACCGCGATCGAGCCGCCGTGTCCGGGCGGATCGTGTTCGGCACCGTCACCGTGGACGGGCAGGCGGCTCAGCAGGCATGGCAGGGCTGGACGGCGAGGGGCGGGGTGGTGGCGACCGATCGGTTCACCGTCGACTACCGTCTCGATCAGGGTCTGGCACTGCTGACCGGCCCGACGAGTGGACCGGGCAGTGCGGGTGCGGAACCCCTGCCGGTGATGACCGATGCCCTCACCGCCGCCGAGGCGGTCTCGGGTCGCCTCACCCTGATCCTCGACGGGGTCGGGCTGCCGGTGCGGGTGGTCGCGGCCACCGAACAGTTCCCGACGCTCTCGGGCCGCTTCGCGGTGGCGGACGGCGGTGCGCTGGCCCGGTTGCTCGACCTGCGCAATCCCGGAACCGGTCAGGCCGGCGAGGTGTGGCTCGACCTGCGGCCGGGGGCCGCGATCGATTCCAGCGCACCGCCGTTCGACAAGCTGGTGGTGAGCAGCCGGGCCGACATCGAGTCGGCCGCCCGGGCCGACCCGGTGGCGCGCGCGGCGTCCGGCGTGCTGTTGCTCGTCGCCATCGCCGTGCTGCTGGTCGCTGCCGGTGCCCTGGTACTGCTGATCGCGGGGGAGCGTCGTGAGGACGCGGCACGCGCCTACGCCTGGGAGGCCGACGGCGTGCCACCGAGCACGGTGCGGTGGGCGTTGTGGTGGCGGGCCGTGGCCGTGGCCGGCCCGGCGGTGCCCTGGGGCATCGCGGTCGGTCTGGGCCTGGCGGCTCTGACCGCCCGGCTGGTGGCGGTGACCGCTCTGGCCACCACACCTCACCCACCCCTGATCGCGGTGACCGGGTGGGCCATGGCACTGGCGTTGCTGGGCGGGGCACTGGTGCTCTCGCTCGGGATCTCGGGTGTGGTGGCGGGCGCAGCCCTGCGCGAGCCGCGCCCGGTGCGATCGGCGCCGCAGCCATGACCGGCCGACCGGGTGCGCCGGTGGTCGAGGTGCGCGATGCCTTCTGCCTCTACCAGGTTCCGGACGGTGCCGTCGTGGCCTTGCGGGGCCTGACACTCGGCGTGGCGGCCGGGGAACGCGTGGTGGTACACGGCCCCAACGGATCGGGCAAGAGCACTCTGCTGCGGCTGCTGGCCGGTGACCAACAGCTCGCCGCCGGTCGGGCCACGGTGGCCGGTGCGCAGGTGGGGACGGTCAGCCGCGGTGGGTGGCAGGCCCGCACCCTGGGCTGGGTCGATCAGAACCCCTGGCGTATGCTGCGGCCCGAACTCGACGTCCTGGGCAATGTGCTTCTGCAACAACGCCTCCTGGGCGTCGATCCGCAGCGGGCTCGGAGTGCCGGTGAGGCGCTGCTGACCCGGCTCGGTGTCGATCACCTCGCCCGGCGGCGTCCGGTGACCTTGTCCGGCGGGGAAGCGCAACGGGTGGCGATGTGTGCGGCCCTGGCCCACGGTCCGCGTCTGCTGCTGGCTGACGAGCCCACCGGCGAACTGGACGCCGTGACGGCTCTCGAGGTCTATGACGCACTGGCCGACGCGGTGGACTCGACCGGTGCGGCACTGGTGTTGGTCAGCCACGATCACCGGGCGGCACGCGTGGCCGATCGGGTGGTCCGGATCCGCGATGGGCGGCTCTCGGAGACCTGGCAGCCGGCGGCCGATGGCTCCCCACCGCGCGAGTTGCTGGTGGTCGACGACCGCGGCTGGGTCAGGCTGCCCGACAGCCTGCGTGCCGGTCACGACGCCGGCAGCCTGACGCTGCGCCCCGAATCGGCCTCGGACGGATCGATGGTGTTGCGTCCCAGCGAATTCGGGGCGGCTGGGACGGTGACCCCCCGAGGCTCGGTTCCGTTCGCGGGACCGCGTCGGGTCGGCGCTCCCGCCCAGCCGATCGTGGCCGAACTGACGGGCGTGGTGCGTCGCTACGGCGAGCGCACGGTGCTGAACCGGGTCGACCTCGAGATCAGGGCGGGCCGGTTGCTCGTCGTCCGGGGACCTTCCGGCACCGGCAAGAGCACCCTGCTGCGGGTTCTCCTGGGCCTCGAATCCATTGACGGGGGACGGATTCGGCTGGACGGCGTCGATCTGGCCGAGCTCGATCGCGCCGGTGCTGCCGCGTTGCGCCGCCGGCTGACCTCGTACTGCGGCCAGGATGTCCAGCTCGCCGATACCTCGGACGCCGTCACGAATCTCGATCTGGCCCGATCGGTTCGGGGCCTGCCCGCCGACGACGCCGTGATCACGGCCTGCCTCGAACGCCTCGCGCTCGCGCCGCTGGCCGGGCGGTTGGCCGGGGAGCTGTCCGGTGGTGAGCGGCAACGTCTCGCCGTCGCCCGCGCTCTGGCGGTCTCGGCCCGGCTGCTCGTCTGCGACGAGCCCACGTCGCAGCTGGACGAGGCGAGTGCGCAGGCGATGGCTGCGGTGCTGGCCGAGGAGGCCACTCGTGGTGCCGCCGTGGTGGTCGCCACCCACGACCCGGTGTTGATCGCCGCGGCGGACGAGGTGCTCGGCCTGGGCTGAGCGGGTCTACGTGGGACTCCGCTGTCTCAGCCGATCTCGACGACGACCGGGGCGTGGTCGCTGGCGCCCTTGCCCTTGCGCTCCTCGCGATCGATCGCCGCGCCGGTGACGCGGGCGGCCAGGGCAGGTGAGGCGAGGACGAAGTCGATCCGCATGCCCTCGCGCCGCGGGAAGCGCAATTGGGTGTAGTCCCAGTAGGTGTAGACCCCCGGCCCGGGCGCGTGGGGTCGCACCACATCGGTGAAGCCGGCCTCGACCACGGAGTGGAACGCCGCGCGTTCGGCCGGGCTGACATGGGTACTGTCGGCGAACTTCGCCATGTCCCAGACGTCCTCGTCGAACGGAGCCACGTTCCAGTCGCCGACCAGGGCGATGGCCGCCTCCGGATCTTTCTCGAGCCATTCCAGCCCGGCCTCGCGCAGCCTGCCCAGCCAGGCGATCTTGTACGCCAGGTGGGGGTCTGCCAGGGTGCGGCCGTTGGGCACGTACAGGCTCCACACCCGCACCCCACCGCAGGTGGCTCCGATGGCCCGGGCCTCGGCCGCGGCGGGCTCACCCCAGGTCGGCATGCCGGGGAAGCCCACCTCGACGTCGCTGATCCCCACCCGGGAGGCGATCGCGACCCCGTTCCACTGGTTCAGCCCGTGGTGCACCACCTCGTAGCCGGCGGCCTCGAACGGCAGGAAGGGGAACTGGGTCTCGCGGCACTTGGTCTCTTGCAGGGCCAGCACATCGACCCCGGCGCGGGGCAACCAGTCGACGACGCGGTCGACGCGGCTGCGGATCGAGTTCACGTTCCAGGTGGCCAAGCGCACGCCAGCGAGGCTACCTCGGCCCCGAGGCGGTCGAATCCGCACCAGTGTCGTCACGAGTGCGCGCGACATCGATGTCAGACGCCTGATCCGTGAGTTGTGACGAATCTGGTGCGACGCATCTGCCCGACGGGCGGCGACCGCCGCGGTAGACAGGGGGCATGCCTTCTCATCTGTCCGGCACCGCGCTGGTCAGCGGGGCCACCGCCGGAATCGGCCTGGAGTTCGCTCGCACCCTGGCCGCCCAGGGCCATGAGCTGGTAGTGGTCGCCCGCGACGGGGCTCGGCTGCAGCAGGTTGCCGATCAACTGCGTGCCGAGTTCGGTGTCGGAGTCGAGGTGCTGGTGGCCGATCTCTGCGACCGCACTCAGGTGGAGCGGGTGGCCGATCGGCTGCGCGACACCGCCGACCCGGTCGACATCCTGGTCAACAACGCCGGATTCGGGCTGGCCCAGCGGTTCGTCGGCGGCGACCTCGAGCGGGAGGAGGCGATGCTCGCGGTGCTGGTGACCGCCGTCCTGGTACTCAGTCATGCAGCCGCCCCCGGTATGGCCGCCCGAGGCCGTGGGCAGATCATCAACGTCTCGTCCGTGGCCTCCTTCCTGACCACGGGCACCTACTCGGCGGCCAAGGCCTGGGTGACCACGTTCACGGCCTCACTGGCGATCGAGCTCGACGGCACCGGCGTCACGGCCACGGCGGTCTGCCCCGGATTCGTGCGCACCGAGTTCCACCAGCGCCTCGGCGCCCGCGGCCCGGTGGCCCCGGCCTGGGCTTACGTGCCGGTCACCGAGGTGGTGAACACGGCCCTCGCCGCGGCGGTCGCCGGACGCCCGGTGAGCATCCCGACCCGGCGGTATCGAACCGTCGTGGCGCTCGCCCGGCAGCTGCCGCTGAGGCTGAGCCACCGCGTCAACCGGCGCCTCGCCGGCGGCCGACGGGGACGGGGCCGGCAGCGCTGAGCGCCCCGCATCCGGGGTCCGGCTCGGCGTAGGCTCGGGGCCGTGAGCGCCGACGTGACGACTGCCGTGACCACCGACGACCGCGAGGCGTTGCGCTCGCTGATCACCGACCTGGCGGTGGTGCACGGCCGGGTGACGCTGTCCAGTGGCCGCGAGGCCGACTACTACGTCGACCTGCGCCGCATCACACTGCACCACCGGGCCGCCCCGCTGGTCGGCCGGGTGATGCTCGACCTCGTCGCCGGCTGGGACTACGAGGCCGTCGGCGGGCTCACCCTCGGCGCCGACCCGGTGGCCACCGCGATGCTGCACGCCGCTGCCGCCCGGGGTGAGGCCCTCGACGCCTTCGTGGTCCGCAAGGAGGGCAAGGCGCACGGGCTGCAGCGCCGCATCGAGGGTCCCGACGTACCCGGACGGCGCGTGCTGGCCGTCGAGGACACCTCCACCACCGGTGGGTCGGTGCTCACCGCGGTGCAGGCGCTGCGCGAGGCCGGGGCGAACGTGGTCGGGGTCGCGGTGATCGTGGATCGGGGTACCGGTGCCCGCGAGGTGGTCGAGTCCGAGGGCCTCGAGTATCGGGCGGCGTTCGGGCTGGCCGATCTCGGCTTGTGACCGGCCGGCCCGAAGCCGGTTCCGCGCGTGAGGCACGGCGGGTCAGTCCTGGGGCTGGGGGAGCACCTCGTCGGCCGGTCCGCCGACCGCCGGTGAGGGCTCGGGGCCGACCGGCTTCAGCTCGAACGGCACGCTGAGGCTGACGTCGTCCGACCCGGACCAGCCCGGGTACACGTACTCGACGCGCACGTGGTAGCCGCCCGAGGTCATCAGGTATCCGGGCACGCTGCCGAAGGTGCCGGTGCCGCTGCGCAGCACGTGGCCGGCCTTGGTGACCGTCCAGTGCAGTCGTGTCCCGGGAAGGTACGCGCCGGTGACCGGGTGTTTCGCCGTGGCCTTGATCGTCAGGGGAATCCCGGCCGTGTGCTTGCCGCCCGCGGGCGAGAGCACGTGGACCTGGGCGATCAGGGGGACGTCCCCATCGGTGTCGCCGTCATCGCCCTCGGTGCCATCGCCCGGTAGCCCATCCGGGTCGTCGCCGGGCGAGCCCTGCCCGGACGAGCCCTGACCCGCCGAGCCCTTGCCGGACGAGCCCTTGCCGGACGTGCCCGGGTCGGACGAGCCACCCGCGACGGCGAGGCCGGCGCCCGATGCTCCGCTCGAGACGCCGGTGCCGCGGGAATCGGCGGCCACCGGCGTGCCCGCCCCCGGGGAGGCGGGGGCCGAGGCCGAGCCGACCGGTCCGGACGCCGCGACGGGTCCGCGCTCGCCCGGGCGCAACAGATAGGCGATCGAGCCTGCGGCGATCCCGAGCAGGACGGCGATGACCACCACCAGCGCGATGCGGTGCTGGTGAGGGCTCGGCGCCGGGTCGACCCCGAAGGGATCGACCACCACGGCGGGGTAGCGCTGAGCCGGCATGCCGGCCGCCTGTGGCGCCGGTGACGGGCCGTCGAGCTCGGCGCGGGTATCGAAGATCATCTGGTGGTTCACGGCTGCCTCCCGAGGTGTCCGACCCGCTGGCGTGGGCCGTCGTCGTGGCCCGCACGGTGCGAGCTCTCGGCACCACGACGGGGCAGCCCGGGTGGCCCAACACCCCAGGACGACAATTTCTGCGGAAATTTCCGGCGAGATGTCGAGGGGTCCGGGTACGAGGCCACAGAAAGCCGGCTCCTGGGGTGTCAGACTCGTCCGCGCGGGTCGTCGTGTTGCCATGAGGTCGCCACACGCACCGGGAGGTCGGGGATGGATTCCGGCGAGCGCACCGAGGCGGAACTCGCCCTGGCCTGGCAGGCCGGTGAGGCGGGCGCCTTCGATGCGGTCTACCGTGCCTTCGCCGCCCGGTTGTTCGGCACCGCCGTCGCCCTGGTGGGGGATCGCCACGCCGCCGGCGACGTCGTCCACGACACCTTTCTGCGCGCCGCCACGCGCATCGGCACATTGCGTGATCCGGCTCGGCTGCGCGCCTGGCTGTTCGCGATCCTGCGCAACGAGGCCACCTCGTGGCACCGGTCGCGCTCCCGCACCGGTGGTGGGCTGGACGACGGGCCGGCCCCGGTGAGCGAGTGGCTCGCGGACGACGCCCCGGCGGCCGACGTCCAGGCCTCGCGCCGCGAGCTGGCAGATCTGGTGTGGACCGCCGCGGACGGGCTGCAACCGCGCGATCGCGAAGTGCTCGAACTCCACCTGCGCGGTGGTCTGGAGGCGGCCGACCTGGCCCAGGTGATGGGGGTGACCCCGGGGCATGCCGCCGTCCTGCTGTCGCGGATGCGGGACCGGCTGGAACGCTGCCTGGGCGCCGTGCTGATCGCCCGGTCGGGACGCCAGGACTGTGCCGCTCTCGACCAGCTGCTCGACGGCTGGGACGGCCGGTTCTCCCTCGCGGTTCGCGGCACCGTGGTGCGTCACGTCGAGGGTTGCCCGATCTGTGGACGACGGCGGGCCGGGCTGGTCTCGCTGCAGCACCTCGCGCCGGTGATCGTGCCGCCGGTGGTGCTGGTGCCCGAGGATCTGCACGCCCGGCTGGTCGCGGACCTGTCGCAGCTCGGCGGGCCGGGCGGGGCGGCGTCCGGTGCTGCGGCACCTGGTGCACCGGGCCAGTTGCCGTCCGGGGGCTGGGCCTGGCGGGACGACGGGTTCCCGTGGCCCGCGGTCGATCCCGACCTCGAGTCCGCGGTGTCGGACGGGGCCGTCGGCGCGGTGTCCCCGAGTCTGCTCTTCGACCGTGACCCGCACCGGGTCGGTGAACCGGCCACGCGCCGCCGTTCCGCGCTGGTCGTGGCGGCCGCTGTCGTGCTGCTGCTCGCCGCGGTGGGGGTCGTCGTCCGACGCGCGGGGGAGCGCACCGAGGTGGCGCTGGCCGATGCGCTCCCGCCGGGGGCATCGGCCTCGGCGCTCGCCTTCCCGGGGGCCACCGAGTCGACCGCAGCGTCGGCCGCACCGTCCTCCGATGTCTCGGCAGGGTCGTCCGCCGGTGCGCCGACGGGAGCCGGCGCTCCGCGCGCCGGCACCACACCGCCCGCGCCGTCGACGCCGCAGCCGACCTCCTCGACACCTCGGGGGTCCGCCACACCGTCCGCGTCCGGGTCCTCTCCGTCGATCGTGGTCACCCCATCGCCGCCCACGCCGTCCCGGTCGGGGAGCGTTCCGGCGACCCCGACGCCGTCGCCGGACCCGTCCCCGTCTCAGGTGCGCCCCTCACCCTCGGCCACTCCGCTGCAGATCCTGCGGGTGAGCGCCGGCCCCGCCACGGTGCTGCAGTCGGGGTGTACCCCCTCCACCGCCACGGTGTCGGTGGTGGTCCGGGGCGTCGCTCCGTTCACCGGCACGGTCCGCTGGCAGGCGGCCAAGGGTCAGTACGTGACGACGTCGCTGACCCCCACCGGCACCGGGCTGTCCGGCCGGGTCGGCCCGTTCGGCGTGACCGGCACGATGACGCTGAGCGTCGCGCTTCAGGACGCCCAGGGGCGCAGCGCAACGGCGGCCCCGTCGGTCACCGTCGCCGCCTGCCGAGTGATCGGGTGAGCCGCGGCCTCGGCGATGATCATCGGTCGGTGAGTTCCGCTCGACCGGAACACGACGACCAGCGATCCCGACGCGACGCCCAGGAGCAGGGTGTTCACCAGGGTCAACACGATCGCCTGGGGTGCGGCCAGATACGGGCGACGGTTCATGGTGCCTCCAGGGTTCGACTGATTCTCGGGCGCCCGGATCGGGGCACTCGTGATCAAGACGTCGATGCCCGTGGCGGGACTACACCCCAGCACCTCGGGTGAACGGAGGAGATTGCCGTTCGGTCGGCCGGGCGAGGGGTGGGCTGATGCCCGACAACAACCGAAGGGCCTGGGCTGCAACGAATCTCCGGTTTCGATGATCGACACCGGCCAGTGTCAGACTCACGCCCGTCGGGGCGTGTCGGACGCCTGGTCGTGGCTACTGGAGGTCGGATGCGTCCTGCCGGAGGAGTGCACCCCGACGAGCATCCGCCCACCGCCGCACTCTCGGTGCCGCCCGACGGGAGTGATGCCGACCTCGCACTGGCCTGGCAACGCGGCGGAGCGCCGGCCTTCGATGCGGTGTACCGCCGCTTCGCCCCGGCCCTGTTCGGCACCGCCCTGGTGCTGGTCGACGACCGCAGCAGCGCGGGCGACGTCGTCCACGAGACCTTCGTGCGCGCCGCGACCCGCATCGGCACGCTGCGCGAACCGGCCCGGCTGCGGGCCTGGTTGTTCGCCATCCTGCGCAACGAGGTGGCGTCGTGGCGCCGGGCGGGGGCGCGCGTGGCGATCAGCCTGGACCAGGGCGCCAGCCCGGTGAGCGAATGGCTCGAGGACGACGCGCCCGCGGCCGATGTCGAGGCCTCGCGCAGCGAGCTGCGTGAGCTGGTCTGGACCGCTGCCGACGGGTTGCAGCCGCGGGATCGTGAGGTGCTCGAGTTGCACCTGCGGGGCGGGTTGGAGGCGAGCGACCTGGCCACCGTGATGGGGGTGACCCCGGGGCACGCCGCGGTGATGCTCACCCGGATGCGTGATCGGCTGGAGCGGTGTCTGGGCGCCGTGATGATCGCGCGCTCGGGCCGGCCGGACTGCCCCGGTCTCGACCAGCTGCTGGACGGCTGGGACGGCCGGTTCTCGCTGGCCGTGCGGGGCCGGGTGGTGCGGCACATCGAGAGCTGCCCGGTGTGCGTGCGGCGCCGCGAGGGGCTGGTCTCACTCGACCGGCTGGCGCCGGCGCTGCTGCCGCCCGCGGTGGTGCTGCCCGAAGAGCTGCACGTGCGCCTGGTGAGTGCGCTGACCCAGCTGTCGACGCAGCCGGCTGCCGCAGCCGTGGGGGCGGCGTCCGCGGCGGTGGGGCAGCTGCCCGGCCAGCGGCGTGACGAGGCATGGCAGGACGACGGATTCCCGCGGGTGCCGCTCGATGGCGGGACCGGACCGGTCGTCGGGTCAGGTCATGTCGCGGCTTCGGTGGCCCCCGGCGTGGAGCCGGTCGTCGCCCCGGTGGTCGCCCCGGACGACGAGCAGGAGCGCGAGCAGGATCGGGCTGCGGGTGTCGTGCTGGGCCGGGATCTGGCGGTCGACCTGGACCTCGACCCCGGGGACGACCCCTGGCCCGGTGAGGATCGCGAGTCGGCGGATCGGCGTCGCCGGCGACGGATGGGGTTGGTCGGCATCGGGTCCGTCACGGCCCTCGCGATGGGCGGTTGGTGGACCGTCGATGATGTGATCTCCGGGCGGGGCGGTGTCGTGGTGCGTCCCACCAGCCCGCCGATGGCCTTCCCCGGGGACCTGTCCTCGCCCGACGGTTCGCCGTCGGGAGGTGGCGGGACCGGTTCCGCGCCCGGATCCCTGCCCGGATCTCCCGGATCCCTGCCCGGATCTCTGCCCGGATCTCTGCCGACGCCCACCCTGGTGCCCTCGCCGAGGTCATCCCCGGTGCCGGGGGTGAGCCCCGGCCCGGACACAGCGGCCGACGGCGCCGTTCCCGGAGGGTCCCCGGCGACCTCCCCCGCGGTGCCGACGTCCGGCTCGGCCACACCCACCGGACCGGCCACGGCCTCGCCGTCCTCGGGTGGGCCGTCGTCCGGCAACCCCACCGTGCCGCCGAGCGAGACGCCGCCGACCGCCCTGCCGTCGCCCCCCGCACCCTCGCCGCCCGCGCCGCGGCCCCCCACGCCGACGCCCAGCCCGTCGCCTGCCCCGAGCCCGCAGATCGTGGCCGTGACCGTGAGTCCTGCGCAGGTGATGTTCCTCGGGTGTACCCCCGATACGGCCGGCGTCACGGTGACGTTCACGTCGCCCCTGCCGGTCAGCGGCACGGTGTCGTGGACGCCGGGCGAGGCGGGCGCCGTGACCGCGCCGCTGCAGCCGGCCGGGGCGGGCGTGCTGTCCGGTCAGGTGGGGCCGTTCACCGGCCTGGGGTCGCGAACCCTGACCGTGACGGTCACCGACACGGCGGGCACCAGTGACGTCGGCACGACCACCCTGACGGTCCAGAATTGTCTGGTGATCAGCTGACCAGAACCCTGCTACGTCGCAGGAGGGTCGCGTACGCTTCCGCGCCATGACCAGTCGCGCCGTGCCCCCAACCCGTCCCACGCCCGTCGCCGACGTCGATGGTGCCAAGCGCACCTACGAGCTCGACCGGGCGCACGTGTTCCACTCCTGGTCCGCCCAGGCGACGCTCAACCCCCTGGTGGTCGCGGGGGCGCAGGGGTCGTGGGTCTGGGACGGGGATGCCACCACCTACCTGGACTTCTCGAGCCAGCTGGTCTACACCAACATCGGGTTCGGCCACCCGAAGGTGGTCTCGGCGATCCAGGAGCAGGCCGCGTTGCTGGCCACCGTCGCCCCGCAGCACGCCAACGCCGCGCGCTCGGAGGCCGCCCGGTTGATCGTCGAGCGGGCGCAGCAGATCGGTGGCGTCTCGGCCGGTGACGGCGACGACTTCACCCATGTCTTCTTCACCAACGGCGGCGCCGACGCGATCGAGAACGCCGTCCGGATGGCGCGGCTGCACACCGGCCGCCGCAAGGTGCTCGCCCGGTACCGCAGCTATCACGGCAACACCACCACGGCGATCAACCTCACCGGTGACCCGCGGCGGTGGCCGAACGACTACGGCGCCGAGGGCGTCGTCCACGTTCAGGGGCCGTTCCTGTACCGCTCGTCCTTCCACGCGACCACCGAGGAGGAGGAGTGTGCGCGGGCGCTGGCCCATCTCGAGCAGACCATCGTGCTCGAGGGCGCCTCGACGATCGCCGCCATCGTGCTGGAGTCGATTCCGGGCACCGCAGGCATCATGATCCCGCCGGCCGGGTACCTGGCCGGGGTGCGTGAGCTGTGCGACAAGTACCAGATCCTGTGGATCGCCGACGAGGTGATGAGCGGCTTCGGCCGGGCCGGGCGCTGGTTCGCCTGTGAGCTGGCCGGGGACGGCGTGCGCCCCGATCTGATCACCTTCGCCAAGGGCGTGAACTCGGGGTACGTGCCGCTGGGCGGCGTGATCGTGTCGAGCGCGATCTACGACACGTTCGCCACCCGGGCGTTCCCCGGTGGGCTGACCTACTCGGGGCACCCGTTGGCCTGCGCCGCGGCCGTGGCGACCATCAACGCCATGACCGAGGAGGGGATCGTCGAGAACGCCGACCGGCTCGGCCGTGAGGTCTTCGGCCCGGAGCTGGCCGCCATGGCGCAGCGCAGCCCGATCATCGGCGAGGTGCGCGGTGCCGGGGCGTTCTGGGCGCTGGAGCTGGTGCGCGACAAGGAGACCCGCGAACCGCTGGTGCCGTTCAACGCTGCCGGGGACGCCAACGCGCCGATGCTCAAGCTGGGGGCGGCGTGCCGCCAGCGCGGTCTGATGCCGTTCGTCAACGGCAGCCGGACCCACGTCGTCCCGGCCCTGAACATCACCGACGACGAGGCCCGCTACGGCCTGGCCCTGCTCGAAGAGGCGCTGGACGACGTCGCGCGCCTCGTCATCGACCAGGACTCCTGACCACCCCACCAAACCGGCTCATGCTCCGCAGGTGACGCTCGATGCTCCGCTGAGGCCGCACACAAGGCCTCCCTGCGGGTATCAGGCCGTCACCCGCGGAGCATGAGCAGGTTTTGGTCAGAGGGTTGGCCGGCAGGACCGGGCTCGGTGGGACCGTCAGCGCTCGGCCGGCTCGCGTCGTCCGGGGTCGGGCACCGATCAGTGAGCGCATCGACGTCTGCACCACCCGCTCCACGGGTGCCCCGAGACGCCGACCGACCCCGTGTCGTGGCACGCGACGTCCGATCATGATCGTGACGACGTGGTCCGTCGTGCAGGCCGAAGCGTCACGATCATGATGTTCGCCCTCCGTGACCCTCACCCGACCTGCTCATACTCCGCGGGTGACGCGGATGGGCTCCCTGGGAGGGTCCAAACGCGTCACCTGCGGAGCATGGCGAGTCACCTGCGGAGCATGAGCGGGTTTGTTGGTGGGGTGTCAGGGGGTGTGGCGGTCGGCGTTGGCGTGGATGGCGTCGCGGACGTACTGGGCCAGGCCTTCGTGGACGTCCTCGTAGGTCTTCGTGAACCTCGGGTCGGCCAGGTACATGTCGGCCAGGCCGCGGTGCATGTCGTAGCCGAGGTCGTAGAACCGGTCGTGGATCTGGCGCCGGTGGGCCTCGGCGGCGTCCATGGCCTCGACCGACGTCGCGGGCAGGCCCGCCTCCAGGGCGGCGACGAAGGCGACGTTGACCGCCTCGGCCTCGGCCTTGACCGCCTCCCAGTCGGCGCGGGTGTAGCGCGAGGTGCGCGACCGGGACTGCTTCCAGGCGTCGGTCTCGCCCCAGCGCTGCTCGGCCTCGGCGGCGTAGTCCTCGCCGTAGCCGTCGCCGAACAACTCCTTCAGCTCGGCGGCACTCAACGGTTGGTCGGTCATGGTCGTCTCCAGGGCGTGATCGAGGGCGGTGATCAGGGCGTGCAGGTCATCCAGCCGGGACGAGACCACCTCGCGCTGACGGCGCAGGTGGCTCGCGACGCCGTCCGGGTCGGCGTCCAGCAGGTCGGCGATCTGCTCCAGCGAGAAGCCCAGCCGGCGGTAGGTCACGATGTGGGCCAGCCGAGTGAGATCCCTTGCGGTGTAGAGCCGATAACCGGACGACGTCCGCTCACTCGGGCGCAGCAACCCCACCTCGTCGTAGTGGTGCAGGGTGCGTACCGTGATGCCGAATCGGCTGCTCACCCGGCCGACCGACATCGGCTCGGCGGCTGCGTGCGTCGTGTCCATGGCCCCCACTGTGTGGCCTCACGCCGGGGGAGGGTCAAGCCGGTTCGCCGACGGCTCGCAGATCACATCGAGTCGAGCCGATCTGCCCAGGCCACGGCGCCGGAATCGACCTACAGTGCTCAGTAGGAGGTGTTCTCGATGTCGCACCAAACCGCAGCCTCCGTGATCTCGCTCCCGCTGGACGAGGTCGAGGAGCGTCTCCACGATGTTCAGACCTGGCCCCTGTTCCTGGAGGATCTCGAAGAGATCAGCAAGGCAGGGCATCACCGATACCGCATGGTGATCCGCAGCGGTCGCACGACCCGTGAGGTGGTTGCTGCGATCACTCATCACCACCGCGAGCATCGCTTCACCTGGAAGGCCCTCGAAGGGCCGATGTACGAGGGTGAGATCCGGCTGCACGCCGAGGGCGAGAAGCAAACGAAGATCAAACTCCAGTTCACCGCCGATCCGGTCGGCTTCATGTCCGGGCTCGCCGAGTTGTTCGGGTCGCGCAACGACACCGCAGAGATCGACCTGCGCAAGATGGAGCAGGTGTTGCGCCACGACCACGACCTCGAGCACGAGGTCGAGAAGGACGCCGAGCACGAGCTCGAGCACGGTCACTGACCTGACCATCTGACCGGACCATCTGACCGCACGTGTCCCGCGCTCACCCGAGCCACCTCGGGTGAGGTGGCCCGGCCCGACTAGGCTCGCGAGCGTGAAGGTTCTCGTGCTGGGCTCCGGTGCCCGTGAACATGCCCTGGTCGCCGCCCTGTCCGCCGATGCGGACGTCCGCGACATCGTTGCAGCCCCGGGCAATCCGGGCATGCCCGTACCCTGTCGGCCGGTCGACGCCGCCGACCCGGATGCCGTCCGGGCTCTGATCGAGGCCGAGGCGAGCGCCGGCACGGGCTTCGACCTGGTGGTGGTCGGCCCCGAGGCCCCACTGGTCGCCGGGGTGGCGGACGCCGTCCGCGCGGCCGGGGTGCCCTGCTTCGGCCCCTCCGCCGAGGCCGCCCGGCTCGAGGGCAGCAAGGCCTTCGCCAAGGAGATCATGGCCGCCGCCGGGGTCCCGACGGCCATGGCCCACGTGTGCACCACCCTCGACGAGGTCGCCGAGGCGCTCGATGCCTTCGGTGCGCCCCACGTGGTCAAGGACGACGGCCTGGCTGCCGGCAAGGGTGTGGTGGTCACCGACGATCGGGACGCTGCGCTCGCCCACGCGCGCACCTGCCTGGCCGGACGCCCCGACGCTGCCGTGGTCGTCGAGGAGTACCTCGACGGCCCCGAGGTGTCGCTGTTCGTCCTGTGCGACGGCGAGAGCGCGGTGCCGCTGGCCCCGGCGCAGGACTTCAAGCGCGTGGGTGATGGCGACACCGGGCCGAACACGGGAGGCATGGGCGCCTACAGCCCGTTACCGTGGGCACCGGCCCACCTGGTCGACAACGTGGTCGATCGGGTGGCGCTGCCCGTGGTGCGCGAGATGGCCCACCGTGGCACCCCCTTCAGCGGGGTCCTCTACTGCGGCCTGGCGCTCACCGCGCGCGGTCTGCGCGTGGTCGAGTTCAACGTGCGTTTCGGGGACCCCGAGACCCAATCGGTGCTCGCCCGACTCGCCACCCCGCTCGGCGGGGTGTTGCTCGCCGCGGCCACCGGCGCCCTGGCCGGCCTGGCCCCGCTGCGGTGGCGGGACGCCGCCGCGGTCACCGTCGTGCTCGCCGCCGACAACTACCCCGCCGCCCCGCGTACCGGTGACGCGATCACCGGCCTGGACGCCGCGGCGTCCGTGACCGGGGCGAGCGTGCTGCACGCCGGAACGGCGCGCGACCCCGAGGGCCGGTTGGTCTCGGCCGGCGGTCGGGTGCTCTCGGTGGTCGGCCTGGGTGATGATCTGGACGCCGCACGAAGCGTTGCGTACGAGGCGATCTCGCGTATCGAGTTGCCGGGGGCGCACTACCGCTCGGATATCGCGGCCGTGGCGGCCGCCGAGTCCTCGGCGGTGGCCTCGGCATGAGCGCCGACGCCGATTCGCCCGTGGCAGAGGCGGATTCGCCGGCGGCCGGGGTGCCGGGGTGGCGCCACGTCTACTCCGGCAAGGTGCGTGATCTCTACGTACCCGCCGACTCCGCCGACGCCGCCGACGCCGACCGCGTGCTGGTGGTCGCCAGTGATCGCATCTCGGCCTACGACCACGTGCTGGTCACGCCGATCCCCGACAAGGGCCGGATTCTCACCGCACTCAGCCTGTGGTGGTTCGAGCGGCTCGCCGGTGTGGTGGCCCATCACGTGCTGACCACCGAGGTGCCCGCGGCGGTGGCCGGCCGCGCCATGATCTGCCGCCGGCTGGAGATGATCCCGGTGGAGTGCGTCGCCCGGGGCTATCTGACCGGGTCGGGGCTGGCCGAGTACGTCGCCACGACGAGCGGCGGCGAGGGCGGTCGGGGCGATCGGGGCGGTCAGGGCGGTCAGGGCGGTCAGGTTTGCGGCGTCCGGCTGCCGCCCGGGTTGCTCGACGGATCGCGATTGCCCGAGCCGATCTTCACCCCGGCCACCAAGGCCCCGATGGGTGAGCACGACGAGAACGTCACTTATGACCAGGTGGTTGCGAGGGTCGGGCAGCCGACCGCAGCGCGGATTCGTGAGCTGACCCTGACCGTCTACGCGACGGCCGAGAAGATCGCCCGCGATCGCGGAATCCTGGTGGCCGACACCAAGTTCGAGTTCGGCGTCGGTGCCGGTGCCGGTGACATCATGCTCGGCGACGAGGTGCTGACCCCGGACTCCTCGCGGTTCTGGCCGGCCGACGGCTGGCAGCCCGGGCGGGCTCAGCCCAGCTTCGACAAGCAGTTCGTCCGCGACTGGCTGACCTCGGCGTCGTCCGGGTGGGACCGCCATGGCGACCAGGCGCCGCCGCCCCTACCCGAGGACGTCGTCGAACGCACCCGCGCCCGGTACGTCGAGGCCTACGAGCGGCTCACCGGCCGGCGCTGGACGAACTGAGCACCTCTGCGGACGGCGTGGCGCCGGACCCGGGCGAGTCCTCGGTGCCGGCATACCGCGCCACGAAGGCGCGCAACAGGGCGGGCGGGTGAGTGACGTCGCTGGCCCGGGCCATGGCCTTGATCTCGTCGGCCTGTTCGGGGGGAAAGTACCCGGCGTGCTTGTAGACCTCCACCCGGGTACTCAGCCCGTCGACGTCCAGCTCGGGGTGGAACTGGGTGGCGTAGACGTTGCGGCCCACCCGGAACAGCTGCACCGGGCAGGTGGGTGAGCCGGCGAGCAGGACGGCGTGGTCGGGCAGCACACTGACCGCCTCCTTGTGCCCGACGAAGGCGTCGAAGCTGTCCGGCAGCTCGGTCAGCAACGGATCGGCCCGGCCGTCGCGGGTCAGGGTGATCCGGACGGCGCCCACCGGCTCGGCGTAGGTCCGGTCGATCACCGCCCCCTGATGCGCGCCCAGGGTCCCGATGCCGTAACAGGCCCCCAGGAACGGGAAGTCCGCGGCCACGACCTCGTCGAGCAGCCGGCGCAGGTCGGCCTCGACACGCCGCTGAACCGTCGACTTGGCCTCCTCGGGGTCGCTGGAGTTGAACGGTCCGCCGCCGAGCAGGATGCCGGAGTAGTCCGCCAGCTCGATCGGCCCCAACGGGTCACGCTCGAGGCGGTGGCGCACCAGGTGGCGTTCCGCCAGGCCCGCGAAGTGCTGGAAGGCCTGGTACTCGTTGTCCGCGGCGGCGTCTTCGGCGCGCGTGGCCAGCAGCAGGAACGGTTTCACGTCGGTCAGCCTAGATCCCGCTGCGGGTCGTGCCCCACCTGGGCCGGCGCGGTCAGCTCCGGACCGGCTGATCGGAGTCGAGGTCGATCGGTGCAGAGCCGTCCAGCACCGGCATGCCGAGCAGCTGGGTGAGCCAGTGCGCCGCCGAGCGCCGTCCGTACGGCGACAGGGCCGCGTCATGGACGGCCAGCACGGCGCGTGGGGCCACTGCGCGGGCGAAGTCGATCGCCGCCCCGAGCGAGAGCCACGAGCCGCTCACGGGCAGCGCCAGGACGTCGACCGTGCCGCTGCCGCGGGGAGGGACGGCGTCCAGGGCGTCCCCGGGGTGGAACACCGTGCTGCCGCCGGGGCTGCGCAGCAGCAACCCGATGTTGCCGATGCGGGGCGCCTCGGGATGCACCGGGGCGTGCAGCCCGCCGAGGGCGGACACCTCGAATCCGGCCACGGTGACAGCCTGGCCCGGGTGCAGCCCCCGGGCCTCGATCCCCACCCTGGTCAGATCGCCGGCGGCCTCCGGCTCGGTGATCAACACCGCGGTGGTGTTGCCGTCCAGCAACACCGGCAGCCGCTCGGCGTCCAGGTGATCGCTGTGGCCGTGAGTGATCAGGACGGCGTCCAGATCCGTGAGTTCCTCGGCACCGGGGGACATCGAGCCCGGATCGATCAGGACCCGGCTACCGCCGTCCTCCAGCAACAGACAGGAATGTCCGAGATGGGTCAACCGCATACCCCCACACAAGCACCGTGCGGCCCGAGCAGACAGGGCACGACGTCGCGCGACCCGCCGCTGTGATCGACGACCGGGTCAAGCGTCGAGGCCGGTCTGCCGACATCTCGAAGCAGGTCTGTTCCGCGGGCGACACGGCAGTGAGCGGGGGGTGAGAGGGCGGTGGTGATGCGCGGGCGCACGAGGTCCGCCGCGGCCGGCTCCACACTGCTCGCTGCCCTGGTGATGTCGCTCGGATTCCTGTTCGCCTTCGCCGACCCGGCAGCCGCCCGCCCGGCACAGGTGAGCATCGCCATCTTCGATGACGACGCCGACCGGGCGATGTTCCCGGGTCTGAACCTGGCGCCGGATCACACGTACACCCAGTGCCTGCGCATCCAGGCCCAGGCGCTCGAGCCGCAGGACTCGGTGCGTCTCGCCGCGGTGGACGTGGCGGGCACCCTGGCCGCTCACCTGCAGCTGACGGTCGAGCTCGGGGACGGCGCCCGCTACGGCGACTGCGCGGGCTTCACCGGCGCCGTCCTGTTCCAGGGATCGCTGGCCGACCTGGCCGCCTCCGGCACCCGGGGCGTGGCCACCGGGTGGACGCCGGACGCCGACCCGGCCCGGTCGTTCCGGGTGACCGTCGCGCTGGACGCCTCGACCCCCCAGGGCGTCACCGCCGAGGGCAGCTTCGTCTGGCAGCTGACCTCGAACGCTTCCCCGGAGGTCACCCCGACCACCCCGACACCCACGCCGACACCGACGACGACACCGACGACGGCCACGCCCACGACGCCCACGACGACCAGCACGACCGACCCGACCGACCCGACGCCGTCCGTGACACCCGAGAGCAGCCCGTCGCCGACCACGCGCCCGACCGTGCCGGGCGGCGGATCCTCCTCGGGCGGCGGCTCGAGCATCGAGCCGGATCTGACCCTGGGCCGCGCGCTGGCCCGGGTTCAGGAGGTGAGTCGTCAGGTCGCGGTGACCGTCGGCGCCGTCGTCTCCCGGCCGCAGTACCCCCTGCTGGCCCTGCTCTTCGCCCTGGCCTTCCTGATCGTGCAGGACCGCATCGACCGGCGTGACCCCAAACTCGCCGTCAGCTCGGTTCGCCAACGGGACAACGAGGTCTCCTTTCCCGACCGATTCGGTGGTGCGCTGTGAACTCTGCTCCCGCTCGACGCTCCGGCATCGAGGTGGCCCCGCTCTCGCAGCGGACAGCCGCCATGGCGTTCTTCCGCCTCGCGGCGGTCGTCGTCCTCGGGGTGTTGGGCGGCCTGCAGACGGACCTGACCGCCGGCGACGCCTGGGTGGTCGGTGGCTACGTGATCTCGACCGGCCTGCTCTCGGCGGTGGTCTGGACCCGGTTCACCACCCTGGCGGTGAAGGCATTCGGCGTCAGCCTGCTGCTGGACGGCGTGTTCGTGCAGTACGCGCACGACCGTCTGGGGCACGGGCTGGCCACCGACACCGTGGTGGCGGCCTTTCTCGTCGCCGTATGTCTGTTGGCGTCCTTTCGCACCGGCCTGAAGCTGGCCGTCTGGCAGTCCCTGATGCTCGTGATCGCCTGGCGCGGTGAGGAGAGTGGGCTGTTCCCGCGCGTCCCGGGGACGCCCGGAATCAGTCGCGAGATCCTCGTGGTCACCGACACCCTGGTGCTCTGGCTGGTGGTGATCGTGACCTCGGTGGCGGCCTCCATCAACGAACGCGAACTGCGGCGTCGGCGCTACGACGCCGAGTCGTTGGAACGGTTGGCCTCCGCGCTGCTCACCGACGAGACCCCCGGTGCCGTCACCGAGCGGCTGCGGGACTTCGTGGTCGACGAGCTCGGCGCCTCGCGGGCCGTGGTCCGTCACCGACTCGCCCAGGACGACACGGCGTCGGCCTACCTCGACCTGGCGGCCACCCGCCCCGGGGCCACCCTGGCGCTGCGCCTGGATCCCCGACTCGACCCCGATCTGGCCGCCGAACTGCCCGGCGCGCGCCGGTTGGCGGCGATCCCGTTGCGGGGATCGAGCGAGGGGCGGCAACAGTTCCTGGTCTTGGACTTCGGCCCCAGCCGGTGGCGCAGTCATCGGGTGGAGCGCCGGGTGATCGAGGCGGCGACGCAGGCCGCCGCCACCGCGGCCCTGGCCCTGGCTCGCGCTCAGCTGATGGAACAGGCCCAGCGCGCCGCCGTGACCGACGGACTGACCGGCGTGGCCAACCGCCGGGCCTTCGACACCGCTCTCGCCGAACACGAACGGGCCTGGCGCGAGCGGGCGACGCCGTTCGTCCTGGTCCTCGTCGACGTCGACTTCTTCAAGAAGGTCAACGACGTCCACGGTCACCCGGTGGGTGACCAGGTGCTGGCGGCGGTGGCACGCGTGCTCACCGAGCAGGCCGGGGCACGGGCCTTCGTCGCCCGCTACGGCGGCGAGGAGTTCGCGATGATCATGCCCGGCATGGACACCGCCGCCGCGGCGGTCCTGGCCGACCGGGTTCGTCTCGGCCTACCCCTGGCGGACTCGCCGGTGAAGGTGACCGCCAGCATGGGGGTCGCCGGTGTGCCCGAGGACGCCGACGGCATCGAGGCCGTGATCCGCGCGGCCGACGACGCCCTCTTGCTGGCCAAGCGCACCGGCCGCAACCGGGTGGTCATCGCCGGTCCGGACACCCAGACGGCCTTGCAGGCGCACCTGGCGGCCGAGGCCCAGAGCCCGGCGGCTCAGGACTCCTCGGGCCGTTGACGCCCGCGTGAGGCCACGAACACCAGGGCGGCGCAGCCGGTCGTGATCAGCCAGAGCCGGGAGGTCTGGTCGGCCCGGCCGTGCTGCAGCAGGGCCAGTCGTCCGGCCGCCGGCACCACGAGGCGCCCCACCCCGAGCAGTTCATCGGTGGTGTGCAGTTCGGAGTCCATGCTCGGGTTGGCATCGCCCTGGGTACGGAAGCGTCCGTCCGGCTCGACCCGCACGATGCGGTGCACCACCCGTCCGGTCGCGGTGTAGGGGTCGCTGAGCAGCACCACCTGTCCGCGTGCCGGTGCCTTCGTGGGCGGCGCGAACAGGACGACGTCGCCCGGATCGATCCAGGGTGCCATCGAGCCGGTGACCACCAAGGTGGGATGCCAGCCGATGACGAGCGGCGCCAGGGACCAGCCGATCAGGGAACAGACCACCAGCAACCAGCTCGTCGCCGCCGTGTTCAGCAGTGACCAGACGGCCCCACCCAACCCACCGCCCAGCCCGCCGACCCGGTCGGCGGCGCCGTCCGGGTCGGGTCGCTCGGCTGGGTCGCCACGGCCGCCCGGCAGCACGGTCACCTGCGGGGGCACCCCGCCCGTCATGGTCGGTGTACCGATCGGACAGCGCGCCGGATCAGGTGTTCTGGGCTTCCCAGGTGAAGGTCAGCGCGGAGCTCTTGCCCATGGCGTTGTTGTCGTCCTGCAACGTCCAGACGAAGCGGAAGGTCTTGGTGGCGTTGGATCCACCCGTCGGCGCCCAGCTGGACACGCCGGTGGCGTAGCCGGTGCTCGCGGCGGCGAAGGCGTCCAGCGTCGCGCTGTGCAAGCTCGCGGTGGAGCTGAAGTCGGAGCAGTTGGCGTTCGCTCCGCTGCCCTCCTGCACGGTCAGGTCGAGGTACTGCCCCAAGCCGGTGTCGGTGTAGCTGGTGCCGTACAGCGTGACCGCGGCGTCGAGCGAGCCGGTGTAGGTGACGACGATGCACTTCGTGCCGGTGTCACCCGGCTTGAGGCCGGTCACCGAGAACATCGCGACATTGCTGTCGTTGTCGCTGATCGCCACGGATCCGGTCTGCCACGAGTTGACCCCGTTGGTCGTGGTGGCACTGAAGGCGGCATTGGACGCCTGGTACACGACGGCGCTGCTCGCGAGCAGCGCCAGCGGAACCAGGACAGCGATGCCCGGTCGGTGCCGCCGTCGGGTGCTGTGCTCGGCCATGTCGATCCTCCTCGGGGCCACGCGGTAGGCGTGTTGGGGCCCGTCGAGATGTGTCATCGGTCGATGGCGCGACGAAATGCAGTCCGGGGACGTGACGTTGTCGACGATCCATCGCAGCGACACCCGAATGGCCCAGCGCCGGCCGGCGCGAACCCTGACAGCCCGCCGTGTCGACCCTGTGAACCCGTGGCCACGGGGCGCCCGATGGAGCGGCGCCCGGTGACCTGGTTCGGCTGCCGAGCACGGCCCGAGACCCTCGGTGTCAGGTTCCCCCGAGAATTGGCGTACTTTGCCCGCGCGGGACGTGATGAACGGGCAGGCTGGGGGTGTACGAACGGTGCACTCGCGCAACTCGACAGCACCATGGGTGGAACGCAGGTTTGGCGAAGCGCGATCACATCCGGTGTGATGAAGGTCGTGGTGCACGAAAGGACCGTGGACGCTGCCCCACTGACGGGGTACTCGGTGGGCGACGTGGGAGAGAGCGTGGGAGATCGGTACGAGGTCATCCTCGTCACCTATCAGAGCCGGCCATTGGCCGAGGCTCTGCTCTCACGGCTCCCGGCTGACGTCCCGGTGGCCCTCGTCGACAACGCGCAGGGCGCCGATGGGATGGCCGAGCTGGCCGACGATCGTCCGCATGCGCGCTATCTGCCCGGACCCGGGCAGGGGTTCGCCAAGGCAGCCAACCTCGGGGCACGGACCTCCACCGCCGACTACCTGATCTTCGTCAACCCCGACAGTGGCCCGACCCTGGCGCAGCTCGAGACGATGGTCGAGGATCTCGAGGCGGATCCGCTGCTGGCCGCGGTCGGGGCCACCACGGTGCTGCCGGACGGGCGGGTCGAGCTCGGCGTGGGTGGCTGGGAGCCGACCACGATGCGGTGCCTGGTGCATGCGCTCGGGCTGCACCGGATCTTCCCCCGGGCCGGGGTCTACGCCCGCCCGGTGCCCGGCAAGCCACTGCAGTTGGAATGGCTCAGCGGAGCCTGCCTCGCGGTCCCGCGGGAGGATTTCCTGTCGCTCGGCGGTTTCGACGAGCGATTTTTCGTCTACAACGAGGACATGGCCTTCGGACGCCGCGCGCGCGAGGCGGGACGCACGCTGCGCCTGCGCACGGACATCCTCGTTCCCCACCTCGGCGGCGGCTCGGGCGAGGCCAAGACCCGCATGTTCCAGATGCGCGGCGCCTCGATGATCAAGTACGTGGCTGACCAGAACAGCCCGCTCGCCACCTCACTGATGCGCATCTCGCTCACCGTGGCCACGACCCTGCGCCTGATCCAGGCCCGGCTCGAGGGCCGCAAGGACCTGGCGCGAGCGCACGCCGCGTACCTGCGCGGGATGTGGCGCGGCGAGCCGGACATGTCGTGACGTTCACCGCCCACGACTCCGACGCCCACCCGGACCCCCACGCTGCCCCGGAGGTCTTCCGCTACCGCAGTGGCCCGTCACGCGGCGTCCTGATCGGACTGGTTGCCGCGCTCGTTCTGGTGCTGGGGCTGGGAGCGGGCGGTGCCTTCTACTGGACCCGGCTGCGCACCCCACCGATCCAGGCCGTCCCCACGGCGACCCCGAGCGCCGTCACCGGGTGGTCGAGCGGGGTCTGGACCGGTGGCACGTGGGGGGCGAAACGGGTCGCGGCCTTTGCCGGCTGGCGTGGATCGCCGGCCGACACCGCGGTGACCTACCCGGCCTACGGCACCTGGCAGGAGCTCGCCGAGAAGTCGGAATGGCACGTCAGTGTGTTCGACGGTTTCGCAGGCACCCTGGTCTACGGCCTGCCGCTGCTGCCCAAGGACGCCGCGCCCGGGGCGTTGGCCGAGGTGGCCGCGGGCCGACACGACTCGGCGTTCACCGCCGTCGCCGCCACGCTGGCCCGCCACCAACGGTCGAAGTCCGTGATCCGGGTGGGTCTGGAGGCCAACGGCGACTGGTTCCCCTGGGGGGCAGGCAAGCCGGAGAACACCCCCGAGTTGTTCAAGGCCGCCTTCCGTCGGGTGGCGACCCTGATGAAGGCCAAGCTGCCCGGGTGCACGATCGTGTTCGACATCAGTGCCGGTGCCGCCATCCACGGTCAGACCGACCGGCTCGACCCCCTCACCAAGCTCTACCCCGGTGACGACGTGGTGGACGTGATCGGGGTCGACCACTACGACCACTACCAACTCGTCGCCCCCACGCAGCAGCGCTTCGACCGGGCACTGAAGCCGGCCAAGGCCGCCGGTCTGCAGGACACCCTCGACTTCGCCCGCGCCCACCGCAAGCGCTTCGCGGTGCCCGAGTGGGGTCTGACCTCGACCGCCAAGCGCGGTGGCGGCGACAACGACTTCTTCATCTACGCCATGTACTCGTGGTTCGCCGCGAACTCGGCCGACCTGGCGTTCGAGAACTACTTCAACGAGCCCGAGGCCTACATCGGGTCCTCGATCTGGGACCAGGTGCAGAACCCGAGAGCAGCGGCCGAGTACCGAGCGCTGTGGGGTGCCCGGCCACGCCCGAAGGCGGCCCTCACGCCGTCGGGCTCGCCGAGCGCCGCGGGCTGAGCAGGTCCCCGATCCGGGCCAGGTTGGTCGGGGCGTCGAGCAACTCCCGCAGGTGGCGGCGTCCCGATCGGGCCAGTCGCCCGGCCAGGGTCGGGTCGTCCACCAGTCGCAGGACGGCGGCCGCGAACTCCTGCGGATCGTCGTGCACCTCGAGATCGACGCCCGCCTCGAGCGGCAGCCCCGCGGTGGCCAGGGAGGTGCTCACCAGGGGCAGCCCGGCGTCCAGGTAGTCGATCAACTTGATGTTCACCCCCGAGCCGGAGACCACCGGGTTGAGCGCCACGGAGGTGCGGTTCAGGTACGGGGTCAGATCGGGCACGTCGGCGAACAGCTCGACCCGCTCGGTCGCCGCCAGCCGTTGCCGCAGGGCCGGTGAGGGGCCGCGGCCGACGACGTCCAGCACCACCCGGGGGTGCTTCGCCAGGATGATCGGCCAGACCCGGCTCAGCAGCCAGTCGATGGCCCCGGTGTTGGTCGCCGTGTCCAGGCTGCCCAGGAACAGCAGCCGCGGCTCGGTGGCGGACGGCGTGCGTGCGGGGGGTGGGGCGTCGTCCCTGGCGTCCAGGCCGAGGGCGAACGGTGGCACGTGGACGACGTGGCGCGCCCCGGTGCCCGCGCGCCAGCGGGCATCGGCCAACGAGATGTCCGCCACGCCGTCGAGCCAGTCCGCCTGGTTCAGCCGCTGTTCGTGCCGGGCGATCCGCATCGCCTCCCAGCGCATCACCCAGCCGCGTGGTCCGGGGGTCTGCTCGGCCACCCGGCGGCTGTAGACGCTCTCGCGGTTGTGCTGGCGCAGCACGGCCGGCAGATCGAGCCCGCGGGCCAGGGCCTCGCCCAGATCGGCCGCCTTGAACGAGAAGACCACGATGCCGGTGGCGTCCGGCGCGAGGTCGCGGGCCCGGGCTACCAGCCAGGACGGCGCCGGGCGGGAGGCGACCACGTAGGGCTTGGTGGGGTGGGCCAGCCAGAGCGGGCTGGTTCGGCGGGGAGTCGACAGGATCGGCACGCCGGGCAGCAGCCGGTTGTAGTCTGACAACTCAACCGTGTCACCGTCGGGGAGCACCACCAGGGCGAGCAAGCCCTCCCGCGCGGCGGCGCGGACGAAACCGAGGTGCTCCTGCTCGCCGCCGTCCGTGGCAGGCAGGAACGGCGAGTCGGCAACCATGATCCAGCGCTGACCTTGCACGCCACCCTGTCCGTTCGTAGTGCCCCCGCACGTGAGTGCGGCTCGTACTGCCCGACCACGAGGGTCGTGATCAGCCCTCGTCAGTGAGGCTCCTAGTATGTCGGCTATGACCCCGCCGGATGAGGATCGCGCCCTGAGCGTCCACAACGGGCCGAAAATGCCCGGTGCCGGACCACCCACGGGCTCGACCCCGCTGCCCGCCGAGCCGCTGCCGGCCGAGAACCGCCGGCTGCCGAAGGCCGCCGCCCGTCCGGCGCCCGTGCTGGCGCTGCTGCGGGCGCGCTGGCCCTGGTTGGTGGTCGCCGCTCTGGTCGGCACCCTGGGCGGCCTGCTGCTGGGGGCAAATCAGACGTACCAGGCCACCGCCGTGCTGCGGGTGACCGGGGTCGGCGACCCGTTGCGGCTCAAGCAGGTCGGCCAGACCAACGAGGACGTCGCGGTGTCGCCACCGGTGATCGCCGCGGCGGCCACCGACCCCGACATCAAGGGCGTCGCGCCCGAAGACCTCGCCAAGCGGATCAAAGCGGTCTGGAAACTCGACACCGACCTGATCGAGATCACGGTCTCGAACACCTCGGGCCGACAGGCGGTCAAGGAGGCCAATGCGGTCTTGCGCGCCGTCATCAAGAAGGCCCAGACCGACAGTGAGCTGTTGAACCGCCAGGCGACCGAGCGCATCGGCAAGGAGATGGACAGCCCCCTGACGGGTCCCGCCGCCGCCGGCGAGCCCGATCGCCGGTCCGAGCTCGCCAAGGGCCTGGGTCAAGCGCTGACGGACAACGTCCTGTCCTCGTTGGCCGTGACCGCCGGCAGCAATGCGACCTCGTTCCTGCCGGCCGGCGCCTCGGGCCCGGTGGCCGCAGGCCTGGGTGGCGTCGGTGGCCTGTTGCTCGGTGGCCTGGCGGCCCTGGCCGTGGGTGCCGGACGACGCCGGGTGCGGACGCCGTCCGAGCTGCGGGCACTGGCCCCGGAGCTGACGTTGCGGGCCACCACCCAGGCCGGTGAGGTCGCGGGCCGGCTGCTCGAGTCGGGTCACTCGACGCTCGTCGTCCTCTCGCTGCCCTCCACGCCGTCCTCGGCGTCCCGGTTCGCGGCGGCGGTGGCCAACCACCTGCGTACCCACGGGTCGAGCGTGACCCTGGTGAACGCGATCGCGCTGGAGTCGGGCGACTCCTCGATGGCCCTGCCGGACGAGGTGTGGGTGCTGCGCCGTGACATCCGCCAGGACGTCAAGGCCTACTTCTCCACCGACGTGCTGGTGGTGGCCTGTACCGCCGAGCCCGAGGCGGTCGGCCTGATCTCGGGGCAGTCCGACCTGATGGCCGTGGTCGTGGCCAAGGAGGGCCGCTCCACCCTGCAGCAGGTCTGGGACACGGTGGCTGCCGTCGAGTCGGCCGAGCCGATTGTCGTGCTGGCTCCGTGACCTCGGTCGTCGCGGCCCCACCGTCGGCGGAGGTGGCGGTGATCCGGCCTCGCCGGGTCACCATGCTGCACCCGTGGCGTGGCCCGGCCCCTGATCCGCAGGCCGATCCCCTCGGCGCGCGGACGCTGCAACAGGCCACCGTGCGGTACATGGTGGGCCTGTTCGCGGCGATGGTGCTGTTGCAGCGGTTCTCGTCGATCGTGATCTCCGACGTGTCCATCCTGGTGGTGCTCGTGCCGGCCTGGGCGGGCTGGGGGCTGCTGCGGGGTCTGCTCGTCGTGGACCGGACCCGGTTGCTGCTCTGGATGGCGGCGACCGGCGCGGCTGCCCTGGTGGTGCCGGCGCAACAGCGGTTCGTCGCCGAGCCGCTGATCAGCATCACGGCTTGGGCGCTGTTGTTCGTGGTGTGGCTGCCGGCGGTGGCCGTGCTCAAGGACCGGCGACGCGAGACCTACGTGATGATGCTGCGCTGGATGGCCCGGATCGCCACCGCCCTGGCAGCCCTGTGTCTGGTCTTCATCGCCACCCAGTTGGTCGGCATCCCGTATCAGGACTACCTGGCCGAGGCGTTGCCCCCCCGGCTACTGATGCAGAACTTCGTCATCACCTACCCGATCGTCTACGGCTCCAACCTGTTCCGGGCCAATGCCTGGATCGGCCTGGAGCCCTCGTTCGTCTCGATGCAGCTCGGTCTCGGGCTGGTGGCCGGCTTCTTGTCCGGCGCCCGGCTGCGCACGCTGATCGTCATCGGCGGTGGTCTGGTGGCGGCGACCGCCGGGTCGGGGTTCGCCATCGCGGCCGTGGCGTTCGTGGTGATGCTCGGTTACCCGGTGCGGAACAACCTGGTGAAGTACCTGCCGTTGGCCGTCGGCGGCGTGATCGCCCTGGTGGCCACGCCCTTCGGGCAGTCGATCCTGAGCCGATTGACCGAGGCCGGTGAAGAGCAGTCCTCGACCAGCCTGCGCGGAATCCTGCCCTACTCCTACACCTGGCCGCGCTGGGTCTACGACCCGATGGCGGTGGTGTTCGGCCGTGGCCCGGGATCGTCGCAGAAGGTGGTGCTGGATTCCGGGATCATGGGCCTGCTCACCCCCAGCCCGGTGAAGATCTTCTTCGAGTACGGCGTCATCGTCGGCCTGGTGATCGCGGCGTGCATCCTGTTCACCTACGTGGGCGGACCCAGCCGTTCGTTGTCGGTAACCATGCTGGTCTCGCTGTGGATGCTCCAGCCCGGCACCACCACGATGATCGCCGTGTTGCCGTTGTTCATCACCACGACCTGGTGGGCACCCCGCTTCGAACCGGTGCTGGAGAGCGACAGCGAGACGTTCGCCACCGCGCGCGGTTGGCTGGAACGTGCCGGGCGGTGGCGACCGGGTCAGAGCATGCAGACCTGGCGCGTCGGACGACGTCGCGTCCGACCCGTCGACCCCGCTCCCCTCGACCACCGAGGAACCAGGTCGTGACCGCGATCAGCGTCGTGATGCCGGTGCTCAACGAGGAGCGCAGCGTCGACGGGGCGATTCGTTCGGTGCTGACCCAGACCTTCACCGATCTCGAGCTGCTGGTGCTCGACGGCGACTCCACCGACGGCACCGCGGCCATCGTGCACCAGATCGCCGAGGTCGACCCCCGGGTGCGATTGGTGCGCAACCCGCAGCGCACCATCCCCAGCGCGCTCAACATCGCGCTCGCGCAGGCGCAGGGGCGCTACATCGCCCGCGTGGACGGGCATGCTGCGGTCAGCGAGACCTACCTGGAGCGCGGGGCCGCGACGTTGGACGCGGATCCCCAGGTCGCGGCCGTGGGCGGCAAGCGGATCGGGGTGGCCCGCACATCGGCCGGCGTGGCAGTGGCCACCGCCTTGTCGAGCAAGTTCGGGGTGGGTGACTCGATCAACCACTACGCGACCGAACCGCAGGACACCGATCACGCCTCATTCGGCGTGTTCCGGGTGTCGGTGCTGCGCCCGCTCGGTGGCTGGGACGAGAACCTCCTGGTCAACGAGGACGTCGACCTCGATCACCGAATCCTGGCCCAGGGGCACCGGATCCGGTTCGACCCGGACATGTGCATCTACTGGCACGTGCGCGAATCCGTGCCCGCGCTCGCCCGGCAGTACCGCCGCTACGGCCGGGGCAAGGCGGCGATGGTGCTGAAGAACGGGTTGGGCGCCGTCCGGATTCGCCATCTGGCCCCACCCGCCCTGGTGGTGGCCCTGGCCCTGGCCGTGGTGTGCGCCGTGCTCGGCTGGTGGCCCCTGGCCGTGCTGCTGTCGCTGCCCTACGCCCTGGCGCTGATCGCCGCCGGTGTGCTCACGCTGCGCTCGGACATCCGCATCGAGCCGCCACCGGACACCCGGTCGGGCGGCGTCCGGACGGGTGATCCGACGGCGGCTGATCTCGGTTCCCGAGGCATCTCCGGGCCGGGCCCGAGCGCCGGACGCCGTGCCGGGCTGCCCCGGCTGCTGGGAGCGTTCATGGCCATGCACCTGGGGTGGGGGCTGGGCTTCCTCGAGGGCGCGTTGTTCCGGCTCCGGCCGGCGACCGCCAGTGCCCGGGTGCCCAGCCGAAAGACCCCGCAGGCGTCGTCCGCCTCGTCTGTGGCGTCGCCGGACGGTGACGCAGCCGCATCGGTCCGGCCGTCGAACCTGCAGGCCAGCGACCCGGATGCGGCCGATCAGGGTGGGCGGACGCCGTCCGGTCGATGATCGGCACGGGCACTGTGGTGCACCATGCCTGCTCAGGTCCGAGACGCCGTCGCACCTGTCGTCCGGTGGCAGGACGACGGTAGGCCTCCGGGTCGCCATGACCCGAACGGACGCCGGCCCCGGGCCGGGTCGGACCATGCCCCCCGGGTGATCACCGGGTTGTCGCGGCGGCGTCCGAACACCCCCTGCGGGCGGGTTCACGCTCTGTGGAGGAGGCCCTGGCACCCGGGGTGAATCCCGGGCGGCTCCCTTCAGCCGGTGCCTCGAACCCGCCGAACCCCATCACGTCGATTCGTCGCCTGATGGGGGTCACGATGAGTATCACCGTCCCACCCACCCGTACTCGCTTACGCCGCCTGGCCGTGAGCAGCGCCCTGGCCGCCAGTCTGGCGGCCGGTATCGCCGCCGGGCCCGCCCGGGCCGAGTCGTTGGCCGCTCCGCGTCTGGCGGCGGCACCCGCGGCCCTCGCCGCCGCACCGGCTGCAGCACCCGCCGCCGCCACGGCCGCCACGGCTGCGGTCGGTCGCAAGGCGCTGACCATGTACGGCAAGCCCCGCTCCGGGATGCTCTGGCACAGCGGCATCTGGACCGGCAACGGCATGTCCGCCGCCCGCACCCTGGCGGCCGAGAGTTGGGCGGGGCGGCGGTTCGACTTCACGACCGTCTACCCGAGCTACGGCACCTGGGCCGAGATGGCCGACAGCAGCTGGATCACCCGAGAGATGGCGGGCTGGAACGGCCGGCTGGTGGTGGGCCTGCCCTTGCTGCCCAACAACCGCAAGGGGCAGTGGGCGGATGTGACCTCGGGCAGGTACGACTACGTCTTCCGCCAGATCGCCCGTGACCTGAAGGCCGGGGGCCGCGGCGACGCGGCGATCCGCGTCGGCCTGGAGGCGAACGGCGACTGGTTCGCCTGGGGGGCCACGTACGCCACGGCTCCCAAGTTCCGCGCCGCATTCCAGCGCGTGGTGACCATCATGAACCGCGAGTCGCCGGGGTTGACCTTCTGGTTCGACACCTCGTCCGGGTTCGGGCTGCCGGGTCAGAAGACCCGGCTGGACGCTCTGAGCGTGCTCTACCCGGGTGACCGGTACGTGGACGGGATCTCGATGGACCACTACGACTTCTGGGAGCTCAAGGCCAACAACTCGTTGACGTTCTCGCGGGCGATGAAGCCCGTCAAGGGTCCGGGGCTCGGGGACGCCGTGGCCTTCGCCCGGTTGCACAAGAAGGGCTTTGCGGTGCCCGAGTGGGGCGTGCACGGTGCCTCGTTCGGCGGTGGGGACAACCCGTACTTCGTCGTGAAGATGCACCAGTTCTTCTATGCGAACCGGGACGTGCTGGTCTACGAGTGCTACTTCAACGAGCCGATGTCCTACATCAAGAACTCGCTGTTCTCGCCGGTGCAGATGCCGAAGTCGGCGGCGGTCTACAAGCGCTGGTTCTGACGGCCCCAACCGGGTGCCCACCGCGGCGTCACATCGCGGCAGGCATGATCACGTTGAAGATCACGTTGAGGGTTTCCGACGCGTTGCCGCAGACGAAACCCTCACCGTGATCTTCGATCTGACACGCAACCCTCACCGTGATCTTCAACGTGATCACTGGGGGCGAGGGGCGGCCTCAGCCCAGGCCGATGCCCTCGTACTGGGTGAAGGCGGCCTTGTCGAGCAGCCGTCGACCGTCGATCACGGGCACGTCCAGCCCGGCATCGGCCAGCACCTGCGCCAGCCCGGTGAACTCGGCCCAGCGGGTCACCAGCACCACGGCGTCCACCCCCTGGACGGCGTCCGGCAGCGAGCCGGCGAACCGCACCCGGTCGCCGAACACCGCGCGGGCGTTCTCGGTGGCCTCGGGGTCGTAGGCGACCACCTGTGCACCGGCGTCCAGCAGCTGCTCGGTGACCGGCAGCGCGGGCGACTCGCGGATGTCGTCGGTGTCGGGTTTGAAGGCCATGCCCAGGACGGCGATCCGCCGCCCGGCGAGCTCGGGCAGGCGGCGTTGCAACAGCTCGATCAGCCGCGACGGCTGCGCCTTGTTGGTCGCCAGGACGGCGTCCAGCACCGGCATCGCCTGACCGCGACTGCGGCCGTAGGCCACCAGGGCCTTGACGTCCTTGGGGAAGCACGAGCCGCCGAAGCCGCAGCCGGCCGCCAGGAACGACAGCAACCCCGGACGGACCCGTTGTCCGTCCCCGAGGATCGGCGAGAGCCGCTTGTCCAGGTGGACCCCCGCCATGGCATCGACCACGTCGACGCCCACCTCGGCGCAGAGGTTGCCGATCTCGTTGGAGAACGAGATCAGGGTGGCCAGCAAAGAGTTCGCCGTGTATTTGATCATCTCGGCGGTGTCGGTGTCGGTGCGCAGGGTGTCGGCAGCGGTGAAGGGTGCGTACAGGTCGGCCAGGGTGTCCTGCGAGCGCTGGTCGATGCCGCCGAACACGATGCGGTCGGGCGAGGAGAAGTCGACCACCGCATTGCCCTCGGCCAGGAACTCGGGGTTCATGCCGACGCCGAAGTCGGCGCCCGCCCGCTTGCCCGACGCCTGCTCGAGGATCGGCAGCACCACGGTGCGCGTCGTCCCGGGCACGACCGTGCTCTTGACCACGACCACGTGGTAGGAGTCCTTCTCGGCCAACGCCTTGCCGATCTGCTCGGCCGCGGTCTCGATGTAACTCAGATCGATCCGCTCGCCGTCGAACGGTGTCCCGACGGCGATCATCGTCAGGTCGCTGTCGAGTACCGCGGCGTGCAGGTCGGTGGTGGCGAACAGCGAGGTGCCACTGGTGCGGGCCAGGAGGTCCTCCAGGCCCGGCTCGTGGATCGGAGCCTTCGCGGAGCGGATCATCTCGACCTTGCGCTCGTCGATGTCGATACACGTCACCCGGTGGCCGATCTCGGCCAGGCCCACACCCGAGACCAGTCCGACGTAACCGGTGCCGACGATGCTGACCCGCATGTCAGTTCTCCTCGGCGCTGCGGTTGCCGGCGTACCAGATCAGCGACCGCCGCAGCCCCTCGTCCACGGTGACCGTCGGGTTGTAGTCCAGCTCGGTGCGCGCCTTGGTGATCACCGGGCAGCGCCGGTTCGGGTTGTCGGTGAGGTACTCCGCGTCGTCGCTGGTGCCCAGCACCACGGCGCCGTCCCAGGAGTACAGCTCCTTGGCCAGCGTGCCCACCCGCTGCGCCAGGTCGGCCATCGAGATCTCGGGGGTCTCGATGCCGATGTTGTACGACTCCCCGGCCCGGCCACGCACCAGGATCTTGTAGTAGCCGGCCACCGCGTCGGCGACGTAGCAGAAGGTGCGGGTGGGTGAGCCTGACGACAGCATCACGATGTCGTTGCCGTCCAGCACGTTGCGGCAGAAGTCCGGCAGTACCCGGCCATCGGTGATCTTCAACCCCGGGCCGTAGTTGTTGAACGGCCGGGCGATCGTGATCGGCAGGCCGTGCTGGCGCGCGAAGTTCACGCACAGCGTCTCGCCGTACCGCTTGGACTCGTCGTAGCAGGCGCGCGGTCCGGTGCAGGACACGTTGCCGCGGTAGGTCTCCGGCGTCGGGATGTGCTCCGGCGTGGGGTCACCGTAGATCTCGCTGGTGGAGTAGAACAGGAACCCCTTCATCGGCGTTCCGGCGTTCTTCTGGGCCAGGGCGTGGTCGAGCAGCTTGCGCAGCCCGTCGACGTTGGCGTCCATGGTCTCGATCGGGTGCAGCCGGTAGTACGTCGGCGAGGCGATCGACGCCGCGTGGATCACGTAGTCGACATGGCCCAGATCGGCGGGCAGCGGGTCGCGGATGTCCTGGGCGCGCAGCGTCAGGTTCGGCTCACCGCGCAGCTCGTCCAGCCAGGTGGGCACGCCGCGGGCGTAGGAGTCCCACACCTCGATCTCGATCGGCTCGCCCGACCCGGCGGCCCGCGCGCGCCGGTTGGCGTGCACGGCTCCCTGCACCAGGTAGTGACCCAGGAACCCGGCCCCGCCGATGATGAGCAGTCGCGAGCCGGCCAGCTCGGCGAACTCGGTGGCGGCCGAGTCGACGATGTGGTCGAGATCGGCGAGGACCACGTCGAGCGCGGCCTGCTGGGCATCGGAGGGAATGACGACACTCATGCGAACAACAATCCTTCGAGTCGGGTGACGGCGTGGGATGGGGCCCTACGCGGGGGTGATCGGGTACAGCTCGTCCTGCTCGGCGCGGAGCCGGTGGACCAGTGAGTCGGTGGGCAGCTCGACGTCCTCGTAGGTCAGCACCTGATCGCGGACGACGTCGCGCCGCAGCCGGCAGCCCTCGGCGATCCCCATGGGCAACAGGTGCTCGCGCCGCGAGACGTCGTAGTTCTCGCACTGGCCGTAGGTCAGGTATTCGCCGAGGCCGTCGAGCACGGTGCCGGCGGGGCTGTCGACCTTGGCGGTGGCCACCACGTCGACCACCGGACCGGCCACCGGGGCGACGACGGTGTCGCCGAACAGGGCCACCCGGGCCACCGAGATCGCGATCTCGAAGATCGTCAGGTGGTAGGGCACGTAGAAGGAGTACAGCGGCCCCTTGCCCAGCTTGCCGTAGTCCAGGTAGAGCTTCTGCGCCTCGTCCCGGGCCTCGGCCAGCACGTACACCCCGGGCGAGGGCTTGGAGCCCACCACGTACTCGACGATGCCGCCGCGTGCCCGCAGGTCGTCGAGGTCGTACCGGTCGACCAGGTCGTCCACATGACCGTCGTCGTCGATGCCGATCATGCCGCGCCGCGCCACGCCCATGCCGGTCGCGTTGGCCACCAGCGCCTGCTCGAAGCTGATCTTGGTGCCGTCCGCGAACGAGGTGACCATGGAGGGTGTCTGCCCCCAGGCCTTGGCGAAGCCTGCCTGGGTGGTGGGGTTGCGGTAGTGGTCCTGCAGCCCCTTGATGTTGCCCGCCACCCGAGGGATCAGCCCGAGCTGCTCGACGAACCGGATCAGGTTCAGCTGGACGCCGGGCTGGTCGCCGTCGCACCCGGTCAGGACGACGCCCGCGGCCTCGGCGCGGCGGCGCAGCAACGGCCCCACGGTGGCGTCGAGCTCGGCGTTCATCAGCACCATGTGCTTGCCGGACTCGATCATGGCCTGGGTGACGGCGGTGCCGTAGGCGACGTGCCCGGTGGCCTCGACGGCGGTGCCGATCAGACGCGACCCGGCGACCACCGCCGGATCGCTGGTGACCGCATGGCCGCGCGCCGCGACCACCTCGTCCAGGTGGGCGGCGTCGGCCACCACCACCGCGTCGTCCACGCCCGCCCGGTGGTAGGCGTCGAGGGCGGCCTCGGGGGTGCGGTTGCAGACCACCGGCACGCTCATGCCGGGGGTGTACCGCACCACCTGATTGACGATGCCGCGGCCCATGAACCCGGCACCGAACAGCGCGAACGGCACCGGGTCGTCGGCCTCGGCCCGCTGCTTCAGAGCGGAGTCGATGAGGATCATGCGTCGTCCCAGACCTTCCAGGGCGCTCTGCCCTCGTTCCAGGCGCGCTCGAGCACATCGCGGTCGCGCACCGTGTCCATGGGCTGCCAGAACCCGGGGTGCCGGAAGGCGTGCAGCTGCCCCTCGCGCGCCAGTCGGCGCAGCGGCTCCTGCTCCCAGGTGGTGGTGTCGTCGGCGATGTGGTCGATGACCTCGGGCTCGAGCACGAAGTACCCGCCGTTGATCCAGGCGCCGTCGCCGTCCGGCTTCTCCTGGAAGTGACTGACCGCCGTGTCCTCGCCGTGCAGCACCAGCGAACCGAAGCGCCCGGGTGGCTGGACGGCGGTCATGGTCGCGTGGCGTCCGTGGCGACGGTGGAAGGCGATCAGCTCATCGACCGGGACGTCGCTCACGCCGTCCCCGTAGGTGAAACAGAAGGTGCCGTCGAGGTGGTCGGCGACCCGGCGCAACCGCCCCCCGGTCATGCTGTGCAGCCCGGTGTCGACCAGCGTGACCCGCCACTTCTCGGTGCGGGCGTGGTGGGTGGTCACGATGCCCGAGCCCAGGTCGAACGTGACGTCGGAGGTGCGCAGCGTGTACGACGCGAACCAGTCCTTGATCACCTCTTGCTTGTAGCCGCAGCAGACCACGAAGTCGTCGATGCCGTAGGCGGCGTAGGTCTTCATGATGTGCCAGAGGATCGGATACCCGCCGATCTCCACCATGGGCTTGGGTCGCAGTGAGGTCTCTTCACTCAGTCGCGTCCCGAGCCCGCCGGCCAAGATGACCGCCTTCACCGATCGGCCCCCAATCTGCCCGCCGGACGTGGCGGCGTCCGTCCGCCACCGCAAGGCAGGCTATCGCCCGCGCGCGTCTGGTCCGAGCCGGACGACGGTGCTGCCCCCCTGGGTCGGGGATGAGCCGGGGATGGGCCGGGGATGGCGCGAGGGATGACCTCGAGCTCTGCCATGCATGACATTGCGTTGACTTGATGCAGCGAGCCGGAGGCGTGTGGTCGAATCCTGACGACTACGTCTCGTACAGTGGAGACTCGGCCAGAGAGTCACATACGGCCCCGAACGAGCCGGTGCAGGTGAGGGTAGCCACGTGCCGCCGGTGCTCGCGCGGGGTCATGAGGTAGGTCATCCCGAACAGGTCGCGAGTTTCTTGTGACACTTCACCGTCGCGGCGCGATAGTCGTGGTGACAGTTCGGGCGGTCGGGGCCAATCGGGTCGAGCCGGCCCGCGACAGCACACAGCGACAGGCAGGAAGGGCGAGGGCCGAGCCACCGTGAGCGAACCCACGCGCGAGAGCGCGGAGCCGGTGCGTAACGGTGCCCGGGGTCCGCTCCTCCCGGCGTTGTCGCAGGTGCTGCCGCCCGATCCCGACGAGAGCCCCGGCGAGAGCCGTCGGTTCAAATTGGTGCGTCTGGCCAGCTGGACCGCCATCGACCAGGTGCTGTCGGCCCTGACCAACACCATGCTCGCCATCGTCGTGGCGCACTACGTCGATGTGCCGGCCTTCGGCACCTTCGCGGTCGCGATCCTGGTGTTCAACGTGTGCATCGGCATCGAGCGGGCCCTGGTCGGGCAGCCGATGAGCATCCGGTACAGCAGCGCCACCGGAGCGCGGCTGGACTCGGGCCGGGCCCGGGCCTTCGGCACCGCCCTGGCTGTCGGGCTGATCGGGGCACTGGGCTGCATCGCCGTGGGCCTGGTGCTCGGCGGCCAGTTGGGGCCGGTTCTGGTCGCCACGGGTGCGGTGCTGCCGTTCCTGTTGTTGCAGGACGCCGCCCGATTGATCTTCTTCGCCCGGTCGCAGGCCAAACTGGCGGCCCTCAACGACGCCTTGTGGGCCGCGATCCAGTTCCCCGCCATCGTGGTGCTCGCCGCCATCACGCGCCCCACTCCGCCCGCGCTGGTGCTGGTGTGGGGGGCCTCCGCCGCCGTGTGTGTGGTGGTCGCGCTGGTGCAGTTGCGGGTGGTGCCCGACCTGCGGGGCGCGGCCAGCTGGCTGCGCGAACACCGCGATCTGTCGGGGTACCTGCTCGCCGAGTACCTCCTGGGTGCCGGGGCGTTCCAGGGCGGAATCCTGGCCGTGGGCGCGTTGGTGGGGGGCAAGGAGGGGCTGACCGTCGTCGGGGCCTTCAAGGCCGCGCAGGTGGTGCTGGGGCCGCTGAACATGCTCGGGACGGCGTTGCAGACCTTCGCGCTGCCCCAGCTGTCCAAGCGCACCGGGTGGACCAGCAGCCAGCGCACCCGCATCGCCTACCTCACCAGTCTGGCCATGGCCGCGATCGCCGTGCTCTACGGTTCCCTGCTGCTCCTGCTACCGGCGGCGGCCGGCCAGGCCATGTTCCGAGGCAACTGGGCCGAGGCCCTGGACGTGTTGCTGCCGATGATCGTCGGCAACGTCTTCTGGGGTCTGTGGCAGGGCCACACCCTGGTCATCTACGCCATGGGATTGGCCCGCCGAGCCTTCTGGATCATGGCCATCGAAGCGCCCCTGGTCTTTCCGTTCATGATCGGAGGGCTGTACCTCGGCGGCGCGCGGGGGGCCGCCTGGGGCCTCTGCCTGGATCAGGCGACATCCCTGCCCCTGTGGTTGTGGACCTTCCGGCGCGTGATGCGGGAGAGCGATCGCCACGAGACAGCGGCCCCGGCGTCGTCAGACCGGTTGACCGCCTCGTCCGGGTCGGGGGACTGACGGCGGGGTGATGGTGACCGCCCGCACCGCCGGGTAGGTCGCGAGCAGCTGCCCAGCGGGCATCAGGCGGTACCCGCCGGCGTGCAGCAGGTCGACGATGCGGGCCGTGACCTCGCCGCGAGAGAACGTGGGGGCCGGACGCTCCGGTGTGGCGTCGCCCGTCGTGTCGTGCAGCAGCAGGATGGCGCCGGGGTGTCCGGCGGTCACCGCGCGGGCGGCGACCGTCTCGGCCGGCTCCTGCAGCCAGTCCTGAGCCCACGCCGTCCAGAACACCACCTCGAGGCCGGCCAGCCGGGCGGCCAGGTACTGTGCCGGCCCCTGGATCCCGTAGGTGGGCCGATACAGCCGAACCGGCCGGCCGGTCACCTGCTCGAGGCGATGACGTCCCTGCCGGACGGCTCGCGCCGCCTCGCGCCAGGACACCGTGGTCAGCAGAGTGTGGTCGATGCCGTGAAGGCCGATCTCGTGCCCCTCGGCGAGCATGTCCCGCACCAGCTGAGGGTGACGCTCGGCCGCCTCGACCAGGACGAAGAACGTCGCCCGGACGTCGCGTTCGCGCAACTCCGCCAGGATCTCCCTGGTGCGCTCCGGGTCGGGACCGTCGTCGTAGGTCAGACCGATCACCGGGTCGTCGGTCAGCACCCGCATGGCCGAACTCAGCGGCAGCAGCAGCGGGCGACCCCAACGGATCAGCCGGTCGGGGTCGGGCAGGGCACGGGGGCCGGGTTCGTCGTGTCCCCCGAGGTCGCGGGCTCGCACCAACACCGGGGCCTCGGCGGGGCTGCGGCGCGCATCGGTCGACATTCCGCCAGGCTACGATACGGCGGCGCGAGCCCCGCTGGGGGGAGCCGGTGGGAGGGAACCGTGGACGCCGCCATCCGGCTCAGCGTGCTCATCGCCTGCCTGAACGCGCAGGAGACTCTCGGTGATCAGCTCGAGGCGCTCGCCGGCCAGCCGTGTCCGGTCCCCTGGGAACTGCTCGTCTGTGACAACGGGTCCACCGACGGCACCGCGGCGGTGGTCGAGCGGTATGCCGACCGGTTGCCCGTGCGCCTGGTCGATGCCGGTGCGCGGCGCGGCGCGGCGGCGGCGCGCAATGTCGGGGCCCGGCTGGCGCGGGGCGAGTGGCTGGCCTTCTGCGACGCCGACGACGTGGTGGCCGAGGACTGGCTGGCGACGGTGTGTGCCGCCCTGACCGATCACCGCTTCGTGGCCGGGCGATTCGACGGGGAGCGGTTGAACACCGCCCGAGCCCGTCGGTCACGTCCGCTGGACCAGCAGACCGGCCTGCAGGGAGGCTCCGACGGCACGTTGCCGCATGCCGGGGCGGGCAACATGGGCGTCCACCGCGCGGTGTTCCTGGCGGTCGGCGGGTTCGATCCGGCCGTGCCCTGTCTGGAGGACACCGACCTGTGCTGGCGGGTGCAACGCACCGGGGTGGAGCTGGTGTTCGTGCCCCGGCTGGTGGTGCACGTGCGGCTGCGTGCGACCTGGCAGGCGATGTATCGCCAAGGGGTGGACTACGGCCGGGCCCACGCCGACCTGCAGTCGCGCCACGCCCTATCGCCGTCCGCTGCCCCGGACGCCGCCGGGGCGGCCGGGGTGATCCGACGCCTGCGCGGCCTGGTCGCCGCCTGGTTCGGGACCCCGCCCAGTCTGGCTCGATTCGTGTGGCAATGGGGGTGGCACCGAGGGTTTCACGCCGCCACGGCGGCCTCTCGGAAGGGTCACGTTCCCTCGGGGCCGCCGCGATGACGTCCATCACGTTTGGTGCACCCTGGACCGCGCAGGCCCTGCTCATCCACGCGTGGATCACCCGATCTCGAGGACAGTGGAGGGGCGGGCGGTTACGCTCGGTGTGGCAAGTGGAGACCGTTCAGGGCGTGTAACCGCTGAACGCGCAGGTCGGACAGATGATGCGTCGACCGGGGTCGGCTGGTGTCCGAGGGAGACCGACGGGCATCGCTGGATGTGGGCGAGGAGACAGAGTGGGCACTACCGACAGGAATGTCGGGAGCAACGGACGACCGGCTCCAACGGGGGCCGACCGTCCGGTGACCATCGATCTGACCGAATCCGGCGTCACGTCGGCCGCAGGCACCATCAACGGGCAACGCGAGGCCCGATCCGGCGCCGAAGGGGTGCTGGGCACTCGCCTCGGCGCGGTGTTACCGGCGCCGGCCGCGCGTGCGGACGACATCGCCGAGCTCCCTGACCCACTCCCCGAGATCCCCCTGCCCGAGCCGGGCTCCGCACCGGTCCCCGAACCGCCCCGGTCGGCCCGCGCCCGTCGGCGCGAGGACTGGTTGGGCAGATACGGCGTCCAACCGCTCCTGGTCTCCGCCGACCTGGCGGCCGCCGTCCTGGGCGGGCTGCTCGCGAGCCTGCTCACCGGAAGCGGCATCGGCCGCGTCCACGTGCTCTTCGTGGGGGTGCTGCTCGGACTGCTGTCGATCGGGCACCTCTACCGGTCGCGGTTGTCGATGTCGATCCTCGACGACCTGCCCCGCCTGGTCGGGCGATGGCTGGCCGCGATCTCGATCACCATCCTGATCCAGGTGGCGTTCACCCGGCTGCGCTGGGACCTGGTGGTCGTCAAGTGGAACGTGGTCGCCGCCGCGGCCTGCACCCTGGGCTTCCTGATCGTGCTGCGGGCGATCGGGTACGGGGTGGTGCGCTCCCTGCGCCGCCAGCGGCGCGTCGTCCACCGCACGCTGATCCTGGGAGCGGGCCGGGTCGGCGCCCAGGTGGCCGACGTCCTGCTCGATCACCCCGAGTACGGACTGCACCCGATCGGCTTCCTGGACTCCGACCCCTGGCTCGGCCCCAAGGAGCTGCCGCTGCCGATCCTGGGCGGCACCGACTCGCTCTACCACGTGCTCACCGACCACGACGTGAACAACGTCGTGGTGGCCTTCGGCTCGATGCGCGAGTCGGCCATGGTCGATGTGATCCGTACCTGTGACCGGCTGGACACCGAGATCTTCCTGGTGCCCCGGCTGTTCGAACTCCACCACGTCAGCGAGGACATGGAGAGCGTGTGGGGGCTGCCGCTGGTGCGGTTGCGCCGAGCCGCCCGCCGCAGTCGTGGTTGGCGTGTCAAGCGACTGTTCGACATCACGCTCAGCTCGATCGCCCTGCTCCTGCTCTCGCCGATCATGCTGCTGGTGGCGATCGCCGTCCGGCTCGAGGGTGGGCCGGGGATCATCTTCCGTCAGGAGCGGGTCGGCGTCGACGGCCGCCGGTTCCAGGTGATGAAGTTCCGTTCGCTCAAGCCGGTGGACGAGACCGAGTCGCAGACCAACTGGAACATCTCCCACGACGATCGGCTCGGTCCGGTGGGCAAGTTCCTGCGCAAGTCCTCGATCGACGAGCTGCCGCAGCTGATCAACATCCTCAAGGGCGAGATGAGCATCGTCGGCCCGCGGCCCGAGCGGCCGCACTTCGTCGACCAGTTCTGCGAGGCCTACCCCCGGTACGTGGCACGGCACCGGGTACCGTCCGGCCTGACCGGCTGGGCACAGGTGCACGGCCTGCGGGGCGACACCTCGATCGCCGACCGCGCCCGGTTCGACAACTACTACATCGAGAACTGGTCGTTGTGGCTGGACGTCAAGATCGTCCTGCGCACGGTCGGCTCGGTGATCCGCGGCGACGGGGGCTGACCCGCTCGTGAAGTTCACCCCGACCGCCCTGGACGGTCCGGTGCTGGTCGAGCTCGACGTCCGCTCGGATGAGCGGGGCTTCTTCGCCCGCGCCTTCTGCCGCGAGGAGTTCACCGCTGCCGGGTTGGTACCTCCGGTCGAGCAGGCCAACCTGTCGTTGAACCACCGGGCCGGCACGGTGCGCGGCATGCACTACCAGCTCGACCCGGCCCCCGAGGCCAAGCTGGTGCGCTGCATCCGGGGGGCCATCGTGGACGTCGCGCTGGACGTGCGGGAGGACTCACCGACCCGCTGGCAGCACGTCGCGGTCGAACTGTCCGCGGCGAACCGGCTGGCCTTCTACGTGCCGCCCTACTTCGCCCACGGTTACCAGACGTTGGTCGACGACACCGAGGTGCTGTACCAGGTCAGCGCGCCGTACGCCCCGGACGCCGAGCGCGGCCTGCGCCCGGACGACCCGGCCCTGGGCATCGCCTGGCCGCTGCCGTTCAGCCTGATCAGCGACAAGGACCGCAGCTGGCCCCTCCTGCCCACCCCGCGGTGATCGGGTGATCCGTGCGCATCGCCACCACGTTCGGAGCACCTGATCACCGATCGTGAGATCGACTCACCCCCGGGGGCTATCAAAGCCGCGACGTCCGCATCCGATGCATGAACCATGGCGTCGTCGGGGACAGCGGCAGCCGCGACCAGGCACCTGCTGGCGCGCACCACGTACGGGCTGACGCCCAGTCTCGTCGCCACGGTCACCCCGGCTCGCCGTTCGGCCTGGCTGGCTGCTCAACTGCGACCGTCGAAGATCGCGGACCCGACCTGTGACGCCGTCCTGAAGCGGCTGCCCCGGTTGGCGTGGTCGACGCCCACGGTGCGTGCCGAGGTCGCGGCGGGCCGGATCGACAGCTGGGACGTCATGATGGACGTCTGTGTGGCGACCCTGGCCCGGGCCGTGTGGAGCACCCGGCAGCTGTTCGAGGTGATGGTCGAGTTCTGGTCGAACCACCTCAACATCACCTGCCCGTCCAGTGAGGTCTGGGACAACCGGCACCGCTACGACGTCGAGGTGATCCGGGCGCACACGTTCGGCCGGTATCGGGACATGCTGCGGGCCGCCATCGTGCACCCGGCGATGCTGATGTACCTCAACAACGCCTCCTCGACCAAGGACAACCCGAACGAGAACCTCGGCCGCGAGGTGCTCGAGTTGCACAGCGTCGGGGTGGACGGCGGCTACACCGAGCGCGACGTCAAACAGTCGGCGCTGATCCTGACCGGCTTGTCGACGAACTGGCAGACCGGGGCCTTCGTGTATCGCACCGTGGATCACCACGTCGGGCCGGTGCGGGTGATGGGCTTCAGCCACACCAACGCCGATCCGGACGGCCGGGCCGTGGTCGCCGCCTATCTCGGCTATCTCGCCACCCACCCCTCGACCGCCCGGCGGCTCTGCCACAAGCTCGCCGTCCGATTCGTCCGCGACGACCCGCCGAGGGCATTGGTCGATCGGCTGGTACGCGTCTACCTGGCGAACGACACGTCCATCGCCCCGGTGCTGGTGTCGCTGTTCTCCTCACCCGAGTTCGCGGCCTCGGCGGGCGCGAAGGTCCGCACGCCCTACGAGTCGATGCTGGCCACGGTGCGCGCCCTCGGCCTCACGCCCCCTACCTCGGGGACGGCGCCGCTGACCGAGCTCTACTGGGCCTGCTCGACGGTCGGCCAGCAGCCGTTGGCCTGGCCGCAGCCCGATGGGTTCCCGGACAACGCCGCCGCCTGGCAGTCCGCCGGCGGTGCCCTGTCGCGGTGGAACATGAACAACTCGCTGGCGAACGACTGGTGGCCCAAGGGATTTCGCCGACCTGCGCTGACCACGTTCGTGCCGAGTCCGTTGCCGGCGACGTACGGGGCACTGGTGGACGCCGTGGGCTGGCGGTTGCGTCAGGTCGGCGTCACCTCGATCGAGCGGACGGCGATCTGTGCCTTCTTCGGCGCCACGCCCACAACCCGATTGCGTGTCGGCAGCGAGGTTCTCACCTGGCGCCTGGGGCAGTTGCTGGCGCTGTTGCTGAACACCCCGACCCAGGCCCTGCGGTGAGGTGGTCATGACCGACGCTCGATGCCCGGGGTGCCATTCAGTGGAGCCGAACGCCGAAGGCGTTGTCGCACGAGGGATCTCACGCCGATCGATGGTGCGGGCCACCGGCGCCGCCGGGGCACTGGGCCTCGCGGCCTCGGTGGCTGATTCGCCGCTGAGCCGGCTGCTGTTCGATGCGCCGGGCCTCGCCTCGGCCGCAGCCTCGGCCGCCGGTGATGTGCTGGTGGTGCTCAGTCTGCGAGGTGGTTTCGACGGGCTGAGTGCCGTCGTCCCCCGGGCGGACGCCGACTATGTCCGACTGCGGCCGAGCGTCGGCATCCCGACGGGGCACCTGCTCGCCGGTGACAACCGGTTCGGGTTGCACCCGGCGTTGGCCCCGCTGGTTCCGTTCTGGCAGAGCGGAACCTTCGGTGCGGTGCACGCGGTCGGTCAGGTCGAGCCGTCCCGCTCGCACTTCTCCGCCATGGCCGAGTTGCACCGGGCCGCACCGGGTTCGTCGCTGCGCACCGGCTGGCTCGATCGCATGCTCGGGGTGAGCCCGGCCACCTCGGTGTTCCGGGCCACCCAGATCGGTCAGATCGGGCTGTTGGCCTCGCTCACGGGGCCGAATCCCGAGCTGGTGATGTCGTCCATCGCCGACTTCACGCTCAACGGCGCCTGGAACGCCACCGAGGAGAAGCGCTGGCGCACAGCACTGTCGGCCATGCATCGGGGGGCGCCGGCCACGATCGCGGGACCGGCCGGCAACGCCCTCGGGGCCGTTGCCACCACTGCGGTGCTGAAGACGGCGGGGTACACCCCGGCCCACGGTGCGATCTACCCGACCGGAGAACTGGGCGAGTCGATGCGTGACCTGGCCCAGTTGATCAAGTCCGGTGTGGGGCTGCGCATCGCGTGTCTCGACTTCGGCGAGTGGGACTTCCATGCCGAGATGGGCACGGTGGACTCGGGTAGGCAGAGGGACAAACTGGCCGAGCTCGCCGCCGCGATGGCTGCCTTCGCCACCGATCTCGGGTCGGCGCTGATGGCCAACGTCGTCGTGGCCACTCTCTCGGAGTTCGGTCGTCGGGTAGCCGAGAACGGCAGCGGCGGGACCGATCACGGCCTGGGCAACGCCGTCCTGCTGCTGGGTGGGGGAGTGGTCGGCGGCCAGGTGCACGGCCGGTGGCCGGGGCTGGCCACCGAGGCCCTCGCGGACGGCGACCTGGCGGTCACCACCGACTACCGGCTGATCCTGCGCGAGATCCTCACCGAACGCTGTCTGGTGAGCGCCCCCGACACGGTCTTCCCCGGCCTGACCGGCACCTCGCTGGGCGTGACCCGACCCCGAACCTGATCGCGAGCGTGTCGTCCCCGATGTCGCCGGCGGGCCGATTCCGCTGCATCACGAGATGACCCGGTCGATACACTCACGCGATGCGGTCGGTGCTGTGGCGAAACATGTCGATCGCGCTCGGCCTGACGCTCGCCGCCTCGGTGGCCGTGAACGTGAGGACCTATTCGATGGTTCGCGAGTACTATCGCGAGCTCAACGAGGTACGGCTGAATCCCATCGGCGCTCGGAATTTCGATCGTGAGCCGGTCGTGCCGTCGGGGCGCGCGATCGCCGTGCTCTTCGGCGATTCCAGGGCGGCACAGTGGCAGCCGCTGCCCGACGTGCCAGACCTGACCTTCGTCAATCGCGGAATCGGTTCACAGACCTCCGAACAGGCACTGTTGCGCTTCGACGAACACGTTGCCCCACTGCGCCCCGAGGTGGTGATCATCGAGATCGGAGTGAACGACCTCAAGGCAGTGGGCATGCTCCCGCAGCGACGATCGGAGATCGTCTCCGCACTGAAGGCCAACATCACCGAAATGCTCCGACAAGCGCGAGTTCTCGGAGCGCACGTCGTGCTGATGACCGTGATCCCACCGGGGAATCTCCCCCTGGAACGCCGTCTCGTCTGGTCCGACGAGATCGATGTCGCGCTGGTCGAGGTGAACCAGTGGATTCGATCGCAGGCAACGGACGGGGTTGTCGTGTTCGACGCCGACCCGATACTCACCGGTCCGGACGGCACCACGAAGCAGCGGTATCAGCGGGATTTCCTTCACCTCAACGGTGAAGGCTATGAGCACCTGTCGGCGGGATTGGCTCCTCTGCTGTAGCCGCTCCAGCAGGTGAGCAGCCCGCGGTGGCGCGGCCGATCGTGGCAGGCTGGAGGTCATGCCACCCCGTCGGCGCGTCGATCCCGCAGCCGGGCTCGCCGCCGTCCGGGCCTGGGTCGCGGCCGGCGGCGACGTCGACCGCACGACGCTGGCGACCGCCGTCCGGTTCACGTTGGAGGAGCTCGCGGCGCGCCACCCCGGCCGCAGCTGTGAGATCCGGGTGCCGCCGTTCGGCGTCGTCCAGGCGATCGACGGCCCGCGGCACACCCGGGGCACCCCGCCGAACGTCGTCGAGACGGACGCCGCCTGCTGGCTCGAGCTGGCCACCGGCGCGCTGGACTGGCCGGCGGCGGCCTCGGCCGGCCGGCTGCGGGCCAGTGGCTCGCGCAGTGACCTGAGCGCGGCTCTGCCGGTGGTCACGGTGCGGGGTTAGGCTCGTCCGGTGAGCCAGAACGAACCACCCGTCGACGACACCGGCGAGTCCAGCGAATCCACCGGGGCCATCGAGCACGAGGCGGTCGGCCCCCCGGACGACGTCCCGGCCGGGTCGGTGCAGGTGCAGCTGCGCCGGGCGCCACGGTTCGTGCCGTTCATGATCACCGGCGCTGTGATCGGGGTGCTGATCGCCCTGCTCGCCGTCCTGCTGCGGCGCCTCCCGGATCAGGAGACGGAGGTCAGTGCCCGGGCGGTGGTCGGGTATCTGGGATCGATCGGTGCGTTGCTCGGCGGCCTGGCCGGGGCGGGCCTGGCGGTGCTGCTCGACCGGCGCAGCGCGCCACCGGCACCCGGGCCGCGCTGAGGCGTGTGGGAGACTTCCTCTCGTGTGCGGTGTCTTCGGGGTTTGGGCCCCGGGCGAAGAAGTCGCAAAACTCACCTATTACGGGCTCTACGCTCTCCAGCACCGCGGCCAAGAGGCCGCCGGTATCGCTGTCAGCAACGGCCACCAGATCTTGGTCTACAAGGACGTCGGACTGGTCGCCCAGGTCTTCGACGAATCGGCCCTGCGCTCACTGGCCGGGCAGATCGCCGTCGGGCACTGCCGGTACTCCACCACCGGTGGGTCGACCTGGCAGAACGCCCAGCCCACGCTCGGTGCCACCGACAGCGGCACCGTGGCCCTGGCCCACAACGGCAACCTGGTCAACACCTTCGAGCTGCGCGACTGGCTGACCCAGCGCACGGGTGAGGGTGCCGACTCCGGCGAACTCGCCCGGGGCAACACCACCGACACCGCGCTGATCACCGCCCTGCTGGCCGGCGCCGGGCAGAACTCGCTGGAGGCCACGGCGCTCGAGGTGCTGCCCCACCTGCGCGGCGCGTTCAGCCTGGTCTTCATGGACGAGCACACCTTGTACGCCGCCCGCGACCCGTACGGCATCCACCCGCTCGTGCTCGGCCGGCTCGACAAGGGCTGGGTGGTGGCGAGCGAGACCGCCGGACTCGACATCGTCGGGGCCTCGGTGGTGCGTGAAGTGGAGCCCGGCGAGATGGTCGCCATCGACGAGAACGGGGTGCGCTCGACCCGGTTCTCCCCGGCCACCGCCACCGGCTGCTGCTTCGAGTACGTCTACCTGGCCCGTCCGGACACCTCGATCGTGGGTCAGTCGGTGCACGCCTCGCGCGTGGCGATGGGGCGGCGGCTGGCCGTGGAGCACCCCGTCGAGGCCGACCTGGTGATCCCGGTGCCCGAGTCGGGCACCCCGGCGGCGGTCGGGTACGCCCAGGCCTCGGGCATCCCTTACGGCCAGGGCCTGGTCAAGAACGCCTATGTCGGGCGCACGTTCATCCAGCCCAGCCAGACCATCCGTCAGCTCGGGATCCGCCTGAAGCTCAACCCGCTGCGTGAGGTGATCGCGGGCAAGCGCCTCGTGGTGGTCGACGACTCGATCGTGCGGGGCAACACCCAGCGGGCGCTGGTGCGGATGCTGCGGGAGGCGGGGGCGGCCGAGGTGCACGTCCGCATCTCGAGTGCCCCGGTGACCTGGCCCTGCTTCTACGGGATCGACTTCGCCACCCGCGCCGAGCTGGTCGCCAGCGGCCTGACGGTCGAGGAGGTGCGGGTCAGCATCGGTGCCGATTCGCTCGGGTACATCTCGCTGGACGGCATGGTGAACGCCACGGGGCAACCTCGGGCTCAGCTCTGCACGGCCTGCTTCACCGGTGAGTACCCGGTGCCGCTGTCCGACGAGGTACTGCTCGGCAAGCGCGCCCTGGAACAGCCCGAGTTGCCCCTGAGCATCGTCCCGTGAGACGTGCCACGGTCACCCTCGCCCTGTCGCGCGCCCCGGCGGCGCGTCCGGCACGGTCAGTTCGTCGAAGGAGCCCCGCGTCATGACCCAGCCGATCACCCAGCCGATCACCTACGCCTCCGCGGGCGTGGACGTCGAGGCAGGCGACCGGGCGGTCGAACTGATGCGCGACTCGGTGGCGCGTACCCATATCGCGGCCAAGGCCGCCGGGGTGACCGTGCTGGGGGGCATCGGTGCCTTCGCGGGGCTGGTCGATGTCTCGATGCTGCGCGACTACGCCCATCCGGTGTTGGCCACCAGCACGGACGGCGTGGGTACGAAGGTGGCGGTGGCCCAGGCCCTCGACCGGCACGACACCGTGGGGTTCGACCTGGTCGCCATGGTGGTCGACGACATCGTGGTCTGCGGGGCCCGCCCGTTGTTCATGACCGACTACATCGCCTGTGGCCAGGTGGTGCCGGAGCGGATCGCCGCCATCGTCTCGGGGATCGCGGCGGCGTGTGAGCAGGCCGGGTGTGCCCTGGTCGGTGGTGAGACGGCCGAGCACCCGGGCCTGCTCGGCCCCTCGGAGTACGACCTGGCCGGTGCTGCCGTCGGGGTGGTCGAGGCCGATGCCCTGCTCGGCCCGCACCGGGTGCGTGCCGGGGACGTCGTCCTGGCGTTGGGCTCGTCCGGACTGCACTCCAACGGGTACTCGCTGGTACGCCGGGTGATCGCCGAGGCCGGGTGGACCTATCACCGCCACGTCGCCGACCTGGGGCACACCGTGGGCGAGGAGCTCCTGACCCCGACCCGGGTCTACGCGGCCGACATGGTCGACCTGGCTCAGGTGCTCGGCGCCGACCTGCGTGCCCTCTCACACGTCACCGGCGGCGGTCTGGCGGCCAACCTGGCGCGGGTCCTGCCGGCGGGTGTGCTGGCTCGACTCGACCGCTCCAGCTGGACGCCACCGCCCGTCTTCGACCTGGTCCGCCGACTGGGGCGGGTGCCGCTGGGCGATCTGGAGCGCACCCTGAACATGGGCGTGGGCATGGTGGCCGTCGTGGCGCCGGAGGCCGTGGACGCCGCGCTGGAGCGCCTGCGCGGGCGAGGCCTGGCGGCCTGGGTGATCGGCGAGGTGGGAACACCGGAGGATGCGCCGTCACACGAGGTCGTTCAAGGCACCAAGGGTGTCGACGGTGGTGCCGTGGAGATGACCGGGAGCTACGCCTCGCAGGGCTGATCCGGTCACGGAGGACCAGGCATGCGTGTACGCCTGCCTGGTGACGTCAGCGGCTGCTGCCGGCCGTCCATCCCCCGTACCCGTCGTCGTCGGCGTCGTCGTCATCCTCGTCGGAGTACTCGTCCTCGAGGAGGTCGTCTTCGTCGCCGGCAACCGGTGCGTGGTCGTTCGAGCCCGAGAGCTCTCGCTGGAGGGCCGTGTAGTCGGTGTTCGGGCTGAAGTACTTCAGCTGCCGAGCCACCTTCGTCTGCTTGGCCTTCTGACGGCCGCGCCCCATGGCGTCGACCCCCTCATGCATCGATCCGGGGCAGGCGCCCATGGCGGGGCCCCGGATGTTGGTCGTCAGTATGTCGTGCCCGTAACCGTACATCGTTGCCGCGCCGCTGGCATCCCGGCTGGTAGGAGTCACACGAGTTGTCCGTGGTGACCCGGCGAGGCGGTGTCGGGGCCGTCCCTGCGACCCCCGGACGGCCCGCGATGGCGGTGTGACCGCACGGATGAGCGCCCGATGACGGATCGGCCCATCCCGCGGTCCCCCGAAGAGGGGAAATTGGTCGCCAAAGCCGCAGATCGTCCGGAAACGTCGGCCCCGCCGCTAGCATCGGGTTTGCGTTGGAAACGTTGTTCAAGCAGTTGAGCGGTTGGTGCCCGGGCGGTGATCCGGTGGCCGGATCCACGACGTTCAGCGGTGTGACAACTACCCCAAGTGCTCCAAATGGGCGGTCCTGCCGCCTGAACGGCCGATATCCGGCGGAATGGCTCCGCTTCGCCCGCAGCACACGGCACCATGTAGGTAATCGGGGGTTCCCGCCCCGTTCCTGGAGGATCACATGACCACCCGTTCGCCCGACGCCGAGCCGCTGCTCACGCCGGCCGAGGTTGCCGCCCTCTTCCGTGTCGACCCCAAGACGGTCACCCGGTGGGCCAAGGCCGGCAAGCTCTCCTCGATCCGTACCCTCGGCGGACACCGCCGCTATCGCGAGTCCGAGGTTCGAGCACTGCTCGCGGGGATCCCCCAGCAGCGCGTCGACGAGTCCTGACACCGTCGGGGCAACCGGCCAGGATGCCCCGGCAGCACAGTTGCCGTTCACCGGGAGGACACCCTCGGTGAACGGCAACTGTGCGTCTGGCGATTGTCTGCACCAGCCCGACACGCGTCAGGGCCGTCGACCTTGACCCGGCCCGGGCGGGCTGGCCCAATGTCCGCGTGAAGGAGTTCGTGTACTTCCTCGGCGGGCAACCCCCCTACGACAGCCTCGACCTCGACGATCTGGAGCGCCTCGCGGACTCCGTCGAGGCCGAGTACTTCCCCGCGGGCGCCGAGGTGGTCACCGAGGGCCAGGACCCGCTGCAGCATCTCTGGGTGGTGCGAACCGGGTCGGTCGAGGTGCTCGACCACGGTCGGGTGATCGACCAGTTGCACGCCGGGGACACCTTCGGGCAGGTGTCGTTGTTCAGCGGCGAGCCGCCGAGACTGACCGTGCGGGCACTCGACGACTGCCTGGTCTACCGCCTGAACGACCCCCGGTCGGTGGTCTCGCGCCCCGAGCGGCTGCGCTTCGCCGCATATGGGTCGTTGGTGCAGCGCGGCCGGGTGTCCGCCAGCCCCACCGGGCTGCGTGACCGAGCGTTGGTGCCGGTCAGCACCTTCGGTCGCCCCCTGGTGCGCTGCGCGGCGTCCGAGACGGTGGCCGAGGTCGCGGCCCGGATCGAGAAGGAACGGCAGTCGTGTGCCGTGATCACCTTCCCGGACGGGTTCGGCATCGTCACCGATGCCGACTTCCGCAAGAAGGTCGGCACCGGACAGGTGCCACCAGAGGCCGAGATCGGCGTCCTGGCCACCCGACCCGCGCTGAGCGTCCCCGAGGACACCCCGCTGGCCACCGCCTTCCTCGAGATGGTCGAGCGTGGCGTCCATCACCTGCTGCTCACCGATGGCGCGGATCTGCCCACGGCCGTCGTCCGGGTCGTCGACCTCGCCTCGGCCGAGGTGCGTGATCCCCTGGTGGTTCGCGCGGCGATCGACTCCGCGGCCTCCTTGGCCGACTTGGCCCAGGCGGTCTCGCTGCTTCCCGGAACCGCGGTGGAGCTGTTCGACGCTGCCGTGCCACCGGTTCGCATCGGTGGGCTGCTGTCGGCGGTGCTCGACTCGGTGCTGCGCCGGCTGCTGATCCTGAGCCCGATGAACCTGGACGTGCGGACCTCCTGGATCGTGCTCGGCTCTCTGGCCCGCCGCGAGGTGTTGCCGACCTCGGACGTCGACACCGCCCTGGTGTGGGCCGACCCACCCGAGGGCACGGGAGACATCGCTGCTCAGGTGCGCCAGGCGGCGTCCGGGGTGTTGGACGATCTGGAGAAGACCGGCCTACGGCGCTGTGCGGACGGCGCCAACGCCGACAACGCGCGCTTCTCGCGGTCGCTGACAGGTTGGCGCGAAGCGACCGTGGGGTGGTTGCGCGATGCCGGGCAGGACAGCGCCCTGCTGCTGTCGACCATGCTGGCCGACAGCCGCCCGATCAGTTCGACCGACCTCGGCCTGCAGGTCACCGACACGCTCATGGCGACCGGGCGCACCCCGCAGTTCCTGCGCATGCTGCTGGAGTACACCCTGTCCTCGCGCCCTCCGACGGGCTTCGTGCGCGACTTCGTCGTGGAGCACTCCGGTGAGCACCGGGGACAGCTCAATCTCAAGCGTGGTGGGCTGCGCCCGGTCACCTCGCTGGGCCGCTGGGTCGCCGTGGTCTCGGGCGACGTCCGCGGGTCGACGCCGGAGCGGTTGCGCCGCGCAGCCGAGGCCAAGCTGCTGAGCGTGGACGAGAGCGAGACCCTGATCGGGGCGCACGAGCAGATCTACGGGCTGCTGCTCGAGATGGAGGTCGAGTCGTTGCGCGCCGGCACACCGGTGTCGACCTACATCGCGCCCGGAACGCTGGACTCGCTGACCCGACGCCACCTGCGGGAGTCGTTCCGCGCCATCGCGGGGGTCCAGAACCGACTGGAGTCGAACTGGCAGGGCCAGCTGCCCGGAATGACGACATGACCCCTCCCGCCAGGGACGGCGTCGCCGCGTCGCTGTCGGGGGGTGTGCCGTGGGGATGCTGAGCCGATTCGCGCGTCGTCCGGCCGTCGCGACGGTTCCCGGCTGGGACAGCCTCGAACGGCCCTGGCGTGAGGCGGAGTTCTGCGTCGTCGACCTGGAGGCCACGGGCCTGGACCTGCGTCAGGACGAGATCGTCTCCTACGGCGCGGTGATCGTCCGTGCCGGGCGGATCGTGGCGAACAGCTGCCGCTACGGATTGGTCAAGCCCACCCGGCCGGTCAGCGAGGGCGCCCTGATCGTGCATGCCCTGAGCGCCGCCGAGCTGGTCGATGCCCCGCCGCTGTCCGCCTGCGCCGAGGTGCTCGCCGAGCTGATGCAGGGCCGGGCTCTGGTGGCTCACGCCGCCTGGGTCGAACGGGCCTTTCTGAAACGGGCGTTCGCGACCCGGGGGCTGCGCCTGGACGGTCCGATCGTGGACACGGCGGCCCTGGCCCGCGAGCTCTACCTGGCACCGAGGGCACCCGGCAGCACCGAGCCGAGCCTGGAGCGGCTGGCCGTGGATCTCGGTCTGCCGGTGCACCCGCCTCACCATGCCCTCGGTGATGCCTTGACCACCGCCCAGTTGTTGTTGGCGTTCGCGACCAAGCTCGAGGCCCAGGGACCGCAAACCGTCCGGTCGCTGACCGAGATCAGTCGGCGGCGGGTGCTGCACTGAATCATCGCCGGTGGTCGCCGGTCGTCGTCGGGGTGGCGAGGGGTTGCGCCGGGCCACCGGACGGGTGACACGATGCCCGTCATGCAGCTCGACAGTTTGCTCGCCCGCCCCGATACTCCGGTCGCGGTCGTGGCTGGGGGTGGTTCGGGGCTCGGCGAGGCGACGACGCGGGCACTGCACCGGTCCGGGTTCGCCGTGGTCGTGCTCGACCTCGTCGGCTCGGCGGCCGCCGCGGTGGCCGCCGACCTGGGGGAGCGGGCCGCCTTCGTGCCCGGCGATGTGACCCGCCCGGACGACGTCACCGCGGCCCTGGACGCCGCCGCAGGCCTCGGCACGCTGCGGGTCACGGTCAACTGTGCCGGGATCGCCCCACCGATGCGCATCCTGGGCCGCCGAGGGGTGCACTCGCTGGAGGTGTTCAGCCAGGTGGTGACCGTCAATCTGATCGGGACGTTCAACCTGCTGCGCCTGGCGGCCGAACGGATCGCCACCGCCGAACCCCTGGACGGCGAGCGTGGCGTGATCGTCAACACCGCCTCGGTGGCGGCCTTCGACGGCCAGATCGGACAGGCGGCCTATGCGGCGTCCAAGGGGGGCGTCGTCGGACTGACCCTGCCGGCGGCCCGTGACCTGGCGCCCTCGCTGATCCGGGTGGTCACCATCGCGCCGGGAACCTTCGACACCCCGATGGTGGCGGGGCTGCCCGAGGACGCCAGGGCCTCACTCGGGCACCAGACCCCGCACCCGGCGCGGCTGGGCCGGCCGTCCGAGTTCGCCGACCTGGTGGTGCACGTGGTGTCCAACGCGATGATCAACGGTGAGGTGATCAGGCTGGACGGCGCGCTGCGGCTGGCGCCCCGCTGAGCCTGCGATCGCCGCAGTTCGCATCAAGGTGCTCGGCCCGACGTCCGAGGAGATAGCGACACGGTCCACCTGTCGTCTCGTCTGGAGTTGTGCCGCATGAGGGTCACCGTTGCCCGTCGCCTGACTGCCGCCGCCCTGATCGGGATCGGAGCCATCACCCTGGTCGGTGGCATCGCTCTCTACGGAGGGCAGCGACAGTCCCAGACCGCTCAGACCATGGCCAGGGTCAGCGCAGGGATGTCACGTCAGTGGAACGCCGACATGATGCACGACGGCATCCGGGCCGACGTGATGTCCGCGCTCTACGCGACCAGCCCAGCAGAGCGCACGAGTCTGGACGTCGAGGGTGTGGGCGAGAAGGCCACGGACATGGTGGCGCACCTCCGGGCCGCTGCGGCTGCCGCCCCGGCCCCGTTGCAGGCCGAGTACGCCGACGCGTTGCCCGCGGTGCAGCAGTACGGCGAGCTCGCCACCCAACTCGTCTCGCTCGCCGGGCGTGACCGCGCCGCGGCACAGCGGCGGCTACCGGTGTTCCTGCAGCAGTTCGACGCCCTCGAGGAGTCGCTGGGGCGCATCGACGAGGACATGCTCGCCGCCGTCGAGGATCAGCAGCGGCAGATGCTGTCCACCGCCCGCACGGCGCGCTGGCTCACGCTGGGGATCGGTGGCGGGACGATCGCCGTCCTGGCGGTGTTCAGTTGGATCCTCGGCCGCACCATCGTGACCTCGGTGCGACGGGTCGAGAGCGCCCTGCTCCAGGTGGCCGAGGGCGATCTGACGGTGCGGGTGCCGGTGACGACCCGGGACGAACTGGGCACCATGTCCCGCGCGGTGAACGTGGCCCTGGAACGGATCGGCGAGACCATCACGGACGCCGGAGCGGCCGCCGCGGCACTGGCCACCGAGTGTTCGGGGTTGAACCAGCTCTCGACCAGCCTCGGCAGGGCTGCTTCCATGACGGCGGGGCAGACCCATGAGGCCAGCAACTCGGTTCGTGACGTGAGCGATCACGTCCGGGCGATGTCGGAGGCCACCGAGCAGATGGAGGCCGCGATCGGCGAGATCGCCGGCCAGACGGCGACGGCGTCCACCGTGGCTGCCGAGGCGGCACGTGGGGCCTCGGCCACTCGAGCCACGGTCGTCGAACTGAACCGGGCCAGCGAGGAGATCGGTGAGATCGTGCAGGCGATCACGGCGATCGCCGAGCAGACGAACCTGCTGGCGTTGAACGCCACCATCGAAGCGGCGCGTGCCGGCGAGGCCGGCAAGGGGTTCGCGGTCGTCGCCACCGAGGTCAAGGAACTCGCGCAGGAGACCGGCCGGGCCACCCAGGACATCACCGACAAGATCAGCACCATCCAGTCGATCACCGCTGCCGCGGCCGAGTCGATCGCCGACATCACCGCGGTGATCGACCGGATCAACGAGAACACCGGCATGATCGCTGCCGCGGTGGAGCAGCAATCGGCCACCACCTCCGAGATCAACCGCAACGTCAGCGAGGTCTCGCGCGGCGCCGACCGGATCAACGCCAGCATGCACGACATCGCGGGATCGACGGGGGAAACCTCCCGCGGCGCCGACGAGACCGAGCGGGTGGCGGTCGCGCTGTCGGCGGTGGCTGTTCAGGTCAACGCGCAGATCCGCCGGTTCACGGTCTGATCTGCTCGCACTCGGGGTGGCTGGTCGGTGGGCTGGTCGGGTGGCCGGTCGGGTGGCCGTCAGTGGTTCTCGTCGAGCATCCGTCCCAGGAAGGCCCTTGTGCGGTCGTGGCGCGGATTGCTGATCACCTGGGCGGGGGGTCCCTTCTCGACCACCACACCGTCCGCCATGAACACCACCTCGTCGGCGACGTCCCGGGCGAAGCTCATCTCGTGGGTCACCACGATCATGGTCATGCCGTCGACGGCGAGCTCGCGCATCACGGCGAGCACCTCACCGACCAGCTCCGGGTCCAGCGCCGAGGTGGGCTCGTCGAACAGCATCAGCTTGGGCCGCATGGCCAGCGCCCGGGCGATCGCCACCCGCTGTTGCTGTCCGCCGGACAGCTGCCCCGGGTAGGCGGCGGGCTTGTCCTGCAGCCCGACACGTTCCAGCAGCTTCAGAGCGCGCTCGCGCACTTCACCGGCCGGTTCCCGTTTGACCTGGATCGGCGCCTCCATCACGTTCTCCAGCGCCGTCTTGTGCGGGAACAGGTTGAACCGCTGGAACACCATGCCGATGTCGCGCCGCTGCGCGGCGATCTGCTTGTCGGTCAACCGGTGCAGCCGGCCGCCCTGATCCCGGTAGCCCATCAGCTCGCCGTCCACCCAGATCCGGCCGCCGTCGATGGTCTCGAGCTGGTTGATGCAGCGCAGGAAGGTGGTCTTGCCCGACCCCGACGGGCCGAGCAGGCAGACCACCTGGCCGGCGCTGACGTCCATGTCGATGCCCTGGAGCACCTTGGTGCCGTGAAAGGCCTTGGTGACGTTGACCGCGTGCACCAGCGGCATGCCGGACGAGGTGGGTTCCACTGCCGTCATCAGGCACCTCCCATACCCGCGCCGCGGGCGAAGCGGGGGTTCTTGGGTTTGGCCTCACCGAACCCGCGACCGAAGTAGCGCTCGAGGTAGGTCTGTACCACCATCAGCAGCGAGCAGATGATCAGATACCACAGCGTGGCCGCCACCAGGGCAGGCATGATCTTGAAGGCCCGCTGGCCGAATTGATAGGCCTGGTAGTAGAGCTCGACGATCACCGGGACGGCCACCAGCAGCGAGGTGTCCTTGACCATGGCGATGGTCTCGTTGCCGGTCGGTGGCACGATCACCCGCATCGCCTGGGGCAGCACGATGCGGCGCATGGTGCGATTGGTGCTCATGCCCAGCGCCTGGGCCGCTTCGCGCTGGCCCGGGTCGACCGACAGGATGCCTGCGCGCGCGATCTCGGCCATGTAGGCGGCCTCGGACAGGCCCAGGCCGAGGATGCCGACCCAGATCGTGCTCGAGATCCGGTTCCAGTCCAGCCCGAAGAAGGTCATGTCCCAGCCCAGGCCGAGTGCGGCCGAGATCTGTTGCCCGAACGGGATGCCGATGCGGATCTCGGGGTAGAGGAAGGCGACCCCGACGCCGAGGATCACCAGCAGGACGTAGCGCGGCATGGCCCGGAAGAACCAGGTGTAGACGAAGGACACCCCCCGCAGCACCGGGTTGTCGGACAGCCGCATGATGGCGATCACGACACCGAGTCCGACCCCCAGCAGCATCGAGCCGACGGTGCCCACGATCGTGCCCAGCCACAGGCCGTTGATCACCGGTCGCTGCTGCATGATCTGGAAGGCGAACGGGAAGTCCCACCGCGGGTTGGTCACCACCGAGTTGATCATCATGGCGACCAGGACGGCGATCCCGGCGATCGCCACCCAGCGACCCGGGTGCCGGACCGGCCGGGCGTCGATGACGCCCGGCCGATCGGTGTCGGTCATCGAGGTCACGGGTTGACCTTGAAGTCCGTGATCGCTCCCGACTCGTTGCCCCAGGTGGCCAGTGCCTGCTTGTAGTTGCCCGCGGCGTCCAGCGCCTTCAGCGCGTCGGCGATGGCCTGCGCGAAGTCGGTCTGCTTCTTGTCGATCACGAAGCCGTACGGGGCGGCGTCGTAGATGTCGCCGGCCGCCTCGAGCTGACCGCCGGTCTCCTTGGCGGCCCACAGGCCCACCGGGGAGTCGGCCAGCATGGCGTCGGCCTTGCCGGAGATGACCGAGGTGGTCACCTTGCCCTGGTCGGCGTCCACGATCGGGTTGATCGCCGGCTTGCCCGCCGCGACGCATGCCTTGCTCTTGGCCGGCAGGTCCTCGTCGGCCTGCACCGTGCCGGTCTGCACGCCGATGTTCAGGCCGCAGGCGTTGTTCGGGTCGACCTTCTTCGGGTTGCCCTTGGGCACGATCCACTGGGTGCCGGCATTGAAGTAGCTCACCATGTTGACCTGCTGCTTGCGCTTGTCGTTGATGGTGAAGCTCGAGACGCCGACGTCGTACTTTCCGCTGCTCACCCCGAGGATGATCGAGTCGAACTTGGCCGGCACCCACTCCACGGTGACGCCCAGCTTCTGAGCCACGGCGTTGAAGATGTCGACGTCCATGCCCTTGACCGTCTTGCCATCGGTGTCCAGGAACTCGTTCGGGGCGTAGGTCGCGTCGGTCCCCACGACGATCTTGCCCGCGGTCTTGATCTTCTCCGGCAGCCTGGCGGCCAGGGCGTCGTCCTTGCCGGCGGCGGACGGTGAGGCGGCCGCGCTGGCGGAGGTGGACGGCTGCGACAGCGAGTCGGAGCCGCAGGCGGTCAGACCGGTCGTGGCGGTCAGCCCGGCCAGCAGGAGAAGGGGAAGGGTGCGACGACGCATCAGGCGCTCCAGCAGTGACGACAGATCCGGCGGCCGGGCCGGCGCGCCGGCGGATGTGCTCCGAGCCTGCCCCATGACGGCCCCGGGCGGCAGGTGGACGGGCCCTCGGAAATGAACCTGTGATCCCTGTGGGGAACGGAAACGATCGATCGGATGGGCGATCCGGTGACGAATGACGCCTCAGTGTGAGCGGCCGATGCCGAGCTCCAGCGCGGCCGACACCGGGTCGGCAGTGACGTGCGTCGCGCCCACCTCGGCGGCGAATCGGCCGTCGGCGCCGCGTCCGGCGAGCACCAGGCGCCGGCCGTGGGCCAGGTCGCGCAAGTCGTCGCGGATCGCCTCGAACCGCTCGGGGTGCGTGGCCGCCAGGACGACCAGCGCCGGGTCGGCGGTCTGGGCGGCCTCGGTCAGGGCTCGTCCGGGGGTGTCCGCGCCCAGGTAGAGCACCCTCCAACCCATGCGGTGAAGGGTCACTCCGAAGATCATCAACGGCAGGTCGTGGGGTTCTCGTGGGGGACAGGCAACCAGGGCCAGCGGGCCGCTGCCGCTACCCCAACCGGTGGCGAGGGCGGCGAGCCGGCCGCGGATCAGATTGCTGGCGAAGTGCTCCTGGGGCACGCTCGCCTCGCCGCGCGCCCAGCGCTCACCCAGGTCGTGCAGATAGGGCAGGACGACGTCGCGCAGCACCGTGGTCACGGCCAGTTCGCTGAAGAGTCGATCGAGGACGGCGTGCGCCGACTGCTCGTCGAAGCGGGCCAGGGCGACCGTGAGTTGACGGACCCCGACCGCCACGGAGCCCTGATCGACACTCTCGTGAGCGGGCTCCGCGACGGCACCGACGGGCTCGACGTGGTCGGTCAGGGTCGGTGCCGGAGTTCCGGCCAGGGCGGTCTCCGCCGCCTCGGCCGCGGACAGGCCGGTGGTCATCAGGGTGGTCATCCGGCGCACCACGGCTTCGTCCCGGGGGGAGTAGAGGCGGTACCCACCGGTCGAGCGGATCGGCTGCAGGAGTCCGTAGCGGCTCTCCCAGGCACGCAGGGTGTGCTCGCTGACCCCCACGCGTCGACTGAGTTCGCCGATGCGTATCAGGGGGGAGGGGGTGATGGCTGCGCTCACGGCGGTGATTCTATCTACCTTCGACAAACATTTGACAGAGTCTCTACACGTGTCTAGCGTGGGGATTCCTCCGCCGAAGAATCCCCACTCCGGGCACCTGGCTCGGCCCGGGCTCGAGACGAGGCGACACGTGACCACAGGCCCTGACAGCACCGATCCCCTCCCCGCGCACCGACCGGCTCCGCCGGCCGTGCGTGGTGCCCGTCCCTCGGTGGCCGTGGTGGGGTCCGGGGTGGCCGGCCTGACCGCCGCTCACCTGCTGTCACGCACTCACGACGTCGTCCTCTTCGAGGCAGAGGATCGGTGGGGTGGGCACGCGCACACCCACCACCTGGTGGGGGCGACCGGAGTGCGACACGCGGTGGACTCCGGGTTCATCGTGCACAACGACCGCACCTACCCGGCGTTGCGCCGGCTGTTCGCCGAACTCGAGGTCGCCGTGCGCCCGACCGAGATGAGCATGAGCGTGCGCTGCCGGGGGTGCGGCCTGGAGTACGCCGGTGGCCGGGGAGCCGGTGGCATCCTGGCTCAGGGCCGACGGGCGGTCGACCCCTCCTTCGTGCGCATGCTCGTGCAGGTGAAGCGGTTCCATCGCGTCGCCGGCGCCTTCCTGCGCTCGGGCGACGACAGGACGACCTATGGGGAGTTCCTCGCCGGTAACGGATTCGACGCCTACTTCATCGCGCACTATGCGGTACCCGTCGTCTCGTGTGTCTGGTCGACCGGCCGGGCGCTGTCACTCGAGTACCCCGCCCACTACCTGTTCCGGTTCCTCGAGCACCACGGCATGTTGTCCGTGGGCAACTCGCCCCAGTGGTTCACCGTGCAGGGCGGCTCGGCCGTCTACGTCCAACGCATCGTCGAGCGACTCCCCGACGTCCGATCGGGATGCCCCGTGGTGAACGTGAACCGGACCTCTGAGGGCGTCCAGATCCATGACGCCACCGGGCGTCGCACGACGGTCGACCGCGTCGTGATCGCCACGCATCCCGATCAGGCGCTGGACCTGCTCGCCGACCCGACCCAGCTCGAGATCGACACCCTGAAGGCCTTCGTCTACTCCCGCAACAGCGCGGTGCTGCACACCGACACCTCGATCCTGCCGAACGCGCCACGGGCGCGGGCCTCCTGGAACTACTCCATGTCCGAGTGCTGGGTCGCCGACGCCCCCACCCAGGTCACCTACTGGTCCAATCGGTTGCAGGGGATCACCGAGTCCGATCCCTATCTGGTGACGCTGAACGACGGCGACCGAATCGCCTCGGAGGCCGTCCTGGCGCGCATGGAGTACACCCACCCCGTCTACACCCGCGAGGTGATCGCCGCTCAGGCGCGGCTGCCGCAGTTGGCCACCGATCGCACCGTGTTCGCCGGTGCCTATCACGGCTTCGGATTCCACGAGGACGGCTGCGCCTCGGGGGTGGCGGCCGCGGCGCACTTCGGGGTCCACTGGTGAGCCAGCCCGTCACCTCGTGGGAGGTCTCGCCGGGGCTGGTGCTGCCGGCTCTGGTCCGCGGCACCGTGACACACCACCGTCACCGACCGGTGGTGGACGGCTTCCGTCACGGTGCATACCTGTGGTTGGTCGATCTCGACTCGCTGCCCGTGCTGCCCTGGCCGCTGCGTCCGTTCGCGGGTTTCCGCAGTGGGGATCACTTCGGTGACCCCGCGCTGCCCATTCGCGAGAACGTCCTGAACTTCTTACGGCTCGAGGGGATTCAGCTCGATCAGCGGTGCCGGGTGGTCATGCTGTCCGGCGCACGCGTGCTGGGGTACCTGTTCGACCCGATCTCGGTCTTCTGGTGCTACTCCGGTGACGGCACCCTCGAGTGCGTGCTGGCCGAGGTGCACAACACCTACGGCGAGCGTCACGTCTACGTGGTGCGCCCCGATGCCGATGGCAACGCCGTGGTGGGCAAGGAGTTCTACGTCTCGCCGTTCTTCGAGGTGACCGGCGAGTACACCCTGACCTTCGGCCTCACCGCGCAGCAGGTCGCCACCTCCGTGGTGCTGCGCCGGGATGGCCGGGTGGAGTTCTCGGGCTCGTTCCGGGGGGTTCCACGCCCGGCGACACCGGGTGCCGTGGTGCGCACGGTGTTCCGTCACCCCGTGATGCCGCAGCGGGTGTCGGCCCTGATCCGCTGGCACGGCATCCGGCTCTGGCTGCGTCGCCTCCCGGTGATTCCTCGTCCGAACCATGTCCCGCAGAAAGGAATCGGATCGTGAGCTGTTCCTCTGCCGCTCCCTGGCCGGCCATTGCCTCGGTGCCTGGGCCCCACGTCGGTGCACGTCTGGCGCGGTGGTTGTTCGACCAGGCTGCGCACAGCGTTCCGGTGCGGGTGCGCTACCCCGACGGACGATTGGTCGGCGGTGCCGCCGAGCAGTATGGGGCACCCGAGTTCGTCGTGGTCCGTCCGGCGGCGTTCTTCTCCCGCCTGGCCCGGGACACGAAGATCGGCTTCGGTGAGGCCTACATGGCCGGTGACTGGCGAGCCGGTGACGGGTGCGATCTGGCCGACCTGTTGACCCCGTTCGCGGCACGGTTGGGATCGCTGGTCCCTCGTCCGGTGCAACGACTGCGGGCACTGGTCGATCGCCCGTTGCCGACCGAACACGAGAACACCGTCGGTGGTGCCCGGAGCAACATCGCGGCGCACTACGACCTCAGCAACGAGTTGTTCGCCGCCTTCCTCGACCCGACGATGACGTACTCCAGCGCCTGGTTCCCCGAGGGCAGCCCGCGGGCGAGCCTGGCCGACCTCGAGGTCGGCCAGCTCCACAAGATCGACGCCATGCTCGACCTGGCTCAGGTGCGCGCCGGCAGCACCGTGCTCGAGATCGGCAGCGGGTGGGGGGCGCTGGCCATCCGGGCGGCCCAGCGCGGCGCCCGGGTGCTCACGGTGACGCTGTCCGAGGAGCAGCTGGCCGAGGCTCGGCGGCGCATCGATGCCCAGGGCCTGGCCGACCGAGTCGAGGTGCGGCTGCAGGACTATCGCGAGGTGAGCGGCCGTTTCGACGCCATCGTGAGCGTCGAGATGCTCGAAGCGGTCGGAGAGGCGTACTGGCCCACCTACTTCGCGGGCCTCGACCGGCTGCTCGCGCCGGGTGGTACAGCGGCGATCCAGACCATCACCATGCCTCACGAACGGGTGTTGGCCACCCGGCACACCTTCGGCTGGGTGCAGAAGTACATCTTCCCCGGCGGCCTGATCCCGTCGCTCCGACTGGTCGAACAGACCCTGGCCCAGCACACCGGGCTGCAGATCGCCGCCCGGCGGGATCTGGGCGGGCACTATGCGGACACGCTGAGGTTGTGGCGCAACCAGTTCATGGAGAACTGGGCCGAGATCCAGGGACAGGGCTTCGACCACACCTTCCGGCGTATGTGGGAGCTGTACCTCGCCTACAGCGAGGCCGGGTTCCGGTCGGGGTACCTCGACGTCAGTCAACTGCAACTGCGGCGGACGGCGTGAGCGCGCTCGCCGGACGCGTCGCGTGGGTCGTCGGTGCCTCGAGCGGCATCGGCGCGGCCGTGGCACGAGAACTGGCCGATCGTGGTGCGCGGGTGGCGATCTCGGCCCGTCGGGCCGATCAGCTCGAGGATGTCGCCGGGGGCCGCATGCTCGTCGTCCCCGCCGATGTCACCGATCGGGCGGCGATGGCGGCAGCGGCTGCCACGGTGGCTGCCGAGCTGGGGCCTCTCGACCTGGTGGTGATCTCGGCCGGCTACTGGAGCGCGATGCGGGCCACCGAGTGGGACGCCGACGAGTTCGAGCGGCACGTCGAGGTCAATCTCGGCGGTACCAACAACACCCTGGCGGCGGTGTTGCCGGGCATGCTCGCGCGGGGCAGCGGGGTGGTGGCCGGCATCGCCTCGGTGGCCGGGTACCGGGGCCTGGCCGGCTCGGAGGCCTACGGCGCCACGAAGGCCGCCCAGATCAACCTGTTCGAGGCGTTGCGGATCTCGCTGGGCCGGCGGGGCATCGGGGTGGTCACCATCTGCCCGGGGTTCGTACGAACCGAGATGACCGACCGCAACCGATTCCCGATGCCGTTCCTGATCGACGCGGACGCGGCGGGGCGGGCGATCTGTGACGGTCTCGAGCGGGGGCGTCACGAGATCGTCTTCCCACTGCCGATGGCTGTGGTGATGAAGCTCGCCCGGTTCGTGCCGGTGCGGGTATGGGCCTGGTTGTGGCGTCGAGAGGGTTGAGCGAGATGCACATTCGACGAGTGGTTCAGGTTCCGGTCGCGGTGCCCGTGGTCTTCGGCTACCTGGCCGACTTCACCACCACCACCGAGTGGGATCCCGGCACGGTGCGCACCGAGCTGATCGACGGTGACGGCGGTGTGGGGACCCGGTATCGCAACACCTCACGTTTCTTGGGCCGTCAGACAGAACTGATCTATACCGTCGCGGAACACGTTGCCCCGCAACGCATCAGGCTACGGGGGGTGAACAAGACGGTGACCGCGATCGACGTCATGGAGTTTCGTGAGGTCGACGGTGGCACCGAGGTGACCTACATCGCCGACTTCACCTTCGTCGGCGTGGCCCGGTTCCTCGGTCCGCTGATCGGCCCGGCGCTACAGCGGCTGGGCAACGAGGCCGCGGTCGGCATGCGCAGAGCCCTGATGACACTCGCCTGACCCCCGGTGATCATGCAATCCGTGCACAAACCCGCCGTGATCATGCAAACGATGCACAAAACGTGCACGGATTGCATGATCACGGAGGTCTAGAGTGCGATCAGCAGGTCGGCCCGGTCGCGGGTCGTGGCGATCACCCGCGCGTTCGCCTCGTCGCTGCGGAACACCCACTCCCGCGCAGCCTGCGGTGACCGGCCGTGCGCCACGTGACGGGCGATCAGGCGTTCCAGCCGGACGTCGTCCGGCGGGTCGATGTACCAGCACGCGTCCAACAACGGCCGGACGCCCACCCACGCCCCGGTGTCCAGCAACAGGTAGTTGCCCTCGACCAGGATCAACGGCACCTCGGGTGCGATCGGGATCGCGCCCGCGATCGGCTCCTCGATCTCGCGCCGGAACTCCGGTGCGTAGACCACCTCGGGCGGCGCGCCGTCGTCCTGCGCATCGGGCCGGGCGACCCGGCGGAGCAGGGCGACGAACCCGGCCGCATCGAAGGTGTCCGGTGCACCCTTGCGCTCGGCGCGTCCCAGCCGCTCCAGCTCGGCCTGCGCCAGGTGATAGCCGTCCATCGGCAGTACCACGGCGCTGCCGGCGGGCAGGGCCTCGACCATCGCGGCCGACACCGTCGACTTGCCGCAGCCCGGAGGCCCGGTCAGCCCGAGCACGATGCGGCGGCCGCTCCCGGCGCGATCCAGCAGATGGCGCACCCGCTCGACGGCGCCCGCGAGGTCGGTCCGTTCCGGCGCCCCGCTCACGATGCATCCTCGACTCGCCCGCCCATGGCGTCACAGTGGCACAAGCCCGGCGCCCCACGCTGGGTAGCGCGTGCCGGTGGGGCTAGGGTTACACCCCTGTATCGGTACGCAACCGACCATTGGTGCGGTTTCTCGGGAGGCCGGCATGTCCGTCAACGATCAGGGTTCCGGGGGATTCGATGCCCAGGCCGGGCCTCCCGCGGGCGACCGCGGCGGTCCGCAGTCGGCGCGGATCTACGACTACCTGCTGGGCGGCAAGGACAACTACCCACCGGACCGTGCGGTCGGCGATGCCCTGATCCAGCAGGTTCCGGCGCTGCCGGTGATGGTCCGAGCGCAGCGCGCCTTCCTGGCGCGCGCCGTCCGGTACCTCGTCGCCGAGGCGGGGGTGCGGCAGTTCCTCGACATCGGCACCGGCATTCCGACCGCAGACAACGTGCACGAGGTGGCGCAGTCCCTGGCCCCGGAGTGTCGAGTCCTCTACGTCGACAACGACCCCATCGTGCTGGCGCACGCGCGGGCGCTGATGACCAGCACCCCGCAGGGAGCCACGGCCTTCGTGATGGCCGACATCCGTGACACCGCGTCGGTGCTCGAGCACCCCAACCTGGCGGCGACGCTGGACCGGGACCGGCCGGTGGCCCTGATGTTGCTGGGCATCCTGCATCACCTGCGGGACGACGACGATCCCTACGGGTTGGTGGCGCGCCTGGTCGAGTGGTTGCCGTCCGGCAGCTACGTGGCGATCGCGGGCCCGGGGTCCGACTTCGACGAGGCCGCGATGGCTGCCGTCGCGGCGTCGGCCGAGGCGTCGGGGGTGCCGTACGTGGCCCGATCCCGGGCGCAGACCGAACAGTTCCTGAGCGGGCTCGACCTGGTGGACCCCGGGGTGGTGCCGATCCCGCAGTGGCGACCGGACTCTGCTGACCTGCCCGAGGTGTTCGGCTGGGCCGCCGTGGCACGCAAGCCCTAGGTCGATCCAGAGTTGTCCCGACAGTCGGTGGACAGCAGGCCGCCCGGGCCGGTGACCACCTGGTCGATCTGAACCGGTCCGACGACCATGCTGACCACCACGGCGCTGCGGTCGAGTACCTCGGCGGGCGAGTCCGCCCAGCGTGCACCCTGTTCATTCCACGCTCATCGCGTCACCGTGGCACGGGGCTCGCGGGCGTGCGGCGCGGTCGGCTGGGTTCACCGATCACGTCACTTCGCCCACGTTCCGTGGTGATATCACGCAGCGTAGCGAGAACTTGTCAATCCCGGGGGTGGTGTGGCAGTGTTGCCACTGCACCGGCGCCGATGGCGCCGGTGCACCAGTTTTGGGGGCTGATGAAGGCGTTTTCGCTTGGGAGGCAAGTCATTCGGCAGTGGCAGATGCATATGCATCTGCCCGAGAATCAGCCCTCTGCGGCGGCCGGTCGAGCGGGTGCGGTGACCCTCTGCCTCACGTTGTCATCACTTTAGGTAGTTGAATAGAGGCGCAGGCATTCCCTGAACGGACGGAATTGTCCTCCTCGTCGTGCACGGAGCGTTCGCGGCGGCGGTGACCAGCTGTACACGGGGGCGGCGCCATCCGTCCGATTCCGAGCGTCACATGAAGAGCGCGCGGACTCGGGGAGGTCAGGTCACCCGTGTCCGCGCGCCGATGGGGGGCGCAGGCTGTGGTCAGCCGGCTGCGGTGTGGTCCAACAGGAAGTCGAAGTCGCCGTCCTTGACGCCGAGGATCAGCGCCTCGATCTCGGCATCCGTGTAGATGAGCACCGGGCCGTGAGGGTCTCGTGAGTTGCGCACGGCCACGCCGTCCGTCTCGAGCCTGGCCATCTCGACGCAGTTCCCGGTGGGGCCACTGCGGCGGCTCTTGGTCCAGGCGAGGGAGCCGAGCGCTGCGCCGGACATCCCGTTGATGATCGCCGACATGGTGGCGGTCCCTTCCCGAGTAGAGATCTTCGCCTGCAGATGCATGTGCATTCACTCGTGCATCTGCGATTTCGCGACGATAGACCCGTGACGGTGCGTAGGGCAAATCAGCCGTTCGGATGACCTCGAGTAATCAGCTCTCCGTGAGCAGGTCTCCGATGAACGTGACGGTTTCCTCCGGCAGCAGCGCTTCGACGCACAACAGGTCCATGACCTCGGCGTATCGGCTCACGTGATCCGGCCGATCCAGGTACAGCGCGCTCAGCAGGTGCTCGACGTAGACGACGTCGGGTAGGTCGGTCTCGCCGAAACGGAGCATGGTGAAGGCCCCGCCGGCGGCGGCGTGGACATGACGGGTCAACGGAAGTACCTGAATGGTGATGTGCCCGAGAGTGGCCAGATCCAGCAGGTGCTCCAGTTGGCCACGACGTACCTTCTCCGAGCCCACCGGACGACGGAGCGCCGCCTCCTCGACCACCGCCCAGACGTGCGGTCCATTCGGGCGGGTCAGCAGCTGCTTGCGGACGGCGCGCAACGCCACCGCTCGCTCGACCTCGGGCTCGGTCGGCTGGGGCAACGCCGTGGCGATGACGGCGCGGCTGTAGTCGTCGGTCTGCATCAGACCCGGGACGAAGTGGGTCTCGTAGGTGCGGATCCGGGTGGCCGCCTGTTCCAGGCCGATGTAGTCCTGGAACCAGTCCGGCAACACGTCCTCGTAGGCTCGCCACCAGCCCGGCCGGTTGGCCTCACGCAGCAGTGACAGGACGCCGGAGCGTTCGGCGGGGTCGGTGACGCCGTAGTAGACCAGCAGGTCGGCGACGTCCCGCTCCTTGAACGAGACCTTGCCGAGCTCGAGCCGGCTCATCTTCGACTCGGAGGCGCGGATCGTGTACCCGGCGTCCGCGCGGGAGATTCCCCGCTGCTCACGGAGCCGTCGCAGGCGCGCGCCGAGCATCATGCGTCGTGCGGTCACGCTGCTCTGGGACTGCTCCGTCATCCCGACCTCCGGTGCACAGTCTGTCACTGCGCGAACATCCTGGGCGAGAAACCGTGCCCCTTCGCCGACGATGCGTGCTTTGTGTACGCGAGAGACTACTGACAGAACGCAGTTCCGTAGTGGCCACTCTGAACCACGAGGGCAACGGTCGTATCACGCCCGGTGCTGGTGACCTCCACCCTTCATGACGCTCCCCACGCCTGTCGACCCGATGCCCGAGTCAGCTGTCCCCGCCCCGGCCTTGCCCGCCGGACGCTACGGCGTGTTCGCCGGCCGGGTGCTCGACACCCGCCGTGAAGGTGGCCGTGACACCCCGCACTATCAGGTCCACCTGGTCGACGACAGCGGGGTGCACGCCCGGCTCGCGGTCAACGTGCAGTCGCAGCAGTCGCCCTCCGAGCTGCTCTACCTGGTCCAGGACGACTTCCGACACCCGATCACGTCCCGGTTGCCCGCTGCCGGCTCTGGTTGGGCCTCACTGCTTCCCGGTGCCGAGGGAGCGCATCTCGACTATGTGCGGGGCAACCTGTTCGACCCCGCGGCGATGCGGCTGCTGCCGGCCGACGCCGACGGCGAGGACAACGATCTGGCCGACCTGTTCGACCACTACCTGCGCCGGGCCGCCGGGGACGCCACGATCGCGGTGTACGCCCTGGGCGCGAGTTGGGGACCGGAGCCCTCGGCGGACAAGATCTTCGGTTTCACCCCCGGTCGCGGGGTGCACGACATCCACATGAACCAGGGCAACAGTGCCGCCTTCGCCCGGGACGACGGTGTCTGGCAGGACGGCGGCCTGTTGCTGCACCTCACCGGCGAGAACCGATGGGTGGCGATCTTCCTGGCCTTCCAGAGCCAGTCCTGGCACACGGACGACGTGACCGGGCACGCGATCCCCGATGCCCCGCCGCGCCCCACCCCGGGCAGCGAGCCGGTGCGGATCATCGCGGCGCTGGTCAACCCATCGGGTCCGGCGCCCGAGGCCGAGACCGTCACCATGCTCAACGCCTCACCGACGCCCGTCGACCTGAGCGGGTGGTCGATCGTCGACCGGGCGGGCGGGCACGCCCCGCTGCCGGCGGGTCAGTTGGCTCCCGGCGCCGTCCTGGTGCTGACCCCCGGCGCCGCGGTCGCCCTGGGCAACCGCGGTGGCACCATCACGCTGCTCGATGCCGCCGGTCTCAAGGTGCACGGCGTCGCCTACACCGCCGACCAGGCCCGTCAGGAGGGTTGGACCCTCACCTTCTGACGCCCACCCCGTCCCCACCCCATCCCCGGGCGCTCGGCCCGGTTCGGGATACTCGCGACGTGACCACCCACGTCCTGACCCTGTCCTGCCCGGATCGGCCCGGCATCGTGCATGCCGTCACCGGAGCGATCGTCGAGGCCGGTGGGAACATCACCTCCAGCCAGCAGTTCGAGGACCCCGGCTCCGGCACGTTCTTCATGCGGGTGGCCGTCGCGCCGGCCCACCACCGGGTGGAGACGCCGAACGGGGCAGGGGCGAAGGATGCCGCGGTCGAGGCCTTCGGGGCGGGCTTTCGGTCGGCCATCGAGCCGGTGGCCGCCGAGTTCGCGATGACCTGGCAGGTGCACCGCTCGCAGCGGCGCACCCGCACGCTGGTGATGGTGAGCCTGGGCGGGCACTGCCTGAACGACCTGCTGTTCCGAGCCCGCAGCGGCGGCTTGCCGATCGACGTCCCGGCCGTGGTCAGCAACCACACCGCGCTGGCTCCGTTGGCGGAGTTCTACGGCGTGCCGTTCCACCACGTGCCGGTGGCAGGAGGGGTCGACGGCGCCGCGAGCAAGCGCGCCGCCGAGTCGAGACTGCGCGGGCTGATCGACGAACTGGAGGTCGAACTCGTCGTCCTGGCCCGGTACATGCAGGTGCTCTCGGACGACCTGTGCGGCTCGATGCCGGGACGAATGATCAACATCCACCACTCGTTCCTGCCGAGCTTCAAGGGAGCCAAGCCGTACCACCAGGCCCACGCGCGCGGAGTCAAGATCGTCGGCGCCACGGCGCACTACGTCACCCCCGACCTCGACGAGGGGCCGATCATCGAGCAGGACGTGTTGCGGGTCGATCACGGGATGAGTGCCGACGACTTCGCCGCCGCCGGCCGGGACGTCGAGGCGCAGGTGCTCTCGCGCGCCGTCCGGTGGCACACCGAACACCGGGTGCTGCTGAACCGGGCCAGTACCGTGGTGTTCCGCTGAGTCTGGTGAGTCTGGAAGGTGGCCGGGTGACCGCAGAGGCAACTCGCTGGTTCGCGCACCGGACCAGCAGGGCCGAGCAGTGGCCGGTGACCGACCTGGTGGCGGCCAAGTCCCGCACCGGCAGTCGGATCAGTGTGGTGATCCCGGCGCGCGACGAACAGGCGACGATCGAGGACGTCGTCCGGTGCCTGCGGCGTGCGCTGGTCGAGCAGTCGCCGCTGGTCGACGAACTGATCGTGGTCGATTCCGACTCGCGTGACGGGACGGCGGACCTGGCCCGCCGGGCCGGCGCCACGGTGGTGTCCTCGGCGCAGGTGCGGCCCGATCTCGGGTCGTATCCCGGCAAGGGCGAGGCGATCTGGAAGTCGTTGTTCGCCACCACCGGCGACGTGCTGGTCTTCGTCGACGCCGACCTGACCCATTTCGGTCCGCACTTCGTGACGGGGTTGGTCGGCCCGCTGCTGCACGATCCAGATCTGTTGCTGGTCAAGGGGTTCTACGATCGCATCCTCGATCTGGGGGACGAAGCGACCCCGGACGGCGGCCGGGTCACCGAGCTGGTGGCGCGCCCGCTGCTCAACCTCTGGTGGCCGCAGCTGTCACGCGTCGTGCAGCCGTTGGCGGGGGAGTGGGCCGCCCGCCGCTCGCTGCTGGAGTCGGTGTCGATCCCGACCGGCTACGGCGTCGAACTCGCCACGCTGCTCGACACCTTCGCCCTCGCCGGCCCGGACGCCGTGGCGCAGGTCGATCTGGGTGCGCGGGCGCATCGCCACCAGGCGGTGCACGACCTGGGGGTGATGGCTGCCGAGTTGCTGGTGGTGGCCGAACGTCGACGCGGCGACCGGACCGCCCGGTCGATCGAGTCGGCCACCCTGAGCCAGTTCCGGCGGGGGGCGCCACCTGTGGGCGAGGTGCCTGTGCGTGAGGTACCCGTGCGTGAGGTACCCGTGGTGTCGCTGTCCCACGCGGCCGCCGGTGCGGTGGATCCTGCGGGGACGGGGCACTGGCGGGTGCGTCCGGTGCCGGTCCGCGAACGCCCGCCCGCGGTGAGCGTCGACCCGCCGGTCGCGATCCGGGGGTCGGCGTGCTGAAGCTGGGCCGCCGCACCTTCGCCGCCACGGACCGGTTGGTGATGGCGATCGTCAACCGCACCCCGGACTCGTTCTACGACCGAGGTGCCACCTACGCCGCGGACGCCGCGATGGACCGGGTGCACCAGGTCGTGGCCGAGGGTGCTGATCTGGTGGACATCGGTGGTGTGAAGGCTGCCCCGGGAGACGAGGTCGACGTCGACGAAGAGTTGCGCCGTACGGTCTCGTTCGTGGCTGCGGTACGCCAGGCCCACCCCGACCTGGTGATCAGTGTCGACACCTGGCGGCACGAGGTGGGCCGCGCGGTGTGCGAGGCGGGGGCGGACGTGCTCAACGATGCCTGGGGCGGCGTCGACGAGCGGCTCGCCGAGGTGGCTGCGGAGTTCGACGCCGCGCTGGTGTGCACCCACGCGGGCGGATTGCCGCCGCGGACCCGGCCGCACCGCCTCGGCTACGACGACGTGATGTCCCACGTGATCACCCTGACCACCGGGCTCGCCGAGCGGGCGGTCGCCCTGGGGGTCCGCCGCGAGAGTGTGATGATCGACCCGGGGCACGACTTCGGCAAGAACACCTGGCACTCCCTCGAGGTGACGCGCCGGCTCGACGAGATGGTCGCCACCGGGTGGTCGGTGCTGGTCTCGACGTCCAACAAGGACTTCGTCGGCGAGAGCCTGAACGTGCCGTTGGAGGACCGGACGACGGGGACGTTGGCCAGCGTGGCGGTGTGTGCCTGGCTCGGGGCGCAGGTCTACCGGGTTCACGCGGTACGCGAGACGCGTCAGACGCTCGACATGGTCTCGACCATCCAGGGGCATCGCCCTCCGGCGCTGACGGTGCGGGGGTTGGCCTGATGCTCGTCGCCGCCGCCATCTGCCCACATCCGCCGTTGCTCTTGCCCGGGGTGACCGGGGCAGCCGTGCAGCTCGACCCGGCCGCCGAGCTCAGGGCGGCCTGCCGGGAAGCCGTCGCCGCGGTGACGGACGCCGCGCCCGACGTCCTCGTGGTGATTGCCGGTCAGGACCATCCTGCCGGCTCGACCCCGGACGCCGTGCCGCACCGCGAGTGGGATCCCGCGGCCTGCGACCTCGGGGTCGAGCGGTACACCGCGGGACGCGTTGCGGGGCAACGAGGTACGCCGAGGTCACCGTTGCGCGGCGGGACGCCGGTGCTGCCGCTGGGGCTGGCGGTCGGGCAGGTCCTGGTGGACCTCGCCGGGTGGACCGGTCGACGCCGCCTGGTCTCGGTGCCCGCCGCGGCCACGGTCGAGCACTGCCTGCAGCTGGGTCGTGAGCTGGCGGGAGTGGCCACTCGGGTGGGGGTCGTGGTCCTGGGTGATGGCAGCGCTCGCCGCACGATCAAGGCCCCGGGCTATCTCGATCCGCGCGCGCACGACCTGGATGCGTTGTGCGAGAAGGGATTACGTGGAGACCTGACGGTACTGCGTGCGCTCGACCCGGGGCAGTGTGCCGACCTGCTGGTAGCCGGTCGCGCGGCCTGGCAGGTGCTTGCCGGTCTCGCCGAGGACGCCGGCCCGGTGGCCTGTGTCGTGCACCACGACGCGGTTCCCCACGGCGTGCGCTACCTGGTCGCGAGCTGGATGGTCGACGGCGCCGCGTTGACCTCCGATTGACCGTGCCGGTCGCGCCGCGGATGTTACCGATGAGTCGTCGTATCGCGCGGATCTCGAGCCCGGTTACGCTGGCTTCAGCCTGATTGGCGATGGAGCCGATGATCGATGAGGCACACGAGGCTCCATTGAGGCGACCCCCGCACCGATGTCACAACCTGACGCGGCGTTCATCCGCGGGGAGGATCACGACGAAGGATTGTTCATGGCAGCTCAGACGTGGCTGACGAAAGACCTGTACGCCGTGCTCGGGGTCCCCCGAGACTCCACCGACGACACCTTGCGCCGCGCCTATCGTCGGCTTGCGCGCCAACACCATCCCGATACCAACTCCGGCTGCCCTCGCGCCGAGCGCCGGTTCAAGGAGGTCGGCGCCGCCTACGCGGTGCTGTCCAACCAGTCTCGGCGCGCCCGGTATGACCGCACCCGATCCGGTGTGACGCATCTGCGCGCCCACGATGGCTGGTCGGCTGCTGCCCGGCGTCGAGCCCAGGCATCCGGCGCCGGCACCCCGGGAAACGCCCCGTGGACCAACACCTCGGACGCGACCTCCGGCCCGAGCAGCACCGACTCGCAGAACGCCCGCCCGAGCGACGCCGGCCGCGGCGCCTCGACCTCGGAGTCACCCCGGCCCGAGTCCGCCGGCACCTCGTCGACCAGCCGATCGACGGCCGGCGACTCGGCGAGCACCCGCACCCCGGCTGCCTCGTCGTCCCTGGGGTGGGAGTCGCTCGTGTGGGCGCCCGCGATGTGGGCCACCACGGCCTGGTCGAGCACCCTCCAGGCGGGTCTGTGGTGGCTGCCCCAGCCGGCGCGCGCCGAGACCACCGACGACTGACCGGACTCCCGAGCGCGCCGATCCCATCCACCCCAACCTCATCCACCCCACCCCATCCACCCCACCTCAGCGCCCCCCGCCTCGCCGCCACCCTCCGCTCCATGATCACCGTTGGATCGCAGTTTGCTCCGGTTGACCGGTAGCAAACTGCGATCCAACGGTGATCTTCGGTGCGGGGAACTGTGGCGCGTCGGTCGCGCCGAAACTCCCTTGTGCCCTGATCCCCCGGCTGCCACTCTGAGCGACGCATCCGTGCCGAAGGAGCAACTCATGACCGACCGATCACCACACACCCCCATGCCTGCCTCGCGCTGATTCGGCGTCCGGCGGGCCCGACCGGTCACGGAGCCCGCCATGAATCCCCTTCCCCTGCCGGTACCGCTTGCTGCGGCCGAGGTCAGCAGCGTCGACACCGAATTGCCCGCCTATCTGTTCCTGCACGAGCTCACGAGCCGCGGCTACGTCCACGCCGTGGTGCGTGACCTGCCTGTGGCGCACACCCCCGACGTCCTGCCCGAGGGGCATCAGCTGGTGCTCGGCGTCGACAACACGGCCGGGCACGACCACGTCGCCCTGGTGGAGGACTGTGTGGTGTGGCTCGAGAGTTGGCGCCGGGGTGGCCGGTTGCGGGTGGCCGCGGCTCATCCCGAGGCCGCGCGCCGGGTCACCGAGCAGTTGCTGAGCCGACTGACGCCGTCGTCAGGTCCGGGTCAGGTACGGGTGGAGTTCGCCGACGCCCAAACCGGTTCTCGTCACATCGATCTCGACGTCACGCCCTGGCCGCAGATCAGTCACCTCTATCCCGCGGCGGTCGTCGCCTCGATGCAGCGGCTGGCGGCTCACGAGCCGACGGACGACGACCCACGACTGCTGCTGTGGCACGGTCGGCCCGGCACCGGCAAGACCACGGCGCTTCGGGCGCTGCTGGACGCCTGGCGGGACTGGACCGCTCCGGTGGTGGTCAGTGACCCGGGGTCGCTGCTCACCGATGGCCGTTATCTGCGACGCATCCTGCTCGACCAGCCGGACGACGACGCCGCGTGGCGGCTGATCGTCATGGAGGACGCCGAGGCCCTGCTACGGGCGCACCAGGGCGGTAGCGCCGTGGGCAAGATGCTCAATCTCGCCGACGGCCTGCTCGGACAAGGGCTTCGCTGCCTGTTCCTGCTCACCACGAATCAGGGGCTCGATCAGGTGCACCCGGCGTTGCTGCGTCCGGGTCGTTGTCTGTCGCTGGTGGAGTTCGCGCCGCTGTCGCCGTCCGAGGCGTCGGTGCTGCGTGGGGAGGCGATCGCACGGCCGATGACCCTTGCCGAGGTCATGAGCCGTGAAGTGGACGTCGTCATCGATCTGCACCCGGACGTCGGAACCTACCTCTATCTGTGAGCCCACCTCGGCCCACCCACCCCACCCACCCCGCCATGATCACCGTTGGATCGCAGTCTGCACCGGGTGACCGGTAGCAGACTGCGATCCAACAGTGATCTTCGATCAGGCACTCTCGCGCGCGACGATCCGCACCGCGGTGCGCAGGTCGACCGGTCGGACGCCGTCCTGTCCGAGGGCATGGGCGAGCTCGTCCGCCAGGTGGTCGGCGAACACCTCGGGTGCGGTGTCGATCGAGCTGAGGCTCGGCTCGGCGCACTGACCGGCCGGAGTGTTGTCGATGCCGATGACGGCCAGGTCGTCCGGGCAGGTCACCCCGTGCCGACGGGCGGCAGCCATGACGGCCAGCGCCACGTCGTCGTTGTAGGCAGCCACGGCGGTCACCCCGGCGGCCCGCCAACGGTGTACCGCGGTGGCGGCCAGCTCGGGGTCGGTGCCGACCGAGGCCATCACGGGCTCGGCCAGTCCGGCGGCGCGCGATGCCCGGGCGGCCCCGGCGCTGCGAGCATCGCTGAACCAGGTGAGCGTGGGGTCCGTCGCGGCGGCGTACCCCAGCCGGACGTGTCCGGCACGGATCAGGTGATCGGCCTGCAGCCCACCGTGGTGCGCCGCCTGGGCGCGCAGGTCGCCGAGCGCTCTGGCCGGATCGATGACGTGCGGGCACCCGGCGCGGTGCAACCGGTCGACCACCCGCTGCGGCAGGCGATCCAGGCTGAGGACGGCGAGGGGGGTGATCGCCGACCAGATCCGCTCGTCCGCCGGGTCGGCCTGGGTCTGCACCAACCACAACCCCAGCCCGGTCACCCGCTCGGTCAGGCGACGCAGGATCAGCCCGGTGGTGTAGGCCTGGGTCCATTGCGGTTGGACGACGAGCACCAGGTCACTGACGCCCCGGCGCAACGCGCGTGCCGACGCCGAGGGGACGTACCCGAGCTCGGCGGCGGCGGCGAGGACCCGCTCGCGCGTGGCGGCGGGGAGGTCCCCACGCCCGTTCAGCACGTAGCTGACGGTCGTGCGCGAGACGCCGGCTGCCTGCGCCACGTCAGTGCTGGTGACGCGGTGGGGTCGGGTCATGCGGCTCACCCCTTGACCTGGTTTCGGATGCCGTCCCATAGTAGGTGATACGTGCCACTGACACGTTTCACCACGACCCGAGGGACTGATCCGATGCCTGCCGAGCTCGACGTCGACTCCGTGCTCGCTGACCTGAGCCTCGCCGAGAAGGCAGCTCTGGCCAGCGGATCGGGGTTCTGGTGGACCACAGCGGTGGAGCGGCTCGGCGTCCCGTCGATCATGGTGTCGGACGGCCCGCACGGCATGCGAGTGCAACCCAAGGGTGGCGATCACGTGGGCCTCGGCGGCAGCCTGCCGGCCACCTGCTTTCCGCCCGCGGCCGGGCTGGCCTCGTCCTGGAACCCTGCGCTGCTGCAGCGGGTCGGGCAGGCGCTGGGCCGGGAGGCGCGCGCCAGCAACGTCTCGGTGATCCTCGGGCCGGGCGTCAACATGAAGCGCTCGCCGCTGTGCGGGCGCAACTTCGAGTACTTCTCGGAAGACCCCTACCTGGCCGGTGAACTGGCGGTGGGCATCGTCGACGGAATCCAGTCGCAGGGCGTCGGCACCTCGGTCAAGCACTACGCCGCCAACAATCAGGAGGACGACCGGCTGCGGGTGAACGTCCAGGTCGACGAACGCACGCTGCGCGAGATCTACCTGCCGGCCTTCGAGACCGTGGTGCGGCGCAGCCGTCCGTGGACCGTCATGTGTGCGTACAACACGGTGAACGGTCTGCCGGCTTCGGCCAACCCCTGGCTGCTGACCACCGTGCTGCGCGAGGAGTTCGGGTTCGACGGCGTGGTGGTCTCGGACTGGGGCGCGGTCTACGACCGGGTCGCCGCGGCGAAGGCCGGGCTCGATCTCGAGATGCCGCCCAACCCCCGCAGCCCCGGCCAGGTGGTGGCCGCCGTCGAGTCCGGCGACCTGCCGGTCGAGGTGCTCGATGCCCGGGTGCGCGCCGTCCTCGACCTGGTGCGCAAGGGTTCAGCGGTGCTCGAGCTCGACGAGACCCTGGACGTCGCGGCGCACCACGCGCTGGCCCGGGAGGCCGCGGGCGAGTCGATGGTGTTGTTGCGCAACGAGAACCAGCTGCTGCCCTTGGCCGGCGGCACCCGCGTGGCCGTCATCGGCGAGTTCGCCCGGACGCCCCGCTACCAGGGCGCCGGCTCGTCCCAGGTGAACCCGACGCGGCTGGACAATGCCCTGGACGCGCTCGCGGAGGGGTTCGAGGTGAGCTTCGCGTCGGGCTACACCGTCGGTGGTGAGGTCGAGGCCGATGCCCCGCTGCGCGCCGAGGCGGCCCGGGTGGCGAGGGACGCCGAGGTGGCGGTCGTGGTGATCGGGCTGCCGGCCGTGGAGGAGTCCGAGGGGTTCGATCGAACCCACCTGGATCTGCCGGCCAACCAGCTCGCCACCCTGGCCGCTGTCGCCCAGGCGAACCCGAGGATCGTCACCGTGCTGGTCAACGGGTCGACCGTGCTGCTCGGCCCGGTGCTCGAGCACAGCCAGGCGGTGGTCGAGGCCTGGCTCGGCGGGCAGGCCGGTGGGTCGGCCATCGCCGACGTGTTGAGCGGTGCGGTGAACCCCTCCGGCCGGCTGGCCGAGACCATTCCGCTGCGGCTGGAGGACAACTCGTCCTACCTGAACTTCCCCGGGGATTCCCAGGTGGTGCGGTACGGCGAGGGCCTGTTCATCGGCTACCGCGGGTATGACGCCTCGCGCCACGAGGTCGCCTACCCGTTCGGATTCGGTCTGTCCTACACCACGTTCGAGCTGTCCGAGCTGAGCGTGGTGACCAGCGGTGCCGTGGCGTCCGGCGACCTGAGTGCCGCGGTGCGGGTGCGGGTGAGCAACACCGGCCTGCGCGATGGCTCCGAGGTGGTGCAGGTCTATGTCCGTGACGTCGAGGCCTCGGTGGCGCGACCGGTTCGTGAGCTGAAGGGGTTCGCCAAGGTGGCGGTACCGGCAGGTCAGAGCCGGGACGTCGAGATCACGGTGGACCAGCGGGCGTTCTCGTACTTCTCGACCCGGCTCGGCCGCTGGGTGGTCGAGGCCGGCGACTTCGTCGTCGAGGTGGGCCACCACTCGCGCGCGCTGCCGGTCGCGCAGACGGTGTCGATCGAGGCGCCGTCCGTGGCCCCACCGGTCACCGCGTCCTCCACCCTGGCCGAGTGGCTGGCCGACCCGGTGATTCGTCCGCTGTTCGACGAGGAGGTCGGGGGCGGCCAGAACGACCCCAGGCGGGACGCTGCGCTGCTCGCCGTGATCGGCACCATGCCCATGACCACGTTGGCGGCCTTCGGTGGCATGAGTCTGGACGAGGACGCCGTCGCCCGGGTGTTGCAGCGTCGCGACGACATGGCCGAGGGCAGGTGAGTGGAGGCCGACGGTGGTCACCGCCGGCCTCGCTCAATCTCGTTCTCGCGCAGCGAATCTTAGCGTCAGGGCTGCCGCTGGGGTAAAGGGTCGCGCACCCAGCGGCGCACCCGTCAACGGGTTCTCGTACTCGGCGAACTCGATGCCGTGGGGCCTGGCGAGATAGGCCTGGCGCAACGCGCCGGCGACGGTGTGCTCGCCGCGCATTTCGAGTCCGGTCTCGATGATGTCGGTGGGGAAGCTCCAGGCCGCGCCACGCCAGTACTGCTCGGGATCGAAGCCTTCGGAGCCGATCGGCGCGCTCGGCGGCGGCACCAGGGTCCAGTACGCCGAGGGGTCGGTCAGGGTCCGCACCAGGTCTCGGGTGCGCTCGGTGCCGCGATCGACGAGCAGGGCACACAGGCCTGCGACGGTGGGCCGGCTGCTGAGTCGACCGGTGCGATAGTCGCGGCTCGCGTAGTAGCCGGGTCGTCCATCGGCGCCCGGGTGCCACAGCTCGTCGAGGTGTGTGGCCAGGCGCTGACCGGCCGAGCGCAGCGTGGCCATCGTCGTCCCGGTCTCGCCAGAGTCGGGTAGCTGCGCGGCGATCTCGTCCAGGCAGGCCAGGGCATCGATCAGGACGGCGTTGAAGCCAGGGTCCTCGATCAGGACTCCCCGCCCACTCGCCTCGATCGCGCCGAGGTCGTACCCGAGGCGTCGGATGTGCCGACTCTGCAGCTGGGCTGCGAGCACGTCGCGATGGCTCGACCGGTGCTCGAGGGACACGGTGCGCAGGTCGCCCCACCCACGCCGAAGGGCGTCCAGCCCGTAGAGCACGAATCGTCGGGCCGGCTCGGTGAGGCTGCCGCCCGGCGCGAGCCAGTGTGAGGTCATCGCCTCGGCCAGATCGATGCGGTTGTCCATGCCCGTCTCGTAGGGGTGGATCACCACGGCGAGCCCGTTGCGTCCCACGCGGGTGGTGACCGCCCACCGGCAGAGGCGTTCCAGGGCCGGGAACACCGTCGCGAGAAAGGCCTGCCGACGCTCCGGCGGCAGCCGCCGCCCGACCTCGAAGGCCGCTCTGACCAGCAGGGGTGGCTGGGTGATCCCGCTGGTGGTGATGCCCGGTGGGGTCTCGCCCTCGCGGCCGAGAAACAGCTCACGCCGACGACTGCGCTCGAAGTAGATCTCGTTCGGCAGCATGCCTGAACGCCATTGGGTCTGCAGGAAGCGCAGGATCTCCTGCGCCGCCCGCTCCGGATCGTGCACGGCGAGACCCTTGACGATCACGGCGGTATCCCAGAGGTACCCGGCCGGGAACTGGGCGAGGTTCGGCACGGTCAATCCGTGGAGCCGATGCACCGCCAGGGCACGTCGAGCCGCTACCGTCAGCTCGTCCGGTGTCGGGGGGCTCATGGCCGAACCCTATGCAGGCACGCGACACCGCTGAAGGTCCCGATGTGGGCTCGCTCACAGTTATACCCTGGGGGGTATATGGAGGTGGTGGCACATGGCCCAGGAGTCCGCCCTGATGGCTCGGATCGCCGAGGCGGTCATCGGTGACGATCGGCTGATGCCGGGCCCGTACGGCCCCCGGCGAATCACTTACGCCGACTGGACCGCCTCGGGTCGGTCGCTGACCTTCATCGAGGACTTCATCCGGGACGAGGTGCTGCCGCGCTACGCCAACACGCACACCGAGGCGAGCGGCACCGGGTTGCAGACCTCTCGACTGCGCGAGGACGCTCGCCGGATCATCCGTGACGTGGTCGGCGGTGACGACTCCACCGCGGTGATCTTCGTGGGATCCGGCAGCACCGCTGCGATCGATCGCATGGTGGGCATCCTGGGGCTGCGCGTTCCGCCCGACCTCGACGATCGCCACCACCTGACGGCAGGGCTGGCCGCCGACGAGCGACCCGTCGTCCTGGTCGGACCGTACGAGCACCACAGCAACGAGCTGCCCTGGCGCGAGAGCATCGCCGAGGTCGTCACGATCCCCGAGGATGCTGCCGGGCACATCGACCTGGCGGCGCTGGAGCAGGCGTTGATCCGCTACGCGGAACGGCCGCTGCGGATCGGGTCGTTCTCGGCCGCCAGCAATGTGACCGGCATCCTGACCGACACCGACGCGGTGTCGACGCTGTTGCACCGCCATGGCGCGCTCGCGTTCTGGGACTTCGCCGCGGCGGCCCCCTACGTCGAGGTCCGCATGGTGCCGGACGTCGCGGCCGGCGCCGATCCGACGGCGTTCAAGGACGCGGTCTTCATCAGCCCGCACAAGTTCATCGGCGGCCCGGGTACGCCCGGCGTGCTGGTGGTGCGGCGCGACCTGGTTCGCAACCGGGTCCCCGTCGTCCCCGGCGGCGGCACGGTGGAGTACGTCAACCCGACCGAGCAGGTCTACGTGGCGGACGTGGAGCGGCGCGAGGAGGCCGGCACCCCGGACATCGTCGGCTCCATCCGGGCCGGACTGGTGTTCCGGCTGCGCCAGGAGGTCGGGGTCGAGGCGATCCGACGCCGCGAGGCGCAGCTGCTGGACAGAGCCCTCGCACGCTGGCAGGCCAATCCGGCGATCGAGGTGTTGGGCAATGTGGACGCCGAACGCCTCTCGATCATCTCGTTCGTGGTGCGACGGGTGGACGCCGAAGGGCGCCCGGGGCGGTACGTGCACCACAACGCCGTCGTCGCCCTGCTCAACGATCTGTTCGGGGTTCAGGCACGTGGCGGATGCTCGTGCGCCGGACCGTACGGCCACCGGCTGCTGGGTATCGACGTCGAGACCTCCCACGCCTTCCAGCGAGAGATTCATCGCGGCTGTGAGGGCATCAAGCCGGGGTGGACCCGAGTGAGTCTGAACTACTTCATCAGCGACACCGTCGCCGACTACCTCATCGAAGCGGTCGATCTGGTGGCGCGCGAGGGCTGGAAACTGTTGCCCGACTATCGGTTCGACCCTCGCACCGGGCTCTGGCGGCATCGTCACGCGCCGGCCGAGCCGCCGTTGCGCCTGGCCGAGGTCGGGTTCGACCGGCAGGGGCGCCTGGCGTACCCGCATCACGAGGATCGAGTGCCCGAATCCGTTCTGGCCGAGCAGCTCAGCGAGGTGCGGGCAGTGCTGGATCTCGCGGCGCCGCGGCGATTCGATGCCGAGGGCCACCACCTCGACCGGGCCGGGTGCCCCTCGCCGGAGTTCGCCGACCTGGTCTGGTTCGACCTGCCGGAGGAGTGTCTGCGATGACCACACGGCCCAGCGATCCCGCCGGCTCCCCAACCGGGAGCCTGCCTGATTGGCGACGACTCCTGGTGGTCGTCGCTCACCCGGACGACGAGTCCTTCGGGCTCGGCGCCGTCCTGGCGGGGTTCGTCGCCGCCGGGCGCGAGGTCGACGTCCTCTGCTTCACGCACGGCGAGGCGTCGACGCTGCACGGTGTCGAAGGGGACCTGCGCGAGGTCCGCGCCGGCGAACTGGCCGAGGCGGCGCGCCGGCTCGGCCTGGCGCGGTGTGAACTGCTCGACGAGCCGGACGGCGCGCTGGGCGTCAGCGGTGCGCAGCGGCTGTCGTCGGCCGTGCAGGACGCCCTGGAACGCCGTCCCGCCGATGGCCTGGTCGTCTTCGACGAGACCGGCATCACCGGCCATCCGGACCACATCGCGGCCACCCGAGCCGCGGTGGCGGTCGGCCGGGAACGGGGGCTGCCGGTGCTGGCCTGGACCCTGCCGATCGCCGTCACCGAGACCCTGCGTGAGGAATACGGTGCGCCGTTCGCCGGGCGGTCGGCCGCCGAGATCGACCTGGTGGTGCCGGTTGACCGGGCCACCCAGTTGCACGCTGTCGCCGCCCACCCGAGCCAGGCCGTGCCCGGTAGCGTGCTGTGGCGCCGGCTCGAGCTGCTCGGTCCCGTGGAACACCTGCGGTGGTTGCACCGGGTCGACTGATCCGCCGGCGGGCCAGGGTCAGCCCCGTCGCAGAACCACCAGCGTGTCGATGGCCGAGCGTTCCTGCCCCACCGCGCGCACCACCCGATCCGCCCGTTCGGTCACGAACCCTCCGCCCGCCAGGGATGTGGCGAGATCGTCCAGGACATCGCTCTCGGTGTAGAGCACCGCCGGGTCCTGCGGACCGCCGACCCCCGCGGCGAGATTGTCGCTGTGATGAGCCACGACGACCAGGCGGCCCCCGGGCGCCAGGCATCGAGCGGCGGCGTTCAGGATCGTCCGTCGCTGTGGTGCGGGCACCTGGAGGTACACCACGAGCGCGAGGTCGTACACGGCGTCCGGCTCGAAGGTGGTGAGGTCGGCACAAGCCGTGTGCAGCCGATGGGCGTTCTCGCCCAGACGTTCGACGGCCAGCCGGCGGGCGCGTTCCAGGGCCACCTCGGAGAAGTCGACCGCGGTGGCCTGCCAGCCACGAGCCGCCAACCACAGGGCGTTGCGTGCCTCGCCGGCTCCCAGATCGATGGCTGTGCCGGGGGGCAGTGCGCTGCAGACCTGCTCGACCCAGACGTTGGGTGTGGCCGACCACACCAGCTCACTGCCCGCGTAGCGGGTATCCCAGTCCGTGCTGTCCACAGCCGTCTCCTTCGGGTTCGTGCTCGGGGATGACCGTATCCGACCCATTGAGTGTGAGTCCCGGATAGCCTACCCTGACTATGCGGATGTCCGTACATCCGGGAATGCGTATAAGCCAAGGTCCGGTGTTCCGACGAAGGAGTCCTCCATGAGCACCTCGAGCCACCGTGTCGTCATCGTCGGCGGCGGAAGCGCCGGGATCACCGTGGCCGCTCGGCTGCGCCGTGCCGGCATCACCGACGTTGCCGTGATCGAACCATCCGACACCCACTGGTACCAGCCGCTGTGGACCCTGGTCGGGGGTGGCCTGGCGGAGGTTGCCCGGTCGGCTCGTCCGCAGGCCTCCGTGATGCCGAAGGGGGTCAGCTGGATCCGGGCACGAGTGGCCGGCGTCGACCCGCAGGCCAGCGAGCTCACCCTCGAGGACGGTCGCACGATCGGGTACGAGTATCTGGTGATGGCTCCCGGCATTCAGCTCAACTGGGGCGGCATCACCGGGCTGCCCGAGAGCCTGGGCGCGAATGGGGTGTCGAGCAACTACGACCCGGCTCTGGCGCCCAAGACCTGGGACTTCATCCGGTCGACCACCCGGGGTACGGCCGTGTTCGCCCAGCCCACCGGGGCGATCAAGTGCGCCGGTGCGCCGCAGAAGATCGCTTATCTGGCAGCCGATTACTGGCGGCGGCAGGGGGTGTTGAAGGACATCGACGTCCACCTCGTGTTGCCCACTCCGGGCATGTTCGGCGTCCCGGAGTTCGCTCGGGTGCTCGAACGCGTGGTCGAGCGCTACGGCATCACGGTGCACTTCAACAGCGAGGTGACCGAGGTGGACGGCGGACAGCGTGAGGTCGTCGTGCACGACATCGCCCAGGGCACCAAGGAACGCCTCGGGTTCGACGTGTTCCACGCCGTGCCGCCGCAGTCGGCACCGGACTGGGTGCGCCAGGGGCCGCTGGCCGACACCAGCACGCCGGCCGGGTACATCGCCCTGGACAAGCACACTCTGCGACACGTGGTCTACGCCAACATCTTCGGTCTGGGCGACGCCGGCTCGACGCCGAACTCCAAGACCGGTGCCGCCGTCCGCCACCAGGCGCCCGTGCTGGTGAAGAACCTGCAGGACGCGATGGCCGGCCGCGACCTCTCGGCGAGCTATGACGGATATGCCTCGTGCCCTCTGACGACCGCACGTGACCGGATGCTGTTGGCCGAGTTCGACTACAGCATGACCCCGGCACCGAGCATCCCGTTGCTGAACACCAAGCGTGAGCACCGCGACTTCGGTCTGCTGAAGAAGGTCGGCCTGCCGACGCTCTACTGGAATCTGATGCTCACCGGTCGCGCCTGAGGAGCTCCGCGGCCGTAGTCAGATCACTGTCGTGCAGGGTCTTCCCTCCCGATGAGGGGAAATCCGTTGCGAGACAGTGATCTTGACGCGGTGTGGGGTGGAGCGTGCACGGATTGCATGATCACCGAGGAGTGGTTGGTGCCGCGAGCCTGAGTGACCGACCTGCCCGAACGAGCCCCCGTCACCGGGGGTCGGCAACGGCCCCCAGTGACCAGCCACGCGCCGTCCAGTCCGCGACGACCGACCACCGGTCGCCGCGCACGACGGTGAGCCGCCGCTCGATCACCTCGCCGGCAGCGACACCGTCGCGCTCGACACACAGGCAGGCCACGCCCCGCGGCACCTGCAACAGTGCCCGTTCGGCAGGGGTCGGCACCGTGGCGGTGATCCGCTCCCTGCCCCCGCTCACCCGGACGCCGCAGCGGGCCGCGAGTTCGTCGTACAACGCGGCGCGGGTGAAGTCGGCGGCCATCAGCGGGCGCGCCACGGCGGCCGGCAGCCACACCTTGTCGTGTGCCAGAGGTACGCCATCGGCGAGCCGAACCCGTTCCAGCTGAAAGAGTTCGGCGTCGGGGGGCAGCCCCAGTGCGGCCGCCGCGTCCGGGCTGGTGGTCAACGATTGGTCGAGCACCTCGCTGGTCTGCACCATGCCCCGGCTCTCGATCTCGCGAAACAGCGAGTAGAGACTGCCCAGCGGTTGCTCGATGGTGGCGCGCACCTGCGTGGGACGGCCCCGGGCCGACTCCAGCACCCCTGCCTCGCGCAGTCGTCGCAACGCCTCGCGCACGGTGTGGCGTGAGACGTCGTAGTCGCGGGCGACGTCCAGCTCGCCGGGGAACGTGCCGCTGAACTCGCCGGCGGACAACCGTCGGGACAGATCGCGCTGCAATTGAGCCCACAGCGGCAACGGGTCCGTGCGGTCCAGCGCTCTGGCGCTCATCGGAGGCTCCACCTGTCGGGTCTGTCGGGTCTGTCGGGTCGCTTGACCGGACAAGCGTACCGGCGGCTCGGATGGCCCGCCCGTGCCGGGGAACACGTCGAGGTCGCCGCCCGGTGCGGACCGGACGGCGACCTCGGGTCGGATGGTGAGGGTCAGGCGCTCACGGGCTCGTGCATCGCCTGCCAGGCCGCGAACCCGCCCAGCAGGTCGGAGACATCGTCGCGTCCCTGCTGGCGCAGCAGGCTCGCGGCAACACTCGACCGCCACCCACCGGCGCACTGCAGGACGACGGGCCGCCCGGCCGGGATCTCGTGGGCACGGCGGCGCAACTCGGCCAGCGGGATGTGCAACGAGCCGGGGATGTGCCCGCCGTCGCGCTCACCGATGTTGCGGACGTCGACCACCACCGGGGCATCGGCGCGCTCGCCCGCAGCGCCGGTGGTCAGGGCGGCGAGCTGGCCGGGGGTGAGCCGGCTGCCCTGCTCGACCTGGTCCTGCCGCGCGAGCATGACCGCAGCGGGGTCGGCGAGGTAGCCGGCGACCCGGTCGAAGCCGATGCGGGCCAAGCGGGTGGCCACCTCGCCCTCGCGCCCCTCGGGGGCGATCAACACCACCTCGATGTCGGCGGTGAGCACCATGCCGGCGGTCTCGGCGAACCGGCCGTCGGCCGGCACGTTGAGGGCGCCGCGCAGGTGCCCGGCGGCGAACTCGGTCACGTCGCGGGTGTCGAGAACCACGGCCCCGCGGGCCAGCGCGGCGTCCAGTGCGGCGTCGTCCAAGACCACTGCCGGCGCCTGGTCGTCGAAGACCTCGCGGTTCTTGCGGTTGAGGATCGCGTCGTAGACGAAGTACTCCGGGGCCGAGGGCTGGCCGGCGGTCACCAGCGTCACGAAGTCCTGCTGCGACATGGGCTGGCAGGCGTAGTTGGTCTCGCGCTGCTCGCCGATCGTCGACTGCCGGGCGGTCGACAGGTTCTTGCCGCAGGCCGATCCGGCCCCGTGGGCAGGGAAGACCCGGACGGCGTCCGGCAGACCCATCAGCTTGCGCTGGATCGAGTCGTAGAGCTGCACGCCGAGCTCGTCGGCGGTGACGCCGATCGAGGCCAGCAGGTCGGGACGGCCTACATCGCCGATGAACAGGGCGTCGCCGGTGAGCACGCCGTAGGCGACCTCGTCGTCGGCGTGCTCGTAGACCAGCACGCTGATCGACTCGGGGGTGTGGCCGGGGGTCTCCATGACCTCGAGCACGACATCGCCCAGCGCGATCCGCTCGCCGTCGGCCAGCGACCGGGTCTCGAACTCGGCCTGGGCCACCTGGCCGTAGCCGATCCAGGCCCCGGTGGCCTGGGCCAGCTCGAGGTGGCCGGACAGGAAGTCGGCGTGGAAGTGCGTGTTGATCATGCCGACGATCTGCAGGCCGTGGGCGCGGGCGTCGTCGAGGTACTCGGTGATGTCGCGGCGCGGGTCGACCACGACGGCCTGGCCGGTGCTGGTGTCCCCGATCAGGTAGGAGGCCTGGGACAGACAGTCGATGTAGTACTGCGTGAAGATCATGGTCGAGGCGGGGGTGGCAGACATGTCCTTCTCCTGACGGGTCGAGATCCGGGTCGAGGTGGGGGAGGCGATCGGTGACGTGGGGTGGGTTGTGGAGTGGTTCGGCGTGCGGGTGGAGTAGAGCGCCGCGAAGCCCAGGACAGCGGCCAGAATCGCTGCGAGCCAACGGCTCGTGGCGCTCGGCAGCTGTTCGATCAGGACGAGCGCGGCGATGGCGATGACGAGGACGGCGAAGGCCCGCCGGAGCGCTGCTGCGGGGATCCGCCCGGTCAGCCGGCTGCCGGCGAGGCTGCCCAGCACCGCGGAGGCGGTGACGGCCAACACCAGACCCCAGGGCAACCGGGTACCGGCGAGGTGACCGGCCAGCCCGGCGGTGGACTGCAGGGCGATGACCAGCAGAGAGGTGCCCACCGCGGCCGGCATCGACAGCCCGGCCACGAGGACCAGCGTCGGAACGATGACGAAACCGCCTCCGGCGCCCACGAATCCGGTCACCAGACCGACGACGGCGCCCAGGCCGATCGCGGCCGGAATCCGCAGTTCCTCACGGGCGGAGGCGTTCTCGCGCCGCCCGCGCAGCATTCCAGCGGCCGCCGCGAGCATCATCAGGGCGAAGGCCACCAGCAGGACCGTGCCGGGCACCAGCGCCGAGGCCCGCCCCCCTGCGTAGGCGCCGGCCATGCCGGCCAGACCGAACACCAGCCCGGTACGCCAGCGGACCCGGCCCTGCCGAGCGTGCGACACCGAACCGACCGCACTGGTGACCCCCACGATGAACAGTGAGGCGGCGGTGGCCTCGTGCGGGTCCAGGCGCCCCACGTAGACCAGCAGGGGGACGGCGAGGATCGACCCACCGCCGCCCAGCAGGCCCAGCGACACCCCGACCCCGAAGGCGAGGATGACGGTGAGGGAGGCGATCAGTTCCGGCGTCATGGCTGCATCACGCTCGGGGCATTCCGGCGGCCACCGGGCGGCCGGACCGGGCCCAGGCCGATGTGCCGCCGGCGACGGAGACCGCGGTCAACCCGGAGGCCGTCAGGGCGGCTGCAGCACGCAGGCTGCGGTTGCCGCTGGCGCAGATGATGTAGATCGTCCGGTCGGTGGGCAGGCTGCCGGCGGCACCGGCGAGCGAGCCGGCAGGCACCAGTCGAGCCGTGTCCACGTGGCCTGCGGCGTACTCGTCGGGCTCGCGGACGTCGATCAGGTAGGCGTCGGGCTGCCGGGCGGCGAACGTCTCGACGTCGATCTCGAGCTGGTTGATCATGGTGTGTGCTCTCTCCTCGTGCCGCGAGGGCTTGGCGAACCGGTATTGCGGATGTACGTACATTACCCGAGGAACGGAGATGAGGCAAGAGATACCTCTGGGGGTATGCGCTCCCATCACCCGCTTGCGCCAGCGGGCCGCTGTCCTCACCATGGCCTTCGACATCGGCCCAGATCAAGGACGTCCACGGTGCAGCTGACAGCCAGTTTCCACGCCCGGCCGGGCCACGAGAACCTCGTCCGCGACCTTCTGGCCGCCTACGCTCTCGTCGTCCGGGCGAGCGACGGGACCATCCTGTTCGAGCCGAGCACCGTGGCGGGGCACGCCCAGACCTTCGTGGTCTTCGAGCGGTATCGCGATGCGGCCGCGTTCGAGGCGCACCTGGCCGCCGCGGAGAACAAGACCTTCAATGCCGACCTGGCCGAGCACATCGTGGGTGAGGTGCAGCTGCAGTTCCTCGATCCGCTGCCGTTGTGAGCCGTGGATCGATCATCGGGCGTGACACAGTGGCCCGTGTGGACGACGAGAGGTACTCGGGGCAGCTCTTCGGGGCCGATCCCGGCGCGGGGCACTGGCGTGACCTGGTCGGACACCCCGAGCAGGTCGCTGGTGTCGAGCTGCTGGAGCTGCTCGACGGGGATGCCCGCGGTGTCCGGGTGGCGCGGGTGCGAACAGGTGAGATCGATGTCGACATCCTGGTCGACCGCGCGCTGGACATCTCCCGGGCGAGCGTACGCGGCGTCCCGGTGGGATGGCTCTCGCCGGCGGGCATCCGGCACGCGGCGTTCGCCGAGCCTCACGGCCTCGGCCCGTTGCGGACGTTCACCGGTGGCCTGCTGACCACCTGCGGGCTGGATCACGTGCACGCCCCGGCCGACGAGCCCGACCGCTACGGACCGCCGGGCGGCACCGTGCGGCACCACCCGCTGCACGGGCGGATCGCCGCTGCCCAGGCGCGGCTGACCCGGCTGGATCGCGAGGGTTCGACCCTGGTGATCGAGGGCGAGGTGCGTCAGGCCATGCCGTTCGGTGAGCACCTGGTGCTGCGCCGCCGACTGGAGGCCGATCTGGGGGGCCGCACGCTGCGAATCCGCGACCGGGTGCGTAACGACGGGCAGACGCCGAGTCCGTTGGCGGTGCTCTATCACCTCAACGTCGGCTGGCCGGTGGTGTCGCCGCGCGCCCGGGTGACCGCCACCGTGGGCGAGCCCGCGGTGCGCCTCGGCAGCGCCGAGCAGCGAGACTGGCGGCACCTGCCCGAGCCGGAACCCGCTGCGGTCGAAGCGGTGTGGGAGCACACTCTGCGCCGCGATGACGACGGCTGGTGTCGCGCCGCAGTCGTGACCGACGACATCGGCGACGGCCGTGCCGCCGGGCTGCTGGTGTCGTGGGACGCCGCAACCCTGCCTCACCTGGCGCAGTGGCTCATGCCCGCCCCCGGGATGTACGTGACGGCCGTCGAACCCTCGACCGTCGGCGTCGGTGGCGTCGCGGCAGCGCGAGAGGCCGGAACCCTGCGGATGCTCGAGCCGGACGAGGACGTTCTGCTCAGCGTGGATCTGCGGCTGTTGCACGGGTCGGACGATGTGGCGGCGGCGCCCACGGATCGGTGACGGTTGTACGACAAGGCTTTCAGAGGTTCTCAGAACCGTGCCGGATCGAAGGGGATCAGCTCAGGGCGTTGGACGCCGCGCAGCACCAGGTCGGTGAGCGCGAGTGCGCTGCCTGCCGCGAGAGTGACCCCGAGCATCCCGTGGCCGGTGCTCACGAACGTGTTGTCCAGGCCAGGGAGCGCGCCGATCGCCGGCAGGCCGTCGGGGGTCATCGGCCGCATCCCGGCCCGAGGCCGCAAGGGGCCGGCGGGTGGCTGCCAGCCGCGCAGATAGGCCTGCGGTCCGCGCAGGATCGCGGCGACGCGTACCTGGTTGACGTCCTCGTCGAGACCGGCGAACTCCATGGTCCCGGCGAGCCGGAGCCGGTCGGTGAACGGGGTCAGGGCAACCTTCACATCGGACAGGTTGGTCGCGCTGCGCAGCGGGATCGGGTCGACGTCGATGCTGTAGCCCTTGCCCGGTCGCACCGGAAGGCGGTGTCCGAGAAGCGAGGACAGTTCAGCGGTCCAGGCGCCGGTGGCGAGCACGAAGGTGTCGCCCTCGTAGGTCCCGGACGGCGTGCGGACGGCGGCCACGCGGCGTCGTCCGGAGCTCTCGCGCAGGTCGGCGCTCTCGACGCGGGAGTTCTCGACGATCCGGACACCCATCTGCAGCAAACGTCGGTGCAGCGACACGACGAAGGCGCGAGGATCCAGGTGGCGTTCGGTGGGGAAGAAGATGCCGCCACACACCTGGTCGGTGAGCAGCGGTTCGTGGGCGCGCACGTCGTCCCCGACGAGCACCTGGGGGTCGAGGTCGTGTTCTCGCACCAGGTCGAGGTTGTGGATGTGGTGGTCGAGGTTCTCCCGCTGGGTGAAGGCCATCAACAGGCCTTCGGTGTGCATCTCGTAGTCGATGCCGTCGGCTCGGTACTCATCGAGCAGATGGCCGGTGTTCAGCGCCAGCCGCAGATGGGCCAGGAACCCGGCCCGTTGGTCGCGATCGGTGCAGTGCCGCCACATCCGCAGCATGAAGGCGACGAAGTGGGGATCGAGGGAGGGGCGGATGTAGACCGGACTGTCGGGCCGGAGCATCCACTTCAGGGTCTGCACGACGACCTTGGGGCCGGGCACCGGCATGGCCTCTGCCGGGACGAACCACCCGGCGTTGACGGCGGAGGCGCCGAGCCCGGTGGCGCGGGCATCGAGCACCGTGACCTCGGCGCCGTCCCGGGCCAGGTGGTAGGCCGTGGTGAGCCCGATGATCCCGCCGCCGATCACCAGTGTGTGCACGGGCATGCCTCCCGGTGTCGTGACGGTCGCACGTTCAGTCGACGCAGGGACCGTGGAAGCGACTCTGCATCTCGTGCTCGGCCATTCCGGGTGAGATTGCGTCGTACCCCGGACCCGCTCCATGCCGTGACGGCATTATTGCCGTAGGAACCACCGAGCAGGGAGCCAGGGAGCGTGCCCATGTCCGATTCGAGCGGCAGCGGGCCAGGTGACCGCCAGGAGACGTCGTCCCCTCCCCCTGTCCCCGCCTCGCCGACCTGGCTCAGGCGCGAACCCGGCTCGACCAACCCGGTCGAGCCCGTGCGGGTCACGCCGCCGAGTGGTCCACCTGCGTCGGCTTACTCGTCACCACCCGTTTCTCCACCACCCGTACCGCCCGCACCCGTGGCGCCGCTACCGACACCGCCCGCCGCGGCGGCACCGCCGCCGGTGTTCTCCCGCCCGGTCGGCGCCCCCTCGGCCGGGGTGGCACCGCTGTCCCAGTCCCAGTGGATCGGGCGGACCGTTGCGGTCTCGGTGCTGATCGCCGCGCTCGTGGTGACGCTCGTCGTCTTCGTGGTGATGCGGGTGAAGGGCCAGGGCGACACCACCGCCGCGTCGGTGAGCTCGGTCGCCGAGCCGAGCCCGGCCCGGACGTCGGCCGCCCCGATCGCCCAGGCCCCGCCGTCATCCGAGCCCACTGCCCCGACGTCGGCTGCGCCGAGCCCGTCGACGGTGAACCCGGAGCCTGCCGCTCTGGCCCAGCTCGAGAGCGTCCGGGCGCAGGACGTCCAGAACGTCACGTTGCGCCGCCAGTGGGTCGCCCAGATCGCGTCGAAGGTACCGGGCATCGTGGACCCGAAGCAGACAACCGCGGCCGGCTCCCACACGTTCATGGCCACGGACATCCTCGCCGAACACCTGCGACTGCGGAGCGAAGAGAATCTCGGCGCCCGGGTGTTCCTGCTGCTGAGCACGGACTACGGCCTGCGTCGAACCTATGGCGGCAAGGCCCTGTGGGTGACCTTCGCCGAGGGCTCCTTCTCCGACGCGGACGACGTGCGGGCGTGGTGCGCCGCGCGGTTCACCGGCCTGAGCGGGGATGCGCTCGTCAACGCCTGCACGCCCCGTCAGCTCAACCCGATCGGGGGGTAGGCGGTAGGCCGTACCGGATGGTCGAAACCAACCATCCGGTACGGCCTTCCGCGGTCCGAATCAGGCCCGTGAGCCCGGGGATCAGAGCACGTAGAGCATCTCCTGATAGGTGGGCAGCGGCCAGAGGTCGTCGGCCACCAGGGTCTCGATGGCGTCCGATGCGGCGCGTACGGCAGTCATGGCCGGGAGCAGGACCTCCTTGGCATGGGTGGCCTCCTCCAACGGGCTCGACCCGCTGTCGTCGGCGAGCGCACTGCGCAGGGTGGCCAGCGCCGTCCGGAGCTCGCCCAGCGGGACGGAGATCGCCTCGAGTGAGGACGGATCCCCCTCGAAACCGGCCGACTTGAGCGCGCCCAGGTTGGTCGCGAGCTCGGTCTGGTACCGGATCGCCGCCGGCAGCACCAGGGTGGCACCGACCTCCATGCTCAGGCGCGCCTCGACCCCGACGCTGAGGGCGTATTGCTCGAGACCGATCTCGTAGCGGCTGTGCATCTCGCGATGACTGAACACGCCGTAGGTCTCGAACAGGGCCATCGAGGGCTCGGAGATGAGCTCCGGCAACGCATCCAGCGTGGTGCGGAGGTTGGGTAGCCCGCGTTCCTGCGCCTCGACCTGCCATTCGTCGGAGTAGCCGTTTCCGTTGAACACCGCTGCACCGTGGGTCGTGATGACCTCGGTCAGCAGGTTCTGGACGGCGGTGTTGAACTCGGTGCCCGCCGCGACGGCCGCCTCGAGCTGGGTGGCCATGTAGTCCAGCGCCTCGGCCATGATCGTGTTGATGGTCGTCATCGGCCCGGCCACGGACTGTCCCGAACCGGGAGCCCGGAACTCGAACCTGTTGCCGGTGAAGGCGAACGGGCTGGTGCGGTTGCGATCGCCCGGGTCGGTCGGCAGCACCGGCAGGGTGTCGACGCCGATCATCAGCGTGCCCTTGTCCTTGGACGAGGTGGCCGCACCCTTGGCGATCTGCTCGAACACGTCGGCGAGCTGATCGCCGAGGAAGATCGAGATGATGGCCGGCGGTGCCTCGTTCGCGCCGAGGCGATGGTCGTTGCTGGCCGAGGCGACCGAGGCCCGCAACAGGCCGCCGTAGCGGTGCACGGCCCGGATCACCGCAGCGCAGAACACGAGGAACTGGGCGTTGTCGTGCGGGTTGTCGCCCGGCAGCAGCAGGTTTCCCTGAGCGGAGTTGCCCAGGGAGAAGTTGACGTGCTTGCCCGATCCGTTGACGCCGGCGAACGGCTTCTCGTGGAACAGGCACTCCATGCCGTGCTTGCGGGCGATCGTCTTGAAGGTGGTCATGAGCAGCTGCTGGTGGTCTGCCGCGACGTTGGCACGCTCGAACATCGGCGCGATCTCGAACTGGCCGGGTGCGACCTCGTTGTGTCGGGTCTTGGCCGGGATGCCGAGCTTGAACAGCTCGCGCTCGGTGTCCATCATGAACCCGAGCACCCGCTCCGGAATGGCTCCGAAGTAGTGGTCGTCGAACTCCTGGCCCTTGGGCGGCTTGGTGCCGAACAGGGTTCGGCCGGCGTTGAGCAGATCCGGTCGGGCGAGGAAGAAGTGCCGGTCGACCAGGAAGTACTCCTGCTCGGCGCCGCAGAACGACACGACGCGATCGGGTTCGTGGCCGAACAGCCGCAGGATGCGCTCGGCGTGAACCGACATCGCTTGCTGTGCCCGCAGCAGTGGGGTCTTGTGGTCCAGCGCGTCACCGGTCATGGAGACGAACACGGTGGGGATGCAGAGCGTGTTGCCGTTCGGGTTCTCCAGCACGTACGCGGGGCTGGTGACGTCCCACCCGGTGTATCCGCGGGCCTCGAACGTGTTGCGCAGCCCGCCGCTGGGGAAGCTCGACGCGTCCGGCTCACCCTGAATCAGGGTCTTGCCGGCGAACTCGGCCAGCGCCGACCCGTCGCCCACCGGCTCCAGGAAGCTGTCGTGCTTCTCAGCCGTCAGACCGGTCAGCGGGTAGAACACGTGCGCGTAGTGGGTGGCGCCCTTCTCGAGTGCCCAGTCCTTCATCGCCGAGGCAACGGCATCCGCCACCAGCGGGTCGAGCGGCGCGGAGTTCTCGATCGTCGCCATCACCGACTTGAAGACCACCTTGGGCAGCCGCTTCTGCATCACCGCGCGGCTGAACACGTTCTCGCCGAAGATCTCTCCGGGAGCCTCGCCAGGCTCGAAGCTGACTGCCGGCGGCACGTAGGCCTCGACGTCCCTGATGGCCTGCAGACGAACGTTGTTGCCGCTCATGGGCACTCCTCACGCGGCCGGTCCGCGTTCTGTGCGCGCGCCACCGGCCCTCGAACATCACGGTCTCGTGAAGCCTAGGAACCCCGATCGCGCGTCACGTTTCGCGCGTGTGAACGCAGAGGTATGTGAGCAGGGCGACACCGTGGTCAGCGCTCCGCTCCCGCGGCCAGGGGAGCGGAGCGCACGTCGAGGGCCTACAGGACGGGCTGGGCGTGCCAGATGCGATCGAGGTAGTCCCGCATGGAGCGGTCGGAGGAGAAGAACCCGCACCGGGCGACGTTGAGGATGGCCGAGCGGCTCCAGGCCTCTTGGTCGCCATAGGCTTCGTCGACCACCCCCTGGGCATCCAGGTAGGCGCGGTAGTCGGCCAGGGCCATGAACCGGTCCTCGTGCAACAGGTTCGAGACCAGCGGCTCGAAGGCGCTGCGGTCGCCGTCCGAGAACGCCCCCGACGAGATCAGGTCGATCGCTCGCTTCAGGTCGTCGTCCTTCTCGTAGAAGCTGCTGGGCACGTAGCCGGACTCGCCCAGTGCGGCGACCTCGGGCTCGAGCATGCCGAACAGGAAGAAGTTGTCGTCACCCACCAACTGGCGGATCTCGACGTTCGCCCCGTCGTCGGTGCCGATGGTCAGGGCGCCGTTCAGGGCGAACTTCATGTTGCCGGTGCCGGAGGCCTCCTTACCGGCCAGCGAGATCTGTTCGGACAGGTCGGCTGCCGGGATCAGGGTCTCGGCCAGGGTGACGTTGTAGTTGGCCGGGAACACCACCTGCAGCACGCCCTTGACGGCCGGGTCCGCGTTGACCACCGAGGCGACGGAGTTGATCAGATAGATGGTCTCCTTGGCCATGCGGTAACCCGGGGCGGCCTTGGCGCCGAACACGAAGGTACGCGGGTTCACGTCGGTCGGATCGACGCGTCCGGAGACGATCCGCTCGTAGAGCGTGACGATGTGCAGCAGCTTGAGTGACTGTCGCTTGTACTCGTGCAGCCGTTTCACCATGACGTCGAGCATGTGACCGTTGGACAGGTCGTAACCGTCACGTCGCTTCAGCAGGTCGAAGAGTCTGGTCTTGTTGGCGAGCTTGACCTCGCGGAACCGGGCGCGGAACTCGGCGTCGTCGGCCAGCGGCTCGAGGCCACGCAGCTGCTCGAGGTCGGTGATCCACCCGTCGCCGATGGCCTCGGTGATCAGCTCGGACAGTCTTGGATTGCTCTGGCGCAGGAACCGGCGCGGGGTGACGCCGTTGGTGACGTTGATGAACTTGTCGGGCCACAGCTCGGAGAAGTCCGGCAACACCTTGTCGCGCAACAGTTCCGAGTGCAGGGCTGCCACGCCGTTGACCTTCGTTGCGGCGACCGTGGCCAGGTGGGCCATGCGGACGCCCCGCTCGGGGTAGTCGGAGATGATGGACATCCGGCGGACCCGCATCTCATCGCCCGGGAACGCTGCGCGCACCTCGGCCAGGAACTCCTCGTTGATCCGATCGATGATCTCGAGGTGACGCGGCAGCAGCCGTCCGAGCAGCTCGACGGGCCACACTTCCAGGGCCTCGGGCAGCAGGGTGTGGCAGGTGTAGGCGAAGCACTGCTGGGTGATCTGCCAGGCGTCGGCCCAGGCCAGCTTCTTGACGTCCACGAGCAGCCGCATCAGCTCGGGGACGGCGATCACCGGGTGAGTGTCGTTGAGCTGGAAGATGATCCGCTCGGGCAGCTTGGTCATGTCGAATCCGTCGTGCAGGATCTCGAACACGAAGTCGGCCAGCGAGCAGGCCACGAAGAAGTACTGCTGCTGCAGTCGCAACTCCTTGCCCTGTGGGGTGGAGTCCTCCGGGTAGAGCACCTTGGAGATGTTCTCGGCGAACGTCTGCGCGCGCACCGCGTCGGCGTAGTCGCCGGAGTTGAAGATCTCGAGGTCGAAGGCCTTGGTGGCGCGGGCGCTCCACAGCCGCAGCGTGTTGACCCGGCCGTTCTGGTAGCCCGGCACCATGTAGTTGTAGGGCACGCCGACGACGTTCCAGTCCGGCACCCAGCGGGTGCGCTCCTCGCCGTCGGTGTCGACGTACGTCTCGGTCCGACCGGCGAAGTTGACCAACTGGGAGGACTCTGGGTGCGGGAACTCCCACGGGCCACCCAGGGTGAGCCAGGTGTCCGGCTGCTCGACCTGGCGTCCGTCGACGAAGGTCTGCCGGAAGATGCCGTACTCGTAGCGGATGCCGTAGCCGATGCAGGGCACGCTCATGGTGGCCAGGGAGTCGATGAAGCAGGCGGCGAGTCGGCCCAGGCCTCCGTTGCCGAGCCCGGGCTCCACCTCTTGGTCACGGAGCGTGTCCAGGCTCAGGCCACACTGGGCCAGACCCTCGCGGACGACGTCCACCAGGTCGGTGGCCAACAGTGCGTTGTCGAGCTGGCGCCCCAGCAGGTACTCGGCCGACAGGTACCCGACCGATTTGACCGGGTTCTTGCGCTGCTGGGCCAAGGCCTCCAGCCAGCGCGCCATCAGGAAGTGCCGCACCGTCCGCGAGAGGGCCAGGTGCTGGTCGTTGACCGAGGCACGGGCCAGCGAGACACCCTGACCGAAGTTCAACTCACGCAAGAACGCGTCCACGAAGCCGTCGACATCGGGTGTCGGCGGCTGGACTGGCGCTATCGCCTTCGCATGGGTCGGGACCACGCGCGGGCCCTTCACAGGATCAATGACGTAATCGTTATCAGCCACCGCGCTACCGTAGCGGCCGTTTGTTAACTGCAGATCAGCCGACCTCGGATCGGCTCGTCGGGCGGGGCGCCGCGGAGGCGAACGGCTCCAGGCCGACGTAGTCGCCGTGGATCGCCGACAGGGGAAGGTTGTTGTGTCAGCGGCGTGACAGACGTCGTCCGGCATCCGGGACACGCTCGGGGCAACAACTCAGAGCGCCCCATCCGGGGCAGCCAGACCCTGGAGGACCTCATGAACAGCACCAGCAGCGCTGCAACTGTCGCCGGTCGCCCGCTCTCCACTCGGCGCACACTCGCCCGCCGAGTGCTGGCCCCACTGGCCCTGATGGTTGCCCTGGTCGCCTCGGTCGTCGGGGTGGCGACCCCGGCGCAGGCGGCGGGCTCCGTCTACGAGGGCACCTACTCCCTCAACAGCTACTACGGCTGGGCCAGCGGTTGGGGCTACATCAGCTCCGACGCTCGCCACTTCCAGATCGCCGGCTACTCCCGCGACGTCCGCAGCGACAGCTTCTGCGCGGTATCGCAGACCCGGGCACTGTTCAACGGGATCGATGTCACCAGGTGGTACAAGGGCGCCGCGTCCTGCTCGACGACCATCAACACCTACGGCCAATCGCCCTGGGTGACCACCTCCAGCCAGGTCAACCAGATCCAGGTCCGTACCTGCCAGGCCGACCGCAACGGGAACGTGGTCGGCACGTGCTCGGCCCCGGTCTACGTGACGAACTGGCGCACCCTGCCCGTCTGAGCGATCAGCACCACCTGACGCTCCGGTCAGGCTGCTTGCCTCACTACCCGATGCTCCCCGCACCGAGTCCGGTGCGGGGAGCATCGGTCTGGTGGACCCGGGTCGTCTCCTCCGGTCTGCCGAGTGCCGTCGGTAGCGACAGCCGCGATGGCTGAGAGCGCGGCAGCCAGGTCGGTGGGGCCGACCCCCGATCGGATTCACCCGCCCGGACGCTGTGCGCCGGGCCGGCGGCGGCCGATGGAGTGATGTGAGCATCGGTGGTACCCCCGAGCCGCCTCGCGCTGCGGCCGGGGGGAGCCGGCTGCCGGTGCGGTACCTGGTCCTGCTCGGGATCGGCGTCGCAGCGGTCGCCGTCGTCGGGAGCAGCGCCTTCGCGGCTGTCTCGTCGATCCGGGCCGGTCAGAAGGCTCTGACGGCCGCCGACGCGATCGCGATCCGCCACCAGGATGCGGACACCGGCGTCCACGCCGTGTACGCCCACGCCCTGATGGCGGTGGACAGCGGCGGTTCGGCCGCCGACGACATCGTGACCGAGCTCCGGGAGCATGCCGACCGCGTGCACAACGACCTGACCGCCAACCGGCAGGCTGCGGCCATCGCCCTGCCGTCGGGATCCGGGCTTCCGGCAGGGTTGGACCGGCTCGTGAAGCAGACCGACGCCTTCATGGCCGACGCCACCCGGTTGGCGCAGCTGGCACGCCGGCAGCCGCAGGCGGCCCGCACGGAACTGGCTGAGCTCGGCGCCTCCTTCGAAGGCGTCGATCAGGGCTTCAGCACCACCGCGGACGATCTGGCCACGGCGGTGGCGGCAACGCAGGTCGACGCCGACCGACGGCTGCGACAGGCCATTGTGATCATCATCTCCGCAGCAGGCGGGGCGATCGCGCTCCTGACGGTGCTCGGGGGCCTGGTGTTCCGGGTTGATCACCGACTCGCTCTGGCGGCGAGACGCGAGGCCGGGCTGCACCAGTTCGCCACCGAGCTGCACGCTGCCTTCGAAATGGTGGACACCGAACCCGACGCGTACCAGGCGTCCGCAGAAGCCCTCGCCCTGGTCGGGCGGTGCTCCGAACTCAAGCTCGCCGACTCCTCACGATCCGCGATGTCCACCGTCGCGGCCACCCCCGGCAAGGCCCCGGACTGCGCCATCAGGTCGCCGTGGGACTGCGTGGCCGTCCGACGCGGCCAGCGGATGGTGTATCCGGACGGCGAGGCCCTGGGGGCGTGCAGGAAGCTGCGCGGCCGGGAGTCCGGGCCGGTCTCGTCCATCTGCATTCCCGTGGCCTTCATGGGCCGTGCCCTCGGAGTGCTGCACAGCACCGGGCCGGCCGGCGACTCTCCCGACCACGGTGTGATCGAGCGGCTGACAACGATCGCGGACCAGACCGGTCAGCGGATCGGCACCATCCGGGCGTTCAGCCGCAGCGAGTTACGGGCCAGTACGGACGGGTTGACGGGCCTGCTGAACCGCCGCGCGGTGGAGGAGCACATCCGGGGTGCAATCGCCCAATGTCCTGGCGAGTCCTATGCCGTCGCCATGGCTGATCTGGACCACTTCAAACACCTGAACGACGTGTACGGACACGACGCAGGAGACCAGGCGCTACGGCAGTTCGCCACCACCTTGCAGCAGACCATCCGGGCCCAGGACATCGCCGGCCGCTACGGGGGCGAGGAGTTCGTCGTCTTCTTCCCCCATGCCACGCCCGCCGAGGCCGCCCAGATCCTGGATCGGCTCCGGGCCGACCTCGCGAACACCACCGCTCGCGGCGCCTCGGCACCGGTCACCGCCAGCTTCGGAACTGCCGGCAGCACCGAACGGAGCGGTTTCCTGGACGTCCTGAACCTGGCCGACACCAGGCTGCGCCGCGCCAAGCAACTCGGCCGCGACCGCACCGTCTTCTCGGACGACGAGGGCGCCCTGACCGACGCCACGAGCGTGACCCCCGACTCCACGGCCCCGGCGAGTGCCGTTCCGGCGCCCAGGGAACGGGCAGAGCCTCAGAACTCCCGGCGGCGCTCGGATGAACCCCCCCTCGACCTGGCGGGGCAGTAGCCCCCTGCGTCATCAGACTCGAGAGCACCGTCTTCGCCAGGGATGAGGGTGAACCCCGACCTTCCGATCTTCACGAAGACGACATCGGGCGGACGGCAAGACGCTGACCTGCTGCGATGCGCCCCCTGAGGTTGTTCGCCGATTCTGGCGTGCAGCGGGAGTTCGAGAGGAACATCGGCGGCCACGGGTCCCCGCTGGGGTGATGAAGCGTTAACCGTGCACTGGACGTACTGCGCAGGAGGCAGTGATGGTGCGACGACGGACCACAGCGGCCACCTTGGCGGCCGCCGTGCTGCTGACCGTGCTTGGTTGTTCGGGTGGACAGCCATCGGGGGGCGGCACGGCGAGCAGCGGCTCCGCCGGGGTGGCTGCCCCGAGCCGGACCGGGTCGGCCAGCAGTTCGGGGCCGCAGCAGCACCGGATCGGGGACACCCTCGCCGAGATCCAGCTGCCCGGTCACCCGGTCTACCTTGTCACCGGCTTCGGGTCGCTGTGGGTCTCCGTGGGTCAGGACACCGGCGGGCTGCTGGTCCGGATCGACCCGGCAACCGACAAGATCATCACGTCGATCCCGATCGGGAGCGACCCGGCCGGGGTCGTCGTCGCCGCCGGGTCGATCTGGGTGGCCAGTTACGACGACGGCACACTGACCCGGGTGGACCCGGCCAAGAACGCCGTCCTCGCCACGATCCCGGTCGGTTCGGGACCCTGGGAGGTGGCCGTCGACGCCGGGATGATCTGGGTCCGCAACTCCGACGCCACCCTCACCCGGGTCGATCCGGTCGCCGGTCGACGGGTCCAGGTGGTCGAGGTCGGTGAGGCGCATGGCCAGGTGAACGCCGGCTACGGGTCGGTCTGGACCGTCGTCAAGGATGGGCTGGCCCGCCTGGACTCGGCCACGGGGCGGAGGCTCGCCACGGTCCCGATCCCGGGGTGCTGCCGGGGCGACATGCTGGTCACCCCCGACCTGGTCTGGGCTGCCGACCCGGAGCACTCGACCATTCATGCGGTCGACCCGGCCACGAACCGCGTCGTCCGGCAGGTCTCCACGACCGAGGCCGGCGGCCTCGCCCTGACCCATGGCGCCCTGTGGGTCACGCACGGAGATTCCGGGTTGGTGACCTGGCACTCCCCGCAGGATGGGCGCACGCTGGGGAGTGCGCAGCTGCGCGGCTGGATCGCCGAGTTGCTCGTCACCGACGACTCGGTCTGGGTCTCGGGCCCCGGCGCGTCGACGCTGTCGCGGCTCGCGACCAGGTGACCGCGGCTGGGGGAGGCGGACGTGGCCACGATGGCAGGCACCCGGCCCGAGCCCGAGGGGCGCGGCGCAGGGCAGCCGGAGGTGAGGTTGCCGGCCGTCGATGTCACGCCGCGGCGCATGTACAGCGGCCTGGAGGACGCGTGCGCCGGGGAGTACCCACGGCTGGTGCGGTTGCTCACGCTGTACTGCGGAGACCGGGAGACCGCCCTCGACCTCGCCCAGGAGACCCTGGCCCGCGGCTGCGTGCACTGGGGCCGGCTGAGTCGGATGGAGCAGCAGAGTGCCTGGTTCACCCGGGTCGCGCTCAACCTGGCCAACTCCCGCTGGCGTCGGCTGCTCGTGGAGCGGCGGTCCACGGCGGTGCTCGCCGAGCGGCAGCGTCTGCCCGCCACGCCGGACCTCGTGGATGCGCTCGTCGTCCGCGCCGCACTGTCGTACCTGACCCCGCGGCAGCGGGCGGCCGTGGTGCTGCGGTTCTTCGACGATCTCGACCTGGCGTCCACCGCGGCGGTGATGCGCTGCAGCCAGGGCACCGTGAAGAAGCTCACCGCGCGCGGCCTGGCCGTGCTGCGCGCCGCGCTCAGTATCGAGTTCGACGCATCGGGGGGCCGCGATGACTGAACTCCGACAGCTCCTCGAGATCGGGGCCGGCGCGCCGCCCGCCGCCCCGGACCTGGCCGCCGTCAAGGCACGCGGCAGGGCGAGAGCCCGGCGTCGGCGTGTGCTCGCCGCCGTCGCGATCGCTGCCGCCGTCGCCATCCCATCGGCCACCCTGCCACGCCTCGTCCCGGACCGATCCGTACCGTCCTGGTCCACACTGCCGCCGGCCGAACCCGGTGCGCTGCTGCCGGGCACGTACGCCGCTGCCGGCCTCACGCCGAAGATCACGTTCGCCGTCCCGGACTCCGCCACATCCTGGCGGGTCGCGCTCGCCACCGCGTCCAGCCTGGTGGTGACCGACGACAAGGACGGCATCCGGATCTCGGTTCTGCAGTGGACGGCGGTGCGCCCGGCGCCCTCCGCGGCGGTGCCGAAGCCAGCCCTCGCCGCGCTGCCCACCGACCTGCCGGCCTGGCTGGCCGACCACCCCGCCATCCGGCTCACCGGGCCGGCGCAGCGGGTGATGGTCCTCGGCCGGCCCGCGCAGCGCGTCACGTTCGACGTCCGGGCCGACCGCTGGCTGCCCGCCGGGGCCTCCGAGGGGTGTGACTGTCTGGCCGTGACCCTCGCCGACACCCCGGACAACCCGTTCGCGGTCGGCGCGGATCAGACGGCCCAGGTCACTGTGGTGGACGGAGAGCAGCCCGGTCTGGTGGTCACCCTCGTTCGGCCGGCCGCTGGCACCGACCCCGATGCGCTCGCCGACGCCAACCGGATCGTCAACTCCATCACCGTGATCTAGAGAGGAGATTTGATCATGGTGGGTGGGGGTTCGGGCGGCCTCTGTCGTGATCGTTTGTATATACGGGTCCGATCGTTGCGGCGGCGTTGACCCGCGATGTCCATCACCGGGCGTGCGTGGATCTGTTCACGGCTGCGCATCTGGTCGGGGAGCGCATGTTGCTCCCAGCGTCGGTGGTGGCCGAGGTGTCTCTTCTAGGCCTGCGGGCTGACCGTGGGCGCCTCGGGGTGACCGCCGCTCAGTGGCCGCGAGGGGTGGGGTTGTGTCTCGAGGACGCCGAGGTAGCCCTGGACGGCCTCGAACAGGGGGTCGGCGATCCGCTCCAAGGGGGTTCTGCTCCAACGCTTTGCCTCGTAGTCCGCGGTCCTCGCGGCCAGGGCGGCTGCGCTGATCGCGAGTTCGTCGGCCATCCGGGCGCGAAACTCGTCGGGGCTCGGGGCAGGGAGGGCGAAGTCGGCGCTACATCCCTCGCGGACGGCGTCGAGTGCGTTCTGTCGCAGGCCGCCGGCCAGATCCCAGATCAGCACAGGGCGGACGATGCGGTGGTTCCACACGGGTGCGTGGGCCGAGCGCCATCTCGCGGTCACGGGGTTCTTCGACAGCCTGGTCGCCTGCGACCAGTGCTGTGAACCGTGAGGCGAGCAGAGCCAGGGGACCTCGGCCGCGGGCAGGTCCACGACCAGGGCGACGGTGACCCAGTCCAGATCGCGGGGTGGTCCGAGGATGTCACCGACGGCCCACAGGCCCGTGACGGACAACGTCTGGATGGTGCTGGACAGCTCGGCCATGTCGGCGCACCGCTCCGCCAGGCCGTGCACGTGCCCGATCGCCGTCGTCCACTTCACGGCTCGATCATCTCGCAGGGCGACGCGCGCTGGGGCACGGTGTTCTCGGGTTGCAGCACCCCATCGACAGAGGTATCCGGTGGAGTGGGTGGTCCGGATGCCGTGGCCGGCGTAGCCATCAGAGTCAAGGGAGCGGCATCAATCGCCGCGCCGAGGACGAGCTTTCGGAACCCCACCACATCAGGGGACTCATACCGGTTGTCACATGACCGCGTGGCTTCGATGTCTGTGCGGGCCTGCCGCAAGCTCCTAGCATCTGATGGTGCGGCTCCTCGAACGGGACCAGCAGGCCGCGGCGGTGGACGACTACCTCGCCGAGGCCGTGGCCGGCCATGGCCGGATGGTCTTCGTCGCCGGGGAGGCGGGGGTCGGCAAGACCTCGTTCGTGGGGCGCGTCGTCCGGCAGGCGGCAGACGTGGCCAGGGTCGCCGTCGGCGGTTGTGACGGGTCGTCGACGCCGGCGCCGCTGGGCCCGCTGACAGAGATGCTGCCGCGGCTGCCTGCACAGGTGTGGCCTCCGGAGGCGACCAGGCACGAGGTCTTCGCCCGGCTGGTCACGGCCCTGAGCGAGCCCGGTGTGCGCGAGCCGTTCCTGCTCGTGGTGGAGGACGCGCACTGGGCCGACGAGGCGACGCTGGACCTGATTCGCCATCTCGCCCGCCGCGTCCATACGTGCCGGGCGCTGGTGCTGGTCACGTACCGCCCGGAGGACGTCGTCACCGGTCACCCGTTGCGGGTGGTTCTCGGCGACGCCGCGACCGCGCCTGGTGTGCGGCGACTGGATCTTCCCGGGCTGTCGCGCTCGGCGGTCGAACGCCTGGCCCACGAGTACGCCCTCGCCCACCCGGACGCCGCCCCGGCGGATGTCGACCGCCTGCACCAGGTGAGCGGGGGCAACCCCTTCTTCGTCACCGAGGTTCTCTCGGCCGGCACCGGCGCGGTCCCACCGACCGTCCGGGACGCCGTCCAGGCCCGGGTGTCCCGGCTGACCGCGCCGGCACGCGCCGCGCTGGACGTCGTGGCCCTGTGCGGGGCGCGGGCGGACCTGGAGCTGCTGGAGCAGGTGCTGGACGACGGCCTGGAGGTGCTCGACGAGCCGTTGCAGCGCGGGCTTCTCGCCGCGTCGACCGGTGAACTGGCCTTCCGGCACGAGCTGGCACGGTTGGCGGTGGCCGAGCCGATGCCGGCGTTCCGACGGGTCGCGATCCACCGGCAGATCCTTGCCGCCCTGCTGGCGCGCAGGGCAGGCGGAGCGCTCGACCACGCGCGCGTGGCGCACCACGCCGAGGCGGCCGTCGACACCGCGGCCGTGCTGGACCATGCTCCCGTGGCGGCCGCACGAGCAGCCGACCTGGGCGCACACCGCGAAGCGGTCCATCAGTACCGCCGCACCCTGCGATTCGCCCACGGTCTGGCGGACGGGCGCCGGGCGGACCTGCTGTGGGCGCTGGGTTACGAGTGCTACCTCACCGACCAGGTCGAGGACGCGCTGGACGCCGTCCAGCAGGCCCTCGAGATCTGGGCGGCGTCCGGTGACACGGTCAGGGTCGGCGACGCCCACCGCTGCCTGTCCCGGCTCAACTGGTTCGCCGGACGCAACGACCTGTCCGAACGGCAGGCGGACCTCGCCGTGCAGGCGTTACACGGCTCGGGCACCGTCGAACTCGCGATGGCGTACAGCAACGTCGCGCAGCTGCGGATGCTCTCGTCGGACCTGCACGGCACCAGGCTCTGGGGACGGCGTGCCCTGGCCGCGCTGGACCAGGTGCCGGACGGGCGGAAGCGGGACGAGGTGCGGGTGCACGCCTTGAACAACCTCGGGACAGCCGAGGTCGTGTCCGGCGACTTCGACGCCGGGATCCGCATGCTCACCACGAGCCTGGAGCAGGCCCGGGTGGCCGACCTGCACGAGCACGCCGCGCGCGCCTACTGCAACCTGGCCTCCTGCGCCGTGGCGCAGCGCCGGCACACCGATGCTGCGGCGCGGTTGGCGGCGGGGCTGCAGTACTGCATCGACCGCGACCTGGATGCCTGGACGCTCTACCTGCAGGGCCTCCAGGCGCAGCTCATGCTCAACCGTGGGCAGACGACCGCGGCCCGGGAGTGCGCCGAGAACGTGTTGCAGCGCATCGAGTCTGCACCGACCAGCCAGGTCGAACCGCTGGTCGTCCAGGCACTGGCCCTGGCCCGGACCGGAGAGGACCGGTGGCGGCAGCCGATGGACCAGGCGGTCCGGCTGGCCGACGGGATCGGGGAGATCCAGCGTCTCGGGCCCGTCACCGCCGCCCGCTGCGAGATCGCCTGGCTGTCCGGTGACGCAGATGCCCCGGGACGGCTGGCCGCCGAGACCTGGCCGAAGGCGACAGCGGCCGACTGCCCGTGGAACCGGGGATCCGTCGCCACCTGGCTCGGCGACCCGGCAGCCGGGGACGGCGCACCGCTGGCTCCGCCGTACGCCCTCGAGGTGGCCGGTCGCTGGGGCGAGGCCGCGCTGCGGTGGAAGCAGCTGGGGTGCCCGTACGAGCATGCCCTGGCCTTGGCACGCAGTGGTGAGCGCGCGGAGATGACCGAGGCGGTCGCGTGCTTCGACGCGTTGTCGGCGACCGGTGCGGCGGCCCGTACCCGGGCGCTGCTGCGGGCCAACGGCTGGTCCGCGCCCCGCGCCCCGCGGGCCTCGGACCGTCCGCACCCCGACGGCCTGAGCGCCCGCGAGGCTCAGGTGCTCGCCCTCCTGGCCGAGGGGCTGCCGGACGCCGCGATCGCCGAGCGGCTCGTCCTGTCGCGCCGGACCGTCGAGCACCACGTCGCCGCCATCCTGCGCAAGCTCGGGGTGCGGTCCCGCCGCGAGGCCGCCTCGCGCGCAAAACCCCGTCACCCCTGAACCCTGCTGCCCCGCAACGTTCCTTCGCGCCCTTCGATAGGTACCGCCGGCGTTCCGGTTGGGTAGTACTCACCGATGTGGCGCCGTCCCGCTCGTCGGTAGACCAGAGGCATGCGACCAGCGGTGCATCCGCGCCACGGCGCTACGAGGAGGGACAGCGAGATGCCTCTGTTCATGGATGTTCACCACCTCGGCGACGGGGTCACGATGGACGACGTCGCCAAGGCCCACCAGGCCGACCTCGCCACCCAGGAGGGCCACGACGTGCGCTACCTGCGCTACTGGGTCGACGAGTCCGGTGGTCAGGTCTTCTGCCTGGTCGAGGCCCCGGACGCCGAGTCGGCGAACCTGGTGCACCGCGAGGCGCACGGTCTGGTCGCCGACGAGATCTACCAGGTGCAGGAAGGGGTCTGACCGGTTTTCGGTCGGCCATTCGCCGCACGTCCGTCCCCTGCCGGTCAGGCGACGATCACGGAGTCGATGGGAGGCGAGACGTGGGTGTGTCGGTGCCGGGGTCTCGACCCCGTGTTTCAGTCCGGCGAGCAGGCCGCGGAAGCCCTGCAGGAGGCGACGGCGGATCATGATCGAGTCCAGTGCTGGGCCGAGTGCGCCGAATCTGGGGACGTACTGCACCGTGAGGGCGACTCGGGTGCGCCGGCGCGCATTCGGCGCAGAACCCGAAACGGTCGCGACCGCACGGATCAGGCTGACCAGCCCGCGATGCGGACTGCTTCACCTGATGGGCGCCAGGCGCCAACCAACAGATCGGAAGCGTCCCCGTCGAGTCAGACTTCCATGGCCTTGGCCGTGCGCTGGCTTCGGGTGCGGAGGTAGATCACGACGGCCCACAGCAGCAGGTCTGTCACCACGGCCGCGGGCGACTCCTCCCACAGCAGCACCAGGGTGAGTGGCAGGGTGTTGAACGCGGCATGGATGACCATGCTCAGGAAGACGCTGCGGGTCCTCTTGTAGAACCACGCCTGCAGGATCGCCATCGCGACGATGCCCATGGCGAAGCCCACCAGTGAGACCGCGATCTGCACGGGGGCCATGCCCTGCTGCAGGAAGATCATCGTGGCCACGGGCAGGTGCCAGACCGCCCACACGATCCCGACCAGCCACCCTGTGTCCCAGAACCCCCTGCCGGGGAGCAGCTTCTCGGTCAAGTACCCGCGCCAGCCGATCTCCTCTGTTCCGGACGTGAGGAGCTGCAAGGCGAAGAAGGCCACGAGAAAGCCGATCAACTGGCCACTGGAAGGGGCGTCAGCAGAGCGTGTCCCGGTGGCAACCGTGATGACCAGTGCGGGCAGCGTCACACCGAGCAGGACCGCCAGGACGAGGGCGTACTCACGGCCGCCGACGCCGACGTCCCTCACTCGCTGCCGCAGGCTGCCCTTCGGGATGTTCGGGTCCAAGGCCGTCGCGATGATTCCGCCGATCATCGGCCCGTAGACGGCGAAGAACGCGATCCCGGTGGCAATCAGGAGAGGCGCCGCCACGTCACGGACGAAACCGACCCGCCACACGAAGTCCTCGTTGAACAGGAGGTCACCGGCATCGGTCAGGTCCGCGACGATCCAGCCGGCGATCCACAGCGTCCAGGAGAACCCGTACGCGATGAGCAGGAACACAACGTGGGGTCTGGCCCACATCGGCGCTCGCGCGGCGGGGTCGCCCCCCACGCCTTCTGGTGTGCCGGTCACCCTCGTGACCGCGGTGCGACGACTGGTCGAGAACCGCGATGCGGCGTCCTTCACGGTGGTCACGACGGCCCCCTGCCCTCGGCGCGATTGGCCTGGTGGCAGTTCCATCCTCATGCCTGAGGATCGGCGGAGCTTGTGCCCAAGGTCGCTCAGGCCAGTGGGTCGCTGCACCCGCTGGTGCAAGCCCCGGCCCTCAGCTCAACCTGTCAGGTTGATCCGCAGAAGTGCGAACACCATCGGTAGATCACCTCTTGTGGCCAGGGGTGGGGTCGAACCGCCGACCTCCGATTTCAGGCCCGTCGTGCACCCTCGAAGGTGCTGTGACCTGCGGCGAGGCGGGGCATATGGCGTCGACCAAGAGCCGCGGCTCGGCGGGGCATCGACCGGTCATGGACGGGGTGCTTCGTCCTACGGGGGTGGCTACGCGCGAGGGGCAGCGGCTTGATCCAGCTCGGCCAGGAGGTCGAGTAGTCCCGCGGCCTCCCAGGTTCGGTTGCGCTGTCCGCCGCCAAGTCGGATCAGGACTCCGGCTCGTTCCAGTTCCGCCAGCGCCTGGTTGACCACTGCCTTGGAGCGTTCGACGGCTGTGACCGCGACCGGTAGGGAGATGACCGGGTGCGCGGGAAGGACATCGATGACGCGCCATGCCGCGGCGTCCGCGCGCGGGCTGCTCTGCGTCCTGAGCCGGCCGCGCCAATGATCTTGCAGGCGCTCGACGGCGTCCAGGTACTGGCTTGCCAAGCCTGCGGCGCGGGCTGTCGCTGCAGCGAACCGCAGCAGCCAATCGTCGATGTCCGCGCTGCGGAACGAGGTCAGGCCTTGGATGTAGTCGGCACGTTCTGCGGCAAGCACGACGCTGATCGGCGGAACGTAGGCGGGGGCGAGTCCCCTTCTGCGGAGAACGACATGGATCAAGGCCCGCCCTGTCCTGCCGTTACCGTCCATGAAGGGGTGGATGGTCTCGAACTGGGCATGGATGAGTCCGGCGTGCACCAAGGGTGGCAGATGCTCCTCGTCGATGAACGAACACAGGTCGGCCAGAAGCTCGGGGACGGCCTCGGGTGGGGGAGGGACGAAGTCGGCCGCACAGGGGTTGTAGTTGTTGCCCCCGATCCAGTTCTGTTCGGTGCGGACCTTGCCTGCGACCTGGAAGTTGGGAGCTCCGGCCATCAACGCGGTGTGGATCTGGGTGAGCTCCTGGACGCTCAGCGCCTGTGCTGACGCGGCGTGGTGGACCGCCAGCTCCATGGCGTCGATGTTTGCCAGCACCTCCGTGGCGCTCGGGTCGGCTTTGCCTCCGGTGTCCAAGCGCGCCTCCGCCCGGGCCACATCGCGCGAGTCGATCTGCATGCCCTCGACCTTGGAGGAAGCGATCGACTCGATGCGCAGCAGCAAGCGTGCGAGCGGTGCCAGTGCAGGCCGAGCACGCGCGTTGAGTGCGTGGACTGCTGCCTCGGCGTCCGACACCACTCCCGCGACCTCACCGCTGATTCCGCCGTCGAAACCGGTGAGGGGTTCAGGGAGGAACGCGTCGTAGGCGCACGCGCGCCGGTACCGGGCCGGTGCGTAGAGAGCTGGGTCGTGCTGCCACGTCCGGCGCAGTAGTCGCCCTCGCACAACCCCGACCCTCCGCTCGTAGAAGTATGGGATGACTCCTAAACCATACCAAGGCTCAGGGTAGGTGAGGGTTGAGTGCCGCGCGTGGACGGCTGGGTGGATGTTGGTGAGCGCAGTTGCACGACCACGACGCGATGCTCAGCCAAGCGCCCTGCCTGGACGGCGCCTGAGCGGCGTCGACCCGGTTCGGCGGGTTGGCGAACGGCTGAAACTTCTGAACGATTCCTAATCGGACATCCGCTCAGACCCGCTCCAGGGCGCTCTCAACCGCTCACAGCAAGATCACGATGTAGGAAAGGACCTGCGTGTCAGAGGCTGTATTGGCTGGTGGCCAGGGGCGGGGTCGAACCGCCGACCTTCCGATCTTCAGGAAGTTGATCGTGCGTGGCCGAATACGTCTCTGACCTGCAGTGTTGTGGCTCTTGTGTGCGCCTCGCGCGGTTCTTCGACACGGTTTCGGGCCGGGTGGTCGTGGCTGGTCGGGGTGGGATGGTGATGGCTGGACTCGTCGTCGCGGGCTCGGGGTGTCGAGTGGGGGGATTTGATCATGGTGGGTGTGGGGTGGGTACCTATACTCGGCGTGTGAGTAGTCCCCGGGATGAGTTGCGTGAGCTGGTCGAGCGGTTGCCCGATGAGCAGGTGCTGGCTGTGGTGTCGGCGTTGCGGTCTCGTCTGGATGCGGTGCCGGCGCCGCGGGCGTGGCCGCCGTCGTGGTTCGGGATTGCCGAAGGATCGGCGGATGACGTGTCCGAGCGGGTCGAGGAGATCCTGGCTGAAGGGTTCGGGCGGCCTCGGTCGTGATTGTTGTCGATACGGGTCCGATCGTTGCGGCGGCGTTGACTCGCGATGTCCATCACCGGGCGTGCGTGGATCTGTTCACGGCTGCGCATCTGGCCGGGGAGCGGTTGGTGGTTCCGGCGCCGGTGGTGGCGGAGGTGTGTTTCCTGGTCCAACGCGAGGCGGGGTCGCGGGCCGAGGCGGCGTTCCTGGCGTCGCTGGCGGAGGGCGATTTCGCGGTCGTCGACCTGGAGCCGGGGGACTGGCGCAGGGCCTCGGAGTTGGTGCTCCAATATGGCGACTTCCCGTTGGGCTTCGTGGACGCGGCCGTCGTGACCGTCGCTGAACGCTTGGACGTCGTCGAGATCGCCACGATCGATCGGCGCCACTTCGCTGCGGTCCGGCCACGGCATGTCGCGGCGTTCACGATCCTGCCGCAATGACACCAAGCGGGGACCGCTGGTTGGCGGACACCGTGTCGGTTGAGGACGTTGCCAGCCCGTGAAGGTCGGACCCGCCGACCGGCGCGGCCCATGGCGACCGGCTGGGTAGAGACGTGCGGACCGACCGGTGGAGGAGCACACATGGAGCCCGGCCAGCTGGCGCTGATCCCGGTGACGTTCGTCGAGGACCGCGATGGTCGGGCGCTCGTCCGGCTGCCGAACGGGTCGAAGACGTCGATCGAGTACGACGTGCTTGACGCCCGAGCAGCCCTGACGCACTTCATCCGGTCGGTCGACGGCCGAGGCGTCACGGCCTTGTGCATGATCTGTCGCGACCTTCAGGAGACCGACGGTTGGAGTGAGGCTGTGGCTGCTGCGGAGCGTCACCACCGCGCCGATCACGAGTCTCGCACTTGAATACGACACTAGAAGCGCGTCCTGCCGTCGGGCTGGCCTCGGGCTGGCCAGCGTCGAGGACGCCAAGCGGCATCGTCATCGCGTCCGTCGTCTTCTCGACGTAGGTCATGCGCCCCGTGATCGCCAGAAAGATGCCCCACAACTCCGATATCGGCATCTCAATGCCTCGGCGATCCTTTCCGAGTAATTGGTCAGTTCGCGCGTCAAGGCAACCACAGCTGACTCCGGGCTAGGCATCGACCCAGTTTCGTCGTGCTCGGCTATTTCAGTCCCTCGAACTGCGCTTGGCCTTCCGCAGTGTGAAGGCGGAGCCTCCACCCTCGCCGTCCTCGAAGATCACGGCGCCCTTGTCCGGATCGGCGGGTTCGGGCCGCGACTGCACCCTCGACTATGAAGAGACAGGAAACCACGGGCTGGGCTACTGCCTCACCGTATTGAGCCGCGGGTCCTTTAGCCCGTAGTACCAACGGTGTGAGTGGCCGCCTGAACCCTGACCGTGTGGCCATTACGGAACTGGACGTGTCCGTGCCCGGCACGTCGGCCTATACTGGATTCAGGGGAGTTGTCCATCACTCGCAGCGAGGGAAGGGGTGATGCGGCGTGATCGATTATAACTGGTCCAATCCGCGCTGCTTCGCTGGAGTGTGTTTGGGAATGCGCCAGTCAGAAGTCCCGGAAGTTCTACCCGGCGGTGTTTGGGAGTTTCTGGAACCAGATCTCGATCCAGCGCGCGAGTCCCCCTTCTGGATTGTGAGGAACATGGGGCTGATGGTCAGTTGTACGCAAGAGATCGTCGTAGGAATCAGCAGTTCCTCACACTTCATTTTCCGCGGCGTTGACTTGATTGGCCTATCGCTCGAACGGGCACTGGAGGTTTTGGGGCATCCGGATGCCGCTCCTGCGGATAGCGAAGAGGATGAATGCACTTTCGTGGAGACCTCTGCCGGCGTCGAGCTGATGTCCAGGGATGGAGTGATCTCCTTGGCGGAGATCGGTGATCCTGAGTTGATTTCAGAAGACTGACTCAGGCTGTCGTCTGTCTGCGGTGCGCCGGGATGGGATGTCTCTCCGCGACTACGTCAACTGCGCACCCGGCAGCCACGGGCAGTGCCAGAGATGATCGGCCTGAACACCCGCGACGCCCGCCCCTCGCGTTCACCCACGAGATCTTCGCAGACGCGATGGGTGAGAGGACCAGCGTAGTCGGGCGAACGGCCCAGACTTCTGAACGTTTCTGACCGCGCACCCGCTCAGGCCTCCTCCAAGGCGCTCTCAGCCGCTCACAGCAAGATCACGATTCCAGGAAGAACATGCAGGTCAGATGCCATATCGGCGGGTGGCCAGGGGCGGGGTCGAACCGCCGACCTTCCGATTTTCAGAAGGACGACCGATCATGATCAACGTTGCGCTGACCTGCAATGATGCGGCTGACTGCATAATTGATCTTCAATTCTGGCGCGGATCCGGCGCGGTCAGCCACAGCCAGTTGGGCACGTCTGGTGACGGCTGGACGCCGGCCCTGCCTGGACCCATGCGGAGGTGGAGGGCTGTGGTCGGTGCGAGTAGTCCTGGTCATGCCCACGGACCGTCGAGGTCGATGGTGATGTCGACGAGCTCGACCGCGCCGTCCGGCGCGAGTTGTCCGACTACCGCGATCATGGGAACGACTCGACCGGCCTGGATCAGGAGTCGGTACTCGGGCCGGCCGGGGAACTGCTCGGGAAGGGTGTCCCATCCGGTGGCGAACTTCTCGACGATCGCCAACAGCTCGTACGCCTCGAACTCGGCCGATGTGGGTTCGTCGTTGGCGCCGCGCTCGTCACCCAGTTGGGCGTCGATCACGGCGAAGAAGTCCGGGGTTGCCCGAACGATGCGGCGAATCACAGCCGCAGTCAGGAGGCGTTGCCGCGTAGCCGGGCCTCTCGGTCGAGAATCCGCTGCCGCTGCGCCTCGAGTGCCGGCTCGAACTCCTCAGGTACCTCGTCGAGGTCGTAGATGATCGAGTCCTCAAAGGACTGGTCGCGCTCGGCAGGCGTCATCGCCTCGAGCTCACTGACCGTGATGACCCGCATCTGCCCTCCACCCGTTCGATCCTCACTACAGCGTAGCCAGCACCCCCGACAACGTCTTGTCTTGTCCGAGGGCACACGCATCCGCCCATGAACGACGAGAGCGGCTGCATGTCGCCGATGCTGCGCCAGCAGCAGGTCGGTGGTGTCGTCGTCGGTCACGACCAGGGGTTGAGTCTCGACTGGGCGGCCGCGATGCGACGTCTGGCCCTTCGATGATGACCACACGGCTCGGTACAGGTCCCGGTACTGCATGCAGACCTGGCGCGCCTGCGACGTCGTGAACGTCGCCGGGAGATCCACCAACCCGACCATGAATGAAGCCCTACTCCCTTGCTGGTCGTAAGGACAGGAATTCATACATAGCGCTCGTGTCCCGTCATCACGATGTCAGTGGACGGCTCGGGCACTGCTGACAACCTGGAGCGATTCATCCTCCCCAGCGAGGCTGGCCCGGCCTGGCCGCCCCTCGCTGTCCGTGGCCATGAGAAAGTCCCCACTGGTGGCCAGGTGGTGGTCCCCGCTGGTGGCCGGTTAGAAGTCCCCACTCCTCGCGTGTCCTGTCCGGGGTGAGTGGCCCTGCGCGGTGACGGTGTCGGTGCCAACCAGACATCGGATCGACCGCGCAGGGGTGCCTGTATTGAAGAACGCGAGGGAACGGATGGACATCTTGGCTGCCTACCGTGAGGTGGGGAGTTATCGAGCGGCCGCAGTGATCTGCGGGACGACGCACAAGACGGTGCGGCGGGTCGTCGAACGACACAACGCCGGTGATGGCGGATCGGAACGCCAGGGCCGGGGCCACAACTACGACGAGGTCAGCTCGCTGGTCGCGGACAAGGTCCGCGCGACGCACGGGAAGATCAGCGCGAAGCGGCTGTTACCGGCTGCCCGCGCAGCGGGCTATGGGGGTCGGCCCGCAACTTCCGGCGGCTGGTCGCGGCGCAGAAGGCGGCCTGGCGGCGGGGTCATCATCGGGGCCGTCGTCCGGCGGTGTGGACGCCCGGGGACACGCTGGTGATCGATTGGGGTGTCCAGGCGGGGGTGCACGTGTTCTGCGCGGTGTTGGCCTGGTCGCGGATCCGGTTCGTCCGGTTCGCCGCCGACGAGAAGGCGTCCACCACACTCGGGCTGCTCGCAGAGTGCTTCGAGGTCCTCGGTGGGGTCCCGAAGACCGTGTTGGCCGACCGGATGGGCTGCCTGAAGGCTGGGGTGGTCGCCGATGTGGTGGTTCCGACCGCGGACTATGTCCGGTTCGCCACCCACTACGGGTTCCGGCCGGACTTCTGCCAGGCCGCGGATCCGGAGTCGAAAGGGATCGTGGAGGCGCTGGTCGGGTATGCCAAGCGGGACCTGATGGTGCCGGCCGAACCGTCGGTGAGTGATCTGGGCGGCGCGAACCGGGCCGCCGGCCACTGGTGCGCCGAGGTCAACACGGTGGTCCATTCGGAGATCTGCGCCGTCCCCGCCGAGCGGCTCGAGGCCGAACGGGACCTACTCGGGCCGTTGCCGTCGCTGCGGCTCGAGGTCGGCGCTGCGCCGATCAGCCGCAAGGTCGACAAGCTGTCCTGTGTCCGGTTCGGGTCGGCCCGCTACTCGGTCCCGAACCGGCTCATCGGCACCAGCGTGCTGCTCACCGTGCTGGACGCGCGGGTGCAGGTGCTGGAGGCGTTCACCGGTGAGGTCGTCGCCGAACACACCCTGGTCGCCCCGGGTGAGACCAGCATCCTTGATGAGCACTACGGCTCGACCCGCCCGGACAAGCCACGTCGCGCGCCGCGACCGAAAACCGTTGTGGAGAAACGGTTCCTGGCCCTGGGTGAGGTCGCTGAGGCGTTCCTGGTCGGTGCGGCCGCGGCCGGGGTGAGCCGGCTGCCCGGCGAGCTGGAACAGATCCTGGTCCTGCACGATGCCCACGGCCACGAGGCGTTGCTCGCGGCGCTGGCCCGGGCGGTCGAGTTCGGGCGGTGGCGCGCCGACGACGTCCGCTCCATCCTCGCCGCCGCCGGTGCCGCACCCACACCGCGCCCGGCGGGCGAAGCCTTGGTCATGACCCTGCCCTCGGTGCCGACCCGGTCCCTGGCCGACTACGCGATCGGTGGTGAGTTGTCGTGACCACCGCAGCGCCGCCGCTGGCCGCCGACCTCAACGAGGGCCTGAAACGGCTGAAGATGGCCGCGATGCGTCGTCTCGCCCCCGAGCTGCTCATCACCGCCAAGACCCAACGCTGGAGCCCGGAGGAGTTCCTGCGCACCCTGGTCGAGGCCGAGATCACCGCCCGCGATGAGTCCAATGCCCGCAACCGGATGCGGTCGGCGGCGTTCCCGGTGGTCAAGACGCTGGAGGAGTTCGACGTCGCCGCATCCTCCATCCCGAAGGCAACGTTCGACTACCTCGCATCCCTGGAGTGGATCCGCGGCAAGGAGAACACCTGTTTCATCGGGCCGGCCGGCACCGGCAAATCGCATTGCCTGGTCGCTCCGGGGTCGCCGCCGTCGAGGCCGGACACCGCGTCCGCTACTACACCGCCGCCGACCTCGTCGAAACCCTCTACCGCGCCCTGGCCGACAACTCCGTCGGCAGAGTGATCGAGAACCTGCTGCGCAACGACGTCGTCCTGGTCGACGAACTCGGGTTCGCGCCCCTGGACGACACCGGCGCCCAACTGCTGTTCCGGTTCGTCGCCGCCGCCTACGAACGTCGCTCCCTGGGCATCGGCTCGCACTGGCCGTTCGAGTCCTGGGGCCGGTTCCTGCCCGAACACACCACCGCCGTCAGCCTCCTCGACCGGCTCCTGCACCACTGCCACACCGTGGTCACCGACGGCGACTCCTACCGGATGAAACAAGCCCGAGCCCGGGGAGGTGCCACCAAGAACACACGCTGATCAACCCCGAGGAGTGGGGACTTCCAACTGGCCACCAACGGGGACCACAACCTGGCCATTGACACTCGCGGCGCTCGCCGACCACGACTTCAGTGCTGCGGCGTTGCGTCAAGCAGCTCAGCGAGGTCGCCTGGGCGCCCTGCACGGCCCGGACGGCGTGTGGCGCAGTTTCCGCAAGGCTGTCGAGGCCTACCGGCAGACGCGACACAGGCGACGGCCCCACGCGAGACGTTGCACCAGACTGAAACTGAGACGGACCCACCCGGAGCGGATCAAGAAACCCGGTAAACCTGCAGGTCAGAGAGGTGGCCAGGGGCGGGGTCGAACCGCCGACCTTCCGATTTTCAGTCGGACGCTCGTACCAACTGAGCTACCTGGCCGCGACATCCTGCGCCGTCCGGGTGGGAGCGTGGGCGCCGCAAGAGCGTCGCAAGCATACCCACCGGCGGGCTGTCGGTCGAACCAATCATCGACGACGATGCTGCCCATGCGGCGCCCGAGCGGACAGGCCAGACGTTCCCGGGTGCCGTCGTCCACTCTGGCGGTGGTGGCCTTCGCCGGCCTGATGATCCTCGGCGCCCTCATCGGGTTCGTGGTGCCCCGGCTGTGGCACGGCCTGGGGTCGGTTGGGACGGCGGCATGGCTCGCGCTCACAGCCGGTGCGCTCACGGCGCTGCTCGTGCTGGCCGCCCTGCTCACCTGGGCACGCCGGATGCGTTGGCCCGCGCGGCTCGCCCTTCTGGTCGCCGTGGCCGTGACGCTCTATGGCCTCGGTCTGCCGACCGGTCTCGCCACGGCCGCCGTGTTCCCGCCCCGGGCCGACCTGGGCAACCGAACCCCCGCCGATCTCGGCCTGGCCGGCGCCGAGGTCCGGTTCACCACGGCCGACGGGGTCCGGCTCGCCGGCTGGTACGTGCCGTCGTCCACTGGTGCGGCGGTGGCCGTCGTTCCCGGGGCGACGTCGTCCCGCACGGGCGTGCTCGGGCAGGCCGCGGTGCTCGCCCGGCGCGGCTACGGGGTGCTGTTGGTCGACCCGCGGGGGATGGGCCACAGTGACGGCCACGGGATGAACCTCGGCTGGACTGGTGATCTCGACCTCGTTGCGGCCGTCGACTTCCTCGCGGCCCGGCCCGACGTGCGCCCGACCCGGATCGGGCTGCTGGGCGAATCCCTGGGCGGCGAGATGGCGATCGGCTCCGCCGGGACCGATCCGCGGGTTGGCGCCGTGGTCGCCGAGGGCGCGACCAACCGGGTCGCGGCCGACAAGGCCTGGCTGACCTCGGTCTACGGCGTCCGCGGCACCGCCCAGCGCGCCGTCGATCACGTGACTCAGACCCTCACCAGCCTCGCGAGCGGCACGGCGCCGCCGGCATCCCTCGCCTCGTCGGCGCGTGCGACGGCGCCGCGTCCAATCCTGCTCGTCGCGGCGGGCGAGGTGCCCGACGAGCAGCACGCCGCGACCTGGATCGCCGCCAGTCGATCCCACGTCTCGATCTGGGTGGTGCCGGGCGCTCAGCACACGGGTGGGCTCACCGCTCAACCTCGGGAATGGGAGAAGCGCGTGATCGATTTCTTCGATCACGCGCTTCGTTGAGCGACCCCGACGGGACTCGAACCCGCGACCTCCGCCGTGACAGGGCGGCGCGCTAACCAACTGCGCTACGGGGCCTTGGTGGTACCAAGACCTTCTTGCGTGCCCCCAACGGGATTCGAACCCGTGCTACCGCCTTGAAAGGGCGGCGTCCTAGGCCTCTAGACGATGAGGGCGTCAGCGACGACCCCAGACGTCCAGGACCCGTCGAGGACGTCCACAGCATAGGGGTACGCGGCCACCATCTCCAAAGCGCGAGTTGACTCACGTCGAATGCCCGCGTGGGTGGGGTCGTTGACTCATCGGTGGATGCCCGCGTGGGTCAGGCTCGCTCGATGGGGTTGACCATGGTGCAGCGCAGGGCGGTGTTGGCCTCGCAGGTGGCGGCGTGGGCGAAGGCCACCAAGGTCGAGAAGTCGGCCATCCTGATCATCTGGTGGCGGTCAACGGGTGGCATCGTGACCACGCCCGCAAGATGATCCGGGCGGCCGTGGCCGATGGTGGCAGCGACCGGGCGGTCGGTCAGCGGCGGGCGGCCCGGGCACCGGTCTACACCTACGACGAGGCGGCGATCACGGCGTTGGCGACGTGTTGGGCGGTGCTGGGCGGCCCGACCGGTAAACGGCTGCAACCGGCGTTGGCGGCCCTGGTCCCGGCCCTGCTGGCCCACGGTGAACTGCCCCAGGACCCGGCCGTGATCGATGCCCTGTTGGCGATGTCGGCGGCCACCATCGACCGGCGCCTGAAGACCCACCGGGTCGGCCTGGTCGCCGCCAAGGGCCGGTCCCTGACCCGACCGGGCAGCCTGTTGAAGTCCTCGATCCCGTTGAAGACCTGGCACGAATGGGACGACACGGCACCGGGGTTCATCGAGATCGACCTGGTCGGCCACGAAGGCGGCGACGCCAACGGCGCCTTCCACTACACCCTGGACGCCACCGACGTCGCCACGGGCTGGACCGAGGCGATCAGCATCGCCTCCAAAGGCGAACGGACCGTCTCAGCGGCCCTGACCCGCCTGCAGGTCCGGTTCCCGTTCGCCCTGCTGGGCATCCACTCCGACAACGGCAGCGAGTTCATCAACCACCACCTGCTGAAATGGGCCACCGACCGGCAGATCACCTTCACCCGAGGCCGGCCCTCCCACTCCAACGACCAGGCCCACATCGAGCAGAAGAACTGGACCACCGTCCGTCACGCCGTCGGCTACCACCGCTACGACACGGCCCGAGAACTGTCCCTGCTCAACGAACTCTGGCCCCTGCAAGCCCAACTGACCAACCTGTTCCTGCCCCAACAGAAACTGCTCACCAAGACCCGCGACGGCGCCAAGGTGACCAAGACCTACGACAAGGCCGCCACCCCCGCCACCCGCCTGGCCCGCGACCACCCCCACGTCCTGACCCCCACCGACGCCCACGCCCTGCGCCACCAACTCGACGTCCTCAACCCGGCCGGCCTGGCCCGCCGCATCGCCGCCGTCCAGGCCAGCCTGCTCGAGCTGGCCCGCCGCCGCGGCAGCATCCAACGCCGCGCCAAGACCAACGCCGTCTACCTGTCCAAAACCAAGATCAAACCACCCCAGGCCCCGCGGGCATCCACCGATGAGTCAACGACTCACCCCAAGCGGGCATCTTGACGTGAGTCACCAGGAAGCGATACCTGGCCCCACCCCGATCACCCGCCCGCCGTGCGCGGCGGGGCACCCGCAGCCGACCCGGCCAGGGCAGCGATGAACCCGCCCACGAAGGTGTCCCCGAGTCCCACCGTGGTGGGTGTCGGGCACTCCACCCGGAACGCGGCCTCGCAGCACACCAGCTCTCCGAGTCGGCGCTCCACCTGCTCGGCGAACCGCTCACCCCCGGAGTGGCGGGGGCCGTCGTCCACCCGGCGATGATCCGAACGGGTGAACGTGTCGCCGTGCCCGAACCGAGCCCCGGCCAGGGCATTGCCGCCGCGCAGCGCCGTCCGGTACTCGCGCGACCGGGGCCCGTACGCGAGCGACCAGGCGCTCGTGTGCACCACCAGCACCCGGGCCGGGACGACGCGCTGCAGCGCTCGCAGTGCCCCCGCCACGGCCTCGGCGTCCAGCAGGTCCACCGGCGCCCCGACGTAGGCCTGCAACTCGTCCTCGTTCATCCCCCAGACGTCCACGCGCTCGACCAGCCGTTCGCAGATCGGCCCCCGGAACGACGGCACGTGGAACCCGGCATCCTCGTAAATGACCTTCGCCGCGGGCGGCAGCCAGGCCATGGCCCGGCGCAACTCATCCAGCCGCCGTTCCAACAGCGCCGGGTTGCGCATGGCGTTGAACCCGGACACCAGGAACAGGCCGGCGCCGGCGAGCATCCGCCCCAGCTGCCGACTGAGGGCCAGGTCGCGGTTCGGTACGTCGTTGACGTAGATCAACCGATTCGCCGCGGGGGACACCACCTCCTCCTCGCCCAGGCGCACCCGAGCCCCCGCGGGGTATTGCACGATCAGGTGCGGATCGGTCGAGTCCGCTGTGGCGCTGCACACGTAGTCCACCCCGGCCGGCAGCAGCCGACGCACGTGATCGTCGATGCTCACCAGGTGCAGCGTTGCGGCCACCCCGATCCGGCTCATGGCCACCGCTGCCCGCACGTTCGTGCCCCCGAGCGCCACCCGCCGCTCGAACCGCGCCGCGACGTCCCGCACCACGGCGGACGAGGCCACGTACCGCTCGCCGCCGACGCCCTCGCGCAGAAACCCCAGGATGGAGCAGACCAGGTCGCGCTCGCTGTCGACCTCGACGTCCGTGCTGGCCTCGTGCGGTTCGATGCCGTACTCATCGACCAGGGACTGAACGACGTCCGGGTTCCACACGATCTCGTAGTCGAGGCACCCGCCGAGGCCGAGCACGAGGTCGGCCCCGGCGGCTGCGTCGTTGATCAGCGGCCCCACTCAGTACAGCGCCGCGCGCCCGGCGGTGTCGAACAGATCGATCTTCTGCGCCGCGGTCACCTTCATCGCCGCCAGGGCCGGCGGCTGGATGATCAGCGGCTCACGCAGCCCGGTGTCCTTCAGGACCTCCCGCATCGCCTGGTGGTAGGAGACCTTGATGTCGCTCGAGATATTGATCTTGTTGATGCCGCGCACCACCGACTCGGCGATCTCGTCGTCCGGGTTGCTCGACCCGCCGTGCAACACCAGCGGGACGTCGATCGCGGCCTTGATCTCGCGCAGCAGGTCGAGCTTGAGCTCGGGCTTCATCCACTCCGGGTAGATGCCGTGGCAGGTGCCGATGGCGATGGCCAGCGAGTCGACGCCGGTCTCGGCCACGAAGCGCACCGCGTCGTCCGGCTCGGTGTAGACGATGTTGGACTCGGCGTACTGGGTGCCGGTCTCGGTGGTGCCGATGGTGCCCAATTCTCCCTCGACGGTCAGGCCCACGGCGTGCGCGGCCTCCGCGGCCCGGCGGGTGGCGGCGACGTTCTCGTCGAAGGTCAGCATCGACCCGTCGAACATCACCGAGGTGAACCCGCTCTGGATCGCCAGCAGGATCTGCTGCTGGGTGGTGCCGTGGTCGAGGTGGATCGAGACCGGCACGCTCGAGCGGTGCGCCCGCTGGATGATCGCCGGCAACAGGTCGGCGCCGGTGTGCTGCAACTCGTCGGGGTGGATCGCGATGATGAGCGGAGCGGCCTTCTCCTCACTGATCTCGAAGATTCCCTGGCACATCGCCCAGTCGCTGATGTTGAACGCGGGAATGGCGAAATTGTGCTTGTTGGCGACGTCGAGCAGACGGGTGCCGCTCAGCAACATGAGTGTTCTCCCTCGGGGTTGTGATCACTTGTGGACGGGTGGAGGTCGGCCTCAGCTCTTGACCGATCCGGCGGTCATGCCGCCGATGAAGAACCGCTGGAAGAACAGGAAGAGAACCAGCACCGGAATGCACCCGAGGATGCTCATCGCCATCATCTCGTTCCACTCGTACGAGTGCTGGCCCATGAGCAGCTGAATGCCGATCGGCACCGTGCGCATGTCCTGGGTGCGGGTCAGGGTCAGGGCGAACAGGTACTCGTTCCAGGCGATCATGAAGGTGTAGATGCCCACCGAGACCAGCCCCGGGATCGAGATCGGCACCAAGATCCGCCAGAGTGCGGTCATCGAGCCCGCGCCGTCCACCCTCACCGCCTCGTCGAGCTCACGCGGCAGGGTGTTGAAGTACCCGGTCAACATGATGATCGCGTAGGGCAGCGTGAACACCATGTACGTCAGGATCAGTGCGGCGTAGGTGTTGTAGAGCCGCAGCGTCACCATGAGCCCGAAGTAGGGGATCAGCAGCGTGATCGGTGGCACCGCCTGCACGCTCACGATGATCATGTTGAGCGGTCGCTTGCCGACGAAGTCGAAGCGGCTGAACGCATATCCCGCCAGGATCGCCACCACGAGGGTCAGGGCGGTGACCGACAGCGCCACGACGTAGCTGTTGATGAAGAACCGCACCTTCACCGGGTCGCGCACGATCGTGGTGTAGGCGTCGAACGAGAAGTTCTCGGTGATCAGCCGCGGGGGGAGCTCGAAGATCTCGGGGTTGGTCTTGAACGAACTGGCGGCCATCCACACCACCGGGAAGGCGACCACCACGGCGCCGACCAGCAGCGCCAGGATCACCCCGGTCTTCAGCAGGATCCGCCGCATGCCACGAGGTTCCATGTCAGTCCCGCGCCTTCTGGTAGCGGACGTAGAAGAACGCCAGCACCATCGAGAAGCCGAAGATGACGACCGCACTCGCCGAGGCGGTGGCGAAGTCGTACTTGCTGAAGGCCAACTTGTAGGTGAACGTGCTGAGCATCTCGGTCACGTTGATCGGCCCGCCACCGGTCGTCATCCAGATCAGCGCGAACTGTTGGGTCGTGAAGATGACGTCGAGCATGGCGATGCTGACGATGATCGGACGCAGCTGCGGCAAGGTGACGTGGATGAACCGCTGCCACCCGCTCGCGCCGTCCACCACGGCCGCCTCGTACAGGTCGCGCGGAATGCCTTGCAGCCCAGCCAGCAGGCTCATCATGTAGAACGGGTAGCCCGACCAGATGTTGATGAACGTCACCGCGTAGAGCGCCGTGGCTGTGCTCGCCAGCCACTCGACCTTGTCGTCGACCAGGCCGGCGTTCTGCATCAGGTAATTGACCACGCCGTTCGGGTTGAGCAGCAGCCGCCACAGCACCGCGATGATCGCCACGGTGAACAGCCACGGCAGGATGTAGATCACCCGGAAGATCGCCTTGGTCGTGTTGCCGAGCAGCGGTGAGTTGAGCAGCAGGGCAAACCCCATGCCCAGCACCAGATGTGCCACCACGCTGACACCGGTGAAGAACGTGGTGTTCTTCACCGCGACCCAGAACACCGGGTTGGTCAGCACGTCGACGTAGTTGGCCAGACCCGTGAAGTGAGATTCCTTCGTCATGATGACCCGGTCCATCAGCGAGTACCCGATCACCATCACGATCGGCACCAGCATCAGCACGAGCATCAGCAGCACGGTGGGGGACAGGAAGAGATACGGCTCGACCCGGCGGGCCAGCGGCTTGCCCGCCGGGCGCGCCGAACCGCGCCACGGCAACTGCCGTGGCGCGGCCGGCGCGCTGTTGCGCATCAACGGATCAGGCCTCAGAACTCTTTGAGCCAGGCGGCCTGGGCTGCCTCGAGCATCTGATCGACCGTCTGCTTGCCCTCCAGGGTCTTCTGCAACTCGGTGTCGAACGAGCGCATCAGGTCCTCTGCGACGGGCAGGCCGGTGAACTCGTTGGCGGGGTAGCCGGCCTTGTAGATGTCGAAGGCTGCCTTGAACAGTGCGTCGTCGGCGACGAAGTCCGGCACGGACTTGGTGTTGCCGGGGAACGCGTTGGCGATCGAGGACAACTTGGAGTTGTTGGCCTCGTTCATCAGGAAGCTGACCAGCTTGAACGCCTCGGCCTTGTGCTTGGAGTTCTCGGCGATGCCGATGCCCCACGACGCGTACGGGATGCCGCGCTTACCCGTGTAGCCGTCCTTGGCCGGGATGGCCGAGATGCTGAACTTCAGGTTGGCGTTGTTCTTGCGGATCAGCGTGACGTGGGCCAGGGAGTCGATCATCATGCCGACCCGGCCGTTGGTGAACTCCTCGACCTTGTCCTGCTCCTTCATGGTCAGGGCACCGGGGGCGACGGCCTTGGCGTCCCAGAGGCTCTTGACGAACTCGACCGTCCCCTTGACGTCGGCGTTGGTCAGGTCGGGCTTGCCGTCCTTCAACATCGTGCCGCCGGAGGCCCAGTTCCACGCCATCACGTCGTTCTGGATGCCGTTGGGCGCCTCGGGTGACAGCGGCACCACCCAGCCCTTGACGTCGCCACCGAGGGCGGTGACCTTCTTGGCGGCGTCGGCGAACTCGGTGCGGTTGCTCGGCGGCTTGGTGACCCCGGCCTTGGCCAGCACCGCGTCGTTGGTGAACAGCGGGTAGACGAAGTTGACCACCGGGATCATGTAGGCCGCATCGTTGATCTTGATCTGCGCGGCCAGTTGACTCTCGTCGTACCCGGAGTCCTTCATGAGCTTGGACAGATCGGTGATCGAGCCCTGCTTGACGAAGTCACTGACCCAGGCGCCGTCCAGCCCGACGACGTCCGACATGGTGCCGGCGGCCGCGCCGGCGACCACCTGCTCCTTGGTGGAGGCGTACGGCCCGGACAGCAGCTTGACCTTGATGCCCGGGTTGGCGGTCTCGAACTGGTCCATCAGGGCGCGGAACGCGCCGTCCGGCAGCTCCGGCTCCCACCATTGCGTGAACTCGAGGGTGACCGCCTCGCCGCCACTGGCTCCTGCTGCGCCGCTGGAGGCCGTGGCCGACGAGCCGGTCGAGGTTCCGCTCCCACAAGCAGCCACCAGCGTGATCGCCGTGGCCGCGCCGAGAAGTGCGAGGACTCGACGTCCCGCACGAGCGCCGTTGCTCATCCGTCTCCCATCTCAGAAGGGGTGCTGCACTCCGCATGGGGCATGCGTGAATCTGCAGTTTTTTGCAAGCTAGTGCGGGGTTATGAGAAGCGTCAAGGGATGGAACATCACGGTTTGACCCTGGAAGCGATTCCATTTCGTGCGGGGAAGGCCGCTCGAGCGGCAACTGGTCGACCGTGGGGCGCCGCACGCCGGCTCTGCTCGATCTCGCAGAAACATGCATGCCTGTGCTAGGACAGGCAGATGTCCACGCCCGATCCCGCCCTCGACGACGAGAACTCCGCGCGGCGGCTGCCCGCAGGCCGTAAGGCCGAACTGGCCGCCTACGTCGCCGAGGTGGGCCAGGTGACCGTGGCTCGCCTGGCCAAACGGTTCGACGTGTCGGCCGACACCATCCGCCGCGATCTGGACCACCTGGACGGCGAGGGCGTGCTGATCCGTACCCACGGTGGAGCGGTCAGCCTGACGGCCTTTCCGCGCCCGGACAGCGGACTCGACGTCCGGGCCAGGGTGCAGGCGAGTGCGAAGGACCGCATCGGCGCGCTGGCGGCCGGGCTGATCGCCGACGGGTCGTCCGTGGTGATCAACGCCGGGACCACCACGCTGGCCCTGGTCCGCCACCTGCGCGAGCACCGTGATCTGACCATCGCCACCAACAGCCTGGCGATCCCGGCCGAACTGGCGCCCTCGGTGGTGCGCGAGGTCTACGTGCTCGGCGGCGTCGTCCGGCTCTCGGCCCAGGCGACCGTCGGGCCGGTGGCGCTGGCGCGATCCGGCAGCGGTGAGGTCGACATCCGCTGTGACCTGGCCATGATCTGCGTCGGCGCGGTGGCCCACGACAGCGGGTACTCGACCAGCAATCTCGGCGAGGCCGCGATGATGCGCGAGATGATGGCGCGTGCCGGCCAGGTCGCGGTGCTGGCGGATGCCACCAAGTTCGGCCGTCGCCTGTTCGCCCAGGTGGCCGAGTTGGGCCGCGCCGACTGGTTCGTCAGCGACACCACGCCCCCCGACGACCTCGCGGACGCGCTGCGGGCCGCGGGCGTCGAGATCATCACACCTCGCGAGGCGGCCGGCGGGGTCTCCTGAGACCATCCGCAGGGTCGTCAGGGCTGCAGGGAGGTGAGGGTGACGATCGAGATGAGCCGACAGGCCTTCGAGGAGGCCGTCGCCGATGCCCTCGACACCATCCCGCCCGAGCTGACCGCGCTCATGAGCAACGTCGTGATCCTGGTCGAGGACGACGCCCCACCGGACGAACCCGACCTGCTCGGCCTGTACGAGGGCATTCCGCTGACCGAGCGGGACGGCTTCTGGGCAGCCGGTGCCCTGCCCGATCGGATCACGATCTTCCGCCGTCCGACGCTCGAGGTCTGCGACACGATCGAGGAGGTCGTCGAGGAAGTGGCGATCACCGTCGTCCACGAGATCGCCCATCACTTCGGCATCGACGACGACCGGCTGCATCACCTCGGATGGGCTTGAGCCACAGTCGTTTCGCCATCGGCGAGCCTGTCCGTTCCGGAACGTACGAGGTCGCCATTCACAGCAGGATCGGCCCGGCGACCGACCGTTGCCCGACGACGACACGCCGTAGGACCTAGGCCCTGTAGAGGATTCGCGTCGGCGATGGAACGATCCGGACATGACTGCTGACCAGACGCCTGGTGTCGACCCAGTGGCCCGCGAGACCGGAGCCATGGAAATCCTCACCGATGAACAGTGCTGGTCGTTGCTCGGCTCGGTCGAGGTGGGTCGCCTCGCGGTCGCCGCAGCCGGTGACATCGACATCTTCCCGCTGAACTTCGTCGTCGACGACCGGTCGCTGCTGTTCCGCACCGCCGAGGGAACCAAGCTGGTCGAAGTGGTCCTCGCCGGCCGGGTGGCCTTCGAGATCGACGGGTACGACCCCGAGCGCGGCCGGGCGTGGAGCGTCGTCCTCAAGGGCGAGGCGCACATGCTCGAGAAGTGGGACGACATCTACTCGGCTCAGGACACCCCGCTGTTCCCGTGGAACCATTCCCCCAAGGAGCGCTTCGTGCGGATCATCCCGTACGCGGTCACGGGTCGTCGGTTCACCGTCTACGACACCCGTGACGGGTCTGCGCCCCACCTCTGAGCCCTCGCACCCGCTGTCACCTCACCGCCGGACGACGCCCGCGTCGTCCGGCGGTTGGTCGTTCGGGGCCGTACCCAGTGGTGATCGCCACTGACCGATGAGCCTGTTTTGGTCAACGACCAGACACGGTGCGTCATCACGTTGCATCCTTGGTGAGGGCCGTTCGCAGGCCCTGGGACGGCCATAGGGGGGCCGATCCGACTGTCGATGAACTCGATCTCGGTCGGAACGCGAGGAGGGCAACGCCATGGCGGTGATCCGTGCCTCCCTGCCCAGCGGTGCGGCCAATCCCGAGGTGCACCTGCGCGTCGTGCCCGGCACCGGCCGGGAGGACGACCTCAACGGCGTCCAGTTGCTCGGCCCGCGTCCTGACGTCGCCCTGCCGGCCCCCGGGCTGCGCTGGCCGGCCGCGCTGGCAGCGGCCCAGGACCGGGTCCGCACCGCCGGGCAGGCCGACCGGATCCTCGAGGAACTCGTCGGCGCTGCCTCCAGCCTCGTCGACGCCACCGCCTCCGCCGCCCTGCTCGACAAGGGCGTCCTGGTGCGCAAGGCGGCCACCGACGGTGGGACGGCGGTACAGGTCGGCGCCGTGATGTCGGTCGAGGGCACCATCTGCGGCACCGCTGTCGCCGAACGGCGCGTGGTGCGCACCGGCTCTCACCTCGACGTCCGGCCGGGCGGCCTGCCGGCCCTCGGGGACGACGCCCTGACCAGCGCGTGCTGCCCGGGTGCCCGCTCTCATCTGGCGGTGCCGCTGATCGACGGTGGAGTCGTTCTCGGGGTGCTCTCGCTCACCGCCGATCAACGCGGCTGGTTCGACGACGGTGATCAGCACTCGGTCACCCTGCTCGCCGGGGTGGCCGCCCGGGCGCTGGCCGGGCTGTCGCTGCCGCGCACCGGCACCTTGACCGAGGGCACCTTCCGCGAGGCCGAGATCGACCAGCCTCGGGTGCCCGGGACCGGCCGGCTGACCCGCCCCGGTGACCAGCCCCCCGCCTCGCTGCACGGCCTCGGTCTGTGGAGTTGGGACGCCGCCAGCGGTGCCACCACCTACTCCGACTCGGTCGGTGCCATCTTCGGCCTCGGCCCCCACGATGACCTCTCGGTCGATCGCATTCGCGATTCACTGCACCCGGACGACCTGCCGCGTTTCGAGGCGGCGTTGACCCGCCAACTCGCGGGGGCGCCCAGCGTGGCCGGGACGTTTCGGTTCAACGCCCCGGACGGCGAACGCCAGGTTCACGCCTGGGGCGAGATCCGACGGGGTCCGGGCGGTGTGGTCGCCGGTGCCTGGGGCGCCGCCGTCGACGTCACCGATCGCGAACGCCAGGCCGCCACCTTGCGCAGCACCTTGGCCGGCCTGCGCGCCGCGCAGGAGCTCACCGGCCTGGGCGTGTGGGAATGGCACCCCCGCGAAGGGCGCCTGGAGTGGTCGCCGGAGATGTTCCGCATCGCCGGGCTCGAGCCCGGCGAGGCCTGCCCCTCGCTCGAGCTGTGGCACCGCCTGGTGCACCCCGACGACCTGGCCCGGGCGATGCGTCTGGACGCCATGGCCGACGAGGGCGGCAGCACCGTCGAGACCTTCCGGGTGTTCGGCATGGACGGCGAACAGCGTCACGTGCAGGCCTGGTCGACCGTGATCCCGGCGGACGGCGCCTCCGCCCGGGTGGTGGCCGGGGCGGTGGTCGACGTCAGCCGACAGGTCGAGGACCGGGTCGAGCTGGAGCGGCGATCCTCGACCGATCCGGTGACCAAGCTGGCCAATCGGCTCGGGTTCGAACGACGGATGAAGAACCTGTTGGACGACGACCGGCGCAATGTCGGTTTGCTGCTGCTGGACCTGGACCGCTTCAAGATGGTCAACGACTCCCTCGGACATCAGGTGGGCGACCGGTTGCTGGTCGAGGTGGCCCGACGGCTCGAGCGGGTGGCACCGGCGGGCAGTCTCACGGCGCGGATGGGTGGGGACGAGTTCGTCGTCGTCCCACCGCCGGGTGTGGGCTGGCGAGACCTGCGCACCATCGCCCAGGACGTGGTCGAGGTGCTGCGGGTCCCCTTCTCGCTCAACGAGAACGGCACCGGGGAGGTGCTGTTCTGCCCGGCCAGCGTCGGCGTCACGTGCACCTCGGGACGTCGGGTGAACATGGACGACCTGCTCAGCGAGGCCGACCTGGCGCTCTACCGCGCCAAGGACGACGGCCGCGACCGGTACGTGGTCTTCGACGATGCGCTGCGCGAGCGCGCTCGGGGCCGGCACCGCGCCGAGCAGATGCTGCGGGCCGCGCTGGAGGAGGACCGGCTGGTGTTGCAGTACCAGCCGATCGTCGACTTCACCCACGGCCGGGTCGTCGGCGCGGAGGCCCTGGTGCGGATGCGCGCCGAGGACGGCGAGACCCTGCTGCCGCCGGAGACCTTCGTCGACGTCGCCGAGGACATCGGCCTGGTCGTCGAGCTCGACTGCTGGGTGCTCGAGACGGCGCTGTCGCAACTGGCCCGATGGCTGCAGCACGCGCCGTCCTCGCAGGTGCCGTGGTTGGCCGTCAACGTCTCGCCGCGCTCGATGGAGCACCCGCGCATCGTGCGCGCGGTGCTGGACGGCCTGCACCGGCGCGGGCTGCCGCCGCACCTGCTCAAGGTGGAGTTGACCGAGAACAGCTTCCTGTCCTCACTGCCCGGTGGTGAGAAGGCGCTGCAGAAGCTGATCGCCAACCAGATCCCGGTCGGGATCGACGACTTCGGCACCGGGTACTCGGCGCTGGCCTACCTGACCCGGTTCGAGCTCGACTTCATGAAGATCGACCGCTCGTTCGTGGCGTCGGTGGGGCAGGACGCCCGCGCGGATGCCGTGGTCACCGCCATCGTGGCGTTGGCCCACGCCCATCGGATGAAGGTCACCGCCGAGGGCGTCGAGACCCCGCGTCAGGCCCGGCGGCTGCGCGAGATCGGCTGTGACTTCGCCCAGGGCTTCCACTTCGGACGGCCGGGCGACGCCAGTCGCATCCTGCGCGGCTGACCCGCGCCAGGCCTCTGCTTCCAGGTGTCGACGAGCGGCCCACGCCGGGCCGGGCCATCTGGGGCCACCTGCCCGTCAACGGCCGGTTCCGCTCGGCTACCGTGAATCGATTCAGAGACATGAAGTCCTCACCGGCTGGGCGGGAGGTGCATGACCAGGAACGTCTTCATTGCGGCCGGCCTACTCATCGGTGGCGCGGCCTACCTCGCCATGGCTGCTTACGTGTGGCGTCAGCGGCGGGCGCCGGCGGCGTACGCCCTCTTCGTGGCGCTGGTGGCCAGCTTTGTCTTCTCAGCCGGCTACGCCATCGAGACCACCACGAGGCAAACCGGTCCGGCAACCTTCTGGTCGACCGTGAAGTATGTCGGGATCGGGACTCTGATCCCCGCGCTGCTGGCCTTCGCCGTGGAGTACACCGGTCAAGGTCGCCACCTGACGACGCGCGCGCTGGCTCTGCTCGCGTTGGAGCCGCTGGTTGTGGTGGTGATTCTCAGTGTGCCCCAGCTGCACTCCCTGATGCTCGTCTACAACCCGAAGACCATGAAGGTCAACACCGATTGGCCTTTGGCGGAGCCCGGGCCGTTGTTCTACGCCCACTCGGCCTACAGCTACGTCGTGCTGGTCAGTGCCTTGTCCCTGCTGGTCTGGCGGTTGGCCCGGCTGGCTCGGCCGTACCGCCGTCCGGCGGGCATCGTGATCGTCGCCGCCCTCACCCCGCTGGCCGGCAATGCGCTCTATCTCAAGGGCGTGGTGTACACCGATCCGACGCCGTTCCTGTTCGTGCTGCTCATGGTGGTGCTGGTCTGGGGCTTCTTCCGGGTGGGGCTGCTCGACCTGGTGCCGATCGCCCGCAGCGCCGTGATGGAGCAGATGTCCGACGCGGTGATGGTGCTGGACGCCTACAACCGGGTGATCGACTCCAATCCCGCCGCCACCGGCCTGCTCGGCCTTCCGCGTTCCCAGATCGTCGGACGCTACGTGACGGCGTTGCTGCCCCCGCTGGCCGGCCCGGTCGAGGCGCATCGCCCCGGCATCTCGCGCCAGGAGGAGATCTCGACCACCGCCGACCACCTCGGCCGACCCGGCCACACCGCGATCCACCTCGCCGTCCAGCTCAGCTCGCTGACCGACCGCACCGGGCAGGAGGCCGGCCGGCTCATGGTCTTGCGTGACGTCACCCAGCGCACCGAGACCGAGCGCCGGTTGCGCGAACTGCTGGACGCCGAGACCCACCTGGCGACGGTGCTGCAGACCAGCCTGCGGCCGGCGTCCCTGCCGGCCGTGCCGAGGGTCCACCTGGCGGCGCGATCGTTGCCGGCCGGGCAGGGAACCCAGGTCAGCGGCGACTTCTACGACGTTCACCAGGCACTGGGTGGGGATTGGGCCTTCGTGCTCGGTGACGTCGCGGGCAAGGGCGTTCACGCCGCCGTGGTCACCTCCATGGCGCGGTACACCGCCCGAACCCTGAGCGCGCAGGGCTGGGGTCCGAAACAAGTGATCGAGCAGCTCAACCAGGCCCTGCTGGTGGAGGCCGAGCCGGAGCGGTTCTGCACCGTCGTCTACGGCAGGATCGGCGAACTCGACGATGGGGACCCGATCGCGCCGTCGCGGCTCGGGGTACGGCTCACCGTGGCTCTGGGGGGTCATCCGGCGCCCCTGGTGCGCCGCACCGACGGGCGGATCGAGGCGATCGGGCGCAGCGGCACCGCGCTGGGCATCCTGCCTTTGGTCGACATCGAAGAGGTGAGCGTCGATCTGGCACCCGGTGAGGTCATGGTCGCCTACACCGACGGGGTCACCGAGGCGCGGCGCGGCGGGGTCGAGTTCGGCGAGGAGCGGCTGGCCTGGACCCTGGCCTCGGCGGCCTCCGGCTTGCGCGGGCACACCGGCCAGGCGGCGGCGGCTCTGCTGGCCGATGCGGTCGCCGATCAGGTGGTCGACGCCGTCACCGACTTCAGCGAGAACCGCGACGACATCGCCGTCCTGGTGCTGGCCGTGGCCTGAGCGCTCGCCGAGGCACGCTCTCAGCCGTTGAACATCGACCAACCACCGTGGGAGCCGGGCGGTTCCAGCTCCGGGGAGGTCGGCGCACTGCCCAACAGCACCCGGGTCAGCCGCTCGTCGTCGGCGAGCATCTCGTCCAGAGCGGCGGCCAACTGAGCGTCGTCCACGTCTCGGTCGGCATCGGCCGCCAGCAGCACGGCGCGCCGGGTCAGCTCCTTGAAGAAGCTGGCCGTCACACCCTCACTGCGCGCCGCGGCGGCGTCCAGGGCGTCGGGTGTCACCGGCAGTCCCCGGGCGTACAGATCCAGCAACCGGCGCCGGGAGGCGTGGTCGGGCAACGGCACCTCGGCGGCGAGGTCGACGCGTCCGGGGCGCTGGCTCAGCGCCGACTCCAAGAGATCGGCGCGGTTGGTGGTCAACACGAAGGCGACGTCCGCATCGCTGCTCAGCCCGTCCATGGCATCCAGCAGCGTGAACAACAACGGCTGCGGTCCCAGGTGCATCTCGCGGTGCTCGGCGATCAGGTCGACGTCCTCCATCACGACGATCGCCGGCTGCAACGCCTGGGCCAGTTGGGTGGCCTCGGCGACCAGGCCGAGTGCGTTGCCGGCCAGCACCACCGAGGTGACCTCGGGCAGCCGGCTGAGCAGGTAGCGCACGGTGTGGGTCTTGCCGGTTCCGGGTGGGCCGTAGAGCAGGAGCCCGCGCTTGAGGTGCTGACCCGCGGCGCGCAGCCGCTCGCGGTGACGAGCCGTCCCGGCGACGTGTCGCTCCAGCCGGACCAGCGCGCCGTCCGGCAGCACGACATCGGCCGCGGCGACGTCGGGGCGGGGCAGGAAGGCGATGCCGCCGGCGCTCGGACCGTACATGGCGTCGGTCAAGCCGAAGCCGAGCACCTTGCCGCGGTAGACGCTGCGCTCGACCATCAACGCCCGGACGTCGGCCAGCAGGGCCTCGCTGACCGGCTCGGCCGCGACCACCTCGAGCGAGGTGGTGCCACCGAACTGCGGCTGGATGCGCCGCTGGTAGGCCGCCACCGGGACGCCGTCGTAGCGGAACAGGTGGATCCCCATCCCCACGGCCTCGCGAGAGGTGTCGGGCCCGGTCTCGAGCCGGGTGCGATCGACCGCCCCGACGGGGGTGCTCCACTGCCCGCGTTCGGCGAGCAGATCGCCCATGGTCTGGTGATGGCGCTGGTCGCCGCCGCCGACACCGATCACCTCGCCGCCGCCGTGCTGCTCGACCAGGGCGGCCATTGCGATGTCGAGATTGACGAACTGGTGCGGGGGAATGTCGAGGCGTACCACCGGCAGTTCGGCGGGAGGCCGCCCGAGGTGGCTCTGCAAGGTGGTGGTGAGCTTCGGCCCGGCCTCGCCCTGACCCTGCGCCCGGACCGCCTCCAGGGCTTCGTCCATGAACTGCTGGATCGTGGTCATCACCGACCAGGTGCGCTCGTCCATCTCTCGACCGTACCGCCGCCGTGATCTTCGGGCATCGGGTTACCGTGGCCGGGTGCCCCAGGCTTCCCGGTCGACCGACGCCCCGCGTCGGCAGCGCCCCCACCCGCCCCGCCCCGAGCTGCCGCTGGACGGCGTGCGGCCAGCTCCGCTGGACGAGGCCGGGCCGCCCGATGCGGCGACCGGCGTCGCGCGGGTGAACGCCGACGACATGGCGCGCGCGCTCGCGGTGCTGGCCGCGGTGCACGAGTTACCGCCCGATCACGCCGACGCCGTGGCGATCCGCCGGGCGACGGCCTCGATCTACAAGCAGTACAAGCAGGACCGGCGGACGGCGCGCCGTGAGGCGGTCTCGTCCGCCGACCGGGCGGTGCTCCAGGCGACGGCCACGGGGAGCCCGCAACGGATCGACGACGAGACCGCGGGCATCCCGCTGGTCTCCAGCGCACCGGGCGCCACCGCGGGGGAGTACGTCAAGGCCCGACCCTGCTACATCTGCAAGCAGCACTACACCGTCGTCGACGCCTTCTACCACCAGCTCTGCCCCGAGTGCGCCGCGATGAGTCACGAGAAGCGCACGGCGAGAACGGATCTGACCGGCCGACGAGCGCTGCTGACCGGAGGTCGGGCCAAGATCGGCATGTATATCGCGCTGAGGTTGCTGCGGGACGGCGCGCACACCACGATCACCACCCGGTTCCCCCATGACGCCGCGCGGCGCTTCGCTGCGTGCGAGGACGCCGCGGACTGGATGCATCGGCTGCGCATCGTCGGCATCGACCTGCGTGACCCCTCGCAGGTGGTCTCGTTGGCCGAGACCGTCTCGGCGGCAGGGCCGTTGGACATCATCATCAACAATGCGGCCCAGACGGTGCGGCGCTCGCCGGGCTCGTACTCGGCGTTGGTGGCGGGTGAGGCCCAGCCGCTGGAGCCGGAGCTGCTGGCCCGGGGCACCGAGGTGCTCACCTTCGACCGGATCAGTGAGGCGCATCCCGCTGCCCTGGCCGGTTCGCTCGCCGCCCATCAGCAACCCCATGTGCCCCAGGGTGTCTCGGCCGATGACTGGTCTCGGATGGCGATGGTGGCGGGGTCGGCCTCGCTGGCTCGCCACGAGAGCGGAACGGCGGTGGACGCCGGGGGGTTGCTGCCCGATGTCACCGACGTCAACAGCTGGACCCAGGTGGTCGGTCAGGTGGACGCGCTCGAACTGCTCGAGGTGCAGCTGTGCAACCAGACCGCGCCGTTCATCCTCGTCAGCATGCTGCGCCCGGCGCTCGCGGCGTCCTCGGCCGCGCGCCGGTACATCGTCAACGTCTCGGCCATGGAGGGGGTGTTCGGTCGCGGGTACAAGGGGCCGGGGCATCCGCACACCAACATGGCCAAGGCGGCACTCAACATGATGGTGCGTACCAGTGCCGCCGAGTTGTTCGAGGCCGATCGCATCCTGATGACCGCGGTGGACACCGGGTGGATCACCGATGAACGGCCGCATCACACGAAGATCCGGCTGGCGCAGGAGGGCTTTCACGCCCCCCTCGACCTGGTGGACGGCGCGGCTCGGGTGTACGACCCGATCGTGCAGGGGGAGGCCGGTGTGGATCTGTACGGGGTCTTCCTCAAGGACTATCGCCCCCATCGGTGGTGAGGCCGGCCGAGCGTTCGGCCGTGACGGCCACCGGCGTAACGGCCGGGTGGACTTTTCCGCCGAACGTCCGAGGGGGACTCTCTTCGATCCGTTAAACACTCCCAGTAATGTCTCAATTACAGAAAGTTGATAGGCCCTCCGACCAGGGGGCGTGGCGCCCGGGTAGGGCGCCCCTGAGACCACGGTCGGCGGCGGCGGCCCCCGACGCCCGCCGCCGACCGTGCCCGTTGGCGCGACCGCCTCCCAGCCGGCACTCAGGTTCCATCCATGGGATGCCCAGGTCGATGATCGAGGATCACGCCATGTCTCTGGTCGACCAGGCGGCTGCAGTCGACGAGCCCGCAGCCCCCCTGCCGCCGTCCTCACCTGGTCGAACCCGCTGGGAGCGCCCCGCCCTGGCCGGGCTGCTGCTCGGCGCATCGGTGTTGCACCTGTGGGGGCTCAGTGCCTCCGGTTGGGCCAACTCCTTCTACGCCGCCGCCGTTCAGGCCGGGTCGGTGAGCTGGCGATCGTTCTTCTTCGTGGCCGCGGATGCCGGCAATTCGATCTCGATCGACAAGACGCCGCTGTCGCTGTGGGTGATGGCGCTGTCGGCGCGGCTGTTCGGCATGAACTCCTGGAGCATGCTCGCGCCGCAGGCCGTGATGGGGGTGGCCTCGACCGCGCTGGTGTACGCGACGGTGCGCCGCTGGTTCACTCCGGCGGCGGCCCTGCTCGCCGGTGCCGTGATGGCGCTGACACCGGTCGCCGTGGTGATGTTCCGGTTCAACAACCCCGATGCGCTGCTCACCCTGCTGTTGATCGGTTCGGTGTATGCCATCGTCCGAGCCCTCGAGCAGGCGAGCACGCGCTGGGTGTTACTGGGCGGCGTCCTGGTGGGGTTGGCCTTCCTGACCAAGATGCTGCAGGCGTTCCTCGTGCTCCCGGCGCTGGTGCTGGTCTATCTGGTCTGTGCACCGACCTCGATGCGGCGCCGGCTGGTGCAGCTGCTCGGAGCCTTCGCCGCGATGGTGGTCGCTGGTGGGTGGTGGGTGGCGGCGATCGAGCTGATCCCGGCGAGCGCCCGGCCCTATGTCGGTGGCTCGGAGCACAACAGCCTGCTGGAGCTGGTGTTCGGCTTCAACGGGCTGGGCCGGCTCAACGGTGACGAGGCCGGCGGACCGGGGGGTATGCCGGGCGGAGGTGGCGGCCCCGGTGGCGGCATGTGGGGCGCCACGGGAGCGCTGCGGATGTTCCAGTCGGGCAGCGGAGGTCAGGTGTCGTGGCTGCTGCCCGCGGCCCTGGTGCTGCTGGTGGCAGGACTGTGGCTACGAGGACGGTCGCCGCGCACCGACCGGCTGCGGGCGGCCTATCTGCTGTGGGGCGGCTACCTCCTGGTGCACCTGGTGGTGTTCAGCTTCATGGCCGGGATCTATCACGACTACTACACGATCACCCTTGCGCCGGGCATCGCCGCTCTGGTGGGGATGGGCGTCACCGATCTGTGGCGGATCGTCGACCCCACCCGCCGCGGGGAGCTGGCTGCCGTCCTGCTGGCCGTGATCCTCGCGGGGACGGTGACCTGGGCCTGGGTGCTCTGGGGGCGCAGCCCCCAGTTCTACCCGGTGGCGCGCGCCGCGGTGATCTTCTTCGGCCTGCTGCTGGCGGTGGCGGTGGCGGCGATGGCCTGGCTGCGCACGCGGTTCGGCAGGCGGGTGGCGGCCGTGGTGGTGGGGGCGTCGGTTCTGGCCGCGCTGGCCGGGCCGGCCGCCTACTCGCTGCAGACCGTGTCGACCGGGCACCGCGGATCGATCCCGACGGCCGGGCCGCCGGTGGCCGGTGCCTCCGGCCCGTTCGCGCGGGGTGGTCCCGGCGGAGCTGCTCGACCCGGCCCGCCCGGTGGCGATGGTCTGCAGACCGAGACGGTGGACGCCGCGCTGGTCGCCGCCCTGCGCCAGGACGCCTCGTCGTTCACCTGGGTGGCCGCCGCCGTCGGGTCGCAGGCAGCTGCCGGGCCACAGTTGGCCACCGGTCTACCGGTGATGTCGATCGGTGGATTCGGCGGCAATGACCCGTCACCGACCCTGGCGGCCTTTCAGGAGCAGGTCGCGCAGAAGCGGATCCACTACTTCATCAGTGGTGGAGGTGGTCCGGGTGGAGGCGGTCCGGGTGGAGGTGGCGGTAGATCCGGTCCAGGCGGCAGCGCGTCGTCCCAGATCTCGGCCTGGGTGCAGGCCACCTTCCCCGCGGCCAGGATCGGCTCCGTCACGGTCCACGACCTCACCCGGGCCGCCTCGTGACCGGCGTGAACCATGGGCCGGATCCTGTCGCGTCGGCCACGCCCGGTAGCGTTGGCCTGCATCCCGTCTTCGACCGTTCGAGGTTCTCGTGAGTTCTGGCCGCCGTCGCCGCATCGATCATTCCGCCGCCCGGTTGCTGGGCTGCCTCGTCGTGGGTGCCGCCGCGCTCAGTGCCTGCGGTGGTGGTTCCGACACGAAGACGGCGTCTTCGTCGTCGGCCGCCTCGGCTTCGGCGAGCGCCTCGGCATCTGAGTCCGTCGACTCGTCGGCCGCGCCCACGGTGCCCGCGGTCACCGGCCCGGTGCGCGAGACCAAGGTCGGCGTGAAGGTCACCGGCGACTTCGGGCAGAAGCCGGCGCTCACGGTTCCCGCATCGGCCGCTCCGACCACCCTGCGCGTCGAGCAGCTGGTCACCGGTTCCGGCGCCACGGTGGCCACGGGGCAGACCCTGGTGGCCAACTACCTGGGCCAGACCTGGAAGCCCAAGGACGGCAAGGTCAACATCTTCGACAACTCCTATGACCGCAAGGCCCCGGCCTCGTTCCAGATCGGCACTGGGAGCGTCATCAAGGGCTGGGACACCGGTCTGGTCGGCCAGAAGATCGGCTCTCGGGTGCTGTTGTCGATCCCCGCGGCCGAGGCCTATGGAGCGAGCCCGGCAGCCGACAACCCGTTGGCCGGCGAGCCGTTGCTGTTCGTGGTCGACATCGTGGGCGCCGTCGACGCCAAGGCCGGTGCCTCCGGCACCGCGGTGAAGCCGCCTGCCGGCTACCCGAGCGTCACCTCGGTCGCCGGCAAGGAACCCCAGATCACCTCGGTGAAGGGTGTCACGGCCTCCTCGACCAGTCGGTCCACGTTGCTCATCAAGGGAACCGGGCCGACGATCGACCCGAAGAAGTCGCTGGCGCTGCAGTTCATCCAGACCGACACGGCCACCGGCAAGCAGACCCAGACCACCTGGGGCAAGGGCGTCGAGGTGGTACCCGCCGAGCAGGTCTTCACGGTCGCCGAGGCCCTGAAGGGAGCGCGGGTCGGCAGCCGGGCGGTCGTCGTCACGGCGGCGGCCGCGGGGTCGGAAAGCCTCGTCGTGGTCGTCGACGTGGTGGCTCAGTTCTGACGCCCGGCAGCCCGGGGTGTCGGCGGTGATGGCATCTGAGGTCGGTGAGGTCACCGACCTCGTCGGTGCGCTGCGTCGCGCGGGACTGAGCGAGGTCTCGGCAGAGCTCGGTGACCGGGCTCGGTACTCCTCCGATGCCTCGCTGTATCGCGTCGTGCCGCAGGCGGTCGCCTGCCCTCGACACCCGGATGAGCTCGTCGCGGCGGTCGAGGTGTGCCGCACCCTCGGGGTTCCTCTCACGCTGCGTGGCGCCGGGACCTCCATCGCCGGCAACGCCGTCGGGCCGGGGTTGGTGATCGACACCAGCCGTCGCCTGAACCGGGTGCTGGACCTGGACCCGCTCGCCCGGACCGCGCGGGTGCAACCGGGGTGCGTGCTGTCGACGTTGCAGGCCGCCGCCGCACCCCACGGACTGCGCTTCGGGCCGGACCCCTCGACCCACAACCGGGCCACCCTGGGCGGAATGATCGGCAACAACGCCTGCGGATCGCGCGCGTTGGGCTACGGCCGCACGGCCGACAACGTGGTGGCCCTCGAGGTGGTGACCGGGTCCGGTGCGCTGGTGCGTGCCGAGCTGCTGCCACCGGCCGAGGCCATGGCCGAGATCATGACCGAGACCGAGACCCCGGCCCGGGCCGACGGGCTGCTCCCGAGCCTGTCCGCGCTGGTGCGGGCGAACCTGGCGACCATCCGGACCGAATTCGGCCGGTTCGGCCGGCAGGTCTCCGGCTACTCGATGGAACACCTTCTGCCGGAACGAGATCCATCACTGGCCCGATTCCTGGCGGGCACCGAGGGCACGTTGGCCGTGGTCCGCGAGGCCACGGTGCGGCTGGTGGAGGCACCGGCACACACCGTGCTGGTGGTGCTCGGTTACCCCGACATGGCGGCTGCTGCGGACGCCGTCCCGGCTCTGCTCGGCTTCGACCCGGTGGCGATCGAGGGCTTGGACGCCCGCATCGTGGACGTCGTCCGGGCGCAGCGGGCGGCCCACGGCGGCGGGGCGATCCCCGACCTGCCGCCCGGAACCGGGTGGCTCATGGTCGAACTCGGCGGCGCCGACCCGGGAGAGCTCGCGGCGCGCGCGCTCGGGGTGACGGCGGCGGCTGGTGCCCTGGGGTCCAGGGTGGTCGAGCACCCCGGCGAGGCGGCGGCGCTGTGGCGGATCCGGGAGGACGGCGCCGGGCTGTCCGCACGCAGTCCCCGAGACCGTCCGGCACACGCCGGCTGGGAGGACTCGGCGGTGCCGCCGGCCCAGCTGGGTGCCTATCTGCGCGCCTTCGACACCTTGCTGACCACCCACGATCTGACCGGGATCCCCTACGGCCACTTCGGGGACGGCTGCCTTCACATCCGCCTCGACCTGCCGCTCGACGGGCGGGACGGCCCCGGCGCGCTGCGCGCCTTCCTCACCGATGCGGCCGATCTGGTCGCCGCCCACGGCGGGTCGATGTCCGGCGAACACGGCGACGGCCGGGCGCGCAGTGAGCTGCTGCCCCGGATGTACTCGCCGGCGGCGCTGTCGTTGTTTGCCGACGTCAAGGACATCTTCGACCCGGACGGCGTGCTGAACCCGGGGGTCGTCGTCCGCCCCGCCGCCGTGGACGCCGACCTGCGACTCGCCCAGCGCCGGGCACCGCATCCACTCACCGACGAGGTGCACCGGTGCACCGGCGTCGGCAAGTGCCGGGCCGACACCACGGCGGCCGGCGGCGTGATGTGTCCCTCGTACCAGGCCACCCGGGACGAGAAGGACTCGACCCGGGGCCGAGCCCGGGTCTTGCAGGAGATGGTCAACGGCACGCTGATCACCGGTGGGTGGCGGGCGCCCGAGGTGCACGAGGCCCTCGATCTGTGCCTGTCGTGCAAGGGGTGTGCCTCGGACTGCCCGACCGGCGTCGACATGGCCGCCTACAAGTCCCTCGTGCTGCACCAGGCCTACCGGGGCCGGCTGCGCCCGATGGACCACTACGCCCTGGGTTGGCTGCCGCTGTGGGCGCGGCTGGCCACCGCTTCGCCGCGCGGTGCCACGGTCGTGAATCGCTTGCTGGGCAACGGATCCGTGGCTTCGGTGGTGAAGCGGCTGGGCCGAATCGATGCCCGGCGACCCCTGCCGGCGTTCGCGCCCCGGACCTTCCGCCGCTGGTTTGCCGATCACTCACCGGCTCAGAGTGGCGGTGGCCGCGGCGTCTTGCTGTGGGTGGACACCTTCACCAACCACTTCAGCCCGCAGGTCGGCATCGCTGCCGTGCGAGTGCTGGAGGCCGCCGGGTTCACCGTGCAGCTGACCGAACGCGACGAGTGCTGCGGCTTGACCTGGATCTCGACCGGGCAGCGATCGGTGGCTCGACGACTGCTCACTCGCAGCGTCCAGGCCCTCGAAGGTGTTGCAGCGCAAGAGATTCCCATCGTCGGCCTGGAACCATCGTGCACCGCGGTGTTCCGGGATGACGCGGCCGAGCTGGTCGGGCGGACGGTTCGGGTGCAGACGCTGGCCGAGCTGTTGAGCGAGGTGGATGCCTCTTTGCTGCCGCGGCTCGACGGCATCTCAGCGGTGGCCCAGCCGCACTGTCATCAGCATGCGGTGATGGGGTTCGAGGCGGACGCCACGTTGTTGAGCCGGGCGGGCGCCGATGTCACCGCAGTGGGTGGCTGTTGTGGCCTGGCGGGCAATTTCGGTGTGGTGCAGGGGCATTACGACGTCTCGGTAGCGGTTGCCGAGACCTCGTTGTTGCCCGCGCTGGACGCCCAGGCCGAGGTCGACCCCGGCGGGATCGCCCTGGCGGACGGGTTCTCGTGCCGCACCCAGATCGAGGCCCTCACCGGACGGCGCGCCGTTCACCTGGCCGAGGTTATCGCCGACCGCCTACCCGGCTGACCCGGCCGAGTGATCCGGTCGGGGGCGGATCTGGCGGACGCGCCCCTACTCGCCCCAGGCCGCGTCTGCGGTGAGGACGTAACTGTCGAGCAGGGCCGCCACCACGTCGAGGACGGCGGTCATGCGGCGTCTTCGGTCGCCGCGGCCCGGCGGCGCTCGACGATCAGGTCGTTCACCAGATCCAGCCCGGCAAGATCGGAGCGGACCCGATCTCGCAGCTGGTTACGGGTGAGCAGCACCAGCCCGCCGGGGGTGTCGAGCAGGATCAGCGGGGTCCCTGGTGTGAGGCCGGCTCGCTCGCGGACCTGGGCGGGGATGACGACCCGGCCCCTGTCGCCCATGGTTACTGGATGAATACCACTCATGTGTCGAAAGTACCTCTACGTGATCCGGGTGGAATGCGGCGGGATGACAGCAGGTCGTAGGTCAGCCCAGCGCGTCGCGCAACACCTTCGCCACCTCGACGACGTGCGGCTCGCGAAGCATCGACAGGTGATCACCACCCACGTCGACCAGGCTCCAGTCGCCGGTCAGATGGGGTGCCCAGGCCGAGCGCTGCTCCTTCTCGGGGGAGTCGGCCACCAGGACGACGGCCCGGCCGGGGTACGGCGCGGCACGGTAGTGCCGACCGATGAACGAGGTGAGGTCGTAGAAGCGCCAGTAGTTGCCCCCGCCGGGTGGCGTCGCCCAGCCGGTGGCGGCCAGACCGATCCCGGCCTTGACCCGCTGCACCAGGGAGCGTTGCTCCGGGGCGGGGTGCATCGACGGCTCGGGCGGGAAGGAGTCGATCACGGCGAGCAGGGACACCTGCTCTCCCGCGGCCCGCAACTGGTGGGCCATCTCCAGCGCCACCAGGCCGCCGAAGGAGTGCCCGGCGAGCACGTACGGCCCCTGCGCCTGCACCGTCTTGATCACGGTGATGTTGCGCTTGGCGGCGCGGCCCACGGTCCAGTCGGGTAGGCCCCGACGCTCCATGCCGTGCATCTGCACCGCATACGACGGCTGGTCCTCGCCGAGCCGGCGGGCCAGGGCGACGAAGGCGACGCCGAGCCCACCACCGCCGGCGATGAAGAACACGGGCGGCTGAGACCCTGTGCGCTGCAACGGAACCAAGACGGCGCCGAGGGCATCCGGCGCGCGTTGCACCCGTGCGGCATACTCCCGCACCGTCGGGGCCTCGGTCAGCACCGTCGCGGTGACCTGACCCGCCGGGACCCCCAGATCGGTCACCGTCGCCGCCATCACCGCCTCGGCGGCCAGCGAGTCGCCGCCGAGTTCGAAGAAGTCGTCGTCCGGGCCGACCGATTCCAGTTCCAGCGCACCGGCCCAGACGTCGGCCACGGCCTGTTCCCAGTCGCTCATCGGGCCGTAGGTCTCCGGGCCGCCGATCGCGGGCGGCTCGGGCAGGGCAGCCCGGTCGAGTTTGCCCCGGTCGGTGCGCGGCAGGGCCGTCAGGAACACCACGACCTCGGGCACCATGTGCCCGGCCAAGAGCCCCCGCAATCGCTTTCGGATCTCGGCCGCGCTGGGCTGTTCGGCGCGGGAGACCACGTACGACACCAGCCGCTTGGCGCCGTCCTCGGGGTCGGCACCCGGTCGCAGCGCCGCCACGGTGACGGCCTCGGTGACGTCGGGCAGCGTGAACAGGGCGGCGTCCACCTCGCCGGGCTCGACCAGGTAGCCGCGGATCTTCACGCTGTGGTCACGCCGGCCCAGCAACCGCAGCACCCGTCCGGCCGGTCCGGTCTCGAACACCCCGACGTCGCTGGTGCGATACGTCCGGGTGCCATCGGCGTTGGGGGTGAAGGACTTCGCGGTGTTCTCCGGGTCGTTGAAGTACCCAGAGGCCATGAACGCCGTGGTCACGGTCAGCACCCCGGGCTCGCCGTCCGGGTGCTCGGCGCCGTCGGCCGCGGTGATGCGCAGCACGGTGTCACCCACGGGATGGCCGACCGGCAGCGGGCCGTCCAGCACCGGGTGGTCGGCGGGCACCGCGTACTCGGCGATCAGTCCGGTCTCGCTCGAGCCGTACCGGTTGCGCACCACGCAGGATGGTGGCAGCAGCGCGCGGGCCGCCTCCACGTCCCGGCCGTGGGCAGCCTCCCCGGCGATGGTCAGTGACCGCAGACCGGCCAGCAGGGCGGGGTCGGGACGGGTGCCGACGAAGGCCCGCAGAATGGCTGGGCTGGAGTGCATCACGGTGGCGCCGACCCGGTGCAGCCAAGCCGGCAGCCCGGCGATCCCCGAGCCCCGGACGTCGTACAACTCCATCCGGGAGCCGACCACCAGCCCGGCGACGGTGACCATGAGACCGGCGTGGAAGGCGAGGGGGAGGGTGTGGGCCACCACGTCGTTCGCGTCGTAGCAGCCGGTGTCGATCGAGTTGGTCCAGGCGTCACGGGTGAGCATGCGGTGGTCGTTGACGACGACCTTGGGAACCCCGGTCGAGCCGGAGGTGAAGGCGAGCGCAGCGGGTGATGCGGGGTCGGGCGGCTGCTCCCAGAGCGCCGCCAGGCTCGCCGGGTCGTCCGGCACGCGGTCGATGCCGGTGAGCAGCAGGTGGTCGGCGACCTGACCACCGACCTCGGCGGTGTCGGGGTGGACGACGCACGTCGTGGCACCCGAGCGCTGGATGAAGACGCTCAGGCGGGCCGCAGGCGTCCGAGGGTCGAGCACCACCACGGGGTGCCCGGAGGCGAGGACGCCGAGCAGGGCAGCGACCGCGCCCGACTCGTGAGGGTGCAGCAGGGCCACGGGCGACCGCGGTGCCAGCCGACCGTCGGCCCGTGCGGCGCGGATGGTGCGCAGGACCCCGGCAGCCTCGGCGGCCAGACTGCGATACGTGAGGCGGCGCTGGGCATCGGCGACGGCGATGGCCTCCGGTTGGGCATCGAGCACCACCCGGAACCGGGCGATGACACCGTCGGGCGCGTCGGCCATGCTCAGGGGCGTCACCGGGCGCGGCTGCGTGGCGGGCTGGGCGCTCTCGGTGGCGCGGATGCTCATGCGGTGCTACCCCCCGGGTCGTGTCCGGCCGTTCGACGCTACCATCGGCCGGTGTCGCGCGAGCCAGAGTCGCGGTGAGCCGTGAGGACGGCGTCAGCCGAGCCGCCGGTCACAGGCCCACCGGCTCCACCTCGACCCGGCGCCCGCTGCGCAGGCTGTCGAGGACGGCCAGGGAGACCGCGAGCGAGGCCACGCCGTCCTCGCCGCTGACCAGCACCTCGCCCTCGCCGTGGACGGCCGCGGTGAACGATCGCACGGTGGTCAGGTACAGGTCGTCGCGCGGGCCGATCTCGAGTGGCTCACCACGGTGACTCGACCCGTCGCCGCGCCACAGCGTCACGGTTCCGACCGGGTCGCCGGTGTTGCAGTTCTCGCCCACCAGGGCGCCCTCGGTGCCCAGGATGTGCAGCCCGGTGGGCAGATGAGCGTTGTTGTAGGCGTCGTGGGTCTGCACCAGGATGTCCGGCCCACCGGGTGAGCCGGTCGGCGAGGCCCAGACCGCCGTGGTCACGACGGCATCGGCGGGGCCGGCGGAGCCCTCGGGCGACCGGTTGTCCTGCTGCAGCGCCTGGGCGGTGACCGCGAGAGCCCGGGTGCCCAGGATGGCGTTCACCGCGGCGGCGTCGTGCACGGTGACGTCCAGGACGACGCCACCGCCGTCGGCGTCCTGTACGCGCCATCCGGCCAGCCGCTGGGGTAGCTGGACGGCGTGCGCCACCCGGACGGCGCGCACCTCGCCGACCAGCCCCTCGGCCACCGCGCGGCGCAGCACTCGGTGGGTGGGGGAGGCCGGCAGATGGTGGTTGGTGGCCAGCACGACGCCGGCCTCGCGCGCGGCCAGCACCATCGCGCGGGCGTCGTCCAGCGACAGGGCGAGGGGTTTCTCGGCCAGCACGTGCTTTCCAGCCTGGCAGGCTGCGATCACCTGCTCCCGGTGCAGCTGGTTCACCGACGAGACGTAGACCGCGTCGACGTCGTCCCGCTGCAGCGCTGCGGCCAGCTCGGTGGTCGAGCCGGCGATGCCGTGCCGGGTGGCGTAGGCGGCGGCATGCCCGGCCTGTCCCGACCGGACCACGACCGCCTCGCCGCCGGCGGCCCGGATCGCGGGCAGTACCCGGGTGGCGGCGATGTCGCTGGCACCGATCAGCGCCCAGCGCAGCGCGGGCGCGCCGGGGTGCGAGACCTCGACGACAGAAGGTTGCGTGGTCATGCTCAGAGTGAACCACCCGTGCGGGGCTGGGCAGAGCCTCTCCGGAGTGCTTGTATCGAGGCCGTGGCCGGCCCCTACGACGTGGTGGTGATCGGGTCGGGCATGGGTGGTGCCACCTGTGCCTGGGCTCTGGCGCGCCGTGGCGCCACGGTGCTGGTGCTCGAACGGGGCGAGCGGTTGCCGCGCGAACCCCAGAACGCCGACCCCCGCGAGGTCTTCCTGCGCCGTCGCTACAAGCCCGCCGAGACCTGGCTGGACGGCTCGGACCCCGCCCGGACGGCACGACGATTCGCCCCCGGGGTGCACTACGTGGTGGGCGGCAACACCAAGGTCTACGGCGCCAGTCTGCCGCGGTTCCGCGAGAGCGACTTCGAGGCCACCGAGCACTCCGACGGGGTGTCGCCGGCCTGGCCGTTCGGGTACCAGGAGCTGGAGCAGTACTACGTCGAGGCCGAGGCGCTCTACCGGGTTCACGGAACGACCGGCGAGGACCCGACCGAGCCCTGGCGCAGCGCGCCCTATCCCTACCCGGCCCTGCCCCACGAGCCCTACATCGCCGACCTGGCCGATCGGCTGCGTGCTCGCGGGGTGCACCCGGCGAGCAACGCCATGGGGATCGACCTTCGCGCGGGCGGTAGCTGCATCCGGTGCCGCACCTGTGACGGGTTCCCCTGCCCGTTCGGGGCCAAGAGCGACGCCGAGACCTGCGCGCTCGACCCGGCCATCGCCACCGGACATGTCGATCTGATGACAGGCGCGCGGGTGCGGCGGATCGTGGCCGGTCACGGCCGGCGGGTCGATCACCTGGTGGTCGAGACCGCGGACGGCGAGCGCACCGTTCGCGGTGATCGGTACGTGCTGGCGGCCGGAGCGGTCAATTCGGCGGCCCTGTTGCTGGCCTCGGCGGACGAGTCCCACCCGAACGGCCTGGGCAATCGCAGCGGGCTGGTCGGGCGCAACTTCATGATGCACAACAACGCCCACGTGGCGGCGGTGGACCTCGACCGGCGCAACGACGTGACCTTCGCCAAGACGCTGTCGGTCAACGATTGGTACCACGAGCTGGGCGCGCTGCAGCTGATCGGCAAGGTGCAGGGCGTGATGATGAAGAGCTGGGCCACCAAGGCGCCGCTGCCGATGCTCAACGCGCTGGCCGGCCGCAGTGTGGAGTGGCTGGTGATGACCGAGGATCTGCCGCACCGCCACAACCGGGTCCAGCTGGCGGCGGACGGGCGGATCGTCGTCCGCCGAGCCGCGCTCAACACGACCACGCACCGACGCCTGCACCGCAGGGCGGTCGAACTGCTCCGCGGTGCCGGGTACGACGTGGTCTTCACCCAGTGGTTCGACATCGCCATGAACAGCCATCAGTGCGGCACCGTGGTGGCGGGCAGCGATCCCACCACCAGCGTGCTCGACCCCTGGTGCCGGGTGCACGAGCTGGACAACCTGTGGGTGGTCGACGGTGGCTTCTTCCCCTCCTCGGCGGCGATGAATCCGGCGCTGACCATCGCGGCACAGGCCTTGCGCGTGGTGGCGGAGTCAGACCTGGGGCGCTGAGGCCACCGCGGCCAGCACCACGTCGGCCACCTGCGTCAGGGACCGGTCGGCGGTGTCCAGCACGAGGGTGGCGATCGCGTCGAACACGGGCATCCGTCGGGCATGGATCTCGGCCAGGTCGGCCCGGCGCAGCATCGGACGCCGCGCGTCGTCGCCGGTCCGCGCCAGTGCGTGCCCCAGGTCGATGCGCAGGTGGACCACCATCGGGTGCCGGCGCAGCAGGGCCTGGGTGCCGGGGTGCATGGCGGCGCCACCGCCGAGCGCCAGCACGCCGTCCGTCTCGGCCAGCAGCCGGGCGATGGTGCGGTGCTCGAGGTCGCGAAAGGCCGGCTCGCCGTCCGTGGCGAAGATGTCGGCGATGGTGCACCCGGCCTCGGTCTCGATCACGGCGTCGGAGTCGGTGAAGGCCACGCCGAGCCGGTCCGCCAGCAACCGACCGACCGCGGACTTGCCGGCGCCCATGAAGCCGATCAGGACGACGGCGGGCCGGGTGTCGGTCATGACCTCAGTGTGCCGTGCGCGCCGTGCCGTGTGCGCCGTGCCGTGCGCGGCCGAGGGGTCATACGGCAACGGGGCGCCGTCCAGCCGGACGACGCCCCGCGACGGGCCGGTGGTGCCGGTCAGCCCTTGAGACCGCCGGCGAGCAGGCCGCGGACGAAGTACCGCTGCAGCGAGATGAACACGCCCATCGGCACGATCATCGACACGAACGCGCCGGCCGTGAGCCGTTGCCACTCCGATCCGCGGGTGCCGGCCAGGTCGGCCAGGGCCGCGGTCAGCGGCTTGGTCTCGGTCGTACCGAACACCAGACCGACGAGCAGGTCGTTCCAGATGTAGAGGAACTGGAAGATCCCGATCGAGGCGATCGCCGGCACGATGAGCGGCAACACGATGCTCCGGAAGATCCGGGCATGGTCGGCGCCGTCGACCCGGGCCGCCTCCATGAGCTCACCGGGCAGGTCGCTCATGAAGTTGTGCAACAGGTAGGTCACCAAAGGCATACCGAAGCACACGTGGGCGATCCAGATCGTCATGAACTTGCCGGTGCCCTGGGGGTCGAGCTGGCTGAACGGGTACCAGGACGAGAAGATCTTGAGCAGGGGCACCAGGGCCATCTGCAACGGCACGATCTGCAGCGCGAACATCGCGATGAAGACCCAGTCGCGCAGCCGCCACCGCATCCACGACAGCGCGTACGCCGCCAGCGCGCCGAAGAACAGCGAGAACAACACCGCCGGCACGGTGATCACCAGCGAGTTCAGGAAGAAGTTCGCCAGCCGTCCGCTGCTCGAGGCCCCGAAGAGCACCTCTCGGTAGTTGTCCAGGGTGAACGACGGGCTCGTGAACGCCGTCCACCAGCCGGTGCCCTTGATCTCCTTCTCGGGCCGGAACGACGAGAGCGCCAGGCCGAAGGTCGGGATCGTCCAGATGATCGCGATGATCACCGCGACCAGTGAGGCGATGGGATTGGACATCTTCTTCTTGACCCGGCCGGCGGCCGCGTTCGCTGCCCCCGTGGCGGTGGTCGCGGCAGGGGTGACCGTGGCGCTCATCGTGCCTCCAACCTCTGACGGCGCAGCTGGCGCACCTGGTAGATGACGACCGGGGTGACGAGCACGAAGAGGAACACCGCCAGTGCGGAGCCCCAGCCCTGCTGGTTGCCGACGAAGGAGTAGAAGTACATGCCGTTGGCGACCACGCTGGTCTCGTAGTTGCCGCCGGTCATGGTGCGGACGATGTCGAAGACCTTGAGCACCCCGATCGTGATCGTGGTGAAGACCACCACCACCGTCGGCCGGACCGTCGGCAACGTGATCTTCCAGAACATCTCCCACGCGTTGACGCCGTCGAGCCGGGCGGCTTCGATCATGTCGTTGGGGATGCCCTTGATGGCGGCGGACAGCACGACCATCGAGAAACCGGCCTGTACCCAGATCATGACGATGATGAGCAGGAAGGTGTTCCACGGCGCGTTGAGCAGCCACTGCTGGGTCTCGAACCCGAGCTTCTTGGTGATGGCGTTGAGCAGGCCGATCTGCTCGAACCGGGTGGCCTTGTAGGCGAAGACGAACTTCCAGATGATCGCTGCGGCCACGCCGGAGATCGCCATCGGCAGGAACACGAAGATCTTGGCCAGCGACTCTCGCTTCATCTTGTCGATGAGCAGGGCGTAGATGAGCCCGATCGCCACCGAGAAGATCGGGGTGAAGAGCACCCAGATCGCTGTGTTGCGCACGTTGAGCAGGCCGTCGGGATCGGTGAAGATCCACTTGTAGTTGGCCAGCCCCACCCAGGATTCGCCCTGGGGATCCTTGAACGACAGCAGGAACGTGTTGACTGCCGGGTAGACCAAGCCGAATGTCACGAGCAGGATCGGCGGGGCGATGAACCAGAAGATCTGAGCCCGGTCACGGAAGAGTTTCTTGGGCCAGTTGTCGACGATCAACATGATCGCCCCGGCCACGACGATGAAGGCGACGATGCCCACGACCAGCATCGTGACTTTTGGTGCCCAGTTCTCCATGCTCGTCCTCCTCGACGGAAAGAGCTGGTGGGACGTGACAGGTCACGTCCGGGGCGCGCGAGGCGGGGTACGACCCGGGCGCGCCCGGTTCTGGCCTGCAGTTGGCTGACGGTGGCCGCGAGGCGTGACGCCTCGCGGCCACCGTCGGACGATCACCGACGAGCAGAACTCGTCAGCTCTTCGGCCAGGAGGCCTCGACGGCACCGGTCACGGTCTTGGTGTCCGCACCGGTGATCCAGTTGACCATGCCCTTCCAGAACGTCCCGGCACCGACCGCAGCCGGCATCAGGTCCGAGGCGTCGAACCGGAAGACCGTGGTCGGGTCCTGCAGGATCTTGACCGACAGCTGCTGGATCGGGTTCGGCTTCTGGTCGGTGACCGTCAGCACGTTCTCGACCTTGAGCTGCTTGTTCGGCGTGATCCAGTCACCGAGCTTGGCCTTCTCGTTCACCCAGTTCGCGTCCTGCAGGTAGAGCTGCACCGCCTGGGTCTCGGGCTTCTCGTTGAACGCGGCGAGGAACTCGCCACCACCGAGCACCGGCTTGCCCTTGGCTGCGTCGACCGGCGGCAGGTAGAAGGCGAAGACGTCGCCGTCCTCGGCGACCTTCGTGCCCTCGGGCCACTGGTTGGCGTAGAACGAGGCCTGACGGTGCATCGCGCACTGACCCTCGACGATCGGCTTGCCGCCGTCCTGGAACGCGGTGGTCACGATCGACTTGACGTCGCCGTAGCCGCCGTTCATGTACTTGTCGTTCTTCAGGATCGCGCCGGCCTTGTCGAAGGCGTCGATGACCTTGGGGTCGTTGAACGGGATCTTGTGCTGGTACCACTGGTCGTAGACGTCCGGCCCCTGGGTGCGGAGCATGATGTCCTCGATCCAGTCGGTGCCCGGCCAGCCGGTCGCGTCACCGGACTCGAAGCCCGCGCACCACGGCTTGTCGACCTTGCCGCTGGCGGCGATCGTGTCGCTCAGCTTGAGCAGCTCGTCCCACGTCTGCGGCACGGTCCAGCCGTTGTCCTTGAACATCTTGGGCGAGTACCAGACAAACGACTTGACGTTGGCGCCGAGCGGCGGCGCGTAGAACGTGCCTCCGATGGTGCCGTAGGCCAGCCAGTCCTTGGAGAAGTTGGCCTCGGAGGCGGCCTTCACCTTGTCCGACGCCGGCTTGACGGCCTTGAGGCCGACCAGCGTCTGCAGCAGGCCCGGCTGCGGGATCGGGGCCAGGTCGGGGGCGTTGTTGCCCTTGACCCGCACCTGCAACTGGGTCTCGAACTCGCCGGAGCCGTTCCACTGGATGTCGATACCGGTGCACTTCTGGAAGGCCTCGAACGACTTCTCGAAGCGCTCCGCCTCGACGTCGCGGATGGACGTGTAGATCTCGACCTTCTTGCCTTCGAACTTGCCGTAGTCGGCGAAAGCGGCACAGTCGCCGCCCGCAGCGCCGGCAGCGGACGACGCCGCGCCGGACGTGCTGGCGGAGTCACCGCTCGAGCCACCGCACGCCGACAGGGCGAGGGCGACACCGAGGGTGGTCGCGACGGCGGTCGAACCGCGCCGATATGTACGTGCTGCCATGAGTTTCCTCTCGGTCCAACGACGACCGGGCGCCGTCGCCCGGTTTGCGTGTCGGCGCTATGTAAACGATTTCGTAACGCCGTGGCAACTGCGGGGAAGCACCAAAGCGATAACGATTGGGTCACGTCATGATGGGCCTGCTGCCGCTGCTGTTCCGGGTCGTCGCCGGGGGCCGGATCGAGGCTGGCCAGGGCAGGTCCTCGACGGTACAAGGGGTCAGTCACTGAAGGGCCAACCGCCGTCGGGGCCGGCCCAGTCGTAGGTCTGACGGTGGGCTCCCAGCTGCCACTGCGCGGGCGTGGCCGACGCCGTCCAGTCCAGCGGCACGGCGACCGGAGGCCCGGACGATGCCAGGGTGAAGGCGTCACGCAGTGCCGCGGCCACCATCGGGGTGCGTGAGCCGGGGTCCACCGAGACGAAGGCCGGCGTCCCGCTGGCCGTGAGCAGGTGCAGCCACTGCACGGTCTGGCGCCACGGCAGCTCGGAGGTGATCGGTGCGACGTCGGCGTCCACCGCGTACAGCGCCCCGTGCTGCGCGGCCCGGAAGGCCAGGGAGTTGATCGCCATCCGACGCGTGCGGTTCCACGAGCGGCCCGAGGCGTCGTCCCCGATGCGTTGCAGCTCGGCATGACCCGCCACGAGATGGCCGAAGGCATTGCAGCCCATGAGGATCGCCGGCCCCGAGGCCTCCCGCATCGTGGCATAGAGCCCGGTGATGATCTCGGCGGACGTGCGATGGCGATCGGCGAACGACCAGCCGTCGTCCGTGATCGTGCCGCCCATCTGAAAGCCCCAGCGGCCCAGCAGGTCCCACACGGTGAAGTCGTGCTTGACCATGGTGTAGCCCCAGCCGGCGAAGCGCTGCAGCTGCTCGCGGATGCTGGCCAGGACCTCGGGCACGCTGGGGTCCATTGCGCCACCGCCACGAGCCAGCCGCCACCGGTCGCGGTGTTCCGGCAGTGGCGTGAGCGGGCGATACCACAAACCGGGCCGAACTCCACTCTCGCGCAACCGACGTGCCAGGTCACCGATGTGTCCGAAGCGGTGATTGCCGATCCACGGGCCGTGGCCCAACCCGCCGGCCGACCAGCCGTCGTCCACCATGAGGTAGGGCCTGTTGGTGGTGTCGGTGGCCGCTCGTGAGGTGAACTCGGCGAGGGCGAGAATGCTCCCCGCGGTGGAGGTGCCGAGGGCGTAGTGCCAGTCGTTCGCTCCGTACACCGGGTGCGCCGGCAGCCGCGGTGTCGGACTCATCTCCCGGCAGAGCCGCTGGTGGACGGCGAAGGCGCTCTCGTCGTCCTCGCCCTCGACCATGACCACGTCGCACACCGGCAGCGTGCGCTCGCCCAGTCGGATCGCCGTTCCGCCGTTGCGGACGTCGGCCCACAGCGAGACACCCGCACGGTCGGCGGTCCAGAAGCACAGGGCGCCGGGGCCGACCCTGACGCCGTACCCGGTGGTGGACCGGTCGGTGGTCGCGAGGAACGACCACGGCATCACTCGTTCGGCCCGTTCGGGCAGCCAGCCGAGGTCGCCGTAGGAGCGCTCCCACGCGTCGGGTAGGTAACGGCGGACGGCGCTGGCGTCGCCGTGCCAGCGCAGCACGATCCGGCTCACCGCTGCGCTGCCGGCCAGTCTCACCCGCAGCACGTCGTCCACGAGGTCGGTCGTCAGGTGCAGCGTCGCGCCGTCCAGGGGGATCTCGGCCTCACCGTCGAAGGCGCGCACCAGGTCGGGATCGCGCAGGACGGCCACCAGGGGTGTCGCGCTCACCCGGACCACCCGGACCCGCCACGCAGCCGGCGCACCCACCAGCGCTGCCAGGGGGTCTCGACCGCCCGGGGGTGGTAGGTCCGACGCACCCACGGCACCGCTTCGGCCGAGGGCAGACCGTCCAGGACGGCGAGGGCCGCCAGGGCGGTGCCGGTGCGTCCGATACCGCCGGCGCACCCCACCTCGACCCGTTGCCCGGCACGGGCACGATGCAGGGCATCGCTCAGGGCGGCCAGGGCATCATCGCGATCGGTCGGCACCCAGAAGTCCGGCCACAGGACCCGCCGGTGCTCCCAGGGCGGGGGGTCGGCCGGGGCGAGCATCACGGTGAGGTCGGCCGGGCTGGGTGGTGGGCGCCGCAGGCTGCGGCCTCGCACCGTGGCGCCGCCGGGCAGGGTCACCACTCCGTCGAGGCGATCCCAGGCGGTCATGCTCCGAGGTTAGCCAGGTTCGGTCCGTGGGCTCGCGGGTGAGCCTCACTCACCGCCGGGCAGCGCCTCGCTGGGGTCGCCGAGGTGGGCCGCACCTCGAAGTGCACCTGTTTGCCGTGAACCCGATCGCGTCCGGCTTGCTTGGCCTCGTAGAGCAGTTGATCCGCGGCGCCGATGACCCGATCCAACTCGACGCCACCCGGAGCGTTCACCACACCCGCACTGAAGGTGACGGGCGTGCCGTCGGACAACTCGACCGAGGCGGTCACCTTCTGCCGCAACCGATCCAAGAGCAGGACGGCGCCGTCCAGGTCGGTACCGGGGAGCATGATGGCGAACTCCTCGCCACCCCACCGACACAGCCGATCGCTGGTGCGAATACTGTCCACCATCACCGCCGCCACGGCGGCGAGCACCCGGTCGCCCTCGTGGTGACCGAACCGATCGTTGATCTGCTTGAAGTGGTCCAGATCGATCAGGGCGAGGGACTGCTGCAACGAAGTGCGGTCGGCCAGATGCGATGTCGGCTCGACGTCCTCGACGAAGCCGCGCCGATTGAGTACCCCCGTGAGGGGGTCGGTCCGGGTGATCACCGTCACCGAGGCCAGGGTTCGTCGCAGCAGCAGCATCAGATAGAACGTCCCGACCAGGGCGACCATGAGTCCCCACACGTGGGCCGTGGAGCGAAGCGCCCGCTCGACCAGCGTGCTCAGCTCGAGCTCGTGCAGCAACACCACCCGCCCGTCGAGCAGAGGGTGGACCGTCCACCACCTCGACCCGATCCGATGAACTCCCTCCGAGAGGCTTGCCAGCTCTGGGCCGACGTGTTCGCCCGGGTGGAGCGGGCCGATGCGTGCGATCAGATTGCCGTTGCGGCCCACCAACTGCGAGGTGCCGGCGGCCTCTCCCGCGCCGAGCATGGTGCGTAGCGTGCTGATGCCGATGTCGGCGCTGGCCACGCCGAGCAGACGCTCGCCGTCCATCACCGGATGCGACACGGTGATCATCAGGCCCTTGCCCGCGCCGTCCTCGTACAGGTCGGTGACCACGGTGTCGTGGCGGGGGTTCGCCGAGGGGATCGCCTCGGTCCAGAACGCGTTGTCGTACTGATCGGCGTTCATCTGGAAGTCGGCGACAGGCACCTTGGGGGCGAGGTACATGAAGTTGCTCGCCGAGGTGTAGTAGACCCACACCGCTTCGGAGTCGCGGGACAGGTGAGCCTCGAACTGCCCGTCGAGGTTCAGGGCAGCGGTGATCTCGCGTCGCAGGGCCGGGGTCAGCGATCGCGCGTCCCCGATCCCCGTGAGGGTGCCGATTCGCGATTCCTGGCCACCGTCGGCGGCCACGCCCGACAGTGCATAGACCTTGTGTTCGGGGTAGTTGCGCAGAAAGCGCAGATCGTCCTGCGGCAACTGGCTCTCGGTCCAGCGTTGGACGCTGGCAGCCATACCCTCGACCGTTCGGGCGTAGGCGTTGACGTTGCTGGTGAGCAGCGTTGCCCGCAGGTTGACCACCGCGGCGTCGTTGACCTCGATGGCCCGCGCCTCGGCCAAGGTGAAGCTGCCGGCCATGAGCAGGGCGATCAGGCCCACCAGGCCGAACAGCACCTTGTCGCGGCCGCCGAGGCGCCGTCCGGACATGGTGCGGCGTCCGGGGTGATCGGCACTGAGCACCGGGGACTCCTTTCCGTGGCCGGTGGCGGGCCGTGCAGACCCTTGCGCCGTAGTGTCGGCACGTGGGGTTGCTCAACTGAGCCCGAGGCGGAGGATTACCCCGGAACCCTCTGAGGTGGCCCGTTACGCCCCGAGTGACCGAGGGGCATACGGGCCGCGGGCCGGTCCTGGATACGCTCGAGGGCCGGTTGGGCCGAAGGTGCTCTGGCGGGGGATGATGTGCTGCCTCACGCTGGTGGCGGGATGGAGGATCGCCGTGCCGCACTCCGAGCCGGTACCGGTGAGCCGAGCATGACCTTCAGGGATCGCGTGGACGCCGGCCGTCAGCTGGCTGAGCGGCTGCAGTGGCTCCGCGGCGAGGACGTCGTGGTCCTCGGCCTGCCGCGCGGGGGTGTGGTGGTGGCCTATGAGGTGGCCGTGGCGCTCGAGGCTCCCTTGGACGTGATCGTGGTGCGCAAGCTGGGCGTGCCGTGGCAGCCCGAACTGGCCATGGGTGCGATCGGTGAGGGCGGCGTCCGGGTGGTGAACCAGCGCGTCGTCCGCGAGATGGGCGCCTCGACCGAGGTGCTCCAGACCACCGAGGTGGTCGAACGCGAGGCGCTGACCAGGCGGCTGGCCATGGTGCGGGCCGATCATCCCTGCGTCTCGATCTCCGGCCGGCTCGCCGTCATCGTGGACGACGGGATCGCCACGGGTGCCACGGCTGCGGCGGCCTGCCAGGTGGCTCGGGCGCAGGGTGCGCGGCGCGTGGTGCTCGCGACACCGGTGGCGCCGCGACATCGGCGATCCGAACTGTTGGCGGTGGCCGACTCGGTGGTGTGTGTCGATGAGCCGCGCGAACTGGCGTCCGTCGGGTCGGCGTACGACGACTTCACCGTGACCTACGACGAGACCGTGCTGGACTTGCTGGCCCGTCGGCGGGCCGACCTCGAGGGTTCGGCCCCATCGGCCACCGGGGGCACCCACTAGGCTGGCGGCGTGTCCAAGGTCCTCACCAGCTTGCCCAAGGGGGAGCGGGTCGGCATCGCCTTCTCGGGTGGTCTCGACACCTCCGTCGCCGTCGCGTGGATGCGGGAACACGGGGCGATCCCGTGTGCCTACAGCGCTGATCTCGGTCAGTACGACGAGGACGACATGTCCACGTTGCCCGACCGGGCACGCGACTACGGCGCGGAGGTGGCCCGCCTGGTCGACTGCCGAGAGGCCCTGGTCGAGGAAGGACTGGCGGCCCTGACCTGCGGGGCGTTCCACATCCGCTCGGGTGGCAAGGCGTACTTCAACACCACGCCGCTGGGCCGTGCCGTCACCGGCACCCTGCTGGTGCGCGCGATGCGGGCCGACGACGTCGACGTCTGGGGCGACGGATCGACGTTCAAGGGCAACGACATCGAACGGTTCTATCGCTACGGCCTGCTGGCCAACCCCGAGCTGCGGATCTACAAGCCGTGGCTGGACGCCGACTTCGTCGCCGAACTGGGCGGCCGCACCGAGATGTCGACCTGGTTGGCCGAGCGCCGGTTGCCCTATCGCGCCTCGGTCGAGAAGGCCTATTCGACGGACGCCAACATCTGGGGTGCCACTCACGAGGCGAAGCGCCTCGAGCACCTGGACGCCGGGATCGAGATCGTCGAACCCATCATGGGCGTGCGGTTCTGGGACCCGGCCGTGGTGATCGACTCGGAAGATGTCTCGGTCGAGTTCGTGCAGGGCCGCCCGGTGGCGATCAACGGTGAGTCGTTCGCCTCACCGGTTGACCTGGTGCACGCGGCGAACCGGATCGGTGGCCGGCACGGGCTGGGCATGTCCGACCAGATCGAGAACCGGATCATCGAGGCCAAGAGCCGCGGGATCTACGAGGCGCCCGCCATGGCGCTGCTGTTCGTCACCTACGAGCGGCTGCTGAACGCCATTCACAACGAGGACACCGTCGCGAACTACCATGCCGAGGGGCGTCGACTGGGACGCCTTCTCTACGAAGGGCGTTGGCTCGATCCGCAGTCGCTGATGCTGCGTGAGTCACTGCAGCGCTGGGTGGGTTCGGCGGTCACCGGCACGGTGACGTTGCGGCTGCGTCGCGGCGACGACTACTCGATCATCGACACCCGCGGCCCGGGCCTGAGCTACCACCCCGACCGGTTGTCGATGGAGCGCACCGAGGACGCGGCGTTCGGCCCGCTGGACCGCATCGGTCAGCTGACGATGCGCAACCTCGACATCTCCGATTCCCGCGCCAAGCTCGAGCTGTACGCCCGCCAGGGCCAGTTGGGCTCCCACGCGCAGCTGATCGGAGAGATCGAGGCCGGCGGCGCCGACCCCATCGCCGAGATCGGCACCGACGACGTCGGCACCCAGCCCACGGACGCCCTGGTCGACCAGGCCTCCTTCGACTTCGGCGCCGACTGACCCAACCCAACTCACCCAACCCAACTCACCCAACCCCGAATCCCCAAACCAACCCGCTCATGCTCCGCAGGTGACAGCTCATGCTCCCCAGGCGACGGCTTTGATGGTCGAAATGCGAGTTTCCCCGGGCGGCTGCGGAGCATGAGCAGGTTTCGATGCTGACCCCAGATCAGGCATGGGACGGCGCGGCGCGGGTCGCGGGGGCGCTCGCGGCGCGGGGCGCCGAGCCGGGTGATCGGGTGGCGTTCGTCGCGACGCCGGCCGAGGACCTCGTGGTGGCGGTGTTGGGGGCCTCGGCGAGTGGCGTCGTCCCGGTGGTGTTGAACCCGGGGTTGCTGCCGCACGAGCGGGACGTCCTGGTGGGTGACGCCGAACCGGTTGTGGTGATCGGGGACGGCGAATTGCCGGGTCTGCTCGCGGGTGCGCCGATCGAGGTGGCCGACGTGCCGTTGGTGCGGCCGATGCACTACACGTCCGGAACCAGCGGGCGGGCCAAGGGCGTCTACGGCGGCGTGCTCGATCATGATGCCGCCTGGGCAGCGGTGCTGGACGAGCGTGAGGTGTGGGACTTCGGGCCGGACGACGCGTACCTGGCCGCCGGGCCGCTCTACCATTCGGCGCCGCTGCGGTTCGCCATCGGGACGTTGCTGGCCGGCGGGACGGTGCGGGTGTTGCCGCATTGGTCGGTGGAGGGGTTTCTCGAAGGCCTGGCCGGCGGAGCCACCACCACGTTCATCGCCCCGACGCCGCTGCAACGATTGCTGAATGCCGTGGTACACGACGGGATTCCGTTCGACACCGAGGGGTTTCGCCTGCTGGCGCATGCGGGGGCACCGTGTCCGCACCCGGTCAAGGAGCGAGCCATCGAGCTGTTCCCGGCCGGGTCGGTGTGGGAGTTCTACGGATCGACCGAAGGACAGTTCACGGCCTGTCCGGCGGCGGAGTGGCAGGCGCGGCCGGGGACGGTGGGGCGGGCGAGACCCCATCGGGAGATCCGGGTCGATGCGGATGACATCATCTGGTGCCGGCCGCCGGTGCATGCTCGGTTCACCTACTGGCGCAACGAGGCTGCGACGGCAGCAGCCTGGAGCGAGGACGGCGAGTGGTTCACCGTCGGCGACCTCGGGTACCTGGACGACGACGGGTACCTGTGGATCGAATCGCGCCGTGAGGACCTCATCATCACCGGCGGGGTGAACGTCTACCCGGTCGAGGTGGAACAGGCGTTGTCGCGGACACCGGGGGTCCGTGAGCTCGCGGTCTTCGGGGTGCCGGACGCCGAGTGGGGCCAGCGCGTGTGCGTCGCGGCGGTGGGCGACATCGTGCCGGGGGACGTGCACGCTTTTGCCGCCACTGCACTGGCTCGATACAAGCGACCCAAGTCCGTCTACGTGGTGGAGGAGCTGCCGACCTCGGCGAACGGCAAGATCCTGCGGCGGCGATTGACCGAGATGTACAGCCGCTGAGGTGTGCCGTCGCCGCTGCGGGTCAGCGGACGCTGATCACTTGGAGTTCGCCGACGCGGCGGGTCGTGGTCGAGGTGAGTTGCAGCGGAATGGTTCCGGCCTGGCCGGCGGCAGTCCAGTTGACCTGCCAGCGGGCGGTGGCGGTGATCGTGTAGGGGTTGCCCTGCTTGGTGTAGACGTGACCGCAGGTGGGCGAAGGGGTCAGCTCGGTGGTGAACGTGTACGGGGTGCCGGGGGCGTTGGCGCCGGTGCAGTGAACGGTGGTGCCGTCGCCCATGTCCCAGTCGGTGCTGGTCAGGGTGGCGGTGAGCGAGACGGTGACGCCCGAGATGGTCTGAGACGCCGTGATGGGTCCGACGGTTTGGGGGGTGGGCTGTTCGGCCCACATCCAGACCGGGACGCCGACGGCGCCCAGCTTGTCGGGTCCGGCCTCGGGGACCATGCCGATGGTGATGGCGCGGATCTGCAGAGTGGCCAGGAGTTGGCGGGCCAGGACGGCGGGGTCGACGGCCGGTGGGGCTTGGCCGGTCCAGTACGGCGGTCCGGGAATACCGACGGGTGATCCGTTGAAGTCGATACTGCGGCACAGGCGACGAACGATGGTTCCGTCTTGGTGGCCCTGCCAGACTGGGTCGCTGCGTGCGGGTTGAGGGCTGAGCGATTCCACCCAACAGGTCGGCCCCGTAGGTTCTGGGGCATTGCCTGGCGTCGGAGTCTGACGCGGAGACGCACCCGGCTGGCCGGGAACGGTCGCCCATACAAGGCAAATTCCGGTGCCAGGCTCGCGCTCTACGCAAATGTCTTCATCCACAGATAGATTTGCGGGGCGGACCCGTATTAGAAAAGCAAGCACGGCCGCTGTCAACATTCTTCAACCTGCTGGTTCCTGTTTTGGCCAACAAGCCAATGGTTGGCTCCACGGCCAACCTGAGGGAATTTAGCTGGCGGGAAGTACCTCACCCAAACCTGTTCCGTATAGACTCGCTCTCTGGTTGTGATTACAGAGCTGCCGCCCGGATCCAGAACATCGACGTTTGAGGCGTCGACGCAGGTTGCCAGAGCAACTTCCGGAAGAACGTCCTTGTCGAGATCGATTGCCATGCTCACGCGTTCGATGCGAACCTCTCGAATCTCGATACTTCCAATGCTATGCCAGCCCTTAGTGGCATACAGGGCCGCAGCTTGTTGGCCGCTGGCGAGGGTTGTCTGTGTCGCGAACTCCTGCAGTGGCTTGACGTTCTTGCCGCCCGATCGCCTCAGTACGTCGTACGCCGCGACCCATTGCTTGTAAGCCTCGATCGCGTTACCCACCGCCTTCGTCTCGGCCGGCGACATCGAGGCCGGAACGCTGATCTTCGTCGACGGTGTCGGCGTCGCGGCGGGCTGCGAGATCACCGGGGCCGACGTCCGGCTGGTGGCGGGCGGGTTTGCGTCACCCTTACCCGTGCATCCGGCGGTCACCAGGAGCGCGGCGACGACGGTCGCCGTCCGGATCGATCCTCGGTGCACTCTCTGCCCTTTCGCGGTCACAGTCCGTCCCCACCAAGGTCGGCTCTTGGGTAAATGTGTGGGTAGTGCACGTTCTGTGACACGAGTCCGAAAGATAGTCCTTCACCCCGAATCTTGACCAGTCCGCCGAAGAAGTCATCCATGATCACCGTTGGATCGCAGTTTGCTACCGCGTATCCGGAGCAATCTGCGATCTAACGGTGATCATGGTTCGGAGTGGGTTCGGGGTGAGGTCGGGGTGGGTTCGGGGTGAGGTCGGGGTGGGTTCGGGGTGAGGTCGGGGTGAGGTCGGGGTGGGTTCGGGGTGGGTCGACTCGCGTCATGGGTGTCGCCCGGGACGAGGCGCGTCGTGGTGTCGCGGGTGGGCAGGGTCGCGTCACGGTGCCTTGGGCGGGGTATCGCTGGGGGGCGGTGGTGTCGCCAGCCGCACGTACAGCTGCTTGCGCACCTGCGCGACGATCTGCCCCTGGGGGTCCACCACGTCGACGTCGAACCAACGCAGTGTCCTGCCTCCACGGGCAACCGCCCGACGAAGTTCGTCGAGCACGGCATCGTCCAGATCGAAGGTGGCCGTGACGGCCGTCTTCGCCGCCCGGCGAAACGCGATCTCGGCAGAGGCATCCCAGACCACGTAATCGGGGCCGAGGTTGTGCATCACCATCAGCATCCAGAACGGGTCGGTCATGGCGAAGAGTGATCCGCCGAAATGGGTCCCCACGTAGTTCGACGTGAGCAGGCTGTGGCGCAGGCGCACCCTCACGTGCCGAAACTCCGGCCCGATCTCCTCGACCCGGATCCCCGCGAACAGGAAGGGCGGCCAGACGTTCATCATGCGACGCAGGCCGGACGGCGTGCGGAAGGCACCCTTGACCCGGCCGATCGACTGCGACGTGCGACTCACACGCACACCCCGGCAGCCACCAGGGCGCGCGCCATCTCGAGTTCTGCCGGGGTGGTGATGTGGACGTTGCGCGGGTCGCCCGGCACGCTCACCACCCGCGCCGGTCGGCCGTGCACGGTCATGGCCGAGACCAGGCCGGAATCCTCCACCACGGTCACGGCATCGAGTTCGGCGTCCTCCCGCATCGCGCGAACATGCGCGGCGCGCAGCACGTCGGCCCGAAACGCCTGCGGCACCTGCACACTCACGTGTGCTGCGCGGTCGAGCGATCGTCCGCGCGCGCCGTCCGGCGATAGTCGGGCGACCACGTCGACCAGCGGCAAGCCGGGGAAGGCACCCTCGGCGCCGTCCCGAACCGCTTGCACCACAGCCGAATACAGCGCCACCGGCGCCAACGGATGCGCCGCATCGGCCACCAGGACGATCTGCGCATCGTCGGGAACGGCCGCGAGCCCGGCGCGGGTGGACCCCGCTCGTGAGGCGCCGCCGCGCGTGACGGCCTCGACGTCCAGGGCCGCCGCGGCCGGGTCCGACGGGTCGGGCACCACGGCGACCACTCCGTCGGCCACCGCCCGGGAGCCGGCGATGGCGTGCTCGATCAGGCTGCGCCCGCCCAGGTCGAGAAACTGCTTCGCGACACCGCCCCCGAACCGGGTGCCCGACCCGCCGCCCAAGACGATGGCCCACACGCTCATGGCAGTAACCCTGCCAGCAGATCTCCGTCGGTCGCCAGGCGGGTGGCGACCTCGGCGTGATCGAGTTGCTGCAGCCCACCGGCCTCCAGCTCGTCCCAACTGCGCGGCGCGGCGGCGTTGGGCAGGTCCCGGCCGCGTAGAGAGTACGGCGCGATCGTGGTCTTGGCCGGATTGTTCTGGCTCCAGTCGAGCAGCACCTTGCCGGGCCGCAGCGCCTTGGTCATGCGGCTGGTCACCAGCGACCCCATGCGCGACTCGAGCCCCTCGGCCAACGCCTTGGCATACGCCACGACGTCGTCCGCCTCGTCCCAACCCGGATCGTCGGGCAGCCGCGCGTAGAGCTGCATCCCCTTGCCGCCGCTGGTCACCGGGAAGCACTCCAGTCCGTCGTCGGCGAGCCGATCCCGGACGGCGAACGCCACCTCGGTGCACTCGTCCAACCCCGCCGGGGCGCCGGGGTCGAGGTCGATCACGAGCCGGTCGGGGGCGTGGGCCACCCCCCGGGACGCCGCGCCGTCCGGACTCGGATCGGCGTGCCACTGCGGCACGTGCAGTTCGAGGGCGGCCAGGTTGGCGGCCCAGATCAGACTCGCCAGGTCGTCCAGCAGCGGGTACAGGATGGTCTCGCGGTCCTTGGACGATCCGGGGACCGGCAAGCGGACCCGGCGCACCCAGTCGGGCGTCCCGTTGGGCAGGTTCTTCTCGAAGAACGACGCCCCGGTCACTCCGTTGGGCCAGCGCTTGCGGGTGGCGGGCCTCCCGATGATGTGCGGCAGCATCGCCTCGGCCACCTGTGTGTAGTACGAGAGCACCTCGCCCTTGGTGGTGCCGGTGGCGGGGTAGAGCACCTTCTCGAGGTTGCGCAGCACCAGCCGACGCTCGCCGATCTGCACCACCTGATCCGGGCCGTGCTGGGGTGCGGGTGTCACCTCAGGCCTCCCATCGCACGTCGTCGGGGCGCAGATCGCTGCGGACGCCGCGGAACACCGGTTGCCGTAGTCGCCCCGCCTCGCCGCGGCCCAGGTAACGCACCTCGACCACAACGCTCGGGACGGTCCACAGCGTGCCGCGCGCATCGACGGCCGGCACCTCGGTGGTGAACGGACTTGCCGGCGCGGGAGCGGCTTCGAGCAGTTGGCGCAGGTGCCGAGCCACGCCGGCCGTGATGCCGCTACCCACCCGACCGGCGAACGCCAGCCCGCCCGCGCCGTCCGGCACACCGATGAGCAGCGCGCCCAGCCGGTCTCGGCTGCCGGTCTCCCACCGCCAGCCACCCACGACCGCGGACTGGAACCGCTTGTGCGCCAACTTGATCCAGTCGTCTGTACGCCGTCCGCAGTGATAGCGCGACGAACGGCGCTTGGCCACCACTCCCTCGAGCTCTTGCTCCAAGGTGGCAGCCACCAGCGCGTCGCGGTCGTCGTACACGGGCGAGAGTTGCCAGGTGGGGCTCGTCGCAGCCAACGCCTCGACCAGCAGGGCGCGCCGGCGAGACCACGGCAGGGCGGTGAGATCCTCGCCGTCCAGCCGCAACAGGTCGAACACGATGAAGGTGGCCGGGGCCTTGGTCGCCAGCGCTGCTGCCCGCCGCGCCTCACGCACGTGCATTCGTTCGGCCAGTGCGCTGAAACTGGGACGGCCCGCGCGCAGGACGACGACCTCGCCGTCCAGCACCGCATCGGTGTGTCCGGCGGTCAGTGCCCCCGACAACGCCGCGAACTCCGGATAGGCCGCCGTCGCCTCGTTGCCCGCCCGGCTCACGATCCGAACCCGGGGCCTCGGCTCGACGTCGACCTGGGCCAGGACCCGCACGCCGTCCCATTTCACCTCGTATGCCCAGGTCAGGCTGTCATCGGGCAGTTCGCCGGCCGAGTCGGCGGCCGTGGTGAGCATCGGGGCGAGCTGCCGCGGGAGCAAGGCCATGGCCCCATCGTGGCTCACGGACGGGTGATCCCGCGCGCCGCAGACCTGCGCACCGGCCCACGATCGGTCATGCTGGGTGGATGCGTGCGATCTGGAAGGGTGCCGTCTCGTTCGGCCTGGTCAATGTGCCGGTGCGGGTGTTCGCGGCCACGCAGGAGCACGACATCCGCTTCCATCAGGTGCATCGCGCCGACGGTGGCCGGATCAAGATGAAGCGGGTCTGCCAGGTGTGTGGCGACGAGGTGCCCTGGGACCAGCTGGCGAAGGGGTACGAATCGCCCGACGGGCGCCAGGTGATGCTCGAGGACGAGGACTTCGCGAGCCTGCCGCTGACCAGCAGCCGTGAGATCGACGTACTCGAGTTCGTGCCCGCCGACCAGGTCGACCCGATGCTGTTCGACAAGTCGTACTACCTCGAGCCCGAGGCGCGCACGATCAAGCCGTACGTGCTGCTGCGTGAGGCCCTGGTCAAGACCGACCGGATGGCCGTGGTCAAGCTGGCGATGCGCCAACGCGAGACCCTCGCCGTGCTGCGGGTTCGCGACGACGTGATCGTGCTGCAGACCATGCTCTGGCCGGATGAGATCCGGGCCGCCGAGTTCGAGGTCCTGCACGAGGACGTCGAGGTGCGCGACGCCGAGCTCAGCATGGCGATGTCCTTGGTCGAGTCGCTGGCCGCGGACTTCGAACCGGACGCGTACGAGGACGCCTACGCCAAGGCCGTGGTCGAGTTGGTCGAGTCCAAACTCGAGGGCACCCCGCTGCCCGAGGTCACCCACGAGGAGGCCGGCAGCGCCGAGGTGGTGGATCTGCTCACCGCGTTGCAGCGCAGCGTCGAGGCAGCCAAGAAGGCGCGAGGCGAGAGCGACGAGGGCGCCGAGGCGCCCGCGGCGAAGAAGGCCCCCGCCAAGAAGACCGCCGCGAAGAAGGCCCCGCGCAAGACGGCGTGACCGGCGGGGTCAGGTGAACAGGGCCTGCCCGACGAACTCGCCCGGGCGCGCCCCGGGTGGCACGGCGAAGAGTCCGGATCCGGTGTGCTTCAGGTACTCCATCATCAGGTCCTGGCGCGACAGCCGGTTCTGCACCGGAACGTACTGTCGCTGCGGGTCGCGGACGTAGGCGACGAAGAACAGCCCGGCGTCCAGGCGGCCGAGGTCATCGCTGCCGTCGGTGAAGTTGTAGCCGCGCCGCAGCATTCGCGCCCCGCCGTTGCTGTCCGGGTGCGCCAGTCGTACGTGGGACACCTCGTCGATCAACGGCCTTCCCTCGCCACCGGCAGCGGCGAAGTCGGGCTCGGTGAACTCGGTGCCGCCGGACAGCGGTGCACCCTCGCGCCGGTCACGTCCCACGATCTGCTCCTGCTCACGCAACGACGTGCGGTCCCAGGTCTCGATGCTCATGCTGATCCGCCGCGCCACCAGGTACGAACCGCCGGCCAGCCATCTGGCGCGTGGGTCATATCCGGGCCGACCCACACGTGCTCGGTGGCCGCGGCCGTGTCCTCGGCGGTGATGTTCGCCGTGCCGTCCTTGAACCCGAACAGGTTTCGCGGTGTGGTCTGGCTGCGCGAGGTGGACGACGTCCGGCCGTACCCGAGTTGGGCCCAGCGCATCGCGGCGGTACCGAATGCCGCCCGCGCCAGGTTGCGCACCGCGTGCACCGCCACCTGGGGGTCGTGCGCGCAGGCCTGCACGCAGAGGTCACCGTCGCTGCGCCGGGGGTCGAGGGCGTCGGCCGGGAAGTGCGGTAGCCGCCGCAATGCCTCGGGCTGACGCGCGGCCAGGCCGAAGCGATCGCGGCCGTCGGCATCGCGAAACACGCTGGGGCCGAACCCGAAGGTGATCGTCAGGCCGGACGGTGGCAACCCCTGGGCCTCTCCGGTGTCCAGGCGCCTCGTAGGGGCCGGCCTGGCCGGCGGCGACCGGGCGGCCCTGGGTGAGATCGGCCGCAATCTGCGTCCAGGTGCGCAGCAGCGCGATCAGGTCCTCACGTGAACGTGCGGTCAGGTCGAAGGCGGCGAAGTGCATCCGATCCTGGGCCGGCGTGATGATGCCGGCCTGATGCTCACCGTGAAACGGGTAGGCGTCGATCGGTGCGGCGCCGGCCCCGGCGGTGTCCACGGCCGAGATGCCGCGGGCCGCCGCGGCACCGGCCATCAGGCCGGCGGTCGCGGTCCCCACGGCGGCGGCGAGCAGGCCCCTGCGGCCGAGTGCGGTGGAATCCATGGCTCAGACCACCGCCGCGGTCAGTCGCGAGATCGGCTCGCTCAGGGCATTCACGGCGTCCGAGAGCGCCTTGACCTGCACCGGGGTGAGCGTGTCGTAGGTGACGAAACCGTCGCCTCGCCGGTGAGAGTCGAGCAGGCGCTGCAGGTCGGCGAACCGGGTGGCGAGTTGGGCATCGAGCGCGGCGTCGCGGGTGCGCAGCAGCGGCTGCAACCCCTGCCAGGCCACGCGGGCGCCGTCCACGTTGGCCTGGAAGTCCCACAGGTCGGTGTGGCTCCAGATCTCCTCTTCGCCGGTGACCTTGCCGCTGGCCACCTCGTCCAGCAAACCCTTGGCGCCGTTGCCGATCTGGTCGGCGGTGAACGTCATGGTGCGAGTGCGCTCGAACAAGGTCGCGGTGTCGGTGACCAGCAGGTCGGCGATCTGCCGGCGGCGCGCCGGGGTCAGCGGGGTGTACCCGGAGGCCGGGGGCCAGAGGTCCTTCTCCATCACGTGCCAGCCGGTCCAGTCCTGGCCCGGTTCCAGGTCGGCCTCACGGGCATCCATCCGGGGGTCGAGATCGCCGAACGACTCCGCCACGGTCTCGATCCGTTCCCAGTGCACTCGGGCCGTCGGGTAGAGACCGCGGGCCTCGTCGTCCCGCCCGGCGGTGTAGGCGGCCACGAAGGACGACGTCTGGGCCACCAGCTGCTCGGTCTGATCCTTCACGTACGCCGAGTACGCCGTGTTCGCCTGAGCGAGCAGGTCGGCCTCGGCGCCGGACGGGGAGAGGTCGGCGCCGGATTCGGTGACGGTGAACGCCGCCTGGATACCGGCACCGGTCATGCCCGGCTTGCAGGCCGTGACGTACGACCCCGCAGGGGCTTTCAGCACCAGGTCGCGGGTCAGCCCGGGCCCGATGTTCTCGACCTCGCCGATGATGCGCAGCTTGTCGGACGCCAACACGTAGAACTCGGTGACCGTGGTGCCCTCGTTCGTCACCGAGAAGGTCAGGGTGCCGGACGGCGCCTCGGTCGCGGACACCCGGCAGGCATCGTCCGTGGTGACGACCGACAGCGCACCGGACGCCGGCCCACCGGCCGACGACGTGCCGGGATTGTCGGTGCACCCGGTGAGGGCGAGGGTCAGCGCGGCGCTGGCGCAGCAGAGCAGGGTGAGGGGACGGTTCACGAACGGACTCCGGTCGGGGTGGGGACGGGCTGGGGTGGGTTCGCACGGCGGAGCCGCTGCAGGAACAGCGGCATGACCACGGCCACGTAGCCGACCCAGACGAGCAACTCGAGCCAGGTCATGGCGGGGGACAGGTTGAAGATTCCCTTGATCACGGTGGCGAGGGCGGTGGACGGCGCCAGGCTCGTGCTGACATCGAAGGCCAAGGTGTTCAGGCCCGGCAGCACGCCGGCCTCCTGCAGGTCGTGGACGGCGTAGGCGAGGACGCCGGCCGCGATGAGGACCAGCAGGCCACCGGTCCAGGCGAAGAACCGGGACAGGTTCAGCCGCAACGCTCCTCGATAGATCAGCCATCCGATCACCACGGCCGTGAGCAGGCCGAGCAGCGCTCCGACGAGTGGAATTGCGGCCGACTGCCCGGGGGTGGCGGCAGATCGGGTGGCCGCCCAGAGGAACAGAGCTGTCTCGAGGCCCTCGCGGCCGACCGCGAGCAGCGCCACCAGGGCCAGTGCGCGCCGTCCGACGACAGCCGCGGCGTCCAGCCGGTTCTTCAGCTCGCCCGACAGACTGCGCGCAGCCGTGGCCATCCAGAGCACCATCCAGGTGACCAAGGCGACGGCGATCAGGCGCCGGCCTGAAAGGTGAGCCCCTTGGGGCCGAAGGTGAGCAGTGCCCCGACGCCGAGGGAGATCGCGATCGCCGCGGCCACGCCGGCCCATACGGCACCCAGGCGATCACTGCGGCCGGTGCGCACCAGGTGCGCCACCAGGATCACGACGACCAGTGAGGCCTCGAGCCCCTCGCGTAGCCCGATCAGATAGTTCGCGAGCACGGCCCCTCCGGGTTGCCGGAACGCCGGGCGCCCCGGCACGTGAGGACCATATTAGGTTAGCCTTACCTAAGTCACGTCGACGAGGGGTCGACTCGGTCACGTCGGCGCCGAGGGGCGGCGGAGCCTGGTGGGGCGGTGATCAGCCGGTGTTGCGCAACCCCGTGGCGATGCCGTTCACGGTGACGAGCAACGCCCGGCGCAGGGTCTCGTCGACCTCGTGGCCGGCCTCCCGGGCCGCGCGGACCCGGCGCAGTAGCTGAATCTGCAGCAGCTGCAGCGGCAAGAGGTAGGCATCGCGGGTCGCCAGGGTGCGAGCCAGTGACGGCTGGCGGGCCAGGATCGTCGACTCTCCGGTCAGCGCCTGGATCTCGCGCACGGTCAGCGCGTGCTCGGCCTCGATCAGGTCGAACACCCGGTGCAGATGCGCCGGTGCCAACTGTTCGACGTACTGCCGGGCCACGGCGAGGTCGGTCTTGGCCAGGGTCATCTCGACGTTGGAGACGAAGTTGGCGAAGAACCGCCACTCGTCCAGCATCTCGCGCAGCACCTCGCCCAACCCGGCCGCCCTGGCCGCGGCCAGGCCTGAGCCCACGCCGAACCAGCCCGGCACGATCTGGCGCGACTGGGTCCAGCCGAACACCCACGGGATCGCGCGTAGTCCGTCGATCCCCTCGCCGGTCGTGGCCCGCCGGGCCGGGCGCGAGCCCAGGTGCAGGTCGGCCAGCTCCTCGACCGGGGTCGAGCGGCCGAAGTACTCCGGCAGATCGGGGTCGGTGACCAGGTCGCGGTAGCGACGCTGCGCGGCCGTCGAGATCAGCCCCATCGCGGCGTCCCAGCGGGCGAGCTTGTCGGTGCTGGCCAGCGATCGACGATGCAACACCGACGAGACCAGCGTCGCCGAGACCAGCAGCCCGAGGTTCTCGCGGGCCAGTTGCGGCACCAGGTACTTGTCCGAGATCACCTCGCCCTGTTCGGTCAGCTTGATCTCGCCGTCCAGAACCCCCCACGGCTGCGACAGGATCGCGTCGTAGGTCGGGCCACCGCCGCGGCCCACGGTGCCGCCGCGGCCGTGGAACAACCGCAGCCGAACGCCGTGTGCTGCGGCGACGTCGCGCAATGACCGCTGCGCGAGATGGATCTGCCACTGCGAGGTGGTGATCCCGGCGTCCTTGTTGCTGTCGGAATAGCCCAGCATCACCTCTTGGACGTCGCCGCGCAGCGCCACCAGTCGCCGATAGCTCGGCTCGGACAACAACTCCCCCAACAGATCCCCGGCTCGGCGCAGTTCGTCGACGGTCTCGAGAAGCGGGACGAAACCGATCCGCGCCACCCCGCCCGGAATGTCGACCAGCCCCGCCTCGCGAGCCAGCACCACCGCCGCGAGGACGTCGTCCGCGCCCTTGGTCATCGAGATGATGTAGGACTCGCATGCCTCCGGCCCGAACCGATCGAGCACGTCCCGGATGGCCACGAACGTCTCGAAGGTCGTGCGCTGCATGCCGTCCAGCGGGGGCGGGCTCGGCGCGAGCGGGCGGCGCGAGGCGAGTTCGGTGGCGAGCACCGCCGTTCGATTGGCCCGTGCCAGGTCGGCATACGGTCGGGGCTGCTCACCGAGGCGGTCGATCAGCGTGCCCAGTGCAGCATGATGCAGGGCAGCGTGCTCGCGCACGTCGAGCGTCGCCAGGGACAGGCCGGCGGCCGACACGATGCGGATCGCCCGCTCGATGATGCCACGGGCAGCCAGGTCTGTTCCGCACGCCGCCAACGAGTTTCGCACCAGCAGCAGATCGTCGAGTAGCTCGCGGGTACTCGCGTACTCCACCCCCGGACGACGCGGCGTCCCGATCGTGGCCGCAGCGCGCGTGGCCGTCAGCTTGGCCCGGATACAGGTGAGTTTCAGACGATAGGGCTCTTCGGCGTTGAGTCGTCGATAGCGCTCGTCGAGCGTGGTCAACGCGGCGAGATCCGCCGTGAGCGAGTCGCGCAGCTCGGGCGTGGCCTCGACGAAACGCTCACTGCACGAGAGGTCTTCGAGCAACCGGTCCATCAGGGCGTGCAGGTCGCGGATGGCATGGTCACGCAGCAGGTCGGCGACCTCGCGGGTGGTCTGCGGCGTGACGAACGGGTTGCCGTCACGGTCCCCACCGATCCACGACCCGAACGAGAGCGGGCGGGTGTCCAGTGGCATCTCGACGCCGATCGAGGCGAGGGAGGCGGCCAGCCCGTCCAACACCTCCGGCACCGCCCCGGCCATGAGAGCGTCGAGGTAGTAGACCGCGTTGCGCGCCTCGTCCATCACCTCGGGCCGGGTCAAGCGCAGTTCGTCGGTCTGCCAGAGCAGCTCGATCAACTCGGTCACCCGGCGGTGGGTGCGCGGGTCGTCCAGGGCGGCGGCGTCCGGGGTGCTCGACAGCTGGTCGGCGATGCCGCGCAGTTTCAGCAGCACCGAGCGCCGCGCGGCCTCGGTCGGGTGAGCGGTGAACACCGGGCGGGCGGCCAGGGCGCGCACTGCCTCGCCGACCTGCTCGCGTTCGATCTCACCGGCCGTGATGGCCTCACCGATGCGGGCGGCGGCCAGGGTCAGCGGGTCGCCCTGGCTGCGGTTGGCCCGCGTGATCTCACGGGCTCGATGCACCTGCTCGGCCACGTTGGCCAGGTGGAAGTAGGTGGCGAAGGCCCGCGCCAGCGAGGTCGCCGTGGGCAGGTCGACCTCGGCCAGCAACTGCGCCGTCCGCTGCGGGTCGGTGCGGGCCGACTGGCGCACCTGCTCGACGAGGCCGAGCAATTCGGGCCCGTGCTGACGAGCCAGGGTGTCGCCGAGGATCTGACCGAGCCGGTTGATCTCCGACCGCAAGGGTGCCGTGGTGTCGGGCAGGGTGGAGGTGCTCATCGGGGCTCCCGGGTGGACGGGCGAGATGGACGCCGACACCACTGGCGGCGAGGCGAAGCCTAACCTCAGCCGAGAATGTCGTGTCGGATCACCAGGTCCTCGCGCTCGGGACCCACCCCGATCGCGCTGATCCGTACGCCGGCCATCTCCTCCAGGGCCAGCACATAGCGCTGCGCGTTCTTGGGTAGATCCTCGAACGACCGGATGCCGGCGAGGTCCTCGGCCCAGCCGTCGAAGTACTCGTAGACGGGCTTGGCGTGGTGAAAGTCGCTCTGCGTCAAGGGAATGTCCTCCTGGCGCACGCCGTCCACGTCGTAGGCCACGCACACCGGCAGCTGCTCCACCCCGGTGAGCACGTCGAGCTTGGTGAGCACCAGATCGGTCAAACCATTGATCCGCGTGGCGTATCGGACCACCGGGGCGTCGTACCAGCCGCAGCGCCGTGGCCGCCCGGTCGTCGTCCCGAACTCGCCGCCGACGCGACGCAACCGCTCGCCGTCGGCATCGAACAACTCGGTCGGGAACGGACCTTCACCGACCCGGGTGGCATACGCCTTGGCCACGGCCACCACGGTGTCGATCCGGGTCGGCGGCACGCCGCTACCGGTGCAGGCTCCGCCCGAGGTCGCATTGGACGACGTCACGAACGGATAGTTGCCGTGGTCGACGTCCAGTTGGGTCGCCTGACCGGCCTCGAACAGCACGGTGCGGCCCTCGTCCAGGGCGTCGACCAGCACCTTGGCGGTGTCGGCCACCATCGGGCGCAGCCGCTCGGCATAGGACAAGAGGTGCTCGACGGTCTCGTCGGCCGAGATGGCCCGCCGGTTGTAGACCTTCACCAGTAGGTGGTTCTTCTGGTCGAGGGCACTGCCGACCTTCTGGGCCAGGATGTGCTCGTCGAACAGGTCCTGCACCCGGATGCCGATGCGGTTCATCTTGTCGGCATAGGTCGGCCCGATGCCCCGGCCGGTGGTGCCGATCTTGCGCTGGCCGAGGAAGCGCTCGATCACCTTGTCGATGGTGCGGTTGTACGGCGGGATGATGTGCGCGTTCGCCGACACGAGTAGGGCGGAGCAATCGATGCCGCGTGAGACCAGGGCGTCGATCTCGCTGAACAGCACGCTCAGATCGATCACCACGCCGTTGCCGATCACCGGCACCACGCCGGGGGTGAGGATGCCCGAGGGCAACAGGTGCAGGGCGTACTTCTCCTGCCCGATCACCACGGTGTGGCCGGCGTTGTTGCCGCCGTTGAACTTCACGACATAGTCGACCGCGTGCCCGAGGGCATCGGTCGCCTTGCCCTTGCCCTCGTCACCCCATTGAGCGCCGACGATCACAACTGCAGGCATGGCTCACTTCTCCCCGAGTTCGGCTGCGGCCGCTGGGTCGCAGTCGGCCAGAAACATGGCACAGCGCCGCTTCTCGGCGTCCTCGCCGATGGCGGCTGCCGCCCGGCCGAGCGCGTGCAGTGCCCGCAGGAACCCACGGTTGGGTTCGTGTGACCAGGGAACCGCTCCGGTGCCGCGCCATCCTGCGCCACGCAACGCGTCCAGGCCGCGGTGGTACCCCACGCGGGCATAGGCGTACGCCTGAACCGGCTCACCGGCGTCCAGCGCCTGCTCGGCGAGCACCGCCCACGGCAGGCTGCGGGCCGGGTGCGCCGCGGCAACCTCGGACGGCGTTCGGCCGGCGTCCAGTTCGGCGCGGACCTCGCGGTCGTCGGGAAGCTCGGTACCGTGCCCGGGCAGGGAGGGGTTCAGCAGGTTTCCGCTCACTGGTGAAGTGTACGAGCACGGGGTGTGGTCGAGCGGAACCGAAGCCGGGGTGCGGTGGGCTCTGACGCCGACGCGCCCGTCCCACCGCACCCAATCACCGCCGGGTGAGGTCAGTCGCCCGGGTGCTTGGTGATCTTCGCGCAGGCGAACCCGACGCTCTGCAGATCCTTCGCGTAGCAGACCTCCGCCACCACTCGGCTGAAGTGGTGAGGCGCACCGCCGAGATGGTTGTCGATCACATCTGCGCCGGTGAAGAGATTCGAGCCCTTGCCGTCGTCCTTGCACACGTGGAAGTACCCGTGCGGCTCTGTTCCCTTGGCGGGGAAGAGCTTCGAGATGCTCTCGTTGCCGTTGTTGTCCTTCATGTAGGTCGTGACCTTCAGATAGGCGCAGGAGTTCGGCCCGCCGTCCACGCGCAGCCGCGCCTGCCAGGCGGCACGCGCGTCCTCGTAGACCTGGATGCCGCCCTCGTGCTGCCAGACGATGGTCGCCGGGGTGATCTCGGCCTTGCCGTTCGTGGATGCCACCTCGAGCAGGTCGGTGTCGTCGGTGACCCAGGTGGTGGCCGCCACGGTGGTCGTCACAGCGGACGCCGAGCCCGTGGGGGCCAGGAATGCGGCTCCCGCGAGCACGATCCCTCCGGTGATGCGTCCCATCGTCTGACGCCGGGGTGCAGTCATGGTGTCCCTCCGTTTCGTCGGTGCGCGGCCGATCCGCGCCATCCGTGGAGGACTCTGCAGTCCCGGCTCACGCCGTGGGGAGGAGTGGGGTGGGTCAGGACCGGCCACGTCCGCTTGGTGTCACGGGTGCGGGTCGCGTCGACACCTCAGGGCTCGCCGTCCGGTGGCTCACTGTCGACGGTGAGCCAGCCTCGGCGCACCGCGGCGACGCCGGCCTGGAATCGACTGTCGGTGCGCAATTCCGTCATGGTGGCGGCGATCAGTCGACGAACGGTGCGTACCGAGACTCCGAGGCGGCGGGCCACGGCTTCGTCCTTGATGCCGAGGGCGAGCAACGCGGCGACCTCCCGCATGCGCTCGGGTGTCGAGGACGAGCGGTCCTCCCCATCCTGGGGGACCGGCCCGGCGTGCAGCCAGATCTCCTCGAACAGGGCCACGACGGGAGCGACCAGGGAATGGCCGTGCAGGACATACGCGCCGGGCGACCCGTGGTCGCTGCTCGGGATCACCGCCGTGTGGTCATCGACGATGATGCAGCGTTGGCTCACCGTGCCGGCGACGCGAACCTGCTGGCCGATCTGTTGCAACTCGTGCAGGTAGCCGAGCCACCCTGGCGTGTGCAGCGACGACGCCGTCACCACGAGCCGGCACGCCACATCACGCGCGCGCAGATCGTGATCCAGGGGCCGTGCTGCGGCCATCGCCTCCGGTGTCAGACCTCGGTCGGGCTGCAGCGCCCAGACCGATGCCTCGGCCTCGGTGGCGAGTTGGTACAACCGTGACCGCACCAGGGCCGAGTCGGTCAGCAGCTCGACGTCCCGGCTCACGTACTGCCGCCGGGATTCGACGAACACGTCCACCAGTTCGGGAATGGAGGCCCGCGTGGCCTGCAACTGTCGTCGACGGTCGTCGAGGGCTTCCTCCTCGCGCGCGATCAGGATGTCGATCGCCCGCTCCGGTGCCAGCGCGCACGGCTCGGACCGGGGATCCTGGACGACCAGACCCAGCCCGTCGAGTTCGCCCAGCAACCCCTCGGTGATCTCGTGAGTGCGGCCCCACTCAACCGACAGTCGAGCTCGGGAGAGGCCAGGGTGGTCGAGCATGAACCGATAGAGCGACTCGGCGTCAGCGCCGACCCCGAACGACTCGAACACCGACCCTCCCCTGGCACAAAGCGGCCGTGGCAACACTGTGCCACGCCAATTCCTTGGATCGGGGGGAGTGGGGCAGAAAGATCCCCGGCGAGGCTCCGGCGGCTCGACCGGGGCGTGTTCGAGGAGATCGCAATGTCGGCAAAGCGTGTGGTGGCAGTGGTTCTGGTGGCGATGGCCCTCGTGGGTGGAGGCAGTGCGCTACAGGCGTCGGCCAGCGATGGCTGCGGCGTCATGGGATGGAACAAGAACATCTGTCGCACAAGGTGAGCTCGACCGGCCAGATCTGGCTCGCCGGCACGGCCTAGGCGTCCGCCGGCAGGTCGAGGGCGTCGTCATAGGCGTTGAAGGTGGTCAAGACCTGCAGGATTGCCGCGGTGGCGTCGTCCGGTGCCTCGGGTAGCAGGTCCTGCCAGCTCGGCAGCGGCTTGGTCGTGCCGATTCGCTCCCGGATGCGTCGGGCCGCCGCACGGTCCAGGCCGAAGTCCTGCTCGATCACGGCCAAGGCAAGCCGGACGGCGTCCCGCCCCGCACCGGTGGCCTGCGCCTCGACCTGCAGTGCGGCGTCCAGCCAGGCCTCGTCGTCCGGGCCGTCCTCCAGCTCGTCGGTGATCAGCAGGAACAGCAGCATGTACGCCTGCCACCAGGCAGGTGTGCACTCTTCGTAGTCGTCGAACGGGAGCCCGAGGGCGCGGCGCACCAAGCGGTCGGCACGCGCGGCGTCGTCCTCGGCCAGCGCATCGATGGCCTTGGTCAGCAGGTTCTCGGCGCCTCGTTGCAGCGCACTGCTCTGGGCCAGCTCGAGGTGGTTCGAGTCGAGCGTCAGCTCACTCAGCGGGGGATCGACCTCGTCCAGGAAGCGCTGCGTCACGGCCCTATCTCATCGCACTCGGGCTCGGACAGCGAACAAGGTGGAGGGTTCGGACACGCAGACGGTGCCGAACCCTCCACCTTGGTGCGCTGAAGGCCTTACTTGAGCTTGGTACCGGCCGAACGCAGGTCCTGGCAGGCCTCGACCACGCGAGCGGTCATGCCGGCCTCGCCGGCCTTGCCCCAGGCACGGGGGTCGTAGGTCTTCTTGTTGCCGACCTCGCCGTCGATCTTCAGCACGCCGTCGTAGTTCTGCATCATGTGTGCAGCGATCGGGCGGGTGAAGGCGTACTGGGTGTCGGTGTCGACGTTCATCTTGATCACGCCGTAGTCGACAGCGTCCGAGATCTCCGACGGCAACGAGCCGGATCCGCCGTGGAAGACAAGGTCGAACGGCTTGTCCTTGCCGTACTTGGCGCCGACCGCGTCCTGGATCTCCTTGAGGATCTCCGGGCGCAGCTTCACGTTGCCCGGCTTGTACACGCCGTGCACGTTGCCGAAGGTGAGGGCGGCCATGTAGCGGCCCTTCTCACCCAGGCCGAGCGCTTCGGCCGTGGCCATGCCGTCCTCGACCGAGGTGTACAGCTTGTCGTTGATCTCGCCGACGACGCCGTCCTCCTCGCCGCCCACGACGCCGATCTCGACCTCGAGGATGATGTTGGCAGCCTTGGCCAGAGCCAGCAGCTCCTGAGCGATGACCAGGTTCTCGGCCAGCGGCACGGCCGAGCCGTCCCACATGTGCGACTGGAACAGCGGGTTCTGCCCGCTCTTCACGCGCTCGGTGCTGATCGCCAGCAGCGGGCGGACGAAGCCGTCGAGCTTGTTCTTGGGGCAGTGGTCGGTGTGCAGCGCGATGTTGATGTCGTACTTCTTGGCGACCTCGTGCGCGTAGGCGGCCAGCGCGACCGACCCGGTCACCATGTCCTTGACCGTGGGGCCGGACAGGTACTCGGCGCCACCGGTGGAGACCTGGACGATGCCGTCGCTCTCGGCCTCGGCGAAGCCGCGAATGGCGGCGTTGAGGGTCTGCGACGAGCTGATGTTGATCGCCGGGTAGGCGAAGCGGTCGGCCTTGGCCCGGTCGAGCATCGCGGCATAGACCTCGGGGGTTGCGATGGGCATGAGATGAGCTCCCTGGTAATCGCATGATGGGGTGGATATCCGCACTCGATCCTTCCACGCTTCGTCGCGGCACAGAGCACCAGAGGTCCCGGCGTTTTCGTGAACACTCCCGGGCTTTTCGTGAACACCTGTCGCGTGTCGACCACGTTGAGTGACTCGTTCGCGGCATGATCGGCCCGTGCTGGACGTGCCCGCGCCGATGCCGGCCCGCCTGACCTGCGACACCTGTGGGTTCATGGCGGACGTTGCCGTGGTCGCCGACGACACCCACGGCGAAACGCTGGCGGTGTCGTGTTGGCGTGATCGGATCGACCTGCCGCGACGCCTGCCGCCGGGCACGATGCGCATCGAACGCCGCTACGGCCGGTGGTATCGCGAACAGATCGCCGTCGAGACGCTGTTCGGCACCGGTCTCGATCTGGACTGTGAGGCCTGCGGCTCACCTGCCGCAGTGGTCACCGAGCAACGCACGGACGACGCGCGCTGGCAGACCGCTACGTGTCGCCGGTGCCGCCCGGTGCTGACAGCGGGTCACCATCGCGGTGCCGTACAGCGGGACCTTGCTCGTCGTGAACCTCGCCCGGGGGCGACCTGGGCGAAGGTGGGCGCGCGCAGCGCCTGACCCGCTCACTGGGGCGGGACGACTCGATTCAGGGTGTGTTTGCCAGCGCTTGCACCGCCGTGGACGAGGTGGTCGACCTCGGGCTGGTCGTCGGCACCGTGGTGGCGACCACGCGGTTGGCACCGTCGACGAAATCAACGACGGCCACGCCCGTGCCCTCGGCCGTCAATGCTCGCCCCTGCGTCAGGACAACACGACGGATGACGGCGCCATGGCTGTCGAGCAACCTGGCCTGGACGGCCTCAGAGGGACCGGCCAGGGCCAGCCATCGCGTGCCGGCTCCCGTCACATCGGCCGGACGCCAGGCGAGGATCTTGGGCTCGCCCTTCGGCAGAGACAGCACGTAACCCAGACCCAGGTCGGGGTACAGCTGAGGACCGATCATGGCCAGGGCGTTCACCGTGGCGCCGGATGGCGTGGCGAGGGTGAGGACGGCGACATGGTTGGCCCCGGAGTCCGACCAGGCCAGGGTGGGGGTGACGGTGCGCGGGTCCAGGCTCGTCTCGTCGAGCACCCGTCGGCAGAAGTCCACCAGGATCCGGTGCGGTACCCGGCCCCCGGTGTCCGCGATCCGGGCGGCCAGGTACTCGGCTGCCTGCGTCGTCGTGAACACGAGCTGGGCCTCGAATCCCGGAACCCGAAGGGCGAGGCTGGCATGGATCGGATCCTTGGGCACCACGGCGTAGACCCCTGGTTCGGCGGCCTTCACCGCCACCCGCGCCGCCGATGGCGAGCCGTCGGCGGCGTAGCTGACCGGGCCCACGAGTTGCAGGTCCTGGGGCGCGGCGGAGATCACGACCGTGCCGTTGGCCCGCCCGCCCGCCTCCGCCGTCCCGCCGGCGTTCTCACCCAGGCTGCAGGCGACGACGTCGAAGGCGCCGGACACGTAGCTCGTGACGCCCATCCCGTCTGCCGTTGTCGCTCGTCCGCCGGCCAGACACGCCTGGAGCCGCTCGGCGCGGCCGTCGGATCCGGTCACGGGGAACTCGACGGCAGCGATGCGGTTGCCGGCGAGATCATCCGTGTAGAGCACTGCGACCTGCTCGGCCCGAAGGTCGGCGGCCGAGATCTGTTGGCGGCTGCCGGGGTAAGTACGGATCAGCTCGACCGTCCGGGCGCGAAGCTCTGCCAGCCACGCCGTGTCGTGGGCGAGCGAGCCCTTGGTGGGCTGCCGGGCGAGGGCGCTCACGCCGTCCAGGGGTGAGGGCACCACGCTCACCATGCCGGCCGGATCGTCCGAGGACCTCACGCCACTCCACCGCGGGATGCCCCCGGCGAACAGGGCGGCCACGCCGAGCGCCACCGTTGCGCCCGCGAGCCGCTGCAGCCGACGGCGTCGAAGCGACCGGTGGAGTCCGGCGGACACCGAGCCCCACTCGACGGCGCGAGCCGTCGGCAGCTCGGCGGCGAGCCGGGCGAGCTCCTGGCGCGCCGCATCCTCGAGAAGTGCGGCGTCCTCGAGCAGGTTGTCGTTCACGGTTGCACCTCCACGTCGGCGAGGGCGTTCAGGCGGGTCAGGGCGTCGCGCAACTGGTGCAGCCCACGAAAGGTCTGGCTCTTGACCGTGCCGATCGAGCAGCCGAGTATCCGGGCGGTCTCGGCCTCGGACAGGTCCTCGACGAAGCGCAGGACGACGACCGCGCGCATCCGTGGTGGCAGTGCGCAGAGCAGCCGCCAGAGTTCGTCGCGTTGGGCGATGCGGTCGGAGGGTTCGACCAGGGTGCTCGCCGACCCGGGTGGGTCGCCGTCCGGCGTGAGGGTCTCGAAGGCCACCTCGCGCACCCGGCGCCGGCGCCACCGCGAGGCTGACAGGTTCGCCATGGTCGCCTTGACGTAGCGCTCCGGGGAATCGAGCCGGATCGTCGACCAGCGAGGCCAGCACTTCTCCAGCGCCGACTGCACCAGGTCCTCGGCCGAGCCCGCGTCACCGGTCAGCAGCATGCCGAACCGCACCAGAGCGCCCCAGCGCTCGGTGACCAACTGCTGCAGTTCGGCCTCGGAGTTCGCCCTACCCATGGGCTACTGGACGCCGCCGGGCTGTCAGAAGGTTGTCATCCATTCGATCATTGTCGAGGTGATCCGGCTCGAGCCGGGTTCAGGCCTGGCGCGGCAGATCCAGTTCGGCGGCCAGGTGACCGGGCGGCGTCCGGGGACGACGTGGCTCGCGCACCCCGGCGGTGCCCCCGCCCCAGTCGTTGCCGCCGCTGTCCCACCCGGGGTCATCCCACGGTGAGGGTCGGCTGCGGCCGGGACCGAAGAAGCGCAAGGTTCGCGAGACGCGCGACGTTCGGCCCGTCGAGGTGGTTCGCGCCGCACCCACCTCGACCAGATCGCCGTTGGCCATGGCGGTCGCCAACGTGAGGGTGCCGCCGTCCAGCATCGGCCAGGCCGCGCGGACGCGGATGTCGAGGACCTGCACCGCCTCGGCCGCAGACCCGGCCTTGATGCGCACGCTGACGGCCAGGGTGTCCGCGCCGAGCATGCTGAATCGGTGACCCGAGCCGACCCGATCGGCCAGCGCGTCGAAGTCTCGGCGGGCGGGCACTGCGGGCGCGACGGTGTAGTGCAGGGTGACCACGAACTTGGCCATGCCGACCCCCTCGTCGTGCGGCGCCCGCGCCCACTCCGACGGGGACGCGACGCCGTCCGGTTTCAGCGTCGCACGGGATGCTCAGCGGCGCAGCACGTGGCGGAGCACCGGTCGGGTCTCCATGTTGGTCACCCCGGGCAGCATCCGAATGGCCTGGACGGCCTCGGCCAGCTCGGCCTGGGTGCGGCACTTCACCCGGATCTCGTAGTCGATGCTGCCGGCCAGGTCGAGCACCTCGGTGATCGTCGGAATGGCTGCCAGACCATCCTCGATCGGCGCCATGTCGGCGTCCACCGCCATGTGAACGTGGATCACGGCCTGCAGCGCAGGCGCCTCGATCGCGGGGTCGAGGATCGCGGTATACCCACGGATCACCCGATCGGCCTCGAGCCGGCGCATGCGCTGGGTGACCGCGTTGGCCGACAGCCCGACGGCCTGACCCAGGTCGCGGTAGGACGCCCTGGCGTTTGTCCTCAACAGACGGAGGATTCGCTCGTCGGTGGCGTCGTAGCTGCGGTTACTCATCGGTGCCTGGGTCACGAGTTCATTCTCCCAGGCCAGAGCGGCTGTCATGGATGCATGAACACCGTCAGCGCCGTCCTCGACCGCTTCCCCCGGCCGCGCGCCGTCGTCACCGAGCCGATCGGGACGGCGCCGCGTGCCGCCGCTGCGCCGCGCCATGACCGGAGTTGGCCGGCCATCGCCGGGTTACTGCTGGTGACCGTGGCGTGGGGTTCAACGTTCGTACTGCTCGACCAGGCGACGCAACGGATCCCGGCGGCCGACTACCTCGCGGTGCGGTTCGGGCTGGCGGCGCTGGTGCTGGCCACGCTGCGTCCGCGGGGGTGGGGGGCCATGCCGAGGGGGCTGGCGGTCAAGGGTGTCGTGATCGGAGCACTGTTCGGCGGCGGCAATCTGCTGCTCACCGTCGGCCTGAGCTACACCACGGCCTCGGTCAGTGCGTTCGTCACCGGTATGTACGTGGTGTTCACTCCGCTGCTCGCTGCGCTGGTGTTGCGGCAGCGACTGGCCGGTCGGGTGTGGGCGGCGACCGGCCTGGCCATGGCGGGCCTGGCCGTGATGACGCTGCATCTGGACGGCGGAGCGTTGCTGGGCCGGGGCGAGCTGATCACCCTGGTGGCCGCACTGATCTGCGCCGGGCAGATCGTGGCGCTCGGTGCCTGGTCGGACTCGCGCTTCGTCGTCGAGTTGGCGGTGATCCAGTCGGCGGTGACCGCGCTCATCTGTGGTGTGTTCGCGCTGCCGGGTGGGCTCACCCTGCCCACCGGGGGTGCGGAGTGGACCGCGATGATCTACATGGCCGTGGTCGTGGGTGCGGTGACCATGCTGCTGCAGACCTGGGCGCAGGCTCACCTGCACCCGGCCCGGGCCGCGATCGTGATGACCTTCGAGCCGGTGTGGGCCGCGGTGTTCGCCGTCCTGCTCGGGGGCGAGACGCTGGGCTGGCGGTTCGCCGTCGGGGCGGGCGCGGTGCTGGCCGCGATGTACCTGTGTGAGCGGGCGCCGTCCGCGCCCGAAGCGCCGGCCACCGCGACGTCAGAGCTGGCGCACCCGGTCAGCTGACGGCGTGCCGGCGGATCCAGGTGTGCATGGCGATCGCGGCGGCGGCCGCGGCGTTGATCGATCGCGTCGAGCCGAACTGGGCGATCGAGAGGACGTCGCGGCACGCCGTCCGGGTGTCCACGGACAGGCCAGGACCCTCCTGGCCGAACACGAGCACGCAGCGTCGCGGCAGCTCGTAGGTCTCGAGCGGGACGGCGCCGGGCAGGTTGTCGATGCCGATGACCGGCAGGTTCTGGCCGGTTGCCCAGGCGACGAGGTCGGCGGCGTCCGGGTGGTGGACGACGTCCAGGTAGGCATCGGTGACCATGGCCCCGCGACGATTCCAGCGGCGCCGTCCCACGATGTGGACCCCGGCGGTGTTGAAGGCGTTGGCAGTGCGGACGACGGAGCCGATGTTCAGGTCGTGGTTCCAGTTCTCGATCGCGACGTGGAACGGGTGAGCACGGGCAGCCAGGTCGGCACGGATCGCCTCGACGCGCCAGTAGCGGTAGTGATCGGCGACATTCCGGCGGTCGCCATCGCGCAGCAGATCGGGGTCGTAGCGTGGGTCGTCCGGCCAATCGCCGGGCCAGGGCCCGACACCCACAGTGTCCACGTAGGCTGTCCCGGTGCTCATGGATGCCATCATGCTCGGTCAGTCCCTCGCCCTCGGCCCGTCGTGGCTGAACCCCGACACCTTGCTCGACGCCTTGGGTGCCTGGGCGTTGTGGGGTGCCACGGCGATCATCTTCGCCGAGTGTGGCCTGCTCATCGGCTTCTTCCTGCCGGGCGACTCGCTGTTGTTCACCGTGGGCATGCTGATCAGCACGGGGGTCATCCACCACTCGTTGTGGCTGGCCTGCCTGGTGCTCACCGTGGCGGCGTTCGTGGGCAACGTGGTGGGCTATCAGATCGGCGTCGTCTCCGGGCCGGCGGTCTTCAAGAAACAGGACTCGCGGCTGTTCCGGAAGGAGTACGTCGACAAGACCGTCGAGTTCTTCGACCGCTATGGCAACCGGGCCATCGTGCTGGCGCGCTTCGTGCCGATCGTGCGCACCTTCATCACGGTGATGGCCGGCGTCGGCAAGATGGACCGGAAACGCTACTTCCTCTACAGCGGCATCGGTGCGGTGCTCTGGGCCTGCGGGGTGACCCTGCTGGGCGCGGCCCTGGGACAGGTGGAGTTCGTCCGTACCAACATCGAGGTCATTCTGTTGGCGATCGTCGGCGTCTCCGTGATCCCGGTGGCCGTCGAGGTCCTCCGCGAACGCGCCAAGTCCCGCCGCGCCGCCTGACCAAACCCGCTCATGCTCCGCAGGTGACTGCTCATGCTCCGCGGATGACGCTGTCGGGGTGGTTTCGGCCCTGAATCGGTGACACCTGCGGAGCATGGGCAGGGTGGGCGCGGCCGGTGAAGGTGCGTCGGCCGCGCAGGGTTCGGTTGAGGTGTCCGGCGAGCTCGAGTGCGCGGGAGGAGCTGCGGACGTCGCCGGCCTCCCACCGGACCACCTCGGCCCCGAGCCGCCGAAACCCCTGTTCGCGGTGGCGCTCGGCGGCGATCAGGTCGGCCAAGGCGTTGGTGTCGGCCCCGGCCTGCTCGGCCAGCGCGAGCAACGACTTGATCCGGCCGTCGGACTCGCCGACCACACCGGCTGGCCACCAGCAGTCGACGCGCCCCACGAAAGTCCCTGCGGGAGTGAGAATCTCGACCTGCCAGAGTGGCTGATCCACGGCGCAATCGTGTAGGGCCCACGCCGACCACGACTCCAGCGGTGTCTCGCGACGGGGGCTCGCGAGTGCGGCGATCGTGCGTGCGCGGACGACGCCCGGCCAGCCGCGCTGGCGGTACAGCGCGATGAACACGTCATTGGTCGACAGACCGTGGATCCGTTGTGCCGCATCGGCCACCGCCAAGCCGTCGTGGGGAGAGAGCGTGCGCAGACAGTCGGCCACGGTGCGGGACAGGGTGGTCACCGGGATGCCCTGTGAGTCGGCGGTGATCTCGTCGTCCGGGCAGGGTGCCACGAGCACGTGCAGTCCGTCACGTCGTCGTGTCGGCCCGTCGGTTGCGGTCACGGCCACCGGCGGCCAGCCACCCCACGGCTCGGGCAGGCGCCAGAGCCGAGCCGCGTGGGCGTGGCTGACCACGACATCACGATGCAGGGCGCGGACGACGGCCACCGTCTCGGCGTCCAGGGGATGCAGGCCGGGTGGTGCCAGGACGCCGCGGCGGAGCGTGACCAGCCGTCCGTCGCGGATCTGGCGAGTGATCTCGTGGTTGCTGGCCCCGGTGTCACGCAGCTCGGCGCGGGTGTGGATCGGTAGCGGCGTGCCGGGGTTGGGTAGGGGAGCGAGGTTGCGGGTGCGAGCGGTCATGTCTGGCACGGTGGCCGCGCCGGCCGAGCCGGCGCACGTCGTCCAAGGTGGTCTGTGGACGGTGGGACGTCACCGTCGATCTGGGGACGCAACGACGCCGTCGTCGCGAGCCCGTGCGTCGTGAACCACCCCCCAACCCGCTCATGCTCCGCGGGTGACGCCTCACGGGCCGAAATCTGCCCGATTACGCGTCACCAGCGGAGCATGAGCGGTCACCTGCGGAGCATGAGCGGGTTTGTCAGCGCTTGATCTGCATGACGACGGCCTTGGGCTCGGTGAAGAACTCACGGCTGAAGTTGCCACCCTCGCGGCCGACGCCGGAGTCGCCGACGCCGCCGAAGGGGGTGCGCAGGTCGCGGATGAAGAAGCAGTTCACCCAGACCGTTCCCGCCCTCAGCTGCGAGCTGACCCGGTGTGCGCGCGAGAGGTTCTCGGTGAAGACCATCGCGTTCAACCCGTAACGGGTGTCGTTGGCCAGCCGAACCGCCTCGGCCTCGTCGGTGAAGCGGTTGACGATGCAGACCGGCCCGAAGATCTCTTCGCAGTACGGCGCGGCGTCCAGGGCCAGGCCGTCGGCGATGGTCGGACGCACCACCCAGGAGCCGTCGGTCGCCACACCCCCCGTGTAGACGTGCCCGCCCAGCTCCTCGATCTGGGCCACGTAGCCGGTGACCTTGTCGAAGTGCTTCTTGGACGACAGCGCCGAGAACTTCGTGCCGGGTGCCAGCGGGTCGCCGATCTGCAGCTCCTCGGCCTTGGCGACGAACCGCCTCATGAACTCGTCGTAGATGCCGTCTTGCACGAAGAGCCGTGAACCGGCCAGACAGATCTGACCCGCGTTGCGGAAGATCGCCTCGACAGCCCAGTACACGGCGTTGTCGAGGTCGGCATCCTCGAACACGATGTTCGCACCCTTGCCGCCCAACTCCAACGAGACGGGCGCCAGATGCGTTGCAGCAGAGGCCATCACCATCTTGCCCGTGGTGGACGAGCCGGTGAAGGTGACCCGGTCGACGTCCCAGTCGGCCGTCAGCGACGATCCAGCTGGGGCACCGTGCCCGTTGAGCACGTTCAGCACCCCGGGTGGGAAGCCCACCTCGGCGGCCAATCGGCCGAGGTGCGTGACGGACGCCGGGGTGTCCTCGGACGGCTTGATGATGCAGGTGTTGCCCCAGGCGATCGCCGGGGCGATCTTCCAGGACGCCATCATCAGCGGGAAGTTCCACGGCGAGATCGCTGCGACCACACCGGCCGGGCCGAATTCGCTGTAGCAGTGGTGGCCCGAGTCCATCGGGAACACCTCACCGCAGTGGTCGCGCTGGTGGTCGGCGAAGAACCGGAAGTTCCACACCGACCGCGCCACATCGTGTTTGGCCTGTTCGAACGGCTTGGCCATGTTGGTGGAGTCGTAGCCGGCGAGTTCGTCGACCTTCTCCTCCATCCGATCGGCGAGCTTGTGAATCCACCCGGCGCGCTCGGCTCGGCCCATCCGCGGCCACGGGCCGGAGTCGAAGGCCGCACGAGAGCTGGCCACCGCCCGGCGGGCATCCTTCTCACCGCCCTCGGCTGCCTGGGCCCAGACCTCGCGGGTCCACGGGTTGTAGACATCGAAGCGGCCACCGTCGAGCGACTCGACCTCGACGCCGTCGATGATGTGCCCGAAGAATTCCACGTCAGCTCTTCCCCTCCGACGACGGCTGGTCCTGCGAAACCTGTTGCGCTGCAGCCCGCTTCTCCGCGAGCGTCACCCCGCCGGCCGACCAGTGCGTCGGCGGCACCTCACGGACGACGACCCGCACGCTGGCATCCGGTGCGTCCACCGCGCGAACCACCGCTTCGTGCACCTCGCGCATCAACGCGCGGATCTGCTCCGGGGTGCGTCCGGTCGCCAGGGTCACCTCGACCAGGGGCATCAGGCGCTCGCTCCGGTGCCGGCCTCGGCTGCGGGGCCACCGTTGAGGTAGACCGATCCCAGCGAGGTGAAGTGGCAGGCCACGCTCGATCCGGGTGGCGCGAACACGGCGTCCGTCATGCCGCCGGTCAGCACGATCCAACCGGCCTCGAGCTTCTTGCCGCGGCGCCCGAGATCGTTGACCGCCAGGGCGAGCGCCTCGGCCGGGTGACCCTGGACCGCCGCGCCGGTGGCCGAGTCGACGATCGCGCCGTCCACCTCGACCATCACCGCCTCCATGGCCAGGTCCAGGCCGTCGGCCGGCAGCGCCACCGGGCCGGTGACGAACGCACCCGATGAGGCATTGTCGGCCACGACGTCCGGCAGGGTGAACTTGAAGTCGCGGTACCGGCTGTCGATCACCTCGGCACCGCCGAGCACCACATCGACGGCCGCGAGCGCCTGCGCCGCACTGACTCCCGGCCCCTCGAGCTCGCGGGCCATGACGAAGACGATCTCGGGCTCGACCCGCGGGTGGATCAGCTTGCCCTGCGGCACCGGCTCGCCGGCGGGCAGCAGCATCGCGTCGGTCAGCCAGGCCACGAGCGGAACATCGATGCCCATGCGCTTCTGCTTGGCGCGACTCGTCAAGCCGAGCTTGACCCCGATCAGCTTCTCGCCGCGTGCCAATCGGCGGCGCAGCGTCTCGTCCTGTACGGCGTAGGCGGTGTCGTAGTCGAGTTCGGGCCATTCGTCGGTGATCGGACCCCGATCGTGCCGGTTGTCCTCACACTCGAGCAGAGCCGTTGCGGCCCGGTCGATGTCCCATCCACTGCCGGCCATCAACGCACTCCCATTCCGGCGAGATCGCCCAGTTCCTGTTCCTGCTGCAGCTGCAGCGCAATGTCGATGATCATGTCTTCCTGGCCGCCGACGTAGCCGGCCTCACCGACGCGTTGCAGGATCTGATGGGCCGCAACGCCGTAGCGCTCCGCGGCCCGCTCGGCGTGCAGCAGGAAGCTCGAGTACACCCCGGCGTAGCCCTGGGTGATCGAGGAGCGGTCCATCCACGGCAGTCGCGGGATGAACGGCCGGACGACGTCCTCGGCGGCCGAGAGCACCTCACCGAGGTCGACCCCGGTGCGAATCCCCATGCGCTCGAACGTGGCGGCGAGCACCTCGGTGGGGGAGTTGCCCGCCCCGGCGCCCAGAGCGCAGAGCGCACCGTCGATCTGCTTGGCCCCGGCCTGGTAGGCCAGCACCGAGTTGGCGATGCCCATCGACAGGTTCTGGTGGCCGTGGAAGCCGACCTGAGCCTCGTGGCCGATCTCGTTGATGACCGCGCGGATCCGCTCTTGTGCGGTCTCGAGGACCAGGGCGCCGGCCGAGTCGACGACGTAGACGCACTGGGCGCCGGCGTCCACCATGATGCGAGCCTGTCGGGCGAGCTCGGCGGGTTCGGCGCGGTGCGAGAGCATCAGGAAGCCGACGGTCTCCATGCCGAGCTTGCGTGCCTCGCCGAAGTGCTGGATCGAGACATCGGCCTCGGTGCAGTGCGTGGCGATCCGGGCCACCGAGGCACCGGCGGCGTGGGCTTGGTGCAGGTGGTGCACCGTACCCAGCCCGGGCAGCATCAGGATCGCGATCTTGGCCTGCTTCGCTTCCTCCACAGCGGCTTTGATCAACTGCATCTCGTCGACGCGGCTGAAGCCGTAGTTGAAGCTCGACCCGCCCAGGCCGTCACCGTGGCTGACCTCGATGACCTGGACGCCGGCCTTGTCCAGGGCGTGGACGACGCCGCGCACCTGTTCCTCGGTGAACTGGTGCGACATGGCGTGCGAGCCGTCGCGCAGGGTGGAGTCGGTGATCCGCAGATCACGCTCGCCGCCGGCCTTGGGGGTGTTGGCGAGCACCTCGGATTCGGTGACCTCGCGGGTGACGACGGGGGCGTCGTCCGGGTTGATGGTCATGTCGCCCATGGCGGCTCAGACTCCTGCCGTCGCGTCGAGGGTTTCGAGATCGCCGAGTTCGGCGGAGGACTTCCAGCTCGAGGCCACGCCCAGCCGGTGCGCGGCCATGATGTCGCCGACCCGCGCCGCGGCCGCGGTGATGATGTCGAGGTTGCCGGCGTAGTCGGGCAGGTAGTCGCCGCGGCCCTTGACCTCCACCGGGATGAACGCTCGGGCCATGCCCTGCCACAGGTCTCGGGCGTGGTCGAACTGCACCTCGGCACGCAGGTGGTAGCCGGGTACGTACTCGCGCACCCGCTCGACCATGGCGTGGATCGACTCCAGGATCTTGTCCTGCAACTCACCGGGCTCGCCGGCCTCGGCGGGGATGGCGCAGAACACCGAGTTGCGCATCATCAGCGGCGGTTCGACCGGGTTCAGGATGATGATCGCCTTGCCGCGGTCGGCGCCGCCGACCACTTCCAGTGCGGCCGAGGTGGTCTCGGTGAACTCGTCGATGTTCGCTCGGGTGCCCGGGCCGGCCGACTTGCTCGAGATCGAGGCGACGATCTCGGCGTAGGGCACCGGCACTACGTCCGCAACCGCGCGCACCATCGGCGTGGTGGCCTGCCCACCACAGGTGATCATGTTGACGTTCGTGGCGTCGATGTTGAAGTCGACGTTGACCGGCGGGCACACGTACGGGCCGACCGCGGCCGGTGTCAGGTCGACGGCCAGGATTCCGGCCTCGGCGTAGCGGGGGGCGTTGGCGGCGTGTGCCTTGGCCGAGGTGCACTCGAAGACGATGTCCGGCAGCTCGTCCTGGGCCAGCAGCCAGTCGACGCCCTCGTGGCTCGCCTCCAGGCCGACACTCGCGGCGCGGCGCAGCCCGTCGGAGGACGGGTCGACGCCGATCATGTAGCGCGGCTGGATGATCTCGCTGCGGCGCAGCAGCTTGAACATCAGATCGGTGCCGATGTTGCCCGGCCCGACGATGGCAGCGGTCGCCTTACGGGGTTGGCTCATCTCACTGTCCTTCGGAGGGGTCGGGGGCGAAGCGCACGGTCACACTGCCGATGCCGGCGAAGGTGGCGCTGAAGGTGTCGCCAGGCGTCACGGCCACCGAGGCGGTGATCGACCCGGGCAGGACGACGTGCCCCGCCTCGAGCGTGACACCGCGCGCGCCGAGGGTGTTGGCCAGCCAGGCGAGCGACGTGATCGGTGAGCCGAGCACGGCCCCGCCGGCGCCGGTCCCCACGACCTCGCCGTTGCAGCGCAACACGCAGCCGGAGCGGCGCAGGTCGACGTCGTGCACGCTGACCGGGGTGCTGCCCAGGACGACGCCGGCGCTGGAGGCGTTGTCGGCGACGGTGTCGAAGAAGCTGATCTTCCAGTCGCGGATCCGGCTGTCGATCAGCTCGAGCGCGGGCAGGACGAAGTCGATCGCCGCGGCGGCCTCGGCCACCGTGACGCCGGGGCCGCGCAGCGGACGCTTCAACACGAAGGCCACCTCGGGCTCGATCCGCGGCTGCAGGAAGGTGCTCGCCGCGATCGTGCTGTTCTCGAGGTAGAACATGTCGTCCAGCAGGTGACCGAAGTCGGGCTGGTTCACCTTCATCTGGCGCTGCATCACCGCCGACGTCAGCCCGACCTTGTGGCCCTTGATCGTGGCCCCGGCGGCCAGCCGCTGCTCGATCTGGGCCAGCTGAATGGCGTAGCTGTCCTCGAGCGTCATCTCGGGGTTGGTGTCGATCAGGGGATCGATCGGTTTGCCGGTCTCGTAGGCCTCTGACAGTGCTCGGGCAGCCTGGCTGCGCGCATCGGCGTCCACGCGGGTGGTCTCCTTCCGGTCACCGGCAAAGCTAGCTGTCCCGGTGAGATCATCGGTCTCGGTGTTCGGCTCAGCGGAACGCCCACCCGGACAAGGTGTTCGGCGTCACATGGCCAGGTGCGATCTGCCTGCTCAGATTCCCAGCGAGCGCGCGAGGCGTCGTGCGGCCACCGAGACCAGCTGCGCGGAGCGGCCCAGATTGCCCGCGATCTGTTCGGTGGACCCGACGAGTGATATCGCCGCCCGGGCGCGACCGCTGGAGTCCAGCACCGGGGCGGCGACGGAGGAGAACCCGACCATGGCCTCGCCGACGTTCGTTGCCACACCCTTGCGCCGGATCTCGGCGCGGGCACGGTCGAAGTCGGCTTCGGTGCGGATGGACGAGTTGGTCAGGGCCGGGAAGCCGGCCTCCTTGCGGGCTCGGGCGGCCTCTGGGTCGAAGGCGGTGATCACCTTGCCCGAGCTGGTGCAGTGCGAGGGCATCCGCCGAGCGACGGCGGTCATGGCGGGCATGCCGCGCAGCGGCTCGAGCCGCTCGATGTAGATCACGTTGCTGCCGTCGGCCACGCCCAGGTGCACGGTGCACCCGGTGAGCTGACGCAACTCCTCCAGCAGGGGGGCAGCGGTGCGGCGCAGCCGCATCCGGTCGCCGGCGAGCTGGCCGAGTTCGAACAGGTGCAGGCCGAGCCGATAGTGCCCGGTCTCGGGGTTCTTGTCGGTCAGGCCGCGGGCCGACAGCGAGGTCAGCAGCCGATGGGCGGTCGACTTGGCGACCCCGAGCCGCCGGGCGATGTCGCTGACCCCGAGCTCCTCGGCGTCCAGGAAACAGTCCAGGACGTCGAGCGCCGAGGTGACCGACTTGACCCCACCGTGGGCGACGGACTCGTCCGCTGTTCCGCCGCGGTGCCGGCTCGTGCCTCCCACGAGGGCGAGTCCGCTGTGAGTACGCGGCGGCGGTGTGGCAGCAGAGCGGGCCAGTGTCGTCATCGACGGTGCTCCTCCCGACAAGCGTGGCGGCGATGCCACGTGAGGTGTGTCCGTGAGCCAAGTCACTGACTAGACAGTCGCTGCCGAGGTCGCGACGATGCAACTCATGCGTTCCACTGAGCGGGACAGCGGCGACTCGAGTGCCAGCTCGGCACCGGTTTCGTTACTCGAGAGGGCTTCACTCGTCTTGGGGTGTTTCGGGCCGGATCACACCGATATCGGGGTATCCGACATTGCCCGACGAACCGGCCTGGCCAAGTCGACCACGCATCGGCTGGTGGTCGAGATGGTCCGCCTCGGCCTGCTCGAGGAGGCCGGCGGGGGCCGGGTGCGCCTGGGCCTGCGGATGTTCGAGCTGGGGCAGTTGGTGCCCCGTCAGCGGGCCTTGCACGAGGCGGCTCGCCCGTTCATGGAGGACCTGCGCGAGGCCACCGGCAACCACGTCCATCTGGCCGTGCTGGACGGCATCGAGGTCGTCTATGTCGAGATCCTGCGAGCGCGCGACGTCCAGCCGTTGCCCTCGCGCGTCGGTGGCCGGTTGCCCGCCCACTCGACCGGGGTCGGCAAGGCCATCCTGGCGTTCAGCCGACCGGACGTCGTCCGGGCCCGGATCGAGGCCGGGCTGGTCCGGCGCACCGCCTACACGATCATCATGCCGGGGGCCTTCGCGCGAGAACTCGCCGCCATCAACGCCTCGGGCATCTCCTACGACCGGCAGGAATCGGCGATGGGCGTCGTCTGTGCCGCCTGCCCGGTCTTCGGTGCCGACGGGACCGTGGTCGCCGGCCTGTCCGTCACGGGGCGGGCCGAGCGCCTGGACATCGAACGCATGGCACCCGCCGTCCGCACCGCCGCCCTCGCCCTCTCACGCACCCTCGGCGCACCCACGCCCGGCTGACCCAACCCGCTCATGCTCCGCAGGTGTCGTCGTCCTGCCTGATGGCAACGATGTCAGGCGTCAGCCGCGGAGCATGAGCGGTCCGCTGCGGAGCATGAGCGGGTTTCAGGTGCGTGTTCCGTGTTGAGGAACATCGGGGCCGGGGGGTGGCGGGGTGGCGCACCTTGACGGGAGGCAGAGGCGCGACGGGGCGCCGGACAGTGGAGGGGAGAGTCCTCAGTGACGCCGTTCATGCTGCGGATCGCCGAGCTCATCGGGGCCGAGACCGACGAGGTCGACGAGCCCTTGGCGTACAAGACCAAGCTGTCCAATCCAGAGCTCGCCAGCGTCGGGGCGGACAAGCACGTCGCCATCAGGGCACTCGCCGAGCAGCTGCTCTGCGAGGCCAATGCCGTGCTCGCCGACAACGACGACCATCTGGGCCTGTTCGACGAGGCGACGAACGCCGAACTGGCCTTCTCGGTCACCTACCGCCAGCGCGCCGTCCGGTTCTCGACCCGGTTCGTCGACGGCAAGGCCTACGCCCAGCTCGTCGGTGACGGCGTCGAACCCGGCCCGCCCCGCGAACTCGACGGCCCGGACGCCGTGGCCGACCTGCTCGTGCTGCTCCTGGTCTCGGCCGGTCTGACCCATCACGCCGTCGAGGCCTGATCGCCCCACCCTCGCCCACCCCGCCCCACCCTCGCTCCACCCCGCTACGCCGCAACGCGCACCACGCCAGACAGGCGCCAGAGAACCACCATCCGACAGGAGGCCCGACGTGCAGTACGAGCTACGCACCCAGGTCATCGAGGCCAAGCGCAAGACGTTCGCCAACCTCACCGAGCGTTTCGGTGACCGGCCGGCGTCGCGTTACGAAGAGGGCTCGATCGACATCCAGGCGGTGACGAACTTCCATTACCGTCCGCTGTGGGACCCCGAGCACGAGATCTATGACGAGTCCTACTCGGCCGTGCGGCTGAGCGACACGTACTCGTTCACGGACCCGCGTCAGCTCTACTACTTCCCGTACGTCACGGCGCGTTCGCACCTGCACGAGGCCTTCGGGTCGACGCTGTCCTACCTCGACAGCCGCTCCCTGCTGGAGAAGATGCCGGCCGCCTGGAAGACCGCGGTGGCCCAAGCCGTGATCCCGATGCGGCACTACGAGAGCGGCGCCCAACTGCTGGCCGCCTACGGCTGCCGATTCGCCTGGGGCACCACGATCGAACAGTGCCTGTCGTACTCGGCGTTCGACCGCATCGGTAACGCACAGATGCTCAGCCGCGCCGGGATCGCCCTGGACGGTGGCACCGACGCCCTACTCGGCGAGGCCAAGACCCAGTGGCTCGAGAACGCCGACCTGCAGCCGCTGCGCAAGTACATCGAACTGCTGATGCCCGAGAAGGACTGGGCAGTCGCCCTGGTCGGCCTGGACCTCATGGACCAGCTCCTCTACGGCCTGCTCTACACCCACCTCGACGAGGCGGCGCTGATGGGCGGGGCCGGTGGCTACTCGCTCATCGCCCAGCACTTCGCCGGATGGTTCGCCGACCAGCGCCGGTGGGTCGATGCGCTCTACCGGGCATGGCTCGCCGACGGTGAGCACGGTGCGGCCAACCGGGTCACGCTGGCCGCGGCCCGCGCGAAGCTGCTTCCCGGGGCGGTCGAGGCCGCCCAGGGCGTCGCCCGTCTCATCGACGCCCAGATCGATTGCGGTGCAGCCGATTACGTCACGTCACGCGCCGCCACCCTGGCCGGCCTGTTCGCCGAGGAGTCCTGATCCACCATGAGTGAGACCACACAGACGGCCGCGGTGCGCGATGTCGGCGTCGACCTGCAGGAGACCGAGGACAACCGTGCGGTGATGGAGGCCATCGAGGCCGACAACCCGGACTGCACCGTCAAGCACTTCCCCGGACTCGTCCGGATCTCGTCGCCGGGACGGTTGACCATCAACCGCGAGAGCGTGGAGGAGCGGCTGGGCCGGGAGTGGGAGACCCACGAGTTCCAGCTCGCCATCGTGTCCTACTTCGGCCACATCAAGGAGTGGGACGACGACCAGATCATCATCGCCTGGGATCACTGAGAGAGAGGACGCAGCCATGGCCGCACCGCGCAAGCTGTCGATGAAGCAACGCTACGCAGCGCTCACGCACGACTTGGACTGGGACTTCTCCTATGTGTCCCGCGAAGAAGCGTTCCCGTACACCTCGTTCGAGGGCATCAAGATCCACGACTGGTCGAAGTGGGAAGACCCCTTCCGGCTGACCGTCGACGCCTACATGAAGTACCAGGCGGAGAAGGACAAGCGGCTGTACGCCGTCCTGGACTCCTTCGCCCAGGGCCAGGGCCACCTGTCGCTCGCGGACGCCAAGTACCTCAACGCGATGAAGCTGTTCCTGCAGGGCGTGACCCCGCTGGAATACCAGGCTCACCGCCACTTCTCGTACCTGGCACGCTTCCTCGAGGGCCCCGGCCCCCGGTTCGCGGCGCTGTGCCAGAGCCAGGACGAGCTGCGCCACGCGCAGACCGAGATCCACACGCTGTCGAACTACAACAAGTTCTACGGCGGCATGCACTCGTGGCACCACCAGCACGACCGGGTCTGGTACCTGTCGGTGCCGAAGTCGTACTTCGACGACGCCGTGACCGCCGGCCCGTTCGAGTTCATGATCGCGATCGGGTTCAGCTTCGAGTACCTGCTGACCAACCTGCTCTTCGTGCCGTTCATGTCCGGCGCCTCGTTCAACGGCGACCTGCCGACGATGACGTTCGGCTTCTCGGCCCAGAGCGACGAGTCCCGCCACATGACGTTCGGGCTCGAGGCGATCAAGTTCCTGCTCGAGCAGGATCCGGACAACGTGCCGATCGTGCAGGCCTGGATCGACAAGTGGTTCTGGCGCGGCTACCGGCTGCTCGCCCTGGTCAGCCAGATGCTCGACTACATGCTGCCGCGCAAGGTCATGAGCTGGAAGGAGTCCTTCGAGCTGTACTTCGAGCAGCAGATGCTCGGCGGCCTCTTCCCCGACCTGGCCTACTACGGCATCAAGCCGCCGCAGCACGTGCAGCAGGCGATCGACGAGAAGGACATCCTCTCGCACCAGGTGTACTGGACCCTGTACCAGTTCAGCTTCGCGGCTGCGTTCAACACCACGATGCCGGACGCCGAGCACCTGGACTGGCTGTCGGAGCAGTACCCGGACACCTTCGACAAGTACTACCGGCCGTTGTGGGACAAGGCGGCTCGGGTGGTCGAGAGCGGTGGCCGGCACTTCGGTCGCGCGCTGCCGCAGCTGTGCCAGACCTGTCAGATCCCGATGCTGTTCACCGAACCCGGTGACCCGACGACGATCTGCCAGCGGCACTCGGTGTACGAGGGCGAGCGGTACGACTTCTGCTCCGACGGCTGCAAGTGGATCTTCGATCGCGAGCCGGAGAAGTACGTCCAGGCCTGGCTGCCGGTGCACCAGATCTACCAGGGCAACTGTGGTGGGCCGACGGTGCCCGACGTCCTCGCCTGGTACCGGCTGCAGCCCGGCGACAACGGCGAGTACGAAGGTTCGCAGGAGGCTCAGGACTGGGCCGCCTGGCACACCACGTCGCACGCCCCAGCCGCCACCCCGGCCCCCGTCGCCGGCAACTGATCGAGAGGAGACAGCGAGATGGCAGTCCGAGCAATCGGTGAGTACACGTTCCCCTCGCGTTCGCGGCAGGAGCTGTACGGCGACGACCAGTTGGTGCACGTCTACTGGAAGCACAACATGTTCATGTGCGCTCCGGCGTGCTTCCGGGTGCCCAAGGCGATGCCCTGGGACACCTTCCTGGCGGAGGTGCTCTACCCGGTCTGGGAGCAGGACCCCGACTTCGACCGGGCCACGACCACGTTCACCTGGGAGCTGGACGACCAGGCGGTCACCCCGGTCGGTGACCAGTCTCTCGAGAGCCTGGGGGTAGGCCACAAGAGCCTGCTCGTCTGCCAGGCCGCCTGACCACGACGAGGGTCTCGGGCCGAGCGATCGGCCCGGGACCCTCGTCGCGCTGTTTCACCTTCTGCTCCACCCTGTTCCCCACCGCACGTCGGTCCACCACCGCTGGAAGGAACATCGCATGCCCCTCCATGGAGTCACTCGGCTGGGATATGTCCACGCCCGGGTCACCGATCTGGCCGCAGCCAAGAGCCACTACGGCACGACACTGGGGCTCTACCCGGTGCACGAAGAGACCGGGCGCGCCTACTACAAGGGCTGGGACGAGTGGGATCACCACTCGGTCGTGCTCGAGGAGGGCGGCGTCGGCCTGGTCAAGCTCGGCTACAAGACCATGGATGCCGGCGACATCGACGTGATCGAGCGCAACGCTCAGAACTTCGGCGTCACCGTCGAACGGATGAGCGCGAGTGAGAACCTCGAGACCAGCGACGGCATCCGCATGATCACGCCGTCCGAACACGTCATCGAGATCTATCACTCGATGAAGACCGTGGGCGTCGAGGTCGGCACCCACAACCCCGAGGTCTTCCCGCGGCACCTGGTCGGCGTCGGTGCACCCCGCATCGACCACGCCCTGATCACCGCGGACGACGTCAACCTGATGGACAAGTTCTTCCATGACGTGATGGGCTTCTATGCCGCCGAACGCGTCGTCGCCACGCTGGACCCGGACGCCATGATGATCGGCACGTGGATGTCGGCCGGCAACACGGTGCACGACATCGCCGTGATCAAGGGACCACAGGGCAAGCTGCACCACTTCGCGTTCAACCTGCTCGACTGGTCCGAGATCAAGCGGGCCGGTCAGCTCTTCGCGATGGACGACGTGCCGATCGACGTCGGCCCGACCCAGCACGGCATCACCCGGGGCGAGACGATCTACTTCTTCGACCCGTCGGGCAACCGCAACGAGGTGTTCTCGGGGGGCTACGTGGCCTACCCCGACCGCCCGACGGTGAACTGGACGCCCGAGCAGCTCGGCAAGGGCATCTTCTACATTCAGCGTGAGCTGAACGAGCGGTTCACCACCGTCCTGACCTGATCTGTACCTGATCTGTACCTGATCCACCCTCTGCCACATCAGAAACCAGCCCGAATCCGGACGGCGCACCGTCGCCGACGGCGCGCCGTCCGGTTCGGGACACGACCTGCACAACCCATGTGAGGGCGAACTGCCGTGACCGAGACCTACCAGATCACCGTCGACCCGATCGGTGCCGAGATCACCTGCCGGGAGGACCAGACCCTGCTGGATGCCTGCCTGCGGGCCGGGGTCTGGGTGCCGCACTCGTGCACCCACGGCACCTGTGGCACCTGCAAGGTCGAGGTGATCGACGGTGAGGTCGATCACGGCGCGTCCTCCGCCTTCGCCCTGATGGACATCGAGCGGGACGAGGGCAAGACGTTGCTGTGCTGCGCGACGCCGCGCAGCGACGTGGTCTTCGAAGCCGACCTCGACGCCGACGAGGAAGCGCCGTCGCACGCCGTCCAGGACTACACCGGCACCGTCACCGCGGTGCAGGACATCGCCACCGACACCCGGCGGGTGCTGATCGAGCTCGACCGCGATCTCGCCTTCGACGCCGGCCAGTACATGGCCTGGCAGTTGCCCGCGGCCCGCGCCGGTGGCAAGGACGGCGTCACCCGCACGTATTCGATGGCCAACCCGCCCTCGCAGACCCGGGTGCTGGAGTTCCAGATCCGGCGTACGCCGGGTGGCGCCTGCAGTGACGCCTGGGTCTTCGGCGACCTGGCCGCCGGTGACACCGTGCAGCTGGCCGGACCCTACGGTCGGTTCACCGTGCGCATGGGACGGCGCGAGCCCGCCGTCCTGATCGCCGGCGGCACCGGGCTGGCCCCGATCGCCGCCATGATCAAGCGCGTGTTGCTGGACGGCGCCAACGAACACGGTGACGGCCCATCGCACCTGTCGCTGTACGCCGGGGCGCGGACCCGCGCTGCGTTGTACGACGTCGAGCTGTTCACCGAGTTGGCTGCAGCCCACCCTGACCGGTTCACCTATCGACCCTGCCTGTCCGAGGAAGAGGTCACCGACACCCTTGCCGAACAAGGCTTCGCAGCCGGCATGGTGACCGACGTGCTCGCGGCCGACCACGCCTCCTTGGCCGGCCACGTCGCCTATGTCTGTGGCCCCCCGGCGATGGTCGAGGCCTCGATGAAGACCCTGATGTCGCGTCGGCTGTTCCCGCGGGACATCAACCGCGAGGAGTTCCTGGACGAGAGCAACCGGGCCGACGGTGGCCTGCGTTCGCCCCTGATCAAGCGCTGACCTGATCCGACGCTGGAGGAGCTGACGGATGAACCCCACCCAGGACGCCGACCTGCGCTCTGTGCCCACGATCACCTACGCCGCGGCGTCCCGCGTGGTCGCCCGAGCCGTGACGCACGCTCAGGGCCTGGGGGTTCCGGTGAACATCGCGGTCGCCGACCCGGCGGGTCACGTGATCGCCTTCGCCCGGATGGACGGCGCGGCGTTGCTCTCGTCGTCGGTGGCCGTCGACAAGGCCTACTCGGTTTCGGCCTTCAACGGCATGCCGACGCACGCCTGGTACGACGCGATCAAGGATGAGCCGGCGCTGCTGCACGGCCTGGTGCACCGTCCCCGGCTGACGATCTTCGCTGGCGGGATTCCGCTGCTCACCAGCCCGGATGGCCAGATGGTCGGATCGATCGGGGTCTCGGGGGGCAGCGCCGAACAGGACCGTGAGATCGCCGAGGCCGGGGCAGCGGCATTCTGAACCGCAGCTCGGGCGATTCGCCCCCGGATCTCCCCGAAGAGACCTAAGTTGGGATGAGGGCCGGAATGCGGGGGCGGCCGACCTCGGGTTGTCGCGTGAACAAGGAGAAGGTATGCGCAGGGTGATCCGCCGCGGACTGGTGGCGACGGGAGTGGCTGGTGCCTTGTGCGCCGTCGCGGTGACGGTTGGCAGCGTGCCGGCGCAAGCCGGAGCCCGGGTCGCGGCGCCCGCCGCGGCGCCAGCAGCCACGGCCAAGCGAACCCTGCTCTGGCATGACGAGTTCACGGGTAGCCGTCTCAACCCCAAGTACTGGACGGCGCTCAACCGGTCGACCAACGGGGTGTCCAACGGCCAGGTCGACTGCCTGCTCAGCAAGGCGTCGAACGTGCGCCTGTCCCGCGGGGCGCTGTGGCTCACCTCGCAGAAGCTGGCCACTCCGATCACCTGCTCGTTGAACGACCCGAACTTCCCCAACGGCCGCTCGTACACCTCGGGCTTCATCACCACCAAGGGCAAGAAGTCGTTCACCTACGGTCGGTTCGAGATGCGGGCCAAGCTGCCGTTCGCGGCGGGCGCCTCGACCGGGTTGTGGCCGGCGTTCTGGATGTGGCCGGACAACAACACCTCCGGTGAGCTGGACATCATGGAGGCCATCGGTCGCGAGCCCGACCGCACCTACGCCTTCGCTCACTCCTCGACCGATCCCAACGCCGTGTCCGACGGCGGGTCGTACGTGTTTCCGGGCGGACGCAACCCGGGCGACGGGTACCACATCTACGCCCTCGACTGGGAGCCGACCTACCTGCGGTGGAGCGTGGACGGCCGGGTGGTGCGCACCATGACCAGCGCCAATACCCCGTGGGTGGCGTCCTCGTTCACCACCCCGATGCACCTGATGCTCAACCAGACCGTCGGCGGGGTGTGGGCGCAGGACCCGAACAGCAGCACCCGGTTCCCCGCGACGTACTACGTCGACTACGTCCGCGTGTACAGCCGGGCCAAGTAACTCCCACCAGCACCACCAGCACACGACGAAGGGGCCTGTCCCGGTGGACAGGCCCCTTCGGTGTGATCAGTGATGATCGGGTGCCATCGCTACCCGATCGGGCCCGATCAGGTGAAGACGGTGGTGAAGCTCTCCTTGATCTCGCGGGCGTGGTAGAAGATCCCCTTCGCCAGCTGGTCCGCCGTCCAGACGATCGTGGGGCGGTCACGGTAGGACGTGTAGCCACCGGCGAAGGTCTCGTTGCGGTTGCCGGACGGGTCGAAGAAGTAGATCGTCTCGCCCCGGGTGATGCCGTGGCGGGTCGGGCCCACGTCGATCGGCACGTCGTCCATCGTGAAGATGTCGGCCGCGTGCAGGATGTCGTTCCAGTCGCGCATCTGGAACGCGAAGTGGTGCAGCTTGCCGTTCGGGCCGCGCAGCAGCGCGATGTCGTGCACCTTCTGCATCGAGGACAGCCAGTACGCGATGGTCTGGGCGTCGTCGCCGAGCGTGGTCTGGGCGCGCTCGGTGGTGTAGAAGTTCGTGACCTCCATGAAGAACCGGGCGGCGGTGTCGATGTCCTCACCGATCAGCAGCGCGTGGTCGAGCATGGGGGCGCCGATGCCCACCAGGTGGCGGGGGAACGCGTCGGGGTTGTGGGTACCGACCTCGAGGCCGACCGCGGTCATCGAGTGGTAGAACTCGAACGTGTGGTCGATGCACGGCAGGTGAACCCGGACGCCGTCGCTGACCTCGCGGTTGTCGCCGGCGCTCATCCGGGTGACGGTGCAGTCGCCGAAGGCCTGGGCGCGCGACTCGATGCCGTCCAGGTCGGCGGCGTCCTGCACCTTGAAGCCGAACTTGACGGCGCCGACGCCACCCTCCTCGAGCACGACCGAGTGGTGGTCCCACTCGTCCCAGCCCTTGAAGTACAGCTTGCCGCCGTCCTCGAGGGTCGGGTACAGGCCGAGCGTGTTGGCGTAGTGGTCCTTGGCGCGGGCCAAGTCGGTGACGCGCGCATGGACGTACCCCATCCGCAGGATCGTCATCGCGGAACTCCTTTGTTCGTGACGGGCGTTCTCCCGCGTCCGCGGGGGCTTATCGGGCCAGGGCGGTGAGGAACGGTGCGACGCAGCGCACCGTGCTCTCGGGCCGGGTGGCGATGGTGGCGTCGTTCTCGGGGATGGCTCGGCAGATCAGGCAGGTGCCGGCGCCGCGTTCCTCGGGGGTCAAGACGGTCTCGGCGACGGTCTCGCGGTAGCTGATCTCGCCCTCGACGAGGTCGAACTTACAGATGCCGCACCCGCCGCGCTTGCACCCTGACGTCGCGGCGTAACCGGCGCGGTGCAGCGCTCCGAGGATCGTCTCACCCGGTTTCAACGCAATGTCGACGTCCGTGCCGACCACGCTCAACCGCCCCATGCGCCACTCCCGGTGGTGTCGCCATCCCTGGAATACGGCGGACACCGGTCAGCCGGGTCCACCGCTTGGTGCCAGGGTGCGGCTCGGGGGGCGGATTGTCCGTGACCATTCCCGATGGCGGAACGCCGAGTTGGTGCCTCGCCCGTCTCGCCCTCGTCCGGCGCCCCGGGCTCGGCAGCCGCTGGGCCGTGCGGGTGGTCCGGTTGGGGCAGGCGGGTGAGGTGCCGCGCCGTCCGATCAAAGGGGTGCTCCGGCTACCTAGCGTGAGCGCTGGATGGGAGCAGCTGGTGCGGTGCTGCCTTCATGAGCGCGGAGGGTGACGATGTGGCGTAACCGGATGACCCGGTGGGTGGTGCTGCTGCTCGTTGCGACCACGCTGGGGGGGCTCGGCGTGCCGTTGACCGCCTCGCTCGCCCAGGCGGCGTACAACCCGGCACCGCGGCCGGCGTGGAATCCGACCTCGGGGCGCGTCTACGCGATGGCCCGCGTGGGCAACGTGGTCGTCCTGGGTGGCAGCTTCACCGCGCTGTGGAGCCCGGTCGACGGGACCACGGTGGCGCGCAACCGCCTGGCGGCCGTCGACGCCACCACGGGCGAACTGTTGCCGTGGAACCCGAACAGCAACGGTGAGGTCCGGGCGCTCGAGGGCTCGGCCGACGGCAGCACGGTGTACGTCGGCGGCGCCTTCACCTCCATCGGCGGCGTGGCCAAGTCCCGCCTGGCCGCGGTCACCGTGCCGACGGGCGCGGTCGTCACCGGGTTCACCGCCAATGCGGCCGCGACCGTGACGGCGCTCGAGCTCTCCGGCCCCACCCTGTACGTCGGCGGCTACTTCACCACCTTGGGCGGCAAGCCGCGCCAACGCCTGGCGGCCGTGGACGCGGGCACGGGCGCCCTCAGCACCACCTTCACCGGCTCGGCCGACGGCGCGGTACGCTCGATCCTCGCCTCGCCGGGCGGCACGACACTCGCCGTCGGCGGGGAGTTCGCCACGCTCTCGGGCAGCCCTCGCGCCTTCCTGGGATCGGTCACCCTCACCGGGGCAGCAACCTCCTGGACGCCGCCCGCGGCCTGCAATGATCTGCTGCTGCCGTGCTTCGTCTGGGACCTGGCGCAGGACGACACGACGGTCTACGCCGGCGTTGCGGGCCCGGGCGGCCGGGTCGTCGCCTACGCGCGCGCCACGGGGGCGATCCGTTGGCAGCAGTCCGGCGACGGCGATGTCCAAGGCATCACGCTGAGCCGTGGCGTGGTCTACGGCGGTGGTCACTTCGATCTCAGCTTCGCGGGTCAGCCCCGGGCCGGGGTGGTGGCCCTGCGGGCCAGCACTGGGGCGCTGATGCCGTTCGCGCCGCAGCTGCTCAACGGGCTCGGGGTCTTCGATCTGCTGCCCTCGGACGACGTCCTGCGGGTCGGCGGTGGCTTCGAGCTGCTCGACGCCACCAACGAGCAGCGGTACGCCGAGTTCCCGGTGCTGCCCGACACCACCCCACCCACGGCGCCGACCGGTCTGAAGACCACTCTGGTCGGTGACACGCAGATCGATCTCGCCTGGTCCGCCGCCACGGACGACGAGGTGCTGGCCGGGTACCGGGTGTTGCGGGACGGCGTCGTGGTGGCCACCACGGCAGCGACCAGCTGGAGCGAGGTCGGGCTCACCCCGGCGACGACCTACCGGTACACCGTGGTCGCCCTGGATGCTGCGAACAACGTCTCGACACCCAGCTCAGCGGTGACCGTGACCACCAAGCCGCTCACCCAGGTGCTGGTGCCCCTGGGCTCGACCTGGCGCTACCTGTCCAACGGCTCGAACCAGGGAACCGCTTGGCGGGCATCGAGTTTCGATGATGCGGCCTGGTCCTCAGGGCCGGCTCAACTGGGCTTCGGCGACGGCGATGAGCAGACCGTGATCGGGACGACGGGCACCACCCGCTACTTCCGCGCCGGCTTCACGATCACCTCGCCCGGTCAATTCAGCGCACTGACCGCCTCGCTGGTGCGCGACGACGGCGCCGTGGTCTACCTCAACGGCACCGAGGTCTGGCGTTCGAACATGCCCACCGGCACGATCAGCGCCACCACGCTGCCCGCCGGCGCCGTCAGCGGCACCGCCGAGAGCCAGGTCTACACCCAGGCCCTGCCCACCTCGGCACTGGTCGCCGGCGCCAACGTGATCGCGGTGGAGGTGCACAACGCCTCGTCCTCCAGCGACGTCAGCTTCGACCTGGCCCTCGAGGGCGCGGTGGCCCCGGCGCCGGACCTGGTGGCCCCCAGCACGCCTGCGGCCCTGCACACCACGGCCGTCACCTCGACCAGCGTGGCGTTGGCCTGGGACGCGGCGACCGACGACCGCGCGGTCACCGGCTACCGGGTGCTGCGCGATGGTGCGTCGGCGGCCACGGTCACCGGAACCACCTGGACCGACGCCGGTCGCACCGCGGGCGCCACCCACGTCTATACGGTGCAGGCGCTGGACGCCGCGGGCAACGCCTCGACCGCCTCGGACCCGCTGACCGTCACGCTTCCCATGCCGGTGGGCACCTTGGTGCCACGTGGCGCCACCTGGAAGTACCGCGCCGGGACCACCGGGGCGGGCGGAACGGCCTGGGCGGCACATGGTTTCGACGACGCCTCGTGGGCCTCCGGGGAGGCGGAGCTGGGCTTCGGTGACGGTGGTGAGAAGACGGTGCTGGCAAGCGGGTCGATGACCTACTACTTCCGGTCGACGTTCACGGTCACCGATCCGCAGGCGATCACCGCGGCGACGCTGTCGCTGGTACGCGATGACGGCGCCGCCGTCTACGTGAACGGGGTCGAGGTGGCCCGGTCGAACCTGCCTGCGGGCGCCCTGACCTCGACCACCAAGGCATCGGCCAATGCCTCCGGCACAGCCGAGAGTCAGGTGTTCAGCTACAGCGTCCCGCCCAGCGTCCTGGTGACCGGGGTCAACGTGATCGCGGTCGAGGTGCATCAGGATGTGGCGTCGTCCAGCGATGTCAGCTTCGATCTGGGGCTCTCGGCGAGCTGACGTTCGCGGCTGCCGACGCCGCGGGCCGGCGCACGGTCAGCCCGCGGCGGTTCCCGGTCCACCCGGTTCCGGGGATGCGGCGCGTGGCGGAAGCAGTGCCCGCATCCGACCGAAGAAGCCGCGAATGTGCTGTTCGACCATGTCAGCGGCGCCGTTCCCCTCGTGCGCTGCGATCAGTCGGTACAGCTCGTGATGCTCGCGCCGCAGACCAGCGGCCGTCTCGTCCCAATCGACGGACTCCTCGAAGGCCGCGAGCAGTGAGTACCGCAAGGACTCCCGGATGGCGCTGGTCAGGTCTGCCACCAGCCGGTTGCCACCGGACTCCGCTACGGCCACATGGAACGCGGTGTCCAGTTCGTTGAAGGCGCCACGGGCTACCTGAGGGTCGTCCATGGCGGCCAAGAGCTCTCGCAGCTGCCCCAGGTCGTCGGGGGAGGCGTGGGTCGCCGCGAGCCGGACGCTCCAGCGCTCCAACATCACCCGGGTCTCGACCATCTCGTGCACAGGGAAGCTGCTCAAGGCCACGTGCAGGCGGAGCAACCTGGCCAGCGCCACCCCCGAGGAGTCGGCGACGGTCGTTCCCGACTCTGGCCCGTTGCCCACCAGCGAGCGCAGCACGCCCTGGGCCTGAAGTGCACGAATGGCCTCACGGACAGCGGAGCGGCTGACCCCCAACATGGCGGCGAGCTCGCGTTCGGCAGGAAGCCGATCGCCCACCCGAAGCTGACCGGTGAGGATCTGCTCCTCGATGCGGTCCAGTACCAGTTCGTACGTGGGCGCCCGAGGGATGGTTCGCCAGACGGAGTCGGTCACCCGGCCATTCTCACGGCCCCCCGCCGGCCGTGCCACTTGGTCTGAGCATTGCCATGCACTTTGGCAGGACCAAAGCCTGATTTCGCCGAATCCGTACACTCTCTACGGTGGGCCAATTAAAGGTCGGACCAAACAACGGAGGACCAGTGATGTTCCACCAAGAGCCCGCGCCGGTCGGGGACAGCCTGTTGCTGTCCGCGCTGGTCGCACTGTTGCCCCTGCTCACGATCTTCCTGCTGCTCGGCGTGTTCCGCGTGAAGGCCCACCTGGCGGGGCTGGCCTCGCTTCTGGTGGCGATGGGGGTCAGCGTCCTCGCCTTCCACATGCCGATGCAGCTGGCCCTGCTCTCGGCCAGCCAGGGAGCGGTCTTCGGCCTGTTCCCGATCATGTGGATCGTGCTCAACGCGGTCTGGCTCTACCAGGTGACCGTGGTCAGCGGGAGGTTCGAGGACCTCCGTGGCGCCTTCCGGCTCGTCTCCGACGACCCGCGGGTGCAGGCGATCATCATCGCCTTCTGCTTCGGCGGCCTGCTCGAGGCGCTGGCCGGCTTCGGCGCTCCGGTGGCGATCACCGGCGTGATGTTGATGGCCCTGGGCTTCTCGCCGATGCGTGCTGCCGCCGTGGTGCTGCTGGCGAACACTGCGCCGGTGGCCTACGGGGCCATCGCCACCCCGATCATCACGGCCGCCAACCTCACCAAGATCCCGGTCGAGGACATCGGTGGTGTCGTCGGCCGGCAGACCCCCGTGCTCGCACTGTTCGTGCCACTGCTGCTGGTCGGCCTGGTCGACGGTCGGCGCGGGCTGCGTCAGGTGTGGCCGATCGCCCTGTTCACCGGCGCCGTGTTCGCCGTCGCCCAGTTCGCGGCAGCCAACTTCATCTCCGTCGAGCTCACCGACGTGATCGCCTCTCTGGCCGGCCTGGCTGCGGCGGTCCTGTTCCTGCGGGTGTGGCAGCCGCGCGGGGGCGAGGCGGCGGCCGAGACGTTGCGGATCGAGAGCGAGCGGGAGCACTCGGAGTTGTCGGCCTCCGGTGGCTCCGGTGGCGCCGGTGGCGCGGCGGGGACGACGACCAAGGCTCGCCCAGCGACGTCCGACACCCACACGCACCCGTCGCCGGACAAGATCCTGATGGCATTCCTGCCCTATCTGATCGTGATCGCCGTGTTCGCGATGGCCAAGCTCTGGACGCCGGTGAAGACCTTCCTGGTCGGTCGCGATGTCAAGATCAAGTGGCCCGGCCTCGATGGCAACATCCTCAGTGCATCGGGCAAGCCGTCCACCGCGACCATCTACACGTTCCCGTGGCTGTCCTCCCCGGGCACCCTGCTGTTGATCTGCGGGGTCATCACCGCGGTGATCTACCGGGTCGCCGCTCGGGATGCGATCGGTGAGTACGCGGCCGTGCTCAACCGGATGAAGTTCGCGCTGCTCACCGTGTCCAGCGTGCTCGCCCTCGCCTATGTCATGAACTTCTCCGGGCAGACGATCACCATCGGCACCTGGATCGCCGCTGCGGGCGCCGCCTTCGCCTTCTTCTCCCCGATTCTGGGCTGGCTGGGGACGGCGGTCACCGGTTCGGACACCTCCGCCAACGCCCTGTTCGCCACCCTGCAGCAGACGGTCGGGACCAAGACGGGAATCGACCCCACGCTGCTCGTCTCGGCCAATACCTCGGGCGGGGTTCTCGGCAAGATGATCAGCCCGCAGAACCTGACGATCGCCGCAACGTCTGTCGGGCTGGCCGGGCGCGAATCGGACATCTTCCGCAAGGTCGTGCTGTGGAGCCTGGGCCTGCTGTTGGCCATGTGCGTGCTGGTGTACCTGCAGTCCACGCCGGTGCTGTCCTGGATGTTGGGTTGATCGAGCACCTGTTCCCGAAGGGAGGCCAGCCATGAACGTCGCGCTCTTTGTGACCTGTCTGAATGATGCTCTGTTCCCGCAATCGGGTCAGGCCACGGTCGAGGTGCTCGAACGGGTCGGCAGCACGGTCGTGTTTCCGGCAGCGCAGACCTGCTGCGGCCAGATGCACGTGAACACCGGGTACCGCCGGCAGGGGATCGCGCTGATGCGCTCGTTCCTCGATGCGTTCGATGGCTACGACCACGTGGTGGCACCGTCGTCGTCCTGCGTGGCGACGGTGCGCCACTACTACCCGGCGCTGGCGGCCGAGAGCGGCGATACGGCGCTCGCACAACGGGTGGCCGACCTGAGCGCACGGATGTTCGACCTGAGCGAGTTCCTGATCGACGTGGCGCAGGTCGAGGACGTCGGTGCCTACTTCCCGCATCGGGTCACGTACCACTCCACCTGCCACTCGGTGCGCAGTCTGGAGGTGGGCCAACGGCCCTACCGGTTGCTGCGCGCCGTCCGAGGGTTGACCTTGCTCGACCTGCCGAACTCCGAGGAATGCTGTGGCTTCGGTGGCACCTTCTCGGTGAAGAACGCCGATGTCTCGCTGGCGATGGCAGCGGACAAGGCCCGGCACGTCCGCGAGACCGGGGCCGAGGTCTTGGTGGCCGCTGACAGGTCGTGCCTGATGAACATCGGAGGGATGCTGTCCCGGCAACGGAGCGGCGTGAGGGTGATGCATCTGGCCGAGGTGCTGGCCGCGACCGAAGGAGGCCGGCCATGAGCCGTGCATTCGTGAACATGCCGTCCTTCCAGCAGGGGGCACGGGAGGCAATCGTCGATTCCCAGTTGCGGCGGAACCTGAGTCACGCCACCACCACGATCCGGGACAAGCGTGCCCGGGTGGTGGCCGAACTCGAGGACTGGCAGGAACTCCGGCTTGCCGGAGCGGGAATCAAGGACGAGGTGGCCCGGCACCTGGACAGCTACCTCGAGCAGTTCGAGGCGGCGTTCACCGCCGCTGGTGGACACGTGCACTGGGCCGCGGACGCGGCGCAGGCGAACCGGATCGTCACCGACCTGATCAAAGCCACGGGTGAGACCGAGGTGGTGAAGGTGAAGTCCATGGTCACCGTCGAGATCGCGTTGAACGAGGCGCTCGCCGAGGCCGGGATCACCGCTCTGGAAACGGATCTGGCCGAACTGATCGTGCAGCTGTCCGACGATCTGCCCAGCCACATCCTCGTGCCGGCGATCCACCGCAGCCGCGGCGAGATCCGGGAGATCTTCCTGGACCACATGCCCGGGGTGAAGGCCGAGCTCAGCGATGATCCGGCCGAGCTGGCGGGGGCGGCCCGCAGCTATCTGCGGCAGCGTTTCATGTCGGCCAAGGTGGCTGTGTCGGGCGCCAACTTCATGATTGCCGACACCGGCACCTTGGTGGTGGTGGAGTCGGAGGGCAACGGTCGGATGTGCCTGACCCTGCCGGAGACCCTGATCAGCGTGGTCGGCATCGAGAAGATCCTCCCCACCTGGCGGGATCTCGAGGTGTTCATGCAGCTGCTGCCGCGCTCGTCGACGGCCGAGAGGATGAACCCCTACACCACCATGTGGACCGGCGCCCATGCCGGGGACGGTCCGCAGAACGTCCATGTGGTGCTGCTCGACAACGGTCGAACCCGGGCGCTTGCCGATCCGCACGGCCGGCAGGCCCTGCGCTGCATTCGGTGTTCGGCGTGCCTGAACTCCTGCCCGGTCTATGAACGCGTCGGCGGGAAGGCCTACGGCTCGGTGTATCCGGGACCGATCGGCGCGATTCTCAACCCCCTGCTCAACGGCGTGGACGCCGGGCCGGTGGAGAAGTCCCTACCGTTCGCGTCCTCGCTGTGCGGCCGGTGCTTCGAGGTGTGTCCGGTGCGCATCGACATACCCGACGTGCTGGTTCACCTCCGGGGTCAGGTGGTGGCCGCCGGTGCGTCCTCGCGGGTCCAGGGGGCGGCGATGGCAGGCATCGGTTGGGTGTTCGGCAAGCCCTGGCGGTTGGCCCTGGCCGAGCGCGGCCTGTCGCTCGCCTCGCGTGCCGTCGGCCGCAAGGGATCCATCGGACCGATCGCCGTTCCCGGTTGGCCGATGGCCTGGTCACGCGGCCGCGATGTGCCGGTGCCACCGCGAGAGTCCTTCAGGCAATGGTGGGCGCGCACGCGTGAAGGGAGCGCACAGTGAACGCGAAAGACGTTGTGCTGCAAAGGATCCGGCAAGCTCATGCGGACATGGTCGAGGCGCCGGGGTCTGGGCAGATCCCTCGCGACTATCTGACCACGAGACCGATTCCCGGCGGCGACGCGGGATTGACCGCACGGTTCATGGAGCGTGTTGCCGACTACCGGGCCGAGGTCGAGCTCGTGGTCGCGCAGGAGCTCTCGGAGGCCGTTGGGCGGGCGCTGGCGGCGCGCTCGGCGGTGGAGGTCGGGGTACCGTCAGGACTCGATCCCGCCTGGTTGCCGGCGGGTCTCATGGTTCATCGAGATTCCACCGAGGCGCCGCTCGAGATCGGGGCGGTGCAGCGCCTGGACGCCGTCGTCACCGGCGTGGCCGTGGGGATCGCCGAGACGGGAACGGTCGTGCTGGACGGCCGGCCCAGCTGCGGCCGCCGTGCGTTACACCTGGTACCGGACCTGCATGTGTGTGTGGTGGAGGCCGCTCAGCTCGTGGACGACGTTCCTGCCGCGGTCGCCCGGCTCGCCGGTGCGGTGTCGTCCGGTCCCCTCACCTGGATCTCCGGCCCGTCGGCGACCTCCGACATCGAGCTGAGTCGAGTGGAGGGGGTCCACGGCCCGCGCCTGCTGCACGTCATCATCGTGTCCCGCGACCCGATGCCGGCGTCAGGAGGGTGATGATCACGGGGGACGAGCTGGGCGCCTCGGCGTCTGGTTCGGCTCACGTCAGCGCCTGCGCTGCCGACGGGACCGATCGTGAAGGGCACCGGCGGCGGGTTCCTCCGAGCGCGAACGCGGTGGTGGGCACTGGCTGTGGCGACCGGCTTCGCCGCCGGTGTCGTCACGCTGCCCTCGGCCGCCGCCCGCTGGGTGCGCGCCGAGGCGGGCATCCCGACCCCAGGTCACGAGGCGGCGTCCCACCCGCTGGGGGCTGCGCCGGTGATCGCCTTCCCGAAGGACACCTTCCGGTTCATCCAGTACCAGGACGACGGCACCACGCCGGTCACCTGGGACCCGTGCCGGCCGGTGCACTATGTCGTGCACCGGGCCGGGGTGCCCGCGGGGGGTGAGGCGCTGCTGGCGGGCGCCGTCCAGAAGATCTCGGCCGCCACCGGGCTGCAGTTCGTGGCCGACGGCGCCACCGACGAGACGCCGGACTGGCACCGGCCGAGGTTCCAGCCCGAGCGCTACGGCGATCGCTGGGCGCCGGTGTTGATCTCCTGGCGGACGGCGGCCGAGACGCCCGAGTTCGGGCAGGACGCCGTGGGGCTGACGAACAGCCAGCCGGTCGCCCCGGCCGATGGACCCTGGGTCTTCGTCACGGGGCAGATTCAACTGGACGCCGCGGCGTTCGCGCAGTTGGTGAGCCGGCCGGAGGGCACCGATCTGGCTCGGGCGGTGATCGAGCACGAACTCGGGCACCTGGTCGGGCTCGACCACGTCGACGTCCCCGCCGAGATCATGTACCCGCAGGCCAACCTCGTGATCACCGAGCTGGGTCCGGGGGACCGCACCGGGCTGGCCCGGCTGGGTCAGGGGCCGTGCGTGCCCGAGCTGTGAGCCGAACCTGCGCCGCGCAGGCTGTCCGCCGGCCGTTCGGGTCGGCCACGGCGCTCGTCAGCCGCTCCGGTTTCTCAGCGATCAACCGGTCAGCGCGGCCGCGGCACAGCATCGGCGGGTCCACCACGCTGCTGGAGCCCGATCCGGATCTGGTCACGGTCTCGGCGATCGCGGCGACCTGGGGCTCCGCCGAGCACAGCCGGTGCTCCGAGGCATGTCGAGTCCAGGTCGGGGTGTCCCCGAGGGTGACTCCGAGGTCCTGAGCCTCAGAGGTTGGTGACCAGGCGAGCCCCGCACGCCGAAGGGGCACGGTCGACTGGCGAGAATACCCCGGGGGGGTATTTTCCTCGATGTCCGGACCTGGGCGATGGCAGGCATCCGCCCGGAACCGTCCATCAGGAGGCCGTCATGGTTCAAGCCACGCACGAAGCCACGCATGGAGCCGGGCATGGAGCCGGGCATGGAGCCGGGCATGGAGCCGGGCATGGAGCCGGGCATGGAGCCGGGCACGGTGGGATGTCGATGTCCGACATGGCCGCCGACATGCGGCGCCGGTTCCTGGTCGCTGCCGTCCTGTCGGTGCCGATCCTGTTGTGGTCGCCCATCGGACGCGAGGTGCTCGGCTTCGAGGTGGCGGCGCCGTTCGGCCTGCGCGATGACGTGTTCGCCCTGGTGCTGAGCCTGCCCGTGGTCGGGTACTCGGGGTGGATCTTCTTCGCCGGGGCCTGGCGGGCGCTGCGGGCTCGGACGCTGGACATGATGGTGCTGGTCGCCGTGGCCATCGCTGCGGGGTGGCTCTACAGCCTGGGGATCACGCTGACCGGCGGTGGTGAGGTGTTCTACGAGGCGGCCTCGGTGCTGACCGCGTTCGTGCTGCTGGGTCACTGGTTCGAGATGCGAGCCCGCGGTGGGGCGAACGATGCCGTGCGCACGCTGCTCGAACTGACCCCGACGCGCGCCGTGGCGTTGCGCGAGGGAGGTGAGGTCGAGATCGAGACGGCCCAGATCGCGGTGGGCGATCTGCTGCTGGTGCGGCCCGGCGCCACGGTGCCGGTGGACGGCCTGGTCGAGGATGGCGTGAGTGAGGTCGACGAGTCGATGGTCACCGGCGAGTCGTTGCCGGTCGGCAAGCAGGTCGGTTCGTCGGTGATCGGGGCCTCCGTGAACACCACCGGATCGTTGCGGGTGCGGGCCACGAAGGTCGGCGCGGATACCGCCCTGGCCCGGATCGTCGCCCTGGTGCAGGAGGCACAGAACTCCACCGCGCCCGGCCAGCGGCTGGCCGACCGGGCCGCCTTCTGGCTGGTGCTGGTGGCGTTGACGGCCGGCACGGCGACCTTCGCGGTGTGGCTGGCGGTCGGGCGCACCGCGGCCGAGGCGTTGCTGTTCGCGATCACCGTGGTGGTGATCACCTGCCCCGACGCGCTCGGGCTGGCCACTCCCATGGCCGTGATGGTGGGCACCGGCCTCGCGGCGCAACGAGGAGTGCTGTTCAAGAACGCCACCGCCCTCGAGACCTCGGCCCACATCGACACGGTCGTGCTGGACAAGACCGGAACCCTGACTCGTGGCGAGCCCGAGGTGACCGACGTGCAGGTGTTCGGCGGGGTGAGTGGGTTGTCGCCCGAGCGGGCGCTCGACCTGGCAGCGGCGGTCGAGCGCGAGTCGGAGCACCCACTGGCCGCGGCCGTGGTACGCCACGTCGAGCGCGAGCGGGACGGAGCGTCTCGCGGATCGTTGCGGGCCAGTGCTTTTGCGTCCGCCCCCGGGCGCGGAGCCGCCGGGCGTGTGGACGGTCGACGGGTGGTGATCGGTTCGGTCGGGTTGCTCGAGGCCGAGGGCATGACCATCGCGGACGAGGTGCGTTCGGCGCGAGGCGAGCTCGCGGCGTCCGGGCGGACCGCCGTCCTGGTCGGGGTCGACGACGCGGCGGTGGCGGTGATCGGGTTCGCCGATGCCGTCCGTGAGAGCGCCGCCGACGCCGTCCGTGAGTTGCACGGTCTGGGGGCGCAGGTGGTGATGCTGACCGGTGACAACGAGGCCACCGCGCGACGGATCGCCGATCAGCTGGGGATCGACGACGTCATCGCCGGCGTGCTGCCCGACGGAAAGGCCGACCGGATCATGTCGCTGCAGGCGCAGGGCAGGCGCGTGGCCATGGTGGGTGACGGCGTGAACGATGCCCCGGCCCTGGCGCGAGCCGATCTCGGCATCGCGATCGGTGCGGGCACCGATGTGGCCATCGAGACTGCCGACGTGGTGCTGATGCGGTCGGACCCGGCGGATGTCGCGACGGCCCTGCGCGTCGGGCGGGGCACCGTGGCAAGGATGCGTCAAAACCTGGGGTGGGCGATCGGCTACAACGCCATCGCCCTGCCGATCGCGGCCGGGGTGTTCGAGCCGGCCTTCGGGCTGACGTTGCGTCCCGAGATCGCCGCGCTGTCGATGTCGGGCTCCTCGCTGATCGTGGCGGTGAATGCGTTGTTGTTGAAGCGGTTGCGGCTGCCGATCACAGGTGGGCCGCGTCGAGAGCCGACTGCAGCGACTGCACGTAGCCGTCGCTGGTGACGGTGGCGCCCGAGACGGCATCGATGTCGGCGCCCTGAGCATCGATCACCTCCTGCTTCAAGATCGGCAGGGCACGGTCGTTGATCTCGACGTCCCGGTGGTTCTCCTGCGGGTACTGCACCGCGTCCGATGCGGTGATCCTTCCGTTCTCGACCGTGATCGCCACCTGGACGACGCCCCAGCGAGTGTCCACGGCATCGCCGGTGTAGGTCTGGGCTGCGGCCGAGGCGCCGGAATCGGAGGTGTTCGCGGTGCCGGCCGCCGAGGCGGTGGAATTCGTGCTCGTGGGGTAGCTGAACAGCAGCACCAGCCCGCCGAGGGTTCCGGCGAGGGCGGCGAGGATCTTGCGCATCGAGGTTCTCCTGGGTGGCGTCGTCCTCCTCACCATCGGTCGGCAGGCTGGGAATCTGCTGGGTGGACGCTGGGCCGATGGTATGGATCGGGTGATCAAGATCCGGGCCGGGCGGGGGGCAGGGCCATCCCTGCGGAGCTGTCGTGTGGGGATCGCGACGGAAATCGGCGGTTCTCCCGGGGTCTGGCGCCCGGTTGTCGGACCCCCGTCCTAGGGTGGCGGTGTGACCAGCCAGGCGTCCTCGGGCCACGCGAAGCGCCCCTCCGGTGACCTCCTGGTCGAGCGGTTGCTGCGGGACGGCGTGCAGCACAGCGACGCGCTCGACCTGCTGCCGCGGTTGCCGAAGGGGTCGGTCGACCTGTTCTTCACCAGTCCGCCGTACGCCGACCAGCGGGCCTACAGCCGGATTCACCCCGATCGCTACGTCGAGTGGTTCATGCCGTTCGCCCGGGCGATGTACGAGGCAACCACCGAGTCCGGCAGCCTGGTGATCAACATCAAGAACCGGGTCGCCAATCGAGGGCCGCTCAAGGGGCAGCGACATCCGTACGTGTACGAGTTGGTGCTGGCTCTGCAGCACCTGGGCTGGCGCTGGGTCGAGACGTACATCTGGGCCAAACCGAACGCCGTCCCGGGCAAGTTCGGGCCGCGCACCAAGGACAGTTTCGAGTACGTCTATCACTTCGCGCGGGGGGCGAAACCGCACTTCGACCTGGACGCGGTGCGGGTGCCCTACAAGGCCGACGCCGCCGAGATCGCCCGGCGGGCGCGTGACACCAACGGCCGCAAGAACACCGACGCCGGGTTCGGCCGCGACCGCACCAAGACCTACCTGTTGGGCGGTGCCGACCCGGGCAATGTGATCAATGTGCCGCAGACCTACAACCAGCACCGCGGCGTGGCGCACACGGCGGCCATGCCCGAGGGGCTCGCGGAGTTCTTCGTGCGGTGCATGTGTCCGCCGGGGGGTCTGGTGCTCGACCCGTTCGCCGGCAGTGGCACGACGATCGTGGTGGGGCGCCGGCTCGGACGGCGCGCGGCGGGCTTCGAGATCCACGAGGACTTCGTGGCCGAGGCGCGGCGGCGCATCGAGAAAGACCTGGCCGAGGACATCCCGGGATCGCTGGTCGGGTAGGCGGGGTGGGAATGGTCGCCATCGACGAGACCGTCGCCCGGATCGCGGCGGCGCGCACCTGGGATCAGCGCGTGGCCCAGATCCGGTTGGTGCCCCAGCACCACGGCATCGGCGAGCACTCCGAGATCTACGCCCGGGTGGCGCGCGAGGCCTACGTACCGCACCTGGCTCCCGACTTCGCCTATGTGCATGCGAGCCCGTTCTACAGCTTGCCGGTGTTCGAGGCGGCCTATGCGGCGGCGGCCGACCTGACGGCGGACTTCACCCGGGTCGAGGTGGCCGACCTGAGGCGCGCCATCCAGCGGAACTCCCTCACCTTGTTGGTGTTTCGCACCGTCCTCGGCCTGACACGGGACGAGTTCGCGCACTCGACGACGTTGGCCGGCCAGGCCATGGGCCTGCGCGGGTTGTCCTCCAGCAAGGTCGATTCGATGGAGCGCAGCGGCACGGCGGTGACCGGTGAACAAGCGCAGGTGGCGGCCGAGACGATCGCGCGGGTGATGGCGGGGTCCTTGTTCGGTGACCCGCCGGGGGACCTGCGCAGCAAGCAGGACAAGCCCGACACCGCCGACGGCTGGGCCGGCGTGGCCACCTTGGCGCGCGATGGCGTCCCGTACCCGGTGTTCCTGCACCAACGTCACTACGGCGGCGCGTTCCGGCAGGTGCTCGATGCGACCTCGACCTTGCGCGGCAACCTGATCGAGGACGCCGTCGAGGCGCTGTTCCGCGAGCACGGGATCCCGCACCTGCGCACCGGCAGCCACAACCAGGGCGACATCCAGGCGCGGTTCGAGGTACGCGTGACCCCGGCGCCCGACTTCGTGGTCTACGACGCGAGCGGCACGCTGCGGGCGATGCTCGAGTGCAAGGGTGCCAACGATGGTGGTACCGCACGCGACAAGGCCCTGCGGTTCCAACGGTTGAAGGAGGAGTCGCTGCGCCTGGGCGGCGTCCCGTTGCTGGCCGTGCTCGGCGGCATCGGCTGGGCGCGGGTGAACGACACCCTCGGGCCGGTGGTTCGTGACACCGACGGGCGGGTGTTCACGCTGGCGAACCTGCCGTCGATGGTGACCGTTGCGCCGTTCCCGAGCCTGATCGGCCTGGCCGAGGACGATCCCTTCGCGGACGGCGTGCTGCCGATCTGAGTCAGAGCGCGCGCGGGGTTCGCGTTCCACGCCGGCCATCCGAGCTCGCTGGTCACACGCGCGCCGCTTGGGTAACGCGCCAGCCGATGTGGATCACCGCCGCGGAGTGGGCGATACCGGTGAGTCGCAGGAGAACCAGCACGAGAAACCCGGCGTTCCACACCACGAGCGCCGAGCTGAGGGCAAAGGCCAAGGAAACCCAGATGGTCCACCGATCAAAGGCGTCGGGGGTGCGTGCAATCACCAGCGCAAGGAGAAGGCTGCCGAGGCTGAATGCCGCCTGATCGATCACATTGAGCGACACGATCTCTCGAGGTACGGCGACGCGGTGGTCAACGGCCACGAACGATGCGAATGCGCTGAAGAAACTGAGCGCCGAAGCCGCCGCGAGGGATGCCGTCGCTGCGGCGGCCATCATGCGGCCTCGCTCGTACGTCATGGCGTACACGCCGCGCAGGCCGAAGACCTTGCACGCCCCGGCCACCATGAAGCAGGTCATGACCGATTGGAATGTCGCGGCGTCCGTGATGGCTTGCAGCGACCCGAGGTGGCCCAGGATGCCCGCGGCCCCACCGGCACAGAGCAGGACACCATGTCGCATGCTCGGGTAGACCGGCTCGGAGGGAGGGGGCGACATCGTGGGCGGACCCGGGGCTGCCGAGGGGGAGTACGGTTCCGCCGGCGTGGAATGCGACGAGGGGATGTTCCGCTGCGAGGCGAGGGGAAGGGGTATGAAGAGCTGGAGATAAGCGACAACCGTTCCCACCACCGTGAACAATGAACCCACGATGTCGGCGCCTGGTCCCTCGGCGAGGAGTACGGCGGCGCCGATGCCGATGAGGAAGAGTCCGGAGACCATCACGAGCTTGCGTGGCATCCTGTCGAACTCCGTGTCTGTGCGGATGACTCTTGATGCGGCACTCACGACCAGGTTAGTGGAATGGCTCGGTCAGCCGTTGTCCCACGGGAGAACAGCTTGTCGGGTCGGCCGTCGTCGTCCGGTGGTTGCAGGCCTGGGGTGCCTCGGGTGCTGCGGCGGTCCGCGGTGACGGACGCGCCCCAGCGGTGACGAGAGCGTGATCTACCCGGCGGATCCCTGGCCGACGGGCGTGCCGACCCGGAGACGATTGCCCCAGGGGTCGGCCAGCGCGAACTCACGGCACCAGGGCAGATCCTCGACGGTGACGCCACCACAGGCCTCGGCCACGGCATCGACGTCCGGGACGTAGAGGTAGACCAGGGTGTCGGGTCGGGCGTCGCCCCGGTGCTCGGACAGGTGCAGCCGCGCCGTCTCGCCGTGGGCCAGGCCGATGTACAGCGGCATGCCGGGCTCGAACTGGTGGCGCCACTCCTCGACGAACCCGAGGCGTTGGTACCACTGCGCGGCGGCTGCGGCGTCATCGACGCGGAGCACCGGAACGGCGAAGGTCGTCATGGGTTCAGGGTGCCCGTAGGTGTCGAGGACTGTCGACCCGCCGACGTGGAGCAGCCCTCGGGACCCGGCCCGCGCCTATCCTGACGCGATGGCAGTCAAGGGCGGCCGTCGCGCCCGCGCCGCCCGGCGACGACAGCGCCGGATGGAGCGGGTCGAGCACGACCTCACCGCGGAGCAGTGGGGCGCACTGCAGGGGGCCTGGGGCGGTTGCGCCTACTGCGGGGCAACGGACGAGGCCCTGCAACGTGATTGCGTGACGCCGTTGTCGCGCGGTGGCCGGTACACCCTCGACAACATCGTTCCGGCCTGCCGGTCCTGCAACACCAGCAAGTGCAACCACGAAGTGACGGGATGGATGCGACGCAAGGGCCACGACGAGCGCCGATTCCTGCAGCGCTACCTCGAGGTGAAGGCGGCGTTCGGGTCGTCGTCCGCCGCCGCCTCGTCGTCCTGAACCGCGCTGCGCAGGCACCTGTCGGTGGCGCGTTCTAGGGTCGTTTCATGTCCACTGCACTGCCCACGCCATCCTCCATCGCCGTCCGAGCCGAAGGGCTCGTCAAGACCTACGGCAGCATCCGTGCCCTCGACGGGCTGGACCTACAGGTGCCGGCCGGCACCGTGCTCGGCGTGCTCGGGCCGAACGGTGCCGGTAAGACCACGCTCGTCCGCGTCCTGACCACCCTGCTTCGGCCCGACGCCGGCCGAGCCGAGGTGGCCGGGATCGACGTCCTCGCGGCCCCGAAGCGGGTGCGCGAGGTGATCGGGCTGTCGGGCCAGTACGCCGCCGTCGACGAGTACCTGACAGGCTTCGAGAACCTCGACATGGTGGGCCGGCTGTATCACCTGGGTCGTGGCCCTGCCCGTGAGAGGGCACGTGAGCTGCTCGCCGACTTCCGGCTCGAGGACGCCGCCGACCGGGCGGTCAAGACCTACTCCGGCGGAATGCGGCGCCGACTCGACCTGGCCGCTGCGCTGGTGGCCCGACCCCAGGTGCTGTTCCTCGACGAGCCCACGACCGGGCTGGACCCGCGCTCGCGCAACGAGATGTGGTCGGTGCTGGCCGACCTGGTCAGCGGTGGGGCAACGCTGGTGCTGACCACGCAATACCTCGAAGAGGCCGACCGGCTCGCCGACTCGATCATCGTGATCGATCACGGTCGCATCATCGCCCGAGGTACGTCCGACGAGCTCAAGGCCCAGGTCGGCGGTGAGGTGATCGAGGTGGTGGTGGCCGATGCCGGCCGCCTGGCCGATGCCTCGCGGGTCCTGAAGGCAGTGGGCGCGGCGGAGCCCTTCATCGCCGAACACATCCGGCGGGTCAGTGTTCGGGTGGCCGGCGAACGGCCCGCTGCAGGGCTGCTGGTCGAGGCGCTGCGCGACCTGGACGAGGAGGGGATCACCGTCCTGGACGTCGGGGTGCGCCGGCCCACGCTGGACGACGTCTTCCTGACGCTCACCGGCCACGCGGCGGAGGACGATCCCCTGATCGAGCGAGAGAAGGAGCCGGTGCGATGAGCACGCTGGTGCAAGCACTCGGGGACGGCGCCGTCATCGCCAAGCGCAACCTGATCAAGATCAAGCGGGTACCGGATCTGCTGGTGTTCGCCACCCTGTCGCCGATCATGTTCGTGTTGCTCTTCGCCTACATCTTCGGCGGCGCCGTCGATCTCGGCGGAACCGGTGGGGTCGACCCCCGGCTCTATCGCGAGTTCCTGATCGCCGGGATCTTCGCCCAGACGGTCGTGTTCGGCGCGACGATCACCGGTGCCAGCCTGGCCGAGGACCTGCAGAAGGGCGTCATCGACCGGTTCCGGTCGTTGCCGATGAGCGGATCCGCGGTGCTGGTCGGGCGAACCGTCGCAGACGTCGCCAACAACCTGATCGCGATCGTGGTGATGGGGTTGACCGGGCTGGTCGTGGGCTGGCGGATCCGGACCTCGGTGCTGGATGCCCTGATCGGCCTCGGGGTGCTGCTCTTGTTCGCCTACGCGATGTCGTGGGTGATGGCGGTGGTCGGGCTCTTGGTGCGCACGCCCGAGGTGGTGAACAACGCCTCGTTCATCGTGATCTTCCCGCTGACGTTCTGCGCCAACACCTTCGTGCCCTTGGAGTCCTTCCCCGCGCCGTTGCGGGCGTTCGCCGAATGGAATCCGGTCTCGGCGGTGACCCAGGCCGCGCGCGAGCGGTTCGGCAACGTCGTGCCGGGCGCGGGGGTACCCGACGTGTGGGCCTTGCAGCACCCGGTGACCTACACGATCCTGTGGACCGCCGTCATGTTGGCGATCTTCGTGCCGCTGTCGATCCGGATGTACCACCGGGCCGCCTCGCGCTGAGGAGGGCCCACCGCGAGGTTGGTCACGGCGGGTCATGGTCAGCCTCGCTGCCGGAGGTCTCCTTCGGCGCGCTGTCGAGGTCGAGGGTGAGTTGGTCGCCGAGGTGTCGGGCGAGCCGGTGGGCTGTCCGTTCGTCGTCGTGGAGGGTGTTGCGGACGGGTCGTTGGAGTGGGTCGATCCAGGGTGGGGGGATGACCCAGGGCACTCCGTTGATCATGGTGATGGTCCAGATGCCGGCGTGGACGCCGGTGTGGTCCCGGTTGCAGACCATGGCCATTGCGTCGACGTCGGTCAACCCGCCCTCGGCCCAGGGGGTGACGTGGTGGACGTCGCACCAGTCCGGTGGTGCGGTGCAGCCGGGGATCACGCAGCCCCGATCTCGGGCGAACACCGCCCGGCGTTGGGCGGGGGTGGCCAGGCGTTGGGCTCGTCCTTGGGCCAGGACGGCTCCGCCGCTGTCGAGCAGGGTGGGGGAGATCAGGCTCTGGCAGAGCATCTGGGCCAGGACGTGTCGGGGTAGGGGTCCGCCGCCGGGGCCGAGGTCGCTGCCGAGTCCGGCCCCGGGGGTGGGTGTGGGTCGGAGGGCGGCGGTGAGTTGGTCGAGGGTGGCGATCAGCGAGATGTGCACGCCGGTGGAGGGTGGCGGAGTGGGCCCGCGGCGAGGGGTGGGCGCGGTCCGGGTGGTGGGCGCGGTGGCCTGGGGTGTCGTCGGCTCGGCAGCCGATGCTGAGCCGCTGTCGTCGTCATCACTGCCACTGCCACTGCCATCTGCGTCGCTGTCGCTGTCGCTGCCATCTGCGTCGCTGTCGCTGCCACTGCCATCTGCGTCACTGCCGCTGCTTGCGTGCGGGTTGGTGTCTGCGTCGGGGTCGGTGCCGCGGTGCAGGGCCAGGCGAGCCAGGTGGGTCAAGGCGTCCGCGCGGCGTTGCGCCGCGGTCCTCGGGTCACGCAGTGGCAGCTCACCCTGCACCTGCCCGTCCCCACCAGCCTCAGCCTCGGTGTCGCTGGTTGTGGCGGCCGTGGTGGGCTTGCTCAACGCATGGATCACGTTCCGGACGATCAGCCCATCCGCCGGGGACAACGCGAACCGTCCGATGAGCATCCCGTTGCTGTCGGTGCCCAGGTGCAGGAACCGCTTCTCGTGAGCCTTCGGGTCGAAGCCCTTGTCCGGGTTGAGGGCCTCTTCCAACTGGGTGCACAGTCGCCGGAACACGTGCGGGGCGTGCTTGCGGGCCATCTCGGCCAGGAACTCATCGACGCGTTGGATCCCGGAGATCCCGTCCGGGTCCACGTGCGTCAACACGTCCCGATCGATGCGGCCCAGACACCCGACCGCATGGTCGACGTGGCGACGGGAGATGTCCCCGGCCGCCAACGCCGCACCGACCTCGGGTAGCCCCGACGCCGCAGCATCCGGGCCAGTGCTATCCACGGTGCCGGTGTCGACGCCGACCCCGGCGCCGTCCGGATCCAGGGCACGCGCGGCAGCGACGTCGCGGGCCGCGGTACCCGGATCGACCCGGAGCGCGTGCACCAGGAACGTCGCGGCGACCTTGCCGGGCGCGCAGGTCGGCATTGCCTCGGGCCGGTCATCCAGCGCCCGGACCAGGTGCAAGGTGGCGGCCTCGACCTGGTTGGCCACCCGGTGGGCGGCGATGAGCGCGTCGCGCAGCTCGCCGTCCGACAGGGTCAACGTCGGTGCGGTCTGCAGCGACCGGAGCTGGGCCGAGACGTCCTCCAGCACCGCCACGACCGGTGGGGTGCTCATCGCGGCCGCGTCAGCGTCGCCGTCCGGGATACCGGGCAGGCCACTGTTCCCGACGGTCTCCTCGCCGTCCGGGGTGGGTGTCTGCTCCGGTTCCATGAATCAGACGCTACGGGCGACCACCGACAATCAAGCCGCCCCAGGCGGCAATGAAAGCCATTGCAGCAGAACAACTATTGTGCGAGATGTCACTGTCACAGAATGCCCCGCCGAGGCACCTTAATCAGCGGGAGAGCTCTGCCTCGGCATCCCGAGCACCCGCAGGTCCCAGAGCTTCACGGCAGGGTCGTGGTGCGTCGTCCCCGGGTCGGGGTCGATGCCCTTCTCGGGAGCACTGTCGTTCCACAGCTGGGCGAACGGGATGGGCCGGCCGGTGGTGGTGGCGTCGCAGAAGCTCGGCGAGAGCGATGGTGCGGACCAGCGCTTCTTCGGGATCCGGCGACGCGACGAGCGGAACGAAGGGAACCGGCGACCTGGAGCGGCTCGGGACCGCTCACCGAGGAGTGCCCGGAGGTGACCGGTGGCTCACTGCACGCGGCCATCCGGACCGCGCTCGCGAGTAGGCGGCCGCAAGGACGACTGTTCGACACCCACCAGCGATCGTGCCGCGAGACAACGCCGCGCCTCAGGGTCGCGCGCAACGCTGCCTCAGGCCGCCGTCCGCACCGGTTCGAGGACGACGACCGCCGTCTCGGTCGGGCGGCGGGCAGCGTAACTGTCGAGGTCCGTGTCCAGAGCTCGCCACCGAGCCCACAGCCGGTCGCGCTCGGCACCCACGGCGGCGTGCGCCACCACCTCGAGGTGACCGTCGGCCAGGTCTACCCGCGCCTGTGGGTGGGCCTGCAGGTTGAGCCACCAGGCGGGTTCGGCTGCGCCCCAGCCGTTCATGGCCATCGTGACCAGGTTCGGGCCATCCTCGAAGTAGCCGAGGATCACGGATCGTTCCTGGCCAGAGCGTCGTCCGATCGCGGTGAGGCGCATGGCACCCCACTTCGTCGGCCGGGCACGCCAGAGGCCACGACGACCTCCGGTCACGCGATACCAGAGGCGGTGCAGCGTCCAGAAGGATCGAATGATCCACCGGGGTGGTAGACGTCCAGAGCGCTGGGGCGGGGTCGACATGGCTGTCCTCCTCTCGCCGGGATCGGCGTGATCGACTCAGCCCAGCCTGGTCGTCGATCGTCCAGGGGGCATCAGAGGTGGCCCCTGGTCTGTCCCTGACTGCGCAGACCACGCGACAGGCTCGGCTCGTCGGATGAGGCGGGCGCCGTAAGGAACCAGAACGGCCGACATGCCCAGGGCGGCAGTCAGGTTGATGATCTCCGCACCATCGGGGAAGGCGATGAACAGCAGACTGATCATCAGCAGGACCGCCTGTCTGGCCGTGAGGAGCTTCGCGCGCCACAGGCCGGCTGCTTGGATCATCACCCCGAGCGGCATGAGTGCCATTCCCCACACCAGTACCATCAGTCCGCGCAGCGAGAAGATCGCCACCAGGCCGGGCATCATCTGCTCGAACTGGCTCTGGGGCAAGGTGTCGAGTGCACTCATCGTCAGGCACAGCGCGCCCTTGTCGGCGGCGAGGAGCACCGCGCCCACGACCGCCAGGCCGGCGCCGATGCCCCCGAGCCGAGCGGCCCGGGTGCCTCTCAACGCTGAAGCGAAGTGCACCGTGAGCACCACCAACAAGGCGGTATTGATCGTCACCAGCGCGTGGGCGAGTTGAAGTAGGTCGTTGCCGTGAGCTCGGCGGATGAGCGCCTCGGGCCCGAGCGCCAGCCGTGGATGGAGTAGATCGGGGTGGACGGCGAACGCGAAGACCCACACCACGGAGAAGGCGATGAAGCTGAGTCCGGTGACGGTCTGCTGAAGGTGACGCCAGGACGTGCTGACGGTGACCGGAGACTCGTCGAGAGCTGCGAGCGGCACCATGGCACGCCCCCCTTGGCGTTGCTGACGCCCGTCCAGCCGTGGCCGACGAATCTGTCCGCAGGCCCCCGCCGACGGACCGGACACGACAGAGCCTACGTCGCGTGATGAGCACGGATCCTGGGACGCATGTCCTCGGGTGGTGGGCGGCAACGTCGCGAAAGCGCTCATGGCGAAACGGAGCGCAGCGATCGTGCCGGCATTGACACACGGATGGGTGGTGTCCAGAGTGCGGCCCATGACCGTGCCGACCGTGCCGACAGTGCCGACAGTGCCCGAGCGCTGCGAGATCGTCATCATCGGTGGCGGGGTGGTTGGCGCCAGCATTGCCTACCACCTCGCCCTGCGTGGCCGGACCGACGTGCTCGTGGTGGAACGTCGCAAGCTGACCCACGGCAGTACCTGGCACGCCGCGGGGCTGGTCGGTCAACTGCGCAGCAGCAGCGCACTGACCCAGCTGATGCGCACCAGCGTCGAGATCTACCGCACCCTCGAGGTCCAGACCGGCCAGGCCATCGGCTGGCACGAGGTCGGCGGGCTGCGGGTGGCGTCCAGTCCGCAGCGGTGGGAGGAGCTGCAACGCGTCGTCACCCAGGGCACGAGCTACGGATTCGACCTGCACCTGGTCGGCCCGGCCGAGGCGGAACGCCTCTTCCCGTTGGTGAACCCGGACGGCGTCCACGGCGCGACGTGGACGCCGTCCGATGGGTACGTCGATCCGACCCTGCTGACTCAGGCGTTCATCGCCGGCGCCCGCGCGAGGGGCGTGCGCGTCGTCCAGGACTGCCGTGTCGAGGCGATCGAGAAGCGGGGACGCCGCGTGCGCGCGGTGGTCACCGAGCAGGGCCGGATCGAGTGTGACGTCGTGGTCAACGCCACCGGGATGTGGGGCGCCGAGACCGCCCGACTGGCCGGGGTGAGTGTGGCGGTGAATGCCGTCGAGCACCAGTACGTGGTCACCGAGCCCGGCGCGGACATCCCGACGGATCTGCCGACCTTTCGTGACCCGGACGCCCGGATCTATCTCAAGCCCGAACTCGGGGCGCTCGTCGTCGGCGGCTGGGAGCAGGGCACGAGGGCATGTTGGCGCACCGTGCCTCGGGAGCTGGGTCCGGAACTGTTCGAGCCCAACCACGAACGGTTCGAGCCGCTGGCCGAGGCGGCGAGTCATCGGGTGCCCGCGTTCGGCGACCTGGGGATCCGGGCCTGGGTCAACGGCCCGATCCCGTTCTCGCCGGACGCCGAACCGTTGATGGGCCTGACCGAGGACCTGGACAACCTGTTCCACTGCTGCGGGTTCTCTGCCGGGATCGCGGCCGCGGGCGGCGCAGGGAGTGCGATGGCGAACTGGATCGTGGACGGCGACCCCGGCCTGGATCTGTGGCCCTTCGACGTCCGGCGGTTCGGGGTGCCGCAGACCGTGCCGGCGGTACTCGAACGATCGGCGGTGGCGTCCTACGGGCACTACTACGACATCGCGTTCCCGAACCGGGCGAGTCTGCCGCCGCGGGGGCAGCGGCGCAGTCCGCTGTTCGACACGTTGCGCGGACGGGGTGCCGTGTTCGGGGCCTCGTTCGGCTACGAGCGAGCGAACTGGTTCTGCCCCGGGCAGGTCGGCGTCGTCGAGACGCCGACCTTCGGGCGGGGCGACGCGTGGGATCAGGTGGCGGCCGAGCATCGCGCCGTGCGGGAGGCGGTCGGCCTCATCGACCAGAGCTCCATGGCCAAGTTCGTGATTCGCGGCCCGGGGGCGCTGGCCACGTTGCAGCGACTGGCCGGCGCGCAGCTGGACATGCCGGTCGGCACGGTCGTCTACACCCAGTTGCTCAACGTTGCCGGGGGCGTCGAGGCGGACGTGACGATCACTCGGCTGGCCGAGGACCGGTTCTACCTGGTCACCGGCAGCCGGTTCGGCCGCCACGACGTGACCTTCCTGCGCCGACACGCCCCGGACGACGGCAGCGTGCTCATCGATGACGTCAGCAGTGCCTACGCCATTCTCAACGTCTGCGGACCGAGTTCACGGGAGGTGTTGCAGCAGTTGAGCTCCGACGACTTCGGGACGGAGTCCTTCCGGTACATGACAGCCCGGGAGACGGACGTCGCCCAGGCGCCGGTGCTCGCGTTGCGGGCCGGATACGTGGGGGAGCTCGGCTGGGAACTGCACGTGCCCAGCGAGTATGTGCAGGACGCCTACGAGCAGATCCTCGCGGCGGGTCAGGCGCACGGCGTCCGGGACGTCGGGTACCGCGCCATCGAGTCGTTGCGATTGGAGAAGCAGTACGTCGCGTGGGGGGTCGACGTCCGCTCGGACACCAACCCCTACGAGGCGAGGCTCGGCTTCGCGGTGCGACCGGACAAGCCCGGGCTGCTCGCGGGGGAGGCGCTGCGGGCGATCCGGTCGGCCGGGCCGCGGCGTCGGTTGTGCTGGTTCAGTACGCAGGCCGAGCTGTTGCTGCACGGCGGGGAGATGCTCGTCCACCCGTCGAGTGGCACCCAGGTCGGTGTCGCCAGCGCCGGATACGGGCACACGGTGGAACGCGGGCTGTTCTCGGCCTACCTGCCAGCCGAGGTGGCCGAGGCTGCTGCGGATGACGAGTTCGAGGTCGAGATCATGAATCGCCGATTCGCGGCAGTGCGCGAGCCTCGTTGCCCCTACGATCCTGAGGGGCAACGGGTTCGCGGCTGAGGACGGTTAGCCCTGGGGGCGCTGCTGTCGTGCCGGCCTACCGGCCCGCCCGGGTTGCGCCCGGGATGCCTCGGCCTCGGTCAGCTCCTCGGTCAGACCCTCTTCGAATGCCTCCCGGACCTTGGCCTCGTCGTGCGCGTCCGAGCGGTCGACGATGGTCAGCTCCAGGACGTGCGCGAGCAGGTTCTCCACCGCCTCGGCCTCTTCACGCGAGACGGCGTGCGTGCGTACCTGGATCCGGACCCGCCGATGCTTCTTGTAGACGGTGACCGTCACCGGTATGGCCTTGCCGGGAGCATTCGGAAGCGCCACAGCGGTTTCGAAGCTCGTCGCGGATTCCGAGTCGACCACCCGACGTACCGGCTCGGTGGCCACCGAGGCGATCCGCGCCTCCATCTGGTCCAGGACCGCCGTGCTGATGGCCCCCGCGAACACGGCGAACACGGCGAGGCAGAAGATGCAGGGCATGGAAGGGCTCCTGTCAGCGGTGGTCGCGATAGCGGTGCCGGCGGTAGCGGTCGGGGGTCACAGGTAGGTTCCGTGGCCGGGATCGGACGGCGCCGCCGCGCCACCGTCGGCCAGCTCGGGGCGCAGGTCCACCAGCGCCTTGGCGAATGCCGCCGGGGTGACCACCGCCGGGCCGCCGTTCTCGGTGGCGACCATCGCCTGCAGGGCCGCTTGCTGGCACAGCGCCTCGAGATCGGCGCCGGACATGCCCTCGGCCCGCCGGGCCAGAACCCCGAGATCGACTCCCTGCAACGGCATCCGGGCGGTGAAGAGCTCCAGCAGGCGTCGCCGTCCGGCCTCGTCGGGCAAGGGAATCGTGAGCGTGCGGGACAGCCGCCCGCCGCGCACCAGGGCGGGGTCGAGCATGTCGGGCCGGTTGGTGGCTCCGATCACGAACACCCCTGACCGCTCGACCAGCCCGTCCATCTCGGTGAGCACCTGAGTCAGCACCCGGTCCATCACCCCACCGCCGGTGTCGGTTCGGCGGCCGCCGATGGCGTCGATCTCGTCGATGAACACGATGGACGGCGCGTTCTCCCGCGCGCGCTCGAAGAGCCGGACGACGTTGGCCTCGGACTCACCGACCCACATGCTGGTCAGATCCGACGCGGTGATCGGGTAGAACGAACATCCGCTCTGCGCCGCGAAGACGCGGGCGATCGTGGTCTTGCCGGTGCCGGGCGGGCCGGCCAGCAGCAGCCCACTCGGCATGTCCACGCCGTAGGCACGGGCTCGGTCGGCGTCGGCGACGAGGGCATGAATCTGCTTCAGCTCCGCGATCGTGCTCTCGGCCAGCACCAACCGGTCCCAGGTCCAGGACTCGATCATGGGTTTGTCCGTGCCGCCCAGCCCTGTCAGGGCCGAGAGCAGGTCGGCCTGCGTGATCGGGTGGCTGCCCCCGGCGGCGGCCGCGCGCCGAAACGCCGCGAGTGAGGCTGCCTCCACGATCCGGCCGATCACCGCCGGGGTGCGGCCCGCCGTCCGCTGCGCGAGGTCGGCCACATCGACGTCGCCCGCGCACGGCCGGTCGCGCAGTTGCGCGCTGAAGATCGCCTGTCGGGCCGGGGTGTCGGGCAGGTCGACTCGGATCCGACGGTCGAAGCGGCCCGGTCGGACGATCGCGGGGTCGAGCGCCTCCACCTGGTTGGTCGCCGCCATGACGACGAGTTCGGTGACCGGACGCCACTCCTCGATCGACTGCAGCAGCTGGGTCAGCACGCGCCGGCTCTCGTCGTCCTGGCCGGCGTCACGGCGCGAGGCGATGGCGTCGAACTCGTCGAGGAACAGCAGGCAAGGCACGTTGCGGGCCGCCTCGGCGAACAGTTGGCGGATGTTCGCCGCTGATTCGCCGACGAACTTCGAGATCAGGTCTCCGGTGGAGATGTGCGCGAAGCTCATACCGAATTCGCCGGCGGTCGCCTTGGCGATGTAGGTCTTGCCGACGCCCGGCGGGCCGTACAGCAGGACGCCGTTGAAGGTGATCCGGTAGCGGTCGGCCTCTCCGCTGAAGGCCAGCAGGAGCCCGATGGTGTCCGACAACTCGGTCTTCAGCTGCTCCATGCCGCCGACGTCCGCGAAGGTCGGCAGCCCTGTGGCGGGCCGCACCCAGCGAGGTCGCGACCTCGCCGGATCGGCGGACTCGGTGGCCGTCACCACGGCGCTCGGGGCGGCGCCCGAGCCCGGGACGGCGGGAGCCCAGCTCTGCGATGCCGGCCAGGGCGGTGCCGGCGCAACCGGGACGGGGGCAACCGGGAACGGCGTCGAGCGCGCGGCGAGGGATGAGCCGTCCGGCGCACCGAACCCCGGGGCGCGGACCAGTGCCCTGGTTGCGAGCCACCCGACGATCAGGGCTGCCGCGAGGAAGCCGACCGTCACCTGGCTCAGCCGGTCACCACCGGTCAGCGTGAACAGTGAGAGGACGACGACGGTCGACCAGCCGAGGACGAAACGAAAGAACAGGCCGACTCGTCGCGAGCGGCTCTCCGAACGACGGAAGGGGAGGGTCAGCGGCAGGACGCCGATCGTGCCGAGCAGGCCGTCGGTGACACGGCGCTGCCACCAGCGCGTAGGTACCGGTGGTCCGGGCCGAGGCCGTCGGGAGTAGAGCCAGGACATGACGAGAAGCCCGGCGACGGCCGCGCCGCCGAAGATGATCTCACCCGTCGACTTGACCAAGCCGATCGATCGCCAGGCGCCGAGATCCTTGGCGACTCGCTCCGGGGCCTTCAGACCGGTGCCGTCGACGACCAGGGCGTACCAGACACTGCCACGCCGCAGCTGGTAGCAGGCGTAGTAGGCCCGCCCCTGCTCGCGGGTCGCGACGATCTTGATCGAGTCACCGGGATCGAGTGACCACCGGCCGATCCCGATGCACGAGCTGCGGATCTGGTCGAGGGTCAGCCCCGGGTCCAGAGCCGCCGTGGCCGCAGGGCGATCGACCGACAGCGGTCCGTCGTCCACGAAGTCGCGCGAACGCCACAACAGGGTGGTGGTCGCCGCGTAGGCGACGATCAGCCCGAGCGCGATGACCAGGTACAGCACGTTCCCTGGAAGCCGCCGCCTCCCCGAAGGTGTCGACACGGGAGCCAGGGTAACGCCGAGAGATCAGCGAGGAGCCGTGGAGGCGGAGGTCGAAGGCCGGCGTTCCCAGCACTCTGCCGGTAGCGCCGGGTGACCTCGCAGGGGAAGGTGGTCTCGTGGACACCATGGCACGCAGCCGAGACGGCAGCATCCACGTCACCGATGAACTGTTCAATACCGTGTCTCACCTCTTCGCCGCCTGCTTCGCCCTGGGCGGGGCAGGGCTGCTGATCTCGCAGGCGAGCGCCCAAGGTGATCCGTGGAAGATCGTCGGACTGAGCGTGTACGGCCTGTCCCTGGTGGTGCTGTTCGTCTCGAGCACGCTGCATCACGGTCTCGATCGCGGCCCGCGGTTCAACGAGGCGCTGCGCACTCTCGACTATGACTCGGTGTTCCTGCTGATCGCCGGATCGATCACGCCACTCGTGTTGGTGCTCTTTCGCACCACCTACGGGTGGACCGTCTTCGGCGCGGTATGGGCGATCGCCGTGCTCGGCATCGTGGTGCGGTCGGTGCATCGGCGGCTGCCGAAGTACGTCACGAACACCCTCTACATCGCTCTGGGCTGGCTGACGGTGCTGCTCATCGGGGCGGGCCGCCCGCTGCCCGTCGGTGCCCTGGTGCTGATGGCGGCGGGCGGGCTGGTCTACAGCGCCGGCTTCGTGATCTACGTGATCGAGAAGCCGAACCCCTGGCCGGGCAGGTTCGGATTTCACGAGGCCTGGCACGTGTTGGTGGCGGTGGCGGCGCTGCTGCACTACGCGCTGATGTACTTCTACGTGCTGCCGGCGTGAGCCGCCCCGGCCCGTGACGCGATTGTGACCCGTGGGCCGCATCCACCGAGGGGATGCGATGAGAACTCCTCCGTGCACGCCCAAATCGGGCGACGCGAAAGGAGATCCACATGCGCTACCACCGCATCCCTGCCGCGGCCGCTGCCGCTCTGGCTGCCCTGTCCCTGGCAGCCTGCAGTTCATCGTCGAGCACCGAGACGTCGACCACTCCCGCCCCGGCCGCGTCGTCGGCGGTTGCCTCTTCGCCTGCTGCCTCGACGCCTGCTGCTGCGGGCACGATCGTCGAGGTCGCGGCCGCCAACGCCGACTTCTCCACCCTGGTGGCCGCGGTAAAGGCTGCCGGGCTGGTCGACACCCTCAACGGGGCCGGACCGTTCACCGTCTTCGCGCCGACCAACGAAGCGTTCGCGGCGCTGCCGGCGGGTTTGGTCGACAAGCTGCTGCTGCCCGCCAACAAGGCAACGCTGACCAAGATCCTCACGTACCACGTCCTCCCGGCCGAGGTCATGGCCGCTGACGTGAAGGCCGGCATGGTCAAGACCGTCGAGGGTGGCGAGATCACCATCACGACCGACGGCGGGGTGAAGGTCAACGAGGCCGGCGTGACGGCAACCGATGTCGACGCCTCCAACGGGGTCATCCATGTGATCGACAAGGTGCTGGTGCCGGCCGACGTGGACGTCAGCAAGCTCTGATCCTCCGACGTAACGACCGGGTACGGCGTCATACGAGGTGGTCCGACCCTCATCTTGAGTCGGGTGACGAGTCGACACCGCTGACCTGTAGAGCGGTGGGCCTCCCGGGGCTCGAACCCGGAACCAGCGGATTAAAAGTCCGATGCTCTGCCATTGAGCTAGAGGCCCAGATGCTGCCGGCCCTGGCCGTCCTGCCGGCAGCGGCACCAGTATGGCGGAACGGAGTCGGCAGGCCGACTCCGTTCCGCCACTGCTGCGCTACCGGGTCGTGAGCTCGAGCTTGAAGGACCCTGTGGTGAGGCCGATCGGGGTCACCACCACGCTGTAGGTGGCGTACGGATCGGGGTTCACCGGCAGCACGCCCTGGGCGTTGGCCCTGGTGATCGTGCTCGTCGTCGTCACCCCGGTGGCCGGGTTGGTGTACTCCAGCCTCAGGGGCAACGTGGCCTGCCTGACGGACCAGGTCACCCGGCGTGGCACCGAGGTCGTCGTCAGCGACACCGTCGAGACCTGCTCGGGCGCGGTGACGGGCACGGTCACGGTCTGACCGGACTGCACGCTGCCCGCGTAATCGCGGACGACGCGCAGGCGCACCAGCAGCGATCCGGAGCCGGACGTCGGTGGGTCGAGCGCGATCGTGTACGTCCCGGGAGCAAGCGACGGCGTGCTCGTCGAGACCGACGTCGTCCCGGCCGTGATCGCGGGCATCGTCTCGAGGGGCCCGTAGGGTCCGGCGAGCGCGGGCTGGATCGTCGTCCAACGGGTTCCGGTGGTCCTGGTGACCTCGAGCGCCACCTTCGCCCCGGGCGCGAACCCCGGGTCGGGGACGCTGAACGTGAGCTTCGGGTTCTGCTCCGTCGTCCAGGACACCGTGCGCTGCTGGCCGTTCGTGAAGGCATACGTCGGGTCGGTGACCAGCAGGACGGTCACCTCGACCGAGCCGGTGCCGCCACCGGACTGGACCACGAGAGTGAGCGGTTGGGTCAGTGGGCCTTCGGGTGAGGAGCTCTCGAAGCCCTGCCACTCATCCTGCGTCGGGACGGTGGGCACGACGTTGCCCGCCGCATCGATCAGCTGGTAAGTCGCCTGCGCCGTGTTCGCGCGCAGCCGCACCATCGGGCGCTGACCGGCCACGGTGGTGAACGTGAGCCGGGAGTAGTCGTAGCCGTGGGCGAACCTCACCGTGACAGGCCTGCCCGACGTGACCGGTACGACGGTGACCGTCGGTAGGTCGAGGCGGACGGTGAGCGTGGCCGTCGTGTTGTACCAGGTGGTGATCACGAGTTGCCACGCCTTGGTGCCGTCGAATCCGGGCAACGTCAGGGTCGAGGGGTAGTCCGCGCTCGCGGTGCCCTCCGAGATCGTGCCCAGGTTGGCCACCACCTGGCCATCCTGTTCGATCGCCACGGTCACGGCAGTCAGGCCGGTCGGGTCGGGCAATCCCGGGAGCTTCGTGAGCGCGATGTCGCTCAGGTGGAACCCGGGGACGGCGCTGCCCGCCGTCCCGGCGTGGGTGAACACGAGCCGCTGCCGGCCTCCGACGGCGCTCGCCGTCACCGGCACGCCACTGCTGATCGGACGCACGACGTCGGCCAGCACGCTGGCGGTGACGCCGAGGCGACCGGTCAGATCGCCGGCGGGGTTGACGAAGATCGTGAGGGTGCCGGTGGTGGTGGCCGCATACGAGACCGACGTGGCCGTGGCCGACGCATTGAGCAAGGCAGACCACTGGGTGTAGCCGAAGCTCACCCAGGTGTCCGCACCTGGCGCCCGCAGGTACACGAGGGTGTTCAGTCCGGAGGTCCCCGAAGGCGAAGCGATCGAGCCCGCGTCCAGTGCGAGCTTGTACGTCGTACCAGCGGTCACTGGCAGGCTGAACACCTGGTTCTGGCCCGCGCTGCCCACCGTGACCGTGGCCGGCGTGCCGAGGGTCAGCGTGACCGGCTCCGGCTCGGTCGCCCAGGTCAGCAGAACGGTCATGGTGCCGGTCGTGGCGCCGTCCGCGGTGATCGTCAGCGCCATCGGACCCGAGGTCTGGGCGGGGTCGTCGTCGGTGTGGTCATAGGGCTGGTCGGACAGGGTGGTCACCGGGAAGGACCCGAAGCCCACCTTCTGCCGCACCGCGGCGGAGCCGACGCTGCCGTCGGCGTGGTGCAGGTTGACATTGCTGATCTGCCAGCGGGCGCGCCGCATCGGATCGGGCGTGTAGTTCAAGGTCGCGGTGGCCAGCGGCGTGCCCAAGGTGACCGTGAGCGGAGTGCCCACGGTGAGTTGCGTCGTGGTGTCGGCGACCGCGAAGGCGGTGAAGTCGATCGTGCCCACCGCGCCGTTGACCCCGACGAACTTCAGCGTCAGGGTCTGTGGGTTGCCGGGGGAGTAGCTCGACGGCCTGAGCTGGAACGTGTTCGGGTCGGCCGTGGGCTGCACCGAGACGGCGTTGGGTCCGACGGCCGCCGACAGTGCCCAGGGCCGGGTGGTGCCGTAGCTCGGGGCGAGGGCCGTCGCGTTGATCCGCACGGCCATCAGCGGCGCCGAGAGCGGAAGCGTGAAGGGAACGAACTGCCCGGCGACGGCCAGCGTCGCTCGGGTGGTCGCGTTCGCGGTGATCGCGGTGACGGGTGCGTCGGCGAACAGCGCCGGGGTCAGGGGCAGCGATCCGGCGGCGGTCGCGGTCAGCGTGATCGTCACCGTCTCGTCCATCGGGTAGGGCAGCAGCTGCAGCACCCGGGGGACGCCGGTCACATTGCCGAAGGAGGTCGGGCTGGCGGCGCGGTTGTGCGGGAAGGCTGCACCGGCAGGGGCGGTCGCCGACACCGAGACCTGCACCGGGTCGGTGCTGGTCGCGGCGGTCAGCGTGACGGTCTGGTTCGCCGGCACGGCGATCGTGTAGGTGACCTGGTCGCCTGCTGCGGCGAAGGTCGCCGTGGCCGCGGTGCCGGGCGTGAGGGCACCGCCGTCGACGCTCACGGCCTGGGCCGATGTCGGCAGCAGGAACGGCAGGAGCAGCAGGACCGGGGTAAGGAGCACGGACCACCACCGCGAAGGCGGCGCTGCCCGCCCTGTTCGCCGTCCGGAACGCTCAGCGCGCTGTCGACTCGACATGTGGTCACTCCCCCGTTTTCGGCCCGGACACCGTTGCCCGCGATCCGGAGCCGATTGTGTCGACAGGGTCCGACAGTGCGGGTCGACTTAAGGAAGACATCACCGTGATCATGGGGAACCGCAACGTTCGCGATGCTCCGGGGACCTTCGCCCGGGCTCGCGCATGGCAGGCTGGGCGGGTGCCCACCGGACGACGGACGACGCGTCGCGGGCCGCGCTCGGCCCAGTTGGCGGTCACCGCGGTCGTGCTGACGGTGACGATCGCCGTGGCCGGCTGCTCGTCGTCCGGCCCTCGGGACAACGAGACCCCGCCCACGACCACGACGACGGCCTCGCTCACCACGGTCGCGACGCCCGGCAGCACCTCGCTGGCGCTGGGTTCGGCCACTCCGGGAACCTTCACCGTCGGCCCGGGCGCGAGCACTCCGACCACGCCCATACCGACGACCCCGAGCACACCGGCCCCCCTGACGCCTGCCCAAGCGCGATGCACCGCGGTCGTCATGGCCTCGCTCAGCCCGACCGAGCGCGCCGGTCAGGTGCTCATGGTCGGCGTTCCGGCGGGATCGGCCACCAGCGTCACCAAGACCGTCACCGGGTACGCCGTGGGGGGCATCTTCCTGCGGGGGCGCAGCACGATCAGCGCGTCATCGCTGCGGCAGCAGCTCGCCGCCGTCCAAGCCGCCTCGCGCCGGACCACGGGGGTGGCGCTGCATGTCGCGGTCGACCAGGAAGGCGGCAAGGTCCAGACCCTGTCGGGCAAGGGGTTCGTGGCCCTGCCCACCGCCCGCACCCAGGGCAGCTGGACCACCTCGGCGTTGCGCGCCCGCATCACTGCCTCGGCCAAAGCGCTTCGGGCTGCAGGGATCACGGTCAATCTGGCGCCGGTGGCCGACACGGTGGCGGTGGCCGACATCCCGCGCAATCCGCCCATCGGCAAGGTCGCCCGCGAATACGGCCACACGCCGTCCGCCGTCGCTGCCGACGTGACCACCGTGGTCGCCGCCAGCCGCGCTGCCGGTCTGGGGACGGCGGCCAAGCACTTCCCCGGTCTGGGACGGGTGCGGGCCAACACCGACTACTCGTCCTCGGCGGTCGATGCCGTCACCACGGCGAAGGACCCCAACCTGGCACCCTTCGCCGCTGCGGTCACCGCGGGGACGCCGATGGTGATGATCGCGTCCGCCAGGTACCCCCGACTCGACTCCCAGCGCATCGCGGCCTTCAGCCCGGCGATCGTCACGACGCTGTTGCGCGGCACGATGAAGTTCCCGGGCGTGGCCATCTCGGATGACCTGGGCGCGGCCAAGGCGCTCGCCGCCGTCCCGGTCGGCACCCGCGCTGCCGCCTTCATCGGGGCCGGTGGTGACCTGGTGCTCACCGTGCGCGCCGACCAGGCCCCGGCCATGCGCAAGGCCCTGCTGGCGCAGGCAGCCCGCTCGGCCTCCTTCACGCGTCGACTCGATCAGGCTGCCGGCCGCGTGGTCGCGAGCAAGGTCGCCGCCGGTCTGGTCAGCTGTACCCCCGCACAACTCGCCGGCGCCACGGACTGACCCGCCGGCTCGAGCCGAGAGGCCGCCCGCGATGACCTTTGACGCCTTCGCCGCCGTGGTGGGCTGGATCGGCACCGGCATGCTCTTGCTGGCCTATTGGCTGGTCTCGACGGAGCGGGTCACCGGCCACAGCCCCGTGTACCAGCTGCTCAACATCGCCGGCTCGATCGGGCTGGGCCTGGCCGCCGTGGCCGGGGGCGTCTGGTCGTCGGTGGCCCTCAACGCCATCTGGGGCGTGATCGGAGCGGTGGCCTTGGTGCGGGCGCTACATCACCGAACCCCCGCCCGCCGACCCGCGGGCGATGCCAGGGACGGTTTCGACGCACCGCGGGCGCCGTGACGCCCGACCGCGGCATCGACATGCCGAGGGAGCTTTCCGATGCCGAACTGCTGCGCACCCCGCGCCTGCTCCTGCGCCGGTGGACGCCTCAGGATGCGGTCGCGTTCCTCGAGATCTACTCCCGCTGGGACGTCATGCGCTGGCTCGGCGCCCCACCTCGCCGGGTCGTCGTCGACCTCGCCGAGGCCCGCGATCGCTTGCAGCGATGGCACGATCGCGAGATCGGCCTGGCCGCGCCCCTCGGCCTGTGGGCGCTCGTGGTCGACGGCAGCCAGACCGTGGCACCGGTGGGCACCGTGCTGTTGCTGCCGCTGGACGATGCCGAAGGACCGACGACACACCTCGAGATCGGGTGGCACCTGCACCCCGCGCACCAAGGGCGAGGACTGGTCACCGAGGCGGCTCGTGAACTGCTCCGGCGAGCGGCGGTCGCCGGGATCACCCGTGTGATCGCGGTGACCGACCCCGACAATGTGGCCTCACAGGCCGTCACCCGGCGGTTGGGCATGGTCGACGAGGGCCTGACCGACCGGTGGTTCGGCCTCACCACGCGGCAGTTCGTCTGGTCGACCCACGACGTCCCGACCGAGGCCTAGCGCGACGATCCAGCACAGAGCGGGCAGGCACGAGCTCCCCGGCGCAGCCTTCACGGTCATCTGCTCGACCGCGCTCTAGGGTGTGGCCATGAAGGCCCTCGAGCGCAAACTCCACTCCATCACGCACGGCACCTACACGCCGGACGACTTCATCATCGCCGACGCCAAGGATGCCGACATGGCGTTCGGCGTCCAGGCCCCTGCGCCCGCCCCCGGTGACGTCTCGGCCGAAGGTACCCGGCCGCGCTATCGCACCCGTGCCCAGTACCTCGAGCACATGGCCGAGGAGGTACACGCCGGCGCCGTCGACATCATGTTGACCTCGGCCTCCAACGGCGAGCGGCTGGCCAACGACAATCTGTTCAAGGGCAGTGACGTCACCCTCGCCGTGCGGGGCAACGACTCCTCCGACATCTGGAACCCGCGCGGCGGCACCTATCCGACCCATCCCTCGCGACCGTTCCGCACGGTGAGCCTCGAACGGGTGCGCGAGTACTGCAGCCTGGTGCTCTACTCGGTGACCTTCAACAACGACCTCGATCGTGACCTCGCCACGCTCGAGGCTTATGCCGAGTTCCGCGAGGAGGCACACGACGTCGGTATGCGGCACTTCCTCGAGGTGTTCAACCCGAACGCGCCGGTCGACCTCGCCCCGGCCGACATCGGGCCGTTCGTGAACGACCAGATCATCCGGCTGCTGGCCGGGGTGACCCTGGCCGAGCGCCCGCTGTTCCTGAAGATCGCCTTCAACGGCACGGAATCGTTGAGCGAACTCGTGCAGCACGATCCGACCCTCGTGGTCGGCATTCTGGGCGGTTCGGCGGGCACCACCCGTGACACCCTCGAGCTGCTGAGCCAAGGCGAGCGTGCCGGTGCTCGGGTCTCGCTGTTCGGCCGCAAGGTGCAGCGTGCCGAGTCGCAGCTCGACCTGCTCGGCGTGATGCGGTCGGTGGTCTCGGGCAAGCTCACTCCCGAGCAGGGTGTGGCGAACTACCACGAGACGTTGCGCAGCAAGGGGATCGAGCCCACGCGCAGCCTGGAGCAGGATCAGCACATCACCGAGTCCGTGCTGGCGATCGGCTGAACCGTGTCGCCCGTCGACTCGCAGGAGCGCTCGGGGGTGCTCTGTGCCGGATCGATCGTGGTCGATGTCGGCAAGGTGATCGATCGCTATCCCTCGCAGGAACTGCTGGCGGTGATCGACTCGGTCACGCTGAGCACGGGTGGGCCGGCGGTGAACCTCGCCGTCGACCTGCACCGGCTCGGCGCCGACTTCCCGCTGGCCATCGCCGGGGTGATCGGCGACGACGCACACGCCGACTTCATGCTCGATGCATTGCGTGCCAACGCGATCGACGCCTCGGGGATTCGACGCACCAAGGCCGCGGCGACGTCCTTCACCGATGCCATGGTGGTGCGGGACGGCGGCTCGCGGACGTTCTTCCACCACCCCGGCGCCAATGCCGAGCTGAGTCCGGACGACGTGCCGCTGGCCACCTCGACCGCGCGCATCCTGCACATGGGCGCCCCCGGGTTGCACCGCACCCTGGACGCCGCCCGCTCGGGCCTCGACGGTGAGCCCACCAACGGTTGGCCGCAGGTGTTCGCCGCCGCGCAAGCGCTCGGCATGCGCACCAACCTCGAGCTGGTCTCGCTGGCCCCGGATGAACTACGCCGCCTCGCCGGGCCGTGCCTGCCGCACCTGGACTACCTGGTGATCAACGAGGTCGAGGCCACGGCGCTCGCCGAGGTCGACCTGGACGCCGTGGGGGCGACCTCGGTGGGCAGTTCCGGCGGGGCGCCGAACTGGGCGGTACTCGAGGACGTCGCCCGACGGTTGATCGATCGCGGTGTGGCCCGGCTGGTGGCGGTGCACTTCCCGGCCGGGTGTGTGGCCGCGGCGTCTGGTGGGCAGGTGTGGCGGCACGGGTCGGTGAACCTGCCGCGCACCGAGATCGTCAGCAGCACGGGTGCCGGGGACGCCTTCGCCAGCGGCGTGATCCACGGTCTGCACGACGGCTGGCCGGTGGAGGACTGCCTGCGTGCCGGGGTGAGTGCTGCCGCGGCCTGCCTGCGCTCGGCGCACACCTCGGACGGCGTGCTGTCGCTCGCCGAGTGCCTGGCGATGGCCGAGGAGTTCGGCTACCGCTGAGGTTCGGCCGGCCTGGTGGTGATGGCCGGCCTCGAGGTCGTGGTCACGACTGACGCAGAGCCCGAAGCTCTTCGCGGGCAATGGATCGCAGGTGCACCTCGTCCGGTCCGTCGGCCAGCCGCAGGGTGCGCACCTGCGCCCACATCTCGGCCAGCGGGGTGTCGTCGCTGACGCCGGCGGCACCATGGGCCTGGATCGCCTTGTCGAGCACCCACGCCGCCGTCCGCGGTGCCACCACCTTGATCGCGGCGATCTCGGTGCGGGCGTTCTCGGCGCCCACGGTGTCGATCATCCAGGCGGCCTTCAGGGTGAGCAGCCGGGCCTGTTCGATGCGGATCCGGGATTCGGCGATCCACTCGCGGATCACGCCCTGCTGGGCGAGCGGCTGCCCGAACGCCGTCCGGGTCGACACCCGCTCGCACATCAGGGTCAGCGCCCGTTCGGCCATGCCGAGACAACGCATGCAGTGGTGGATCCGACCCGGCCCCAAGCGTGCCTGGGCCATGGCGAACCCACCCCCGCGCGGGCCGAGGACCGAGCTCACCGGCACCCGCACGTCGTCGTAGCTGATCACGCCGTGCCCACCGTGGGGGCCGTCGTCGTACCCGAACACCAGGGTCGACCGCTCGACCGTCAACCCCGGCGCATCCATCGGGACCAGGATCATCGAGTGCCGGGCGTGGCGCTCGCCGTCCGGGTCGGTGACCGCCATGACGATGGAGATCTCGCACTCGGGGCGCATCGCCCCGGTCGACCACCACTTGCGCCCGTTGAGCACGATCTCATCGCCCACCACCTCGGCGGTGGCGCGGATGTTGGTGGCGTCGGAGGAGGCGACGTCCGGCTCGGTCATCGAGAAACAGGAGCGGATCTGCCCGTCCAGCAACGGGTTCAGCCACCGCTGCTTCTGCTCGTCGGTGCCGAACAGGTGCAGCAGTTCCATGTTGCCGGTGTCCGGGGCGTTGCAGTTCATCGCCTCGGGGGCCAGGGCAGGCGAGCGGCCGGACAGCTCGGCGATCGGCGCGTAGTCGAGCACGCTGAGCCCGGCGCCGTGCTCGTCGTCCGGCAGGAACAGGTTCCACAACCCCCGGCTGCGGGCCTCGTCCTTCAGCTCCTGGATCACCACCGGGGTGCGGTGCGGCGTGCCGGCGGCCCGGTGCGCGGCGGCCTGGGCCTCGAAGGTGTGCTCGCTGGGGTAGATGCGTTCGGCCAGAAAGGCTTCGACCTGCTGGTGGACGGCGCGTGAGCGCTCACTGTGCCGGAAGTCCATGACGTCATCCTCGCTGCTGGTGGGTGTTGCTGCGTGGTGCTGGTGGCGTATCTCAGGCGTCCAGGGTGGCCAACCCCGAGGCCAACAACAACGGCACCGAGGCCCCGACCGAGTCGAACCCGGGGCCGACGGTCTTGCCCTGCAGGTACCGGAAGTGGATCCCCTCGGCGATCACCGCGAGCTTGAACCAGCCGAACGCCACGTACCAGCCGAGCCGCGTCAGGTCGCGCGGTGAGCCGGCGGCATAGCGCTCGACGAGTTGATCGGCCGTGTGAAATCCCTTCTCGGGGGACAGTCGCGGCATCACGAAGCCGCCCGTGTTCGACAGCTCCTGGTACACGACGAGCAGCCCGACATCGGTGAGTGGGTCGCCCAAGGTGGCCATCTCCCAGTCGACCACGGCCGCCACCCGGTCGAGGTCCGGGGTGTAGATGACGTTCGTGAGCCGGTAGTCGCCGTGCACGATCCCCGCGGCCGACGGCGCCGGCACGTCGGTGGCCAGGCGGTCGATCAACTCCTGGACGGCGGGGCGCGGCTCGGTCTGCGAGGTGCCCCACTGCGTCGTCCAGCGTCGGATCTGCCGTTCCAGGAAGCCCTCCGGCCGCCCCAGCGCGCCCAGGCCCACGGCGTCGGCGTCCAGCAGGTGCAGGGCGAGCAGGGCGTCCACCAGCAGCACGCAACTGCGACCGGCGTCCTGCGCTGCCAGCGTGGCGAGCACCTCGGGCCGATCGAGCACCACGCCGTCCACGAACGACATCAGGTAGAACGGCGCGCCGAGCACGGCGACGTCCTCGCAGAGCGCGATCGGCTCGGCGACCGGCACCGTGCTGCCGTGCAGACCGCGCAGGATGCGGAACTCGCGGGACATGTCGTGTGCGGTCGCCTGGACGTGACCGAGCGGGGGGCGGCGCAGCGCCCAGGTGGTGACGCCGTCACTCACCCGGTAGGTCAGGTTCGAGAACCCCCCGGTGAGGCGCTCGGCGTGGAGTGGCCCCCGTCGCAGCGCGGGGTGGGCCGCGTCGAACCAGCGGGTGAGTGCGTCGAGATCGAGCCCTGCGAGCGTCACGCCGCCTCCTTGCCGATGCTGACCACCAGGGTAGGACCGGGGACCAGGCCTCGGCGGAGCTCGAGGATGGTGGTGTCGGCCATGCGCCGCGGTCACGCGTCCGAGGGCTGAGGCCCCCCTCGTGGAGCGGATCAGGAGCGGGTATCGGACCCTTTTGTGCACGGATTGCATGATCACGGGGGAAATGTGCGCGGATTGCATGATCACGGTAGGAGGAGGTCGGCGAGGGCGTCGACGTGGGGGAGGCGCGCGTGGTCGAAGTCCGCGTGCAGGTCGTAGGGGTCGAGCTGCACCACGGGCATGCCGGCGGCTCGGGCACCCTGGACGTCGGCGTGCACCGTGTCGCCCACGTAGAGGGTGCGGGCGGCCTGGGTGCCCAGCGCCGCCAGCGCGGGCTCGAAGATCGCCGGGTCCGGCTTGGTCAGGCCGACCAGGGCCGAGTCCACCACGATCGTCACGCTCGGCAGCGAGCCGGGACCCACCTGGCAGATCCCGAAGTGGCTCAACTGCTCCTCGGCGGTGCCGTTGTTGTTGCTGACCACCGCCACCGGCAGGTCGGAGGCCACGATGCGGTGGAACCCGTCGATGTTGCGCGGCAGCAGCTGGCGCCACAGGCTCTTGACGTCGTGGGTGTGCACCTGATCGAGCATCGCCTGCAGCGCCAGGTCCATCTGGTCGGCGCTCACCCCGAGGCAGCTCAGGTAGGCCTGCTCCCAGGTACGCCAGATCGCCCGGTCGTACTCGTGCACCGTGCCCAGCTCGGCGACGAGGTCGGACATCGCCCGGACGGCGACGTGGTGGGCGCGGTGGTAGAGCTCGGGGTCCTCGGGCAGCTCGAACCCGGCCCGCCCCAACCCACGGCGGATGGGCTCGTGGTGACGGATGACGAACACCCCGCCGATGTCGAACACGACGGCATCGATGGCGGCCGGGTCGAGGCCGGGTGAGGGGCCGGTGACCCGGCGGTCGTCGAGCATGCGTTGACCCTACGGTGACCATCGCCCCCGCGTCACAGCCGAGCGAGGGGTGAGTCATGATGGCCGGGTGATGCCACTGTTGCGGCGTGTGCTGCCGCCCTACCGGGCCACCATCATGGTGATCTTCGTGTTGCTGCTGGCCCAGGCGATCGCGGCGCTCGTGCTGCCCACGCTCTACGCCGACATCATCAACGAGGGGGTTCTGCTCGGCGACACCGGGCACATCATGCGACTCGGCGTGATCATGCTCGTGATCTCGGTGGTGGTCGGGTTCGCCGCGATCGCCGGGACGTATCTGTCCTCCCGGGTCGCGATGTCGGTGGGCCGTGACCTGCGTGCGGCCCTGTTCACCCAGGTCGAGCGGTTCTCGCTGCGCGAGGTGACGACGTTCGGTGCGCCGTCCCTGATCACCCGGACCACCAACGACGTGCAGCAGCTGCAGATGCTGGTGCTGATGGGTCTGAACCTGATGGCGATGGCCCCGATCACCGTCATCGGCGGCGTGATCATGGCGGTACGCGAGAACGCCCGGCTGTCGACGCTGCTGGTGGTGATCATCCCGATCATGATGGCCATCGTGTTGCTCACGTTGCGCCGGGCGCTGCCGTTGTTCCGGGTGGTGCAGAAGCGCATCGACGCGATCAACCAGGTACTGCGCGAGAACCTCACCGGGGTGCGCGTCGTCCGCGCCTTCGTGCGCACCCAGCACGAGGAGGCACGATTCGCCGAGGCCAACGGGGCACTGACCGACACCCAGCTCGCCGTGGCCCGGCTGTTCGCCTTCACCTTCCCCGTCCTGATGTTCGTGATCAACGTGGCGAGCGTCGGTGTGGTGGGTTACGGCGGCCGGTTGATCTCCCAGAACCAGATGCAGATCGGCACCCTGGGAGCCTTCATCAGCTACATGATGCAGATCCTGTTCTCGGTGCTGATGGCCGTCATGATGATCGCGATGGTGCCGCGTGCCGCCGCCTCCGCCGAGCGGATCAACGAGGTTCTCGACACCGCACCGGCGATCACCGACGCCGACGACGCCGTGGTCCCGACGGCGCGCTCGGCAGAGTCCGGCGAGGCGATCATCGAGCTGAACAAGGTGGACTTCCGCTACCCCGGGGCCGAGGAGCCGGTGCTGCACGACGTCGACCTGACGCTGCGCCCCGGCCAGGTCACCGCCATCGTCGGTGGCACCGGGTCGGGCAAGACCACCCTGGTCAACCTGATCCCTCGGCTCTACGACGTCAGCGACGGGTCGCTGCTGCTCGACGGCGTCGACATCCGCCGGATTCCCCGGGAGCATCTGTGGGGCCAGCTCGGCCTGGTGCCGCAGAAGGCGTTCCTGTTCACCGGCACCATCGCCGACACGTTGCGATTCGGCGCTCCGTCGGCCACGGACGACGAGCTGTGGCATGCCCTCGAGGTGGCCCAGGCGGCTGATTTCGTCCGGGAGCTGCCCGATGGCCTGGCCCACGTGGTCGAGCAGGGAGGGGCCAATTTCTCCGGCGGGCAACGACAGCGGCTGGCGATCGCCCGGGCCTTGGCGCGCCGTCCGCGGGTGTACCTGTTCGACGACAGCTTCTCGGCGCTCGACTACGGCACCGATGCCCGGCTGCGGGCCGCGCTGGTGCGCGAGACCACGCACGCGGCGGTGGTGATCGTGGCGCAGCGGGTCAGTACGGTGTTGCACGCTGATCAGATCGTGGTGCTGGACGCCGGGCGGGTGGTGGGCACCGGGCGTCACGAGGAGCTGCTGGCCGGCTGCGAGACCTACCGCGAGATCGTCGAGTCCCAGCTCTCCGCGCAGGACGCAGCATGAGCGGCCACGGCCCGGGGTTCATGCGCGGCGGCGGTCCGCCGCCGGCCAAGCCCAAGGACGTCAAGGGATCGTTCGTCCGGCTGCTCCGACTGCTCGACGCGGACCGGCCGCAGGTGATCGCCGTGGTGGCGATGGCGCTGGTCAGTGTGGGGTTCTCGGTGGCGGGGCCGAAGCTGCTGGGCAACGCGACCGACGTGGTCTTTCGCGGCGTGGTCGCCGGGCAGCTGCCGGCCGGGGTGAGCCAGGAGCAGGCCGTGGCGGCTCTACGCGCCCGGGGCGAGAACCGCATGGCCGACATGCTCGCCGGGATCGACAACCTGGTGCCCGGGCAGGGCGTCGATCTGGGTGCGCTGTTCCGGGCGCTGCTGATCGTGGTGGGCGTCTACGCCGCCGCGGCGCTGTTCGGCTGGGCGCAGGCCTACATCATGGCCGGCGTCACGCAGCGGGCAATCTTCCTGCTGCGCGAGCGGGTCGACCTCAAGCTGGGTCGGCTGCCGTTGCGCTACTTCGACTCTCACCCGCGGGGCGACCTGCTCAGTCGGGTGACCAACGACATCGACAACATCTCGACCACGCTGCAGCAATCGCTGACCCAGGCCATCACCGCGCTGTCGACGGTGTTCGGCATTCTCGCGGTCATGTTGTGGATCAGCCCGTTGCTGGCCCTGGTCGCCCTGGTCACGGTGCCGCTGTCGGTGGTGGTGACCGTGATGGTGGCCAAGCGTTCGCGGCCCCAGTTCGGTGCCCAGTGGATGTGGACCGGCAAGCTCAACGGCCACGTCGAGGAGATGTTCTCCGGCCACGAGCTGGTCGCCGTCTACGGTCGGCGCCAGCAGGCCGTGGCCACCTTCGAGACCTCGAACGAGAAGGTCTACGAGGCCAGCCGCAAGGCCCAGTTCGTCAGCGGCATCATCATGCCTGCGACGAATGTCATCTCCAACCTCGGTTATGTCGGCATCGCGGTGATCGGCGCGCTGCGGATCTCCTCCGGGTCGATGTCACTGGGCGACGTCCAGGCCTTCATCCAGTACTCCCGGCAGTTCGCGATGCCGATCGGCCAGCTGGCCGGTATGGCCAACCTGGTGCAGTCCGGGATCGCCTCGGCGGAGCGGGTTTTCGAGCTGCTCGACGAGTCCGAGGAATCGCCCGAGCCCGCGGCGCCGGACGTCGCGCCACAGCGCTCGCGGGGTCATGTGGTCTTCGACCGGATCGCGTTCGGATACTCCCCGGACGCCCCGTTGATCACCGATCTGTCGCTCGAGGCCCAGCCTGGGCAAACGGTGGCCATCGTCGGGCCGACCGGCGCCGGCAAGACCACGCTGGTCAACCTGTTGATGCGGTTCTACGAGTTGGACGGCGGGGCGATCCGGCTCGACGGGGTCGACATCCGTCACCTGCGTCGCGACGATCTGCGCCGCAACTTCGGCATGGTGCTGCAGGACGCGTGGTTGTTCGGCGGCACCATCGCGGACAACATCCGGTACGGCGACAGCCGAGACCTGGTGGCGGCCAACGGTCACGTCTCGTCCAACGGGACATCGGATGCCCAGAGTGCACCGCAGGGCGTGGACGACGCGCTGCGCCGGGCCGCCGAGGCCGCGCACGTCGACCATCTGGTGCGTACCCTGCCCGACGGCTATGACACCGTGCTGGACGACGAGGCGTCCAACCTGTCCAGCGGTGAGAAGCAGCTGCTCACCATCGCTCGGGCCTTCCTGGCCGATCCGCCGATCCTGATCCTGGACGAGGCGACCAGTTCGGTCGACACTCGCACCGAGGTGTTGGTTCAGCAGGCGATGGCTCGATTGCGTTCCGGGAGAACGAGTTTCGTGATCGCTCACCGGCTGTCGACGATCCGCAATGCGGACACCATCCTGGTGATGGACCACGGTGACGTCGTCGAGCGGGGTACCCATGAGGAGCTGCTGGCCGCCGGCGGGGTGTATCACGACCTCTACGTCAGTCAGTTCACGGCGCCGACCCAGGCCTGACCACCGGCCTGATCGCCTGCACGGTGTAGCTCATCGCGACCCGCTCGGGGCACTCGGTCAACCGGTACTCGCCGGCGTCGTCCAGCTGCATCTGCCCTGGCAGTGCCTCCCACGGGACGCTGTCGTGCTCGACCAACATGGTCAGCTGCAGCCCTACATCCAGGAGGGCGGTGACCACCTCGCCGAGGCTGTGATTCCAGGAGTGCGAGAGGTTCTCGGTGAACTGCACCTCGGTCGGAACGTAGGTCTCGTCACTGACCTCGACGAAGGGTTCGGCCTGCTCCCAATAGGAATACGCGACGGTGAGTCGATCCTGCTGGTTCTCGTCGAGGGTCCACAGCATCGGATGGCCCTCGCGCAGGAACAGTCGTCCGCCCGGACGCAACAGGCTCGCCACCACCTGCGCCCAGCGAGAGATGTCGGGCAGCCAGCAGAGGGCACCGATGCCGGTGTAGATCAGGTCGAATCGCTTCTCGCCCAGGGCCTCGACGGCCGAGTACACGTCGGACTCGACGAACGGCACGTCGAGTCCGAGCCGCCCGGCCAGCGTGCGGGCCTCGGCCAGCGACGCGGGGGACAGGTCCAGCCCGGTCATCCGGGCGCCGAGCCGCGCCAGGGAGAGCGTGTCGGTGCCGATGTGGCACTGCAGGTGCAGTCCGTCGAGGCCGTTGACGTCGCCCAGGCGCGGCAGGTCGAACCGCACCACGTGCGACAGGTGCGTGGCGTCGTCCACGAACTGCTGGACGGCGTACCCCGGGGACGCCGCGTGCGCCGGAGCGCGCTCGTCCCACATGGCCCGGTTGATGGTCAGATAGTCCGGCTCGCCGGTCGCTGGATACCCCATGGCCCCATCATGCCCATGCCGGGCGGACGGCACCCGATCAGTCGGGCAGTGCCAGGAGGGCCAGGGCCAGGTCGCGGGTGGTCACCAGCCCGTGCACCATGCCGCTGCGCAGTGCCGCCGCCGCGGCTGGGGCCTTGGTGGCTCCGTAGACCAGTGCGGTGACCTCGGGAACGGCCGCCAATTGCTCGGCCGAGATCCCGATGGTGCGTCTCACCAGGGACGCCGGCACCGGGGTGCCGGTCGCATCGATCGCAATCCCCGAGATCTCGGCGCACACCCCGGCCCGCGCCAACTCGAGGGCTTGTGCGGGCGGCAGGGCGTCGAACACCGTCGAGGCGTCGGGTCGCCAGCCGCCGATTCCCACGAAGGCCTTGGTCACCGCGGGGAACCGGCTGATCGCGCGGGCGATCTCGGGCTGGGCGCGCAGGGCGTCTCCGAGTTCGCCGGTGGCCACGATCATCGGCGCGTGAAAGTAGTACGCCGCCCCGCCGCAGAGCCGAGCGACATCGCGGACCAGGTCGACCGAACTCGACTCCGCGTCGTCCTTGATCTGCAGCGCCCCGGTCAGCTGCACCACGTCGCACGAGGCCAGCCGGCGCAGCGATCGGGCCATGTTGGCCAGGGCGCGACCCCAGGCCAGACCGAGCACGTCGGTGGTGGTCACCGTCTCGGAGAGCAGCTCGGCGGCCTTGGCCCCGACCGCCGCCCGCTGCGCCTCCGGCTGCTCGTCGTTGACATCGACCACGAGGGCGTGGCGCAGCCCGAATCGCTGTTGGAGCTCGGTGGACAGGGTGACGTCGAGATCGCCGGGCCAGCCGATCCGGATCTGCACCAGCCCCGTCTGCACGGCACGGTCGATCAGGCGGGCCACCTTGAACCGGCTCAGGCCCATCTGCTGGGCGATGTCGCTCTTGGCGACCCCGTCGAGGTAGTAGCGACGGGCCACGGTGGCCATGAGCACCATCTCGGCCGGACCTGCGGGTGCGGTGGTGGACATGCCGGCTCCCGATGACGAACCGGGTGTCCGATGCGCTCGTTTGAGCACGATAGGTCTCATTCTCGCATCGACCGTTGACCCGGGATTGATGGCTCCAACACACTCACTATGCCTCATCTGAGTCCCGCCCCGCTCATCTGAGCGCTCAGGCGTCACTATCTTCGGAGGATCGATGGAACTCAAGGCACAGAGTCGTCGCCTTGCCGTGACCGCAGCATTCGGCCTGGCGTCGGTGCTCGCGCTCACATCGTGTGCGGGTGCCGGCGGCAGCAGCGGCAGTGGTGGTGACGCGTCGGCGTCGGGCGGTGGTGGTGGGGGTAAGTCCATCAACGTGTTGATGGTCGCGAACCCCCAGATGACCGACATCCAGAAGCTGACGGCGGACACGTTCACCAAGGACACCGGGATCACGGTGAACTACACGGTGCTGCCCGAGAACGAACTGCGGGACAAGGTGACGCAGGACGTCGCCACCCAGGGCGGTCAGTACGACGTCGCCACGGTCGGGATGTACGAGGTGCCGATCTGGGCCAAGAACGGGTGGCTGCACGAACTCGACAGCTACGCCAAGGCCGACGCCAACTACGACTACCCCGACGTGCTTCCCTCGATCATCAAGGGTCTGTCGGGCGACGACGGCAAGGCGTACGGGCTGCCGTTCTACGGCGAGTCCTCGTTCCTGATGTACCGCAAGGACATCCTGGCGGCCAAGGGTCTGACCATGCCGGAGCGGCCGACCTGGACCCAGGTGGCCGATCTCGCGGCCAAGCTGGACGGTGCCGAGCCGGGCATGAAGGGCATCTGTCTGCGGGGTCTGGCCGGTTGGGGTGAGGTGTTCGCGCCGTTGACCACGGTGGTCAACACGATGGGCGGCACCTGGTTCGACAAGGACTGGAACGCCAAGGTCAACTCCCCGGAGTTCACCAAAGCGGTCAACTTCTATGTCGATCTGGTGAAGGCTCACGGCGAGCCGGGTGCGGGGCAGGCCGGGTTCACCGAGTGCCTGACCGCGATGAGCCAGAACAAGGTGGCCATGTGGTACGACGCCACGTCGGCGGCCGGTTCGTTGGAGGACCCCGCGGTCTCGAAGGTGGCCGGCAAGGTCGGCTACGCCTATGCGCCGGTCGAGGTCACCAAGACCTCGGGGTGGCTGTGGGCGTGGGCCTGGGCGATGCCCAAGACCACCAAGAACGCCGATGCGGCCTCCAAGTTCATCTTGTGGTCGACCAGCAAGGACTACGAGAAGTTGGTCGGCGAGAAGCTGGGCTGGTCGCGGCTGCCGTCGGGCAAGCGGGCCTCGACCTATGCGTTGCCGGAGTACAAGACCGCTGCTGCGGCCTTCGGCGACCTGACCCTGAAGTCGATCCAGGAGGTCGACCCGGCCAACCCGGGTGTCCAGCCTCGTCCGACGGTCGGGATCCAGTTCGTGACCGTTCCGGAGTTCGCCGACCTGGGTACCAAGGTCGCCCAGGAGGTCTCGGCGGCGATCTCGGGTAAGGGCACCGTCGAGCAGGCCCTGGCCAACGGCCAGAAGCTGGCTGAAGAGGTGGGCAAGAAGTACCAGAAGTAGCCTCGGGGTCCCCCGTGGGCCGGTCCGGTCGTCCGTGTGAGCGGGCGACCGGACCCTGGTCTGGGCCCGGTCGATGTCACCTGTTCCTCGAGGTCTTCTGCCTGTCGGAGGTTGTTCATGGCCACTGTGTCCGAGGGTGTCCGGTCTCGTGAGGAGATCGCGGCCCTGGCCTACCGCCCGAGTGCTGCCCAGCGGATGCGGCGCCGAGCGCCGTTGTTACCGGCTCTGATCTTCACCGTCATCGTCACGCAGATTCCGTTCCTGGTGACCATCGGGATCTCCCTGCTGCACTGGAACGTGATGCGTCCGGGCAGTTCCAGCTTCCTCGGCCTGGGCCATTACGGGTCGTTCGCGGGTCTGTCCAATTACGTCACCGTGTTCACCGATGACCGGCTGCGCACCGCGGTGGTCAACACCGTGGTGCTCACGGCGTCGTCGGTGGTGTTGAGCCTGCTGCTCGGCTTGGGGCTGGCGGTGCTGCTGGATCGGCGCTTCCCCGGGCGCGGTCTGGCTCGGACGCTGCTGATCGCGCCGTTCCTGGTGATGCCCGCGGCGGCGGCGCTGTTGTGGAAGCACGCGCTCTACAACCCCGACTACGGCCTGTTCAACGGGATCCTGAACTGGATCTACCGGCTGTTCGGGGCCGAGAGCGGCCCGGTGATCGACTGGGTGTCGAACACCCCGATGGCTGCGGTGGTCGCTGCCCTGGTATGGCAGTGGACCCCGTTCATGATGCTGATCCTGTTGGCCGGGCTGCAGGCCCAGCCCGGTGACATCCTCGAGGCGGCCCGAGTCGACGGGGCCAGCGGGGTGCAGATGTTCCGGTATCTGACGCTGCCCCACCTACGTCAGTACATCGAACTGTCGGTGCTGCTGGGCTCGATCTACCTGGTGCAGACCTTCGACGCGGTCTACACGATCACCCAGGGTGGTCCGGGCCGGGCGACCACGAACCTGCCCTACGAGATCTACCTGACCATGTTCCGCAAGTTCGAGTACGGCGAGGCCGCTGCGGCCGGGGTCGTGGTGGTGGCCGGCACGATCATCGTGGCCACCTTCGCCCTGCGCACCATCTCGTCGCTGTTCCGTGAGGAGGTCACGTCATGACCACCACCGGCCATCCCGCCGACACCTCACCCCCGGTCGCTGCGGCGGCCCGGCGGTTGATGCGCCGCCCCAAGAACACCGAACCCGGCCTGGCGCCCCAGGCGGGGGCGGTCTGGACGATCATCGCCTGGATCGCCACGCTGATCTTCTTCGCGCCGGTCGCCTGGATGGTGCTGACGTCCTTTCACACCGAGGCCGACGCCGCCACCAATCCACCCTCGATCTTCGCGCCGTTCACCCTGACCGGCTATCGCGCCCTGTTCACCCGCGGCATCGAGACATTCCTGATCAACTCGGCGATGGCCAGCATCATCTCGACCCTGATCGTGCTGGCCCTGGCGATCCCCACCGCCTACGCGTTGAGCATCAAACCGGTCGAGAAGTGGACCGACGTGATGTTCTTCTTCCTGTCGACGAAGTTCCTGCCCGCGATCGCGGCGCTGCTGCCGATCTACCTGATCGTCAAGAAGCTCGGCATGCTGGACAACGTCTGGACCCTGATCATCCTCTACACCTCGATGAACCTGCCGATCGCGATCTGGATGATGCGCTCGTTCCTGGCCGAGGTACCCAAGGAGATCCTGGAGGCCGCCGAGGTCGACGGCGCCGGTCTGCTGCGCGTCCTGGTCAGCGTGGTCTGGCCCGTCGCCATGCCCGGCGTCGCGGCCACCGCGCTGATCTGCTTCATCTTCTCCTGGAACGAGTTCATGTTCGCCGTCAACCTCACCGGCGTCCGTGCCGGCACCGCCCCGGTTTTCCTGGTCGGATTCATCACCAGCGAGGGCCTCTTCCTCGCCCAACTCTGCGCCGCCGCCACCATGGTCTCGTTGCCCGTCCTCATCGCCGGCTGGGCCGCACAGGACAAACTCGTCCGCGGCCTCTCCCTCGGCGCCGTCAAGTAAGCACGCGTCATCACCAGAGAGGATCGCCATGAAGGCCGCAGTCATCACCGGTGTGGGGCAGGTCGAGGTCGCCACCGTGCCGGACCCCACCCCGGGGCCGCGCGAGGTCGTCATCGCCGTCGAGGGCTGCGGCATCTGCGGTACCGACCTGCACATCCTGCAGGGTGAGTTCGCACCCACCCTGCCCGTGGTGCCGGGCCACGAGTTCGCCGGCACCGTGGTCGAGGTGGGCTCGCAGGTGACCGAACTCGCGATCGGTGACCGGGTGGCCGCCGACCCCTCGTTGTTCTGCGGTGAGTGTTACTACTGTCGCCAGGGCCGGGGGAATCTGTGTGAGCGCTGGAACGCGATCGGGGTCAGTGTGTCCGGCGGTGCTGCCGAATTCTGCAAGGCCCCGGTCGCCAACTGCGTCAAGCTGCCCGATCACGTGCGCACCGCGGACGCCGCCCTGATCGAGCCGCTGTCGTGCACGGTGCGCGGATTCGACGTGCTGAACACCCGGTTGGGTGACCATTACCTGATCTACGGCGCCGGCACCATGGGGCTGATGAACCTCGAGCTGGCCAAGCGTGCCGGCGCAGCCAGCGTCGACATCGTCGACCTCAACCCCAACCGGCTCGAGACGGCCCGGACCCTCGGCGTGAGCAACGCGGTCACCTCGGCCGATGAGCTCGACCGGCCTCGCGGCTGGGAGATCGTGATCGACTGCACCGGCGTGGTGGCGGCCATCGAGGACGGCCTGGATCGGGTCGGCAAGGGCGGCACCTTCCTGCAGTTCGGGGTCTCGGACGAGGGGGCTGTGGCCACCTGGAAGCCGTTCAAGATCTACAACCAGGAGATCACCATCGCCGGGTCGATGGCGGTGCTGCACTCCTACGAGCGAGCGGCCGACCTGTTCGCCGCCGGGGTGCTCAACCCGGACGTGATGATCAGCGACCGGTATCCGCTGGAGGACTACCCGCGGGCGCTGGACCAGTTCAAACAGGGCATCGGCCGCAAGATCCAAGTGAACCCGAACCTCCGGGCCGGCTGACCGCCGGCCACGATCGACGCGAGGTCGCGGGATTGATTCAACCGGGGCCGTTCCCGCGCCGATAGCCCGAGAGTGAAAGGACGCCTCTGGGCTGGGTACGTCGCAGCCGCCTCGCTCGTGGCCACCGGCTACTTCCTCGTGCCGCGCAGCGATCTGACCCACTTGCTCCTGTACAACGGCATCGGGTTGTCGGCCGTGGTGGCGGTCCTGTTCGGGATCCGGCGCAATCGGCCCGCCGATCGTCGTCCCTGGCTTCTGATCGTGGCCGGCCAGGCATCCTTCCTCACCGCCGACATCTGTTACTACATCCTCGAGTCACTTGCCGACGAGGCCCCGTTCCCCTCGGTGGCCGACCTGTTCTATCTGGGGATGTATCCCCTGGTCATCATGGGCTTGCTGCGGCTGGTGGCACAGACCTCGCCTGGCCGGGACTGGTCCAGTCTGGTCGATGCCGCCATCGTCGCCGTGGCCACCTTCGCGGCGTTCGGCGTCCTGGTCATGGACCGGTATCTCGCCGACCCGAACCTGACCCTGGCCGGGCGGGTGATCTCGGTCTGCTACCCGGTCATGGACGTGGCGTTGATCGCCGTGGCTGCGCGACTGATGGGGCTGGTGCACCTACGCCGGCCCGCCTTCGGGCTGCTGCTGGCCGGGTTGTGCAGCCTGCTCGTGGCCGACCTGATCTACGGCATCCTGAACTCCGCCGGCGTCTTCGAGACCGGTGGCGTGGCCGATGTGTTCTGGCTGGGCTTCTACATTCTGCTGGCTGCCGCAGCGCTGCACCCGGACATGGCCGAGCCGCCGACGGAGCGTGATCTCGGGCTGAGCATGACCCACTCGGGGATCGCGGTGCTCACCCTCACCACGCTGATGGTGCCGGCCATCGACCTGCTGTGGGGCCAGCCGGTCGACAAGCTGCTGACCACGGTCTGCTCGAGCCTGCTCTTCCTGCTGGTCATCGTCCGGCTGGTGACCCTGGTGGGGGTGATCCAGAAGAACGAGAAGCAGGCACGCCACGACTCGATGCACGACGCCCTCACCGGTCTGGGCAATCGGGTGCTGTTCTCCCGCCGGGTGAACGAGTTCGGTCGGTCCCGTTCGGCGGGCATCATCGCGGTTCTGTTCATCGACCTCGACGACTTCAAGACGGTCAACGACAGCCTCGGCCACGAGCGCGGTGATCAACTGTTGCAGCTCGTCGCGGAGCGGTTGCTCGCGAGTGTGCGTGACGAGGACCTGGTCGCGCGCCTGAGCGGTGACGAGTTCGCCATCCTGGTCGAGAGCGCCGTCGATCGTCAGGACGCCGTGGCGGCGGCGCGCCGGGTGCAGGAGGCTCTGTCGGGTCACGTGATGCTGGGCGATCGCAGCGTCACCCTGTCGGCGAGTGTCGGGATCACCGTCGAGGACGCCGAGAACTTCCGGGACGCCGACGACCTGCTGCGCGCCGCCGATGCGGCGATGTACCACGCCAAGGCCAGTGGCAAGGGGCGGTTCGAGTTCTTCGCTCAGGAGATGCGCAGCGAGGCCGTGGAACGGCTCGAGCTGAAGGCCGACCTGCAGGTGGCCCTGGCCCAAGGTGAGTTCGAGGTCTACTACCAGCCGATCGTCCGGCTCACCGACCGCCGGATCGTCTCGGTCGAGGCCCTGCTGCGGTGGCACCACCCGACGCGGGGCCTGATCACCCCGAGCAAGTTCATCCCGCTCGCGGAACAAACCGGTCTGGTGACCTCGATCGGGGCCTGGACGCTGCAGCAGGCCTGCCACCAGGTGGCCCGTTGGCAGCGGCTCTACCCCGGATCGGCACCGCAACGGGTGAGCGTGAACCTGTCGGTGATGCAGTTGCACGACCCGGGGCTGGTCGACTTCGTCACCGATGCCCTGGCCCAATCGGGCCTGGATCCCTCGGCGCTGACCCTCGAGATCACCGAGAGCATGCTGCTGGCCAAGACCCGGCAGACCACGACCACGCTCGAGGCGCTCAAGGGTTTGCAGGTCAAGATCGCCATCGACGACTTCGGGACCGGGTACTCGGCGCTGAGCTACCTGCGGCACTTCCCGGTCGATGTGATCAAGATCGACCGCTCGTTCGTCCAGGAACTGGCGGTCTCCTCGACCTCGCGCTCGCTGGTGGCGGCCGTGGTCGACCTGGCCCGCCGGCTCGAGATCGACACCGTGGCCGAGGGCATCGAGGACGAGGCCCAGTTCACCGAGCTGCTCGGGATGGGCTGCATCGGGGGACAGGGGTACCTGTTCTCCATCCCGTTGCCCGCACGACGTGCCGAGGCATTGTTCGCGCCGACCCGGGGTGCCACCCGCACCACGCCGGTCAGTACCGCGGCGCTGGAGGTGCAGCTGGTGGCGGGCGTGCACGATCTGGACGGCATCGCCTCGGACCTCGAGCTGCTGCACTCCGATCTGGGCAAGCCGTTGATGTCCACCTGGACGTGGCTGCGACCGTGGACCTCGGTGCACCGCGACTGGGACCCGATGGCCGTCATCGTGCGGGAGCGCAATGGCTACCGGATCGAGGCTGCGGCGCTGCTCGCGCAGCAGGTGGTGGACGGCGTCCATCACGTGATCGCCATCGGCCGCGGCCCACTGCAGTGCACCCGACTCGCCTCGCGCTCGGATCGAGGCGCCCGGATGCTCGCCCGCGGCATCATCGATGCGCTGCCCTCCGGTGGGCGCTGGCGCCTCGATATGCCCGAGTTGCCCGAAGGTGACCGGGTCGCCCGCATCCTGGCCCAGCAACTGCCGGGCGCGGAGATCAGTCAGCTGATGCCGATCCCGCGGGTCGACTTCGCTGACTATCGCAGCGGGGACAACCTGCTGAGCACCAACATGCGCCGTCAGCTGCGCAAGGCGAGCAACCGCCTGGTCACCGACGGTCGGGCGGTCCACATCGACTTCACCCGCGACGACGCCGAGATCCAGCAGCTGCTGCCCGAGATCGAACGGGTCCACGTCGATCGGGATCACAGCACGGGCCGGGCCAGCGACCTGGACGACGCCGAGAGCCTGCACCTGTGGCGTCGGCTGATCCAGGCCTGTGCCGCGGATGGCCGGATCGAGGTGGCGACGCTGACCATCGACAGCGAGCTGGCCGCCTACGTCATCGCGTTGCCCGACGGACGCAGCTACCGCGTCTTCGACGGGCACTTCGACAGCTCGTACTCGCGGTACTCTCCCGGCCGGCTGCTGGAGTCCACGGTGGTGGACCGCGCCTTGGCCGACGGCCGCTACACCGAGCTCGACTGGGGCTCGGGGATCGCCAGCGAGAAGCTGCTGACCTTCAATGCGTTCGAGGCTCGCACCCGGCTTCAGGCAGGCAGCCTCGTGCCGGCGCCGCGTCGGCCCGAGGCCGTTGCCGTCGAGGTCTGAACGCGGTCCGAGCTTGAGGTGTAGTTGACCTGACGATTACCGAGAGGCACCAACGCCCAAGGGACGGCGCGTGATGCACAGCGGGTTCTGCCTGGGCGAACGCCGCGAAGGTGGACATCACGGCATGTCAGGGAAGACCGTTGGTCGCAACTTTGTGTAAGCGACCGTTATGTCGACGTGATATTGGCACGCCGATCCGTTCAGGTGGCCTACCGTAGGGTTCGCCAGTCCTGTAGCCGCGTCCCTGCGGCTGCCGGCGACCCGATGCCCTCGAGGAGGCGTGATGTCCTGGACTGTGGCCGGGTCGTCCGCCGGGCCCGACGTGCCGCTCCCGCCGGCCTACCCGCCCCCCGGGTATGCCGGGGCGCCTGCCTGGCTCCAGCCGGCCGGTGAGGCGCCGCCCACCGCCGCGGCCGGTTACCCGCCGGCCCCCTCGAATCCACCGGCGCAGGGCTATCCCGCCGCTGCGACATCGGGCCCAGTCGCGTCGGGGTATGGCACCCAGGCGAGCTACGCCCCGCCGTCGGCGGACCCCTCGGCCGAGACCGTTGTGCGCGCCGATGCCTCGGGTGCCGGGTGGGGCCAGGGCGACGAGGGGGCAGGCCACGGCAGTCCTCGTGATGCCTACGGGCGCCTCGTGGTGATGGACCTGTCGGCCAACGCCCCCGTGAGGATGCCGTCGCAGGCGCCGGTGCGGGTGCTGGAACCGACCGGTCCGACCCGCTCGCGCCGCGCGCAGTCGTCCGGCGGGTTGATCGATCTCACCGGGTCGGTGCCGTCCGAGCGTGGCCGACGCAGCGGCCGCCTGGCCCTGATCGTCGCCTGCGTCGCGGCGACCCTCGGCGTCGGTGGGGCCGTCGTGGTCGCGGCCATGAACCAGACCGGTGAGCAGCGCGTACAGCTCGGTACCGAGGGCGAGGCCCCGGTACCCGGCAGCGGAGACGGACTACCGCCTGCCTCGGTGCCCGTGGCCAGTTCACCGGCCGGGATCTCCGTGATCGGCCGCAACGACCAGACGGTGGCACCTGCCGCCCCGGGTGGTGGCGCTGGTCAGGGCTCCGGGCAGCAGACGACGAAGTCCACCGTGCCGACCACCAAGGCCACCACGCCGAAGCCGACGCCGAAGCCGACCACGCCGACCCCGAAGCCGACCACGCCGACGCCGAAGCCGACCACCCCGACCACGCCACCCACGACGACGACGCCGCCGACGACGCCTCCCACGACGCCGCCGACCACGCCCCCCACGACACCGCCGACCACGCCCCCCACGACACCGCCGACCACGCCCCCGACCACGCCGCCGACCGTCAAGCCCTCGGCGGCCCAGTCGCCCGGCGCGGTCGCCTGACGTTCGCGTCTCGACGGGTTCGACCGACGCCCGCGCTTCCCGGACGTCAGGGACTCGCTCGGTGCGCCGTGTCTGGTTAGGCTGATCGAGTCACGTCCCTCCCGTGCGGTTCGGCCCAACCGCCTGACAGAAACGGACCCATGGACGGCGTTCGAGGGCTCTTGCACGATGGGCGATACCGGCGGTTCATCGCTGCGCGCACGGTCTCCGTGTACGGCAGCACGATTGCGCCGATCGCCCTGAGCTTCGCCATCCTCGGCCTCGGTGCTGACGGTCAGGCGACCCAACTCGGCATCGTGTTGTTCTTCCGGTTCCTCGCCCAGGTGATCTTCACCTTCTGGGGTGGCCTGCTCGCCGATCGCTTCTCGCGTCAGCACACCATGGTGCTGGCCGACGTGGGCGCCGGCCTCAGCCAGGCGGCGCTGGCGGTGTTGCTGCTCACCGGAGATGCCACGGTGCCGCTGCTGATCATCCTGTCCTTCGCCAACGGCGCCCTCATCTCGATGTTCCTGCCGGCGGCGGACGGCGTGTTGCCGCTGTTGGTGCCGCTCAGTCGGGTCCGCCAGGCGCAAGCTGCCAAGCAGACCGGCGAGAATGCGGCTCGCATCCTGGCCGCCACCAGTGCCGGGGTGCTCGTGGCCGTGTTCGGCCCGGGGTGGGCGCTCATGGTCGACGCCGCCACCTTCTTCGTGTCTGCGGCACTCTTGCGTGGCCTCGCCCTGCCCGGCACCGCGCGCGCCGACCGCAGCTCGATGATCTCGGAATGGCGCGGCGGGCTGCGGGAAGTGACCTCACGGCCGTGGATGATGATCAGCCTGACCCAGTTCGCCGTCCTGAACTTCTGCAACGCGGGCGGTATCTACGTGCTCGGGCCGGTGTTCGCCCAGGAGCACTTCCACGGCGCGATCGGCTGGTCGATCTCGGTGGGGTCGCAGACCGTCGGGTTCTTGGTCGGCAGCATGTTGGCGTTGCGGATCCCGGCCCGGCGCCCGCTGGCCACGGCCTCACTGTGGGGTCTGGGCTGGGTGGCGCCCTTCCTGGCCATGGGCCTGGGGGCGCCGCTGTGGGTGTTCGCCGGCGGCATGCTGATCTCGGGATTGTCGATGCACCTGGGCGAGGTGCTGTCGGCCAGCGTGACCCAGACGCGTATCCCGGTGCAGGCCTTGTCGCGGGTCAGCTCCATCGAACTGGCGATGTCGTTCACGTTGGTACCGCTGGGGTTTGCGGCGGTGGGGCCGATCAGTGAGTGGATCGGGGTGCGCGTCACGGTGCTGGTCTACGCCGCGGTGATGACGCTGGCCGTGGCACTCGCGCTGAGCAGCCGATCGCTGTGGTCGATCACGGCCGTCCCGGACTCACCGAACTCGCCGAGCTCGCCGAACTCACCGAGCTCGCCGGACTCACCCGAGAGATCGGACGTCGCCGTGGCGCCGCCCCCTTCACTCCCGGAGCCCGTGACGGCAACGCCCGCTCAGGACGTCGTCCGCTGAGCCGTCGGAGCCGGTCACGGCTCCGGTTCAGCGACGGGCCTCGGCCTGCAGGTGGGCGGTCACGGCGTCGGCCAGCGCCACCGCGATCCGTTGCCGCCACGTCGAACTCGACAGGTGCGCGGCGTCGCCGCGGTGGCGCATGTTGGCGCACTCGACGAACACCTTGGGTACCCGCGACAGGTTGAGCCCACCCAGGTCGCGGCGCACGGTGAGCCCGGTACGCCCTCCGGTGTAGGTGGCATACGGTTCGCCGGCTCGTCGCATCGCCGCGCGGACCTGATCGGCCAGACGCCGGGACGGCGCCACGATCGGGGCGTTGCCGCCCACCCGTGCCGGGGCGATCACGTGGAAGCCGTGACCTGACGCCGGCCCACCATCGGCGTGCACCGACAGCGCCACGTCGGCATGGTTGCGGTTGCCGATGGCCGCGCGCTCGGTGATGCAGGGCCCCACCCCGGCGTCGTGGCGTCGGGTGAGGATCACCGTGGCGCCGCGAGCCCGTAGCACCGCCGCGAGCCGATTGGACAGGTCCCAGGTGAAGGCGTGCTCGGCGTAGCCGGCGTTGGTCTGGGTGCCGGTGGTGTCACACGCCTTGCGACCGTTGCCGATGTCGACCAGCTTGGAGATCACCTCGGGATGGGCGCCGTTGCGGCCGTTGTGTCCGGGGTCGAGCACGATCACCCTGCCCGCCAACGGCTTGGCCGCCACGGCCCGGGGGCTCGCGGGGCTCCCGGGGGTGGTGAGAACCGTCGAGCTGGTCGGCGCCGAGGGGTAGCTCGCCGAGCTGAGTGCTGAGATCGGCTCCGGGGCCGCCGGCGCCGAACAGCCGGCCATGGTCAGCACCACGACGGCGGACAGCCGCCGCGACCAGCGGCTCATCGTGCCCCCGCGGCGGCCCGGCGCAGCCGATCGGTCACCGCGGTCGCCAGCGCGTCGGTCCCCGGCGGCGGGACGGCGACGACCTCGGTGAGACCGAGCGAATCGGCTTCCCGCAGAGCGGCGTAGAGCGCGTGGGCGTACCCCTCGGCCTGCTCCGGCGCGGCCAGGCGCACCACGCCGTCCGGGGTGGCGATGTTCTCGAGCGCCAGCAGCCCGACGCGTGGTCCTCGGGCGAGCTCGGTGGGCTCGGGGAGTTCGGGGAGCTGGGTGAGTTGGGTGAGGAGAACGTCGGCCGCCGCGTCGTCAGCGGCCAGCAGCACCCGAGCGCGCGGGGCATAGTGCGTCGCCAAGGTCCCGGGGGCGCGCACCCCGGGCCGGGGCGCCGGGGCCGCCTCGACCCCACCGATACGCACCACCTCGGCCAGGCTCACCGCGCCCGGCCGCAACAGGGCGGGGGCCGGACCCGTGCAGTCGAGGATGGTCGACTCCACCCCGACCCGGCTGGACCCGCCGTCCAGCACGTAGTCGCGGGCGCCGTCCAGCAGGTCGCCCAACTCGACCACGACGTCGTGAGCGCGGGTGGGGCTGACCCGTCCGAACCGATTGGCCGACGGGGCGGCCAGGCCGGCACCCGGGCGCCCGGCCGTCCGCGCGAACGCCTCCAGCAGGGCGGCGGCCACCGGGTGCGCCGGGCAGCGCAACCCGACGCTGTCACCGCCACCGGTGACGTGGTCACCCGCCCGCGGCCCGCGCGGCAGGATCAGGGTGAGCGGGCCCGGCCAGAGCTGTTCGGCCAACCGCCGGGCATACTCCGGGACGTCGCGCGCCCAGCCGCCGCCGTCCGTTGCGGTGAGCAGGGCGTGTGCGGGGGTGAGGTGCACGATCAGCGGGTGGTCGGCGGGCCGACCCTTGACGGCGTAGATCCGCGCGACCGCTGTCCGTGACTCGGCATCGGCGGCCAGCCCGTAGACGGTCTCGGTGGGCAGGCCCACCAATCCGCCGTGCAGCAGCCGATCGACGGCGACGTCGACATCGGCACCGATCGGCAGCACGGGGCGCTGCCGCGTGGTGTCGAGTGTCGGTCGGCTCACCGGATCAGTCTCGCAAACCCCGTGCCGATCCGGGTCATCGGGTGAGGTCGACGGCCCGAGGTGCCGTCGACCGGACTCCCTCGCCACCAAGGCAATCCACCGAACGGAGGAGGGGTTCGCGGCGACATGCCGGGGATTCGTGCCCCGGCCGGGGTGTCATTAGGGTCTGGACGGTGAAGATCGAGGCGCCCGGCGGACCGCGGCGAGCGGGCCGGGCGCTGGTGGCGGGTCTGGTCGGACTCCTCTGTTCAGGTACGGCTCTGGCCGCCGCTCCCGCGTCGGCCGCGATCAGCCCGGAGGCGGTCGCCGGCGTCGGTGCGGCCCGCCCCGCCCGTGCTCCGCTGGCCGCGACGTCCGCCGCGGCACCCCGGACGGCGGCGTCCTCGGCCTCGCCGTTCGGCGCGTTCCCGGTGCCCAGGTTGCGCTGGCGGGCCTGTGGCGCGCCGCTGCAGTGCACTCGGGTCGCGGTGCCACTGGACTGGTCCCACCCGAAGGGCACGAAGATCTCGTTGTCCTTGGCCAAGCTGCCCGCCACGTCGAAGGCCCGCAAGCTCGGCACGATCTTCGTGAACCCCGGCGGTCCCGGTGCCTCGGGCGTCGAACTGATGCTGGGCGACCCGTCCTTCCTGCCCGCCGCGGTGCGCGCCCGGTTCGACATCGTCGGGTTCGACCCGCGATTCGTCGGCGACAGCCGCCCGGCGGCCACCTGCCTGTACGACGAGGAGTACGCGAGCTTCGCCTCGTCGGTGCCGGCCTTCCCGGTGACCTCGTCCGAGGAGGCGGACTACCTCGACGCCCAGGCCGGCTATGCCGCCAAGTGCGCCCAGCACTCCTACCTGCGGTTTGCCTCGACCGCCTCCGTCGCGCGTGACCTCGAGCTGCTGCGGCGTGCGGTCGGTGACAAGCAACTCACCTACGTCGGCTACTCCTACGGCAGTTACCTCGGGCAGGTGTACGCCCAGCTCTACCCCCGCACGGTGGGCGCGATGGTGCTCGACGGGGTGCTCGACGCCCAGGCCTGGGTGTCCGGCCAGGGTGACGAGTGGCGTTCCAGCCCGTTCAGCGCTCGCATCCGTAGCGCGCACGGCTCGTCGGCGAGCCTGCAGGAGTTCTTCCGGCTGTGTCGTGCCGCCGGACGGACGCGCTGCGAGCTGGCGACCCAGGGCAACCCCGCCACGACCTATCGGTGGATCGCCGACCAGTTGCTGGCCCAGCCGATCGACCTGGGGGCCGGCGTCCAGCTCGACTACCCGGCGTTGGTCAGCGCGACCGCCTCGATGCTCTACAGCCCGTCGTACTGGCAGGCGTTCGCCGCCGAGCTCCAGGCGCTCTACGTCGAGCTGACCACCCCGGCCTCGGCCCTGGTGCCCGCACCGGCGGCCGGCGCCTCGGCGGCCCGCGCCACCCGGCTGCGGGTGTTGGCGCGACGGGTGGCGAAGCGGGCGACGGACGCCGCGGCGCGCCCGGTGCCGGCCCTCGAGGTACCGCGTTCGCACGAGAAACCGTTGCCCACCAAGCCCGATCCGTTGCCCGCGATCGCCCCGGCCGACAACGGCCTGGCCTCCTTCGCCGCGGTGACCTGTGCCGACAGCCGCAACCCCACGCAGTCGGCGGAATGGGTCTCGGCGGCCCAGACCGCCGAGGACGCCTACCCCTACTTCGGTCGGGCCTGGACCTGGTCGGGCGCGTTGTGCGCCACGTGGCGGCTCACCGACCCGAATGCCTATCGCGGCACCTTCGGGGCGCGCACCGCGACGCCGCTGTTGGTGATCGGCAACACCTTCGACCCGGCGACCCCCTACAGCGGTGCCGTGTCCACCGCCCGGCGATTCCCGGGGGCTCGCCTGCTGACGGTGCGAGGCTACGGCCACACCAGCGCGGCGATGCCCAGCGCCTGTGTACAGCGGTCGGTCTCGTACTACCTGCTCACGCGCAAGCCGCCGCGCAGCGGGGCCTACTGTCGTCAGGACGCCGCGCCATTCCGCTGAGCCGGCCACTGGGCTGGGCTGCGCTGGGCCGGAGCTGCGCCGAGGCTGGTCGGCGGCGAGACGAGCGGCATGGCAGGCTTGGGTCGATGTCTCGTCATGAATCCCGCGCCGCCCTGGGTGGCTTGAGCCTGACCCATGTGGGGGGCGGCGCTCTGGCCGCCGTGACGGCTGCGCTGGCCGCCTCGCGGTTGGGCGTGACCGGCACGGTGCTGGGGGCGGCGTTCGGGTCGGTGATCTCGACGATCGCCGGGGCGCTCTACACCCACTCTCTCGACCGCGCCCAGACTCGGGTGGTGGCCACCCGGGCTCGGATCGTGCGAGCCGTACCCGGGCGGGACGCGGCCGATCCGACCTCGGTGCCGAGCGGGGTGGCAGGGGTGAGCGACGGAACGGATCTGGCCGACTCGACACATCAGAGCGAGCAGACCCTGCCGGTTCTGCCCTCTCAGCCGACTCAGCCGAGCGCCGCCGAGCCGGCCACCCGCCGCCATCTCGCCTGGGGTGCGGCGCTCGGGGTGGCCGCCGTGGTGTTCGCGGTGGCCATGGGTGCGATCAGTCTGGTCGAGGCTGCCCTCGGCCACCCGGTCTCGGGGTCGGTGTCGGGCTCGCCCGGCGGCACCACCGTCGGCAGGGTCTTCACCAACGACTCGGACGCCCCGAGTTCGGAGCCCACCGAGCCGAGTTCGAACCCGACCGAGTCGTCCCCGGAGCCTGGCTCGTCCTCCGGTCCCACCGACACCCCGACCCCGAGTGAGTTGTCCGTGACGCCCTCGCCCGAATCGTCCGTCAGCGTGCCGGGTGCCTCGCCCCCCGACACCGCCCCGACATCGGAGCAGTCCGCTGCACAGGCGGGCACCCCCGATGCCTCCTGACACGAACGGCGGGCCGCGCCCGTGGTGGCGGCTGCGACGACCGCCACGACGAGTCGCCATCCCGCTGGGGGTGTTCGCCGCAGTGACCGGGATGATCGTGGCGTTCGGCGCCCGGCCCGACCCGGTGGTGCGCACCGAGGACCTGCAGCTGCGTGGCGTCCCCGAGGCCGGGCAACCGGTCTCGCTGGACACCCGGATCTACCGGCCGCCGTCCGGGTCGGGTCCGTGGCCCGCGGTGATGTTGGCCCACGGGTACGGCGGCACCAAGAACTCCGTGGACGGCGAGGCACGTCAGCTCGCGCGCGCCGGGTACCTGGTGCTCGCCTGGACCTCGCGCGGCTTCGGGCGCAGCGGCGGACTGGTGCACCTGGACGCCCCCTCCTACGAGGTCGCCGACGCCGAGCTGTTGCTCGACCACCTGGCGGCCCGGCCGGATGTGACCGTCGAGACCGGCGCCGCGGCGTCCGGTGCGCACGACCCCGTGGTGGGGGTGGCGGGCGGTTCGTACGGTGGGGGACTCAGCCTGCTGCTGGCCGGCAGCGACCCGCGCATCGATGCGGTCGGCGCTCAGATCACGTGGAACGACCTGAGACGGGCGCTGTTCCCGCAGGCACTGCTGACGGACGGCGCCACCCCGGCGACCGCGGCGGCACCGGCTCCGGTGGATCCCGGGGTGTTCAAGAAGGCCTGGGCCGGCGTCTTCTTCGGCTCGGGCTCCGCGAGTCCGGCGGACCTGGCGGGCGGAGCGGCCGCCGGTGCAGCGGGGGCTGCCGGGGCCGGGGCGGGGACGCCTCGTCCGGGCGCGACGTCCGGGCCGTTGTGTGGTCGGCTCGCGCCCGAGCTGTGCCAGGGCTATCTCGAGGTGGCGCGCACCGGACGCCCGACGCAGGCCATCCTCGACCTGCTGGCGGCGTCCAGCCCGGCGCGGGTGCTCGACCGCATCACCGCGCCCACCCTGATCATGCAGGGCAGCGTCGACTCGCTGTTCCCACTCGGCGAGGGTGACGCCAACGCGGCCGGGATCGCCGCCAACGGCACCCCGGTCAAGCTGGTCTGGACCGCGGGCGGCCACGATGGTGGCGTCGACGAGACCGATCGGCTGCGCGCGATCACCCTGGCCTGGTTCGACCGGCACCTGAAGGGCCGAGCGACCGACAGCGCCGAGGGTGTCGACACCGGGGTGGACACCCGCTTCGAGGCAACCGTGCCGGCTGCCGCGATCTCGTCGCAGGACAGCCGGCTCGAACCCACGGTGCGGGCGGCCGCGGGTGCCCCGGGCATCAACCCGGACGCCGGATCGCTGAGCTGGCAACGGGTCCCGCTGTCCGGGCGGGAGCAGACCATCGTCTCGCCGGCCGGTGGCTGGCCCGCCGCGGTGACCTCGCTGCCGGGCCTGGGCGGTGGCACCTCGTTGTCGGCCGTGGCCGGATCGCTCGCCAGCCTGCCCGGTCAGGTGGCGACCTTCGACTCCGAGCCGCTGACCGACACGTTGCGCCTGGTGGGGGCCGGCCAGATCGAGCTGAAGGTCTGGTCGAGCGCGCCGGACGCCACGCTGTTCGTCTCGGTCCAGGACGTCTCGCCCTATGGCACGGTGCGCATCCCCGGCCGATTGGTCTCACCGGTGCGGATCACCGGCATCGGCGCAGCCGGCACCACGGTGCGGGTGCAGTTGCCCGCGGCCCTGCGCGACCTGCAGGCCGGACATCGGTTGCGGGTGGCGGTCTCCTCGACCGACCAGGCGTACTTCCTGCCCGCCGACGGGCGGACCTATCGGGTCGCGCTCACCGGGCAGGGTGCTGCCGGCACGACCGCCGACAAGCCGGCGCTGACCACCGGCGAGGCGATACTGCCCAGCGTCGAGATGACCGTGCTGGACGCAGCGGGCCTGACCCGTCTGCTGCCCTGGACCCTGATCCTGCTGGCAGCCGCGATCCTCGTGATCGCCGTGGGGGTGTGGCGCCGTCGCCGGGTGGCGCACGCCGCGCCGTCCGCGGAGTTGGCCGGCGTCCCGCTGGCGATCACCGGGCTCGGCAAGACCTACGCCAACGGCTACCGCGCCGTCCGCGAGGTCTCGCTCCGGGTCGAGCGGGGCATGGTGCTGGGCCTGCTCGGGCCGAACGGCGCGGGTAAGACCACGGTGCTGCGCATGGTGCTCGGGCTGATCCACCCCAGCGAGGGCGAGATCCGGGTGTTCGGTCACCAGGTGCGCCCGGGTACGCCGGTGCTGTCGCGGCTCGGGGCGTTCGTCGAGGGGCCGGGCTTCCTGCCGCACGTGTCGGGTATGGAGAACCTGCGCCTCTACTGGGCCTCGACCGGGCGGCCGCTGGAGCAGGCCTACCTCGACGAGGCGCTCGAGGTCGCCGGGCTCGGCGACGACGTGTACCGCACCGTGCGCACCTACAGCCAGGGCATGCGGCAGCGGTTGGCGATCGCTCAGGCGATGCTCGGTCTGCCGGACCTGCTGGTGCTGGACGAGCCGACCAACGGGCTCGACCCGCCGCAGATCCGCGAGATGCGTGAGGTGCTGACCCGCTATGCCGCGACCGGACGCACCGTGCTGGTGTCGAGCCACCTGCTGGCCGAGGTCGAGCAGACCTGCAGTCATGTGGTCGTGATGCACCACGGCTCGGTGGTGGCCGACGGCGTGGTCGCCGAGCTGGTGGGGTCGGCCACCGCGCTGGTGGTCGACATCGGGGACGCCGCGAACGGCCGCCACGCCGACATCGAGCGGGCCTTCGCCGTGGCGCAGGCGGTACCCGGATCGCGCGAGGTGAGCCGGACGTCGTCCGGGTTGACGCTCGAGCTGATCGGGACGCCGCGCTCGGCCCTGGTGCGGGCCTTGGTCGAGGCCGGGCTGGACGTCGAGCGGGTCGCGCCTCGGCGTGGCCTGGAAGAGGCCTTCCTGGCCCTGGTGGGAGAGGAAGCGGCAGATGCCTGAGCGGGGACATCACCACGGTTTGGACGCCCTGGCCGACACGGCGAGCGCGACGGCCGGCGCCGACGGGGCCGTCGGCACCGGCGGCGCGATCGGTGCCGGCTCGCCCGGCGCGGACGGCGCGGCGGCGGGGTATCGGGCCTCGGCCACACTGCCGTGGCGGGTCGAGGTGCGGCGCCAACTGCGGCGCCGGCGGACCCAGATCACGCTGGGGCTGCTGGTGGTGCTGCCGTTCGTGCTGGTGGCGGCGTTCAAGCTGGGCGGCGACGAGCCCGGTTCGGGGGCACCCGGGCTGGTGCAGGTGGCCACCGAGGGCGCGGGTAACTTCACGCTGTTCGTGCTGTTCGCGGCGACCGGCTTCCTGTTGGTCGTGGTGTTCGCGCTGTTCGCCGGCGACACCGTGGCGAGTGAGGCCAGTTGGTCGAGCCTGCGCTACCTGCTGGCGGTACCGGTTCCCCGCGGCGTCCTGCTGCGACGCAAACTGGCGGTGGCGCTGGGGTTCTCGGCGTTCTCGATGGTGCTGCTGCCGGCCTCGGCGTTCCTGGCGGGTGGGTTGTTCTTCGGCTGGGCGCCGATCCGCACCCCGCTGGGCACCTCGGTCGGCGGCTGGGACGCGTTCGGCCGGGTGGCGCTCGCGGTGGTGTTCATCGGGCTCAGCCTGCTGTTCGCCTCGGCGTTGGCGTTCCTGCTCGGGGTGTGGACCGATGCCCCGCTCGGAGCCGTCGGCGGCGCGGTGATGCTGGTGATCGTCACCAACATCCTGGACGCCGTCCCGGCCCTCGACCCGTGGCGGGTGGCGTTGCCGACGCACTACTCCTACGCCTGGCTCGACCTGATGGCCCCCGAGATCGCCTGGGACGCCATGGCGCGCGGCGTCCTGTGGTCACTGACCTACACGTTGGTGCTGCTGACGGCCGCCTGGTGGCACTTCACCCGCAAGGACATCACCAGCTGAGGTCATGATCGAACCGAGGGGTCGAGAAACCACCGTTTCGAGACGGCAAACCGTGCTTTGTCGACCCCTCGATTGGATCATGGGGTCGATCTGATGGGGCACCCGGCGCGCTTCAGGGTCTCGCGCATCCGGGCCACCGCTCGGGGGTGCAGGGTGAAGAGGTCGAAGGCCGTGAAGACCCGCAGCTGCCACCCCTCGGCGGCGAGTTGATCCTGGCGGGTGAGGTCCTGTCGGCGGCGCCAGTTGCTGCGTCGTCCGGCGATCACGTCGGCCTCGGCGTCCCACTCGAGGTGGTGTGCACCGTCGTAGTCGGCGGCCACCTTCCACTGTGGCCAGCTCAGGTCGGGCCGGTGGATCTTGTGACCGAAGGAGTCCTCTACCCATTCGTTCACCTGCGGCGTGGGCAGGCCGGCGACGCGGAAGAGCAGCCGCATTCGGGTTTCCATGGGGGAGTCCACCCGATCCGAACTCAGGGCCAAGGCTCGATGCAATCGGCGGACGCTCCGCTGCCCCTCCCAGGACTCCAGGTGCTCGTGGAGCTGAGCCAGACCCGTGCTCTCGCACCGTCGGCGCAGGGCGTCGGCGAACATGACGAGGTCGAGGATGCTCCACCCGGACGCCGCGAGGTCGCACCAGGTGCGTCCAGGAGCCGTGACCCGCAGGCCGTTCACGGTCGAGACGTCGGCCGGCCGCCAGGTGACGCGATGACCACGCAGGCCGGTGATCCGTGGCCGGGGCAGGCTGGTCGGGACGCTGACGTGAATCGGTGAGTCCCCGGCACGCAGTGGGCGGGGCCAGCCACCGAGCCAGACCGCGGTGTCGTGTGAGAAGGCTGCCTGGGGTGGCAGCACGAGCGCGGCGGCCCGGCAGCGTTCGGGAAGGGTGTCGGGGGCCTCGGCGAGCACCCGCACGCCCGGGAACGGCGTCCGGAAGCGCGCGCCGTCCAGCATTCGCCTGCTCACGCCCAGCTCGGCGGCCCGGGCGAGCGTGAACGGTCCGCTCCGCAGTTCGAGGGGAATCTCGCGCACGCCCGAGACTCTGCCCGAGTTGTGATGACTCCAGGCGAGTTGTCCACAGGTGAGCGAGTTATCCACACGCCCGAGGGGTCATGATCGAATCGAGGGGTCGCGAAAGTACCGTTTCCGCGCTGGCGACGGTGCTTTCGTGACCCCTCGATTCGATCATGAGTCCTGTGGGCGAGGGGAGGGAGATCGGGAGCGGGGTTCGTCAGGTGGCGGGGGTGCCGGGGCCGAAGGCGGCCACGTAGAGCTGCTCGGCCTCGGGGCTCCATGGGCCGGTGGGGTCGCAGAGGTGGAGGGCGCCGTCCTTGGCGACCAGCAGGACGCGTTGCCCGGCGGTCAGCTCGGGGGAGTAGAGGATGCCGGGCGCCGTGTCGGCCGGACGCTGCACCACGATCGTGGCCGGGCCGGTGCCGCCGCGGTACCACCGCTCGACGGCGATGGTGGCGCTGGTGGCGGACGTCGCGCGCACCGTACCGGCGAGGGCGAGGTCGGCGTTGGCGCGCATCGTGGCGGCCTCGGCGCGCATGCACGAGGCGCTGGGGTCCTGGGCGATGTCGGTGAGGGTGATGCTGGTGGCCGAGGGTGCGGCGATCGGGGCGTTCGCGGGGGTGCGTTGCGACCACCAGACCCCACCCCCGACCAGGGCGACGAGCACCATCACCGCAGCGGCGGCTGCGGCCGGGCCGAACGCCCAGAACGGGGGCCGGCGCCGGGCAGCGGCGTCCGGGGTGGGTGGGGTGGACACGATCTCGTTCATCACAGCCTCCAGGGATGCCGGGTCGAGCCGGGTGGGCGGCCGAGACGCGTGCATCGCACCGGACGGCGCCACTGTGGGGTCGCCGCCTCGGAGCCAGTCTCGTAGGTGGTCGGTCACGGTCGATCACCTCCCGCTACCTGTTCCTGTCCGGCAACACCGGGATCCTGTCGGGTCATCACCGCGCGCAGCCGCGTCTTGGCCCGGTGCAGCCGGATCGAGGCAGCATTCGCGCTGATCCCGAGCACCACGGCGATCTCGCGCGGTTCGAGCTGCTCCCAGGCCCACAACCGCAACAGCTCGGCGTCCTCGGCCGGAACCCGGGCCAGCGCTCGGTGCACCTCGTCGGCCATCGCGGAGGTCTCGCTCTCATCGGCCACGGCGCTCGCCGGCGGGTCGAGCACCACGAGCCGGGCCGTCAGCGCCCGCTGCCGACGGAGACCTCGCTCGGCGTTGGCCAGGCAGCGCCGCGCCACGGCGTAGCTCCAGGCCAACGGTGCCCCGAGCTGATCCTCGGGGACGGCGTCCGGGTCGGGGTGCCCACGCTCGGGGCGCGGGACGTCGTCCAGCCGGCGCCACAGCACCGCGAGGGTCTCGGCCAGGACGTCGGCTGCGGTCTCGGCGTCCGTTCGGCGCAACAGATAGCGCAACACCGGGGCCTGGACGGCGCGCGCCAGTTGCTCGAACTGTTCGGCACGCGTCGCCACGGAGCTCACACCATCATCTGTCCGGCAGTAGGGCGAGTCTTTCCGATGCTGCGGCGCGTCGGCCAACCGGTCAGCCAGTCGGTCGTTCGGTCGCCGGCGGCGTCGCGGGAACCCCGCGTGAGCAAAGTCGTCCTTCAGTTACGCCGAACAGGTGCCGATGTGGCCGGTGTGTTGCTCACTGTGGCTCTCGGTCTCGGCCTGCTGGCCGTGGTCGTCACCCTGCGCTGGGGGGTGACCCGCGTTGACGTCCTCGGACGCACGCGGCCGTTCCCCGTGCTCTCGGTGGGCATGCCTGCCGTGGCCGCGCTGGTCTGCACCATTCCGCTGATCCGTCACGCTCAGCTCGAGGGCCGCTTGGCGGACGTCGCGAGCGAACTCGCCGGCGTCGAGGTGACGGTGCGCTGCGAGACCGTGGGCGAGGCCTGGGTGCAGGCTCACCCCGAGCGGGGCTACGTGATGTTCGGTGCGGACGGCGTCCCCGAACGACACGCAGTGATCACCTACGACACGTGTCAGGACCTGCAGTCCTGGGTGCGTTCGGACCACCGCAACGCCACCGAGGACCAGGTCCTGGCGGTGCACGTGCTCAGCCACGAGGCGATGCACATGAAGGGCCTCATCGACGAGGCGCGCGCGGAATGCGCTGCGCTGCAACGGGATCACCGGACGGCGACGCTGTTCGGGGCGACCGATTCCGAGGCGCGCGACCTGGCGCGCCGCTACCTGCTCTCCGTCTACCCCCACCTTCCCGAGGAGTACCGCAGCGCCGACTGCGTCCCGGGCGGGGCGATGGACGAGCACCTCGAGGATTCCCCGTGGGCATGACCGCAGCGGCTTCGACCGCTCCGCGCCCCACGGGGGGTGCGCCGAACCCGGCGCAGCTTCGGCGAGGACTGCCGAAGACACCACACGGCGACGCATCGTCGCCCGACATCGGAGGCTCCATGCCCGCGAAGTTCACCATCCGCAAGGACAAGGCCGGGACGTTCCGGTTCACCCTGTCCGCCCCCAATGGCCAGATCGTGGCCACGTCGAAGGCCTACGCCAGCAAGGCGGCCGCCCAGAGCGGCATCAGCTCGATCCGCGCGAACGCTGCTGCGGCGACGGTGGACGACACGACCGTGACGGCCGCCGCGAAGATCACCGCGAAGACCACGGCGAAGACCGCCGTCAAGACCACGGCGACGACGGCCACCAAGCCGGTCGCCAAGGCAGCGCCCAAGGCCACTGTGGCGAAGGCCGGCGCCGTCAAGCGCGCCATCAAGCCCACGGTCAAGCCCACCGCCAAGCCGGTCGCCAAGGTCGTGGCCAAGCCCACGGCCAAGCGCACCGCCAAGCCGGTTGCCAAGCCGGTCGCCAAGCCCGCGACCAAGCTCGTCGTCAAGCCCGCACCCAAGCCCGCCACCAACCGGGTCACCAAGGTCACCAAGCCCACCACCAGGGCAGCCAAGCCCACCACCAAGGCAGTCAAGCCCACCACCAAGCCGGCGGCCAAGCCGGTGAGCAAGGCCACCACCAAGCCGGCCACCAAGCCGGCGGCCAAGCCAAGCCCGTGACGAAGGCGGCCAAGCCGGCGGCCAAGCCGGTGAGCAAGCCCGTGACGAAGTCGGCCCCCAAGCCGGCCGCGACCCCCAAGGCCGCCTCCCGCACCATCGCGACGATCGCCGCCAAGCGCACCACCCTGGCGAACGCACGCATCGCCGCGCCGCGCGCCACGGTGCGCGCGACCGTGCCCGGCCCGCGTCGTCCGGCTGGTACACCGACCCGCACCCGGACGGCCACCCGGCCGCTGGCGGGCAAGGCCTGATCCACCTCACCACCGCAGGCGGGTGACCCACGACGGGTCACCCGCCTGCGTCGTATTCGCCCTCGCGGAGCGCACGGGCGGCCTACCGGCTCACCAGGTGTGGCGTCGAGGGCCTGCACAGGTCCGTGGACGTGATCTGTTCGGCCCGGCTCCGGCGATGCGCTCGTGGGGTGAGCGATGTCACCATGACCGGATGAGCCCGCATCCGCGGTACCCCGAGCGGCCCCGCAGGCCGGCGTTCCTGCCGCCGGCGGCCGCTGATTCCTACCTGGGTGCCGTTGATCCCGCCCAACGCATCGAGGCCGCCCACGCCACGGCCGAGGCACTGGTGCGCCACGGCCGCGACGGGGACGACGAGCGCACGGCCCGGTTGGTGGCCCTGGCGGACGAGCACGGCATCGACGAGATGGCCCACCTGTGGGCCGACCGCCCCGCCGACACCCTGCCGGGCGCCCTGTGGCGCCTCTATGCGCTGCGAGCCGGCATCCGTCGCGACCCGGTCGACATGGCCCGCGCGTTCGAGGCGGGCCGACACCGGGCTCCGGTGCACGAGGCGGTGGCCGGCGTCGGTGAGCCGCCCGGCCCGGACGAGGTACGCACCGTTGCGGACGCCGTCCTGGCCGGCGCATTCACCGGTGACCTCGGCGTGGCCCTGGAGCGGGCAGCCGCCTTCTGCCGGGTGGTCTCCATCGGGTGGGCGCTGCTGGCCGATTCCCTCGATGACCCGCTGGATCCGTGGCGTGCTGCCGCGGCAGACCTGGCGGCCGATCCGGCGACGCCGTCCACCCCGGTGCCGGTGACCCCCGCTGCGGGGCTGACCCGACGTGCCGCCGATCTGCTGCGTACCGGCGTCCAACTCGAACTCGCCGCGACCCGCTGGCGTGAGGGTGGACTGAACTGACCGCGTGGCCCGACTGTCGATTTCTCAAGACTTCGGGGAACATGGACGACGGTGACCGTGTTGGTTGCCACTGGTGACACTCCTCCGGGGGTCTCACCGGGCGTCGATCCGCGGTAGCCCCGGGTCCCATGAAAAGCCGCTTCGAGCGGCCGTTGCACCGAGAGGTGCTCCCGGTTCGACGCCTGGCAGTGCGGCTCGCCGCCCCGGCCATGCGCCGGGGCGGCGGTCTGCTCTGGCCATCGGGGCGGCGACCTGCCCACGACTCGACCACCTGAATCGGTGAATCCGCATGGACCACGCAGCCGGCACCGCCGACGCAGCCGACGCAGCCGACGACCCCGTCGGCACCGTCGGCCCCGTCGGTACCGGTTCGGCCGCGGTCTCTGCCCGGATCCGGGCACGCACGAGAGCGCGCCGCCAGGCCTGGCGAGCCCTGGGGATGATCGTGGTGGTGCTGCTCGGCTCGGCCATCGGCGCCGCGCTGGCGCCCTCGGTGACCACGCACGTCGGGCCGCTCGAGGCGGAGATCCGGGTCCGTCCCAGCGTGGGCGGGGGCGTTCGGGTGCTGTTGCCGCCGGCGGGTGAGGTCTCCTTCGCCACGCATTGGACGCCGGTGGCGGTGACCGTCAACGTGGTCACCGTCGACCTGAACCAGGCCCGCACGCTGCTCGGCTCGCCCTCCGCGGTCCGTGACCTCGGGGCCGCCGCGCCCCAGGACCTGCGCGCCGCCACGCTGAAGGCGGCAGGACTGACGGCGGCATCGGCCCTGATCGGGGCGGGGACGTTGTCGGGGCTGATCTACCGGGGGCGCTGGCGACGTACCGCCTACTCGATGCTCGGCGTCCTCGGCCTGTTGACCGCCGTCTCGGGCGGCACCGTGCTCGTCTTCGACGCCGATCGGTTCGCCGAGCCCCGGTTCGCCGGCCTGTTGAGCCAGGCCCCCTACGTTGCGGGCGAGGCGGGCAGTCTGGCGCAGCGGTTGGAGAACTACCGGGCCGGCGTCGCCGACATCGTGCAGGGCGTGACCACCCTGTACGCCATGAGCGGGGACCTGCCTGTGGTCCCGCCCTCGACCGGGGGCCCGGACGACGTGGTGACGGTGCTGCACGTCAGCGACCTGCACCTCAACCCGCTCGGCTTCGATCTGGTGCAACGCCTGGTGCGCGACTTCCGGGTACAGGTGGTGGTCGATTCCGGCGACATCACCACCTGGGGCTCCTCGGTCGAGTCGGCCACGTTGTCGTGGATCGGCGAGCTGAAGGTGCCGTACGTGTTCGTGCGCGGCAACCACGACTCGCGCAGCACCCAGGCACTCATTGCCTCCTTCCCCAATGCCGTGGTGCTGGACGGCACCGTGCAGGAGGTCGCCGGCCTGCGGTTCGCCGGGATCGGCGACCCGGTGTTCACCCCGGACGGCGCCCGGCGGGTCCCGCCCCCCGTCCGGGGCAGCGTTGAGCCCACTCCGGCCGGGGCGATTCCGTCGGGTCCGACGATCACGGCGACCGGTGGCTCCTCGCAGATCCAGGTGGAGGCCGGGATCCGGCTGGCGCAGGTGATCACGGCGTGGAACCAGGCGCATCCGACCACTCCGGTGGACGTCGCCGTGGTGCACGAGCCCTATTCCGTTCCACCGTTGCGGGGCACGGTGCCGTTGGTGCTCGACGGGCACTTCCACTCCCGCCACGTCGAGCTGGACGAGGCCACGGGCACCCGGGAGATGCGCGAGGGATCGACCGGTGGTGCCGGGATCTCGGCCGATTTCCAGGCCATCCGGGACGGCAACCCGCTGCCCCTCGAGGCCACGCTGCTCTATGTGGCCCGATCGGGAGAGCGGGCCGGGCAGGTACTGGCCTACGACGAGGTGACGGTGGGTGGCTTCGGGCTCGCCTCGGCCTCGGTGGAGCGCACCGTCGTCCGGAGCGAGGCGCCGTCCGACGACGGCTCCACACCGGATACCGCACCGAGCACGCCGGCGGCACTCGGTGCCGCCGAGCCCGCCACACCGTCGCGGCGGGGCCGGTAGCGTCACCGTCGTGATGTTCCGCTTGCGCCGCGACGAGTCATTGCTGGGTGAGGCGTTGTCGGAGTGTGCCCGGCACCTCGCCGCGGCGGCGCATCACCTGGCTGCCGCGCTGGACAGCGACCCGGAGGCGCGCACCGCCGCCGTTCGGCGGCTGCAAGAGACCGACCGGAACGCCGAGGACGCCGCCCACGCGGTGTTGCGTGGCCTGGCCGCCTCGTTCGTCACACCCTTCGACCGGGCCGACATCTTCCGGCTGAGTTGGGCCATGCGTCGGGCCGCCGCCCGGACCGATGCCGTCGGGGACACCTTCGAGGTGCTGCGGCTGGGCGACCTGCCCCCGCGCACCGCCGAGTTGGTGCAACTCGTGGTGCGGGCGACCGAGATCATCGCCGCCGCGGTGCCGCGGCTGGGTGATCCGGGCAACCTGGCCACGCCGTGGGTGGACCTGACGGTGTTGGTCAAGCAGGCAGGTCAACTGCACCGTCGGCTGCTGCTCGACATCACCACGACGATCTCCGAGCCGACGCTGTTGATGCGCCATGTCGAGGCCGCTACCAGTTTGCGTCGGTTGATCGATGCGGTCGACTCCGTTGCCGATGCCCTGCAGACCGTCGTGGTGACGGAGAGCTGATCGGTGGAGGCCACGCTGGTCGTGCTGGTGGTGTTCGCCGGCGTCGCCTACGCCTGGATGAACGGCATGCACGATGCCGCCAACGCCGTGGCGACGTCCCTCGGGACCGGGGCGTTGACTCCCCGGGTGGCGCTACCGATGTCGGCCCTGCTCAACGTCGTGGGAGCCGTGCTCGGGGTGCGCCTGGCCGAGACCTTCGGCCTCGGTCTGGTCGCGGTTCCGGTGCACGGGCCCGGACCGTCCGTGATCCTGCAGGCCCTGGTCTGTGCCTTCGGGTGGAACCTGGTGACCTGGTGGTTCGGATTGCCCTCCTCGTCGTCCCATGCGCTGATCGGTGCGCTGGCGGGGGCAGGGTTCGCCGCGGGTCTGCAGGTCGACTGGGAGCTGTTGACGATCTGGCTCGCGCTGCCCCTGGTCATTTCGCCCGTACTCGGGTTTCTCGGTGCCTGGCTGCTGATGATCGTGGTGTTACGGGTGTTCCGCGATGCGGCTCACGAGCGGGCGATCCAGGGGTTTCGCATGGCCCAGTCGGTGACCGCGGCAACCATGTCCGTCGGGCACGGCCTGCAGGACGGGCAGAAGACCATGGGCGTGATCGCCCTGGCACTGGGTGCGGGGGCGAGCACCGGCGCGGTCACCCCCACCTGGCTGCAACTGCTGGTCGCCGGCGCCCTGGGCCTGGGAACCCTGGCCGGGGGGTGGCGGATCATCCGGACACTCTCGCGACGGATCGTCCGGATGACCCCGGCGACCGGCTTCGCCGCCGAGAGCGTCGCCTCGGCCATGCTGTACGCCTCGGCGGGCCTGGTCGGCATCCCGGTGTCGTCGACCCACACCGTGACGGCCTCGATCATGGGCGCCGGGGCGAGCGGAGGCCTGCGCGCCATCCGGTGGGGGACGGCGCGCCGGATCGTGCTCGCCTGGGTGGCTACTCCGGTGGTGACGTTCGCGCTCGCGGCGGCGTCGGTGGGTGCAGGACGGCTGGCCACCTGAGGGCGCCGGTCGGGTGCAGGCGCAGGCGCAGCCGACGTCCTGGGGCTCAGCCGAATCGGCCGCTGATGTAGTCCTCGGTGGCCTTGACGCTCGGGGTGCTGAAGATGACCTTGGTGTCGCCGATCTCGACCAGTTTGCCCGGCTTCCCGGTGGCGGCGAGGTTGAAGAACGCCGTCTGGTCGCTGACCCGTGCGGCCTGCTGCATGTTGTGGGTCACGATCACAATGGTGTAGTCCTGTTTGAGTTCGTCGATCAGGTCCTCGATCGCCAGCGTCGAGATGGGGTCCAGGGCCGAGCAGGGCTCGTCCATCAGCAGCACCTGGGGACGCACCGCGATGGCGCGGGCGATGCACAGTCGTTGCTGCTGACCGCCGGACAGGCCGGCGCCGGGCTTGGCCAATCGGTCCTTGACCTCGTCCCACAGGTTCGCGCCGCGCAGCGAGGCTTCGGCGGCCTCGTCCAGCACCGATGACTTCTTGACTCCGTTGAGCCGCAGGCCGGCCACGACGTTGTCGTAGATCGACATGGTCGGGAACGGGTTCGGACGCTGGAACACCATGCCGATGGTGCGGCGCACCGTGACCGGATCGACCGAGCCGGCGTACAGATCCTGGCCGTCCAAGGTGATCCGACCCTCGATGCGCCCGCCGGGGATCACCTCGTGCATCCGGTTCAGCGAGCGCAGGACGGTGGACTTGCCGCAGCCCGAGGGGCCGATGAACGCGGTCACCGACTTGGGTTGCACGGTCATGCTCACGCCCTCGACGGCCTTGAAGGTGCCGTAGAAGATGTCGAGATCGTCGATGTCGATGCGCTTGGCCATGGGTTTCGCCTTCGGGGGATGAGGTGGCGGAGGGCTGGGTCGGGTGTCGAGGCGGGACGAGTCAGGACCGCACGGCGCCGAAGCGGGCGATGAGTCGCCCGGTCAGATTGAGCAGCAGCACGAGCAGGATGAGGGTGAGCGCGGCGGCCCACATGCGCTCCACGGCCGAGTCGATACCGGTCTCGGTGCGGTCCTGGTTGATCATCGTCGGCAACGTCGGCATGTAGCCGGAGAACAGATTGGTCGCGATGTTCTTGGTGTAGGGGCCGAGGATGAGCAACGGCGCCGTCTCGCCCATCACCCGGGCCAGGCCGAGCAGGATGCCGGTGATGATGCCCGAGAAGGCTGTGGGCAACACGACTCTGGTGATGGTGATCCACCGAGGCACCCCGAGGGCGAGGGAGGCCTCGCGCAGTTCGTTGGGCACCAGCTTGAGCATCTCCTCGGTGGAGCGCACCACCACCGGGATCATCAACAACACCAACGCCAGGCTCACGGCGAACCCGACCCGCTGCAGCCCGAAGGTGGTCACCCACACGGCGTAGATGAACAGAGCAGCCACGATCGACGGCACCCCGGACAGGATGTCGACCATGAACGAGATCGTCCTGGCGAGCTTGCCGCGGCCGTACTCCACCAGGTAGATCGCGGTGAACACGGCGATCGGCACCGAGATCGCCGCGGTGACGGCGGCCTGGATCAGGGTGCCCTGAATGGCATGGACGGCGCCGCCGCCGACGTCGGCCGCGTTGATGTTGCGCTGCGAATGGGTCCACCAGGTGCTGGTCGCCAGGAGGCCGATGCCCTGGGACACCACCGTCCACAGGATCCAGACCAGGGGGATCAGTGCCGTGCCGAACGCACCCCAGGCGACGACCCGGGCGAGACGGTCGCGCAGCGCTCGCGCCGCGTCGGTGCCCCGGCCGTCGAGCCGGGGCGAGCGTTCGCGCTCGGCGTCCACGTCGGAGGACACGAGTTCGAGTCGGGAGGTGGTGAAGGGAATCTCTGCGGAAGTCACTCGCTGAACGCCTTCCTGCGCTCGATGACGATCCGGGCCAGGGCGTTCACCACGAAGGTGAGGGCGAACAGCACCAGGCCCGCGGCGATGAACGCGCCGGTCTTGGCGGGGGAGTCGAACTCGGCGGCGTTGTTGGCGATCCGGGAGGCGAACGTCTCGCCGCCGTTGAACACCGACCAGCTCCACGGACTACCCGTGGCGAGCGTCGACACGATGAAGGTGACGGCGATGGTCTCGCCCAGCGCCCGCCCGAGGGCGAGCATCGCGGCGCTGATCACGCCGGGGGTGCCGAAGGGCAGGACGGCGGTGCGGATCATCTCCCAGTGGGTGGCTCCCAGGGCGAGTGCGCCTTCCTTGTGCTGCGTCGGCGTCTGGGCGAAGACCTCTCGCGAGATCGCGGTGACGATCGGCAGGATCATCACCGCCAGGACCACCCCGATGAAGAAGAGGGTGCCACCGGTGATCCCGGTCGGCTCCAGCAGCGGGATCCGCCCCAGATGGCTGCTCAGAAACGTCTCGATCGGGGTGAACATCGGGCGGACGACGATGAGCCCCCACAGGCCGTAGACGATGGAGGGCACGGCCGCGAGCAGGTCGACCAGGGTGGCGGCCGGCCGGCTGAGCCAGCTCGGGGAGTACTCGGTGATGAACAGGGCGACCGCCACCCCGAGTGGGACGGCGAGCAGCATCGCGATCACCGAGGCGCTCACCGTCGTCCAGGCCAGGTCGGCGACGCCGAAACGTGGGTGATCGCCGTCGACGGTCCACTCGCGTGAGGTGAGGAAGTTCGCCTCGTTGCGGGCCAGCGCCGGGAGCGCCTGCGAGAGCAGAAACGCCCCGATCAGACTCACCAGTGCGACCACCAGGATTCCGGCACCGCGGGCGGTGCCGACGAAGACCACATCGGGCCACCGGCGGACGGCGGTGCCCACCGTCCCGGACGGCGTACCGCCCGGAACGGTGGGCCGCGGGCCACCCGCCGCGGCATACCGTGACGAGGCCTCGGATGCCATGGCCGGTTGCCCCCGCATCGCGCTCACGAGGACCCGCTCAGCCGATCGCGTCGATCGCGGCGGTGACCTTGCCCGCGACCTCGGTCGGCAGCGGGGCGTAGCCCAGCTTCTCGAGCCCGCCCTGGACCTCGGCGCCACCGAAGTGCTTCAGGAAGGCCTTGACGGCCTTGCCCTTGGCGGCGTCGCTGTACTTCGAGCAGACGATCTCGTAGGTGACCAGGTTGATCGGGTAGGCCCCGGGGGTCTTGGTCGCGTAGTCGAGCTCGAGGGACAGGTCGTTGCCGGTGCCCTTCTGCTTCGCTCCGCCGATCATGGCGCCCACGGTGGCGCCGGTCAGTTCGACCGGTCCGCCACCGTTGTCGACCCAGGCGATGCCGAGGCCGTTCTGCTGGGCGTAGGACCACTCCACATAGGTCACGCCGCCCTTCTGCGCCTTGACCGCGCCGGCGACCCCAGCGGACTTCTCCTTGCCCTCGCCGGACGGGCCGTTCCACTTCTTGCCGGCCTCGAGGCCCCAGGACGTGCCTGCTGCGGCGGTGAGGTACTTCTGGAAGTTGTCCGTGGTGCCCGACTCGTCCGAGCGGAAGTAGACCTTGATGGGGTCGCTCGGCAGCGTCACGCCGGCGTTCAGGGCGGCGATCGCCGGGTCGTTCCAGGCCGTGATCTTTCCGGCGAAGATCTTGCCGGCGACGTCGGAGCTGAGGATCAGCTTGTCGACACCGGGCAGGTTGTAGGCGATGGCAACCGGGCCCGCAACCATGGGCAGGTTCCACGCCGGGGCCTTGCACGTCGCCGCGGCGGCGGTGGCCTCCTCGGGCTTGAGCGCCGAGTCCGAGCCGGCGAAGTCCACCTGCCCGGCCACGAACTGCTTGATGCCGGCGCCGGATCCGGTCGGGTTGTAGTTGATCGTCACGTCGGCGCAGGCGCTCTGGAAGGAGGAGATCGCCGCTTCGATGGCGTTCTTCTGCGCCGAGGATCCCTCGGCCTTGAGCGTGCCCGACGGGCAGTCAGCGGCGGGGGCCGAGGCGGCCGAGGTGCCGCCGGCAGCAGATCCGGTCGTGGTGGAGCCGGTGGTGTTGGCGTCACTTCCGCAGGCCGCCAGGCCCAGGGTGCTGGTCATCGCGACCGCGGTGAACGCGAGGATGCGGGTCTTCGTCACGGGAATGCGTCCCTCTCGACGGGTATGTGTGGACTGGCCGCGACACTGCGGACCGGGTGTCGGAGCCGAACCCGCGCCCACCCACCACGGCGGCGCGGGCCGGCTCCGAGGACGACGCTAGAGAGCCAGGGCAGCCGGTTGGATCGCGCGGCGTACACGGCAGGTGAACCTCGGCGGTCGGTTCATCGACAGCGTTGTCACCGAATCGGGGCAGAGTGTGACCGATCTGGACGAGCGCGCCTGTGATCCGTCACACAGCGTCGCCTGTCCGGTGCGGCGGGCGTGGCTGACGCTGATCGAGACGGCCGAGGGAGACGGCTGATCGAGACGGCTGAGCGAGACGGCTGAGCGAGCGAGACGTCAGCGCAGTGCGACGTACCGTTCGATCCCCACGATCGTGGCGCGACGTCCACTCGGGTGGATCACATGGGCCACCAAGACCTCGCCGGGCGCCAGATAGGGGTCGTCCTGCGGTACGTGTTTGATCAACTCTCGCGTGGTCCGCTCGCGAAGCGCCCGGAACACCCCCGCCAGCACCGGGCGGTGGGTGCACATCGCCGACCGCCGCTCCCGCTCGATCAGGTCGAACAGGTGACGGCGCGCCTTGTTGGGGTCGCGCCGGAAGGCTCGTTCGGTGAGTCCACCCTTGGTGCGGATCTTCACCTTGGCCAGCGCCGCGTACGGGGTGACGGTGTCGACGCATCGACGCCAGGACGAGCTCAGCAGGTACTCGGGCTGCCAACAGGCCAGCAGCGAGGCGAGCGAGGCTGCCTGTCGTCGGCCCGAGGCGATCAGCGGTCGGTCGGCGTCGGCCCTGGCCCAGGCATCGCGCGGCCGTGCCGTGCCGTGCCGGATGATCAGCACCGGGGTCGTGTCCAACTCACCGTCCGCAGCCATCGCCGCCAGGACATCCAGCGGCGCCGCGTCGGTCGGGTGGGCCAGCAGCTCACCGACCTGCTCCAGCGGCACCCACGCCACGCCGTCCACCTCGGTCGTCGGAGCCGTGGCCCGGCCCTGATGCAGCGCCCGTCCGGCCCAGTAGCTGGACTGCTTCACCGCGCCGTTCTGGTCGATGTAGCGCACCGAGGGCAGCGCGCGGCCCAGGACCGCCTCGACACCGGTCTCCTCGGCCAGCTCCCGGATGGCGCACTCGGGCAGGCTCTCACCGACTTCGAGCTTTCCCTTGGGGAACGACCAGTCGTCGTACTTGGGCCGATGCACCATGAGCAGTTCGAGGCCGGCAGGCGTCGTCCGCCAGCACAGGACGCCGGCGGCCAACACCGTTGGCGCGGTCCCGTTGAGCGAGGCCGCCGCGAACCCATTGGACGCCGCCGACCCTCGCGCGGTGCTCGCCGTCGCTGCCGACCCGGCCGATGCCGCCGATTCGGCCGACGGCAAAGCCGCATCTGCGGGCTGCTCCGCGCTGGACTCGACCCCCGGCGAGGTGGACAAAGGCGCTCCGTTTCAGCGTCGTCGGGTGACTGCGCGCCGGCTGGGCCGGGTCGCGATCATGTGTGCCTGCAGGTCCCGACCTGGCTGGCCGTCCGTTCCGCCGTGGCGCACCCAGTCACCGTCCGGGCCGAGGTGCCACGAGATCGTCTCCTCGTCCATGGCCAGGGTCATCATCTGATCCAGCTCGGTCAGGTGACCCGGGTCGCTGAGGCGTACCAGGGCCTCGACCCGGCGGTCGAGGTTGCGGTGCATCATGTCCGAGCTGCCGATGTAGACCACCGGCTCGCCCTTGTTCTCGAACCAGAACACGCGGGAGTGCTCCAGGTAGCGACCCAGGATGCTGCGCACCCGGATGTTCTCGCTCAGCCCGGGCACACCCGGCCGGATCGCGCAGATACCGCGCACCACGACGTCCACCGGAACCCCGGCCTGCGAGGCGCGGTACAGCGCATCGATCAGCACCTCGTCGACGATCGAGTTCATCTTCAACCGCACCCGCGCCGGGTGACCCTCGGCATGGTTGGCGATCTCACGGTTGACGCGATCGACCAGACCGCTGCGCAGCGACCGCGGGGCGACCAGCAGCCGCCGGTAGGCGGTCTTGGGCGCGTAGCCGGACAGCTGGTTGAACAGCCGGGTGAGGTCCTCGCCGACCTGGGGGTCGCAGGTGAGCAGGCCCAGGTCCTCGTAGAGCCGGGCGGTCTTGGGGTTGTAGTTGCCGGTGCCGACATGGCAGTAGCGGCGCAGGCCCTCGGCCTCCTGGCGCACCACGAGGCTCAGCTTGGCGTGGGTCTTGAGCCCGACGATGCCGTACACCACGTGCACGCCGGCCTGCTCCAGCTTGCGCGCCCAACTGATGTTGGCCTGCTCGTCGAACCGGGCCTTGATCTCGACCAGGGCGAGCACCTGCTTGCCGGCCTCGGCCGCGTCGATCAGGGCATCGACGATCGGGGAGTCACCGCTGGTGCGGTACAGGGTCTGCTTGATCGCCAGCACCCGCGGGTCGGCGGCTGCCTGCTCCAGGAAGGCCTGCACGCTGGTCGAGAAGGAGTCGTACGGGTGGTGCAGCAGGATGTCGCGAGCCCGGATCGCCGCGAACACGTCGCTCGGCTTGGCGGTCTCGACCTCGTTGAGGTGGCGGTGGGTCTTGGGCAGGTACTTGGGGTAGTGCAGCTCGGGGACGTCGAGATCCGCGATGGTGTTCAGACCGCGCAGGTCGAGGGGCTCGGAGAGGTTGTAGACCTCGGCGCCGCTCACACCCAGCTCGCGAACCAGCAGCTCGAGCACGTGGTTGTCGATGGTCGAGGCGACCTCGAGCCGCACCGGCGGCCCGAACCGGCGCCGCAACAGCTCCTTCTCGAGGGCCTGCAGCAGGTTCTCGGCGTCGTCTTCCTCGACCTCGAGGTCCTCGTTGCGGGTCACCCGGAAGGTGTGGTGCTGCAGGACCTCCATGCCCGGGAACAGCTGATCGAGGTGCACCGCGATCACGTCCTCGACCGGCACGAACCGGGAGTGGTGCAGGTCGTCGCCGTCCACGCGGATGAAGCGGGGCAGCAGCGGCGGCACCTTGACCCGGGCGAAGTGCTCCTTGTCGGTCACCGGGTTGCGCAGGATGACGGCCAGGTTGAGCGACAGGCCGGAGATGTAGGGGAACGGGTGCGCCGGGTCGACCGCCAGTGGGGTCAGCACGGGGAAGACCTGCTCGCGGAAGAAGGTGTGCAACCGGTCTTGCTCGGAGGCGGACAGAGCGTCCCAGTGCACCAGGGCGATACCGGCCTCGCGCAGCGATGGGGCCACCTCGTCGGTGTAGATCTTCGCGTGCTCCGACATCATCTCGTGAGCGCGCTCGCTGATCGCCTCGAGCAGGTCACGCGGTTCGAGGCCACTGGCCGCGGTCACCGCCAGCCCGGTCGCGATCCGGCGCTTGAGACCGGCCACGCGCACCATGAAGAACTCGTCCAGGTTGCTGGCGAAGATCGCGAGGAACCGGGCACGTTCCAGCAACGGCAGGTTCTCGTCCCGCGAGAGTTCGAGCACCCGGGTGTTGAAGGCCAACCACGACAGTTCGCGATCGAGGAACCGGTCGCTGCGCAGCGGTTCGGGCTCGGCCGGGACGCCGACTGCCCGGCCGTCACTCGCGGCGCCCGACACCGGGGCGCCGGGCGCTGGCGGCGAGGTGGGTGCTGCCTCGTCCGGAAGCGGCGCGGCGGCACCGTTGGAGGGCGCGGCGTCCTTGGCGCTCGACGCGGCCATGACGGCGGCAACGGAGGTGCGGGTACGAGAGGTTCGCGGCCGCCGGGCAGGGCCGGCAGGCGACGCCGGGGTCGTCGCGGAGCTGGTCATGCCCGGCATCGTTTCACGGCGAGGCAACTTGCCGTTAGGGACTCAGGGCACCTTCGAGCCACCTGATCGCCGCACGTACATCACGTCGGTCTCGTGGTGGGCGAAACCCAGCGAGTGGTATACCGCCTTGGCTGCGGCGTTGTCGGCCTCGACGTAGAGCATCGCGCTGTTCAGCCCGGCCTCGGCGAGCCGGTGCAGCCCGGCCAGGGTCAGGCTGCGGCCCAGCCCACGACCCTGGTGCGCCGGGTCGACGCCGACCACGTAGACCTCGCCGATCGGCTCGTGGGCATGTCCCGCCGGGGAGCCGTGCACCTTCGTCCAGTGAAAGCCGACCATCTCGGGGTGTTCGGCCTCACCCTCCTCGGCGATGAGAAACCCCTGCGGGTCGAACCAGGTCTCCGCCAGACGTACCTGAAGGTCACGGCTGGTCCAACCGCCCTGCTCCGGGTGATCGGCGAACGCCCGGGCGTTCAAGGCCAGCCACGGGGCGTCGTCCGAGCCCGGGACGAAGCTGCGCAGCCGGACGCCGTCCGGCAGCGCGACCGGCGGAAGTGGCACGTCGAGTCGACGGCGCCACTGTTCCAGCCGTCGCCCCTCGGCGAACCCCAGGGACGCCGCGAGCCGGCGGGCGGCCGGGTGCGAGCCGTGCGACCACAGTCGCAGCCGGCCGTCGGGGGAGGCCTCGACGGTCGCCTCCACCAGAGCACGCCCCACCCCCTGATCTCGCTCGGCAGGGTCGACCACCACCTCGGCGGCCGCTCCGTCGACCAGGTCGGTCGGGTCGAGATGGGCATATCCGACGATCCGGTCATCGGGCCGCAGGGCGAGCAGGTGTCGGTCTCCGCCGTCCGGCCGGCCGTCGTGGTCCCCACCGCGGAGCAGGTGCAACCGGACGTGTTCGCTCAACGGCTCGGTGCCGTCGGCGTGCGCTGCGTGGTGACACACCGCCGTCACGGCGCTCACCTGGGCAGGGGTGAGCAGCGGGGCGACGCGCACGGTCACCGAACTCATGCGCAGACCCTACGAGGCCTGGCCGGGTGGCGTGGTCACGAGGCAGTGTCGCGCGGAGTCGGCGGGGTCGGCGTGGCCCGTTCGGGTGACGAGGAGGGCGCGGGGCAGTACCGTCCCGGACACCATCAGGCGGAGTTCGGCGAGGGGGCATCCTGGCCCCGGAGGAGACAACCATGTTGCGACAGGAGCGCCGACGGCGCACTCTTCTCGGGCTGGCCGTGGCAAGCGCCACGGTGGCGGCCGTGTCCATGTCCTCAGCGGCCGTTGCGGCACCCACGCCGGTCGACCTGCAGATCCTGAGCTTCAACGACTACCACGGTCACCTGAAGCCACCGGCGGGCGCCGACAGCCAGCTACCGGGCCAGGGTACGACCGCTCACGGCGGGGTCGAGTACCTGTCGAGCACGCTGTCGGCGTTGCGTGCCGGCAAGAAGAACACGCTCACCGTGGCCGCGGGTGACCTGATCGGGGGCAGTCCGTTCCTGTCCGGTCTGTTCCACGACGAGCCGAGCGTGGAGTCGCTGAACGCGCTGAAGCTCAACGTCTCGAGCGTGGGCAACCACGAGTTCGACGAGGGCGTGAGCGAGTTGCTGCGGATGCAGTACGGCGGCTGCCGCACCGACAGCGGGTGTTACCTGCCGACGCCGTACCGCGGGGCGAGGTTCCAGTACCTGGCGGCCAATGTGGCCTACGCCAACGGCGTCAAGGTCAAGGCTCCCGCCGGTAGCCGGGACTACGGCGACTGGTTCAGGTCGCGCACCGGTCGCACCATCCTGCCGCCCACCTGGGTCAAGGAGGTCGGCGATGTCAAGGTCGGCTTCATCGGCATGACCCTCGAGGCCACCCCCGAGTTGGTCGCGCAGGCCGGCATCAAGAACGTGACCTTCAAGGACGAGGTGGCCAGCGCCAACCTGGCCGCGGCCGACCTGGCCCAGCGCGGGGTCAAGGCGATCGTGGTGCTGATTCACGAGGGTGGCGTGCCGCCCACCGGTGCCGCCTACAACTTCCCGTGCACCGGTGAGAACACCGGATCGTCGATCTCGGGTCCGATCGTCGAGATCGCCCGGAACCTCGACGCCCGGATCGACATGGTGGTCAGCGGGCACACCCACCAGCCGTACACCTGCATGATCCCCGACCCGGCGGGCAACCCGCGATCGGTGACCAGTGCGATGGCGTTCGGCCGGTTGGTGACCGAGACCAACCTGAAGCTCGACCGTCGCACCAAGGACGTCATCCGTTCGTCGGTGGTCGCGGTGAACCGGCCCGTGCTGCGCACCGTCACGCCCGATCCGGTGCAGAGCGCGATCATCGCCAAGTGGGACGCGCTGTCCGCGCCGCTGGGCAATCGCCTGGTCGGGTCGATCACGGCCGACATCAAGCGGGCCACCAATGCCGACGGGACGCCGGACAACCGGGCCGCCGAATCCAGCCTGGGTGACCTGATCGCCGACGCCCAGCTCGACCGGACGACGGCCAACGGCGCCCAGATCGCCTTCATGAACTCCGGCGGCGTGCGAGCCGACCTGCTCTACGCCGGGTCGCCTGCCGGAGAGGGCGACGGCCAGGTGACCTACAGCGAGGCGTTCGCCGTCCAGCCGTTCGGCAACCTGCTCGTCACCCTGACCCTGACCGGCGCGCAGATCGACACCGTGCTGGAGCAGCAGTTCAACAGTGCCCGGTCGCGCCCGATCCTGATCAACGGGGTCTCGCGCGGGTTCACCTACTCGTACTCGGCCTCGGCGCCGCAGGGCAGCAAGATCGACCCCGCCACGATCAAGCTCGACGGGGTCACCCTCAGCCCGACCGCGACCTACCGGGTGACGGTGAACAACTTCCTGGCCGACGGCGGTGACGGCTTCGCCGAGCTGAAGAACGGCACCAACCGCGTCGGCGGCGGCGTCGATCTCGACGAGTTCGTCGCCTGGCTCGGCACCCACCCCGCCACCGCACCCCCGAGCCCCACCCGCATCACCGTCCTGCCCTGACCCCAACCCAACCCAACCCCGAGAACCCGCTCATGCTCCGCGGGTGACCGCTGATGCTCCGCGGGTGACGCATTTCGACCGGTTTTCGCCGGCGTCGCGTGTCACCCGCGGAGCATGACGCGGTTTGGGGGGTGATTCGGGGGGTGGGGTGGGGTGGGTCGTGGTTCAGGCGTCGACGCGTCCGGGGGATGCCTCGACCTCGGCCGGGGTGTCGCCGTCTGCATCGACGGCGCGCCCACTGGGGACGAAGCGATACCCCACGTTGCGTACGGTGCCGATCAGGGCCTCGTTGTCGGTGCCCAATTTGGCGCGCAATCGGCGCACATGGACGTCGACCGTCCGGGTTCCGCCGAAGTAGTCGTACCCCCAGACCTCCTGCAGCAACTGCGCCCGGGTGAACACCCGGCCGGGATGCTGTGCGAGGTACTTGAGCAGCTCGAACTCCTTGTAGGTCAGGTCGAGGGAGCGACGTCGCAGCCGGGCGCTGTAGGTCGCCTCGTCGATCACCAGGTCACCGTTGCGGATCTCGCTGGACTCCGGCTCCCGATCGAGTTCGAGGGCACGACTGCGGGCGGTGGCCAGGCGTAGTCGCGCCTCCACCTCGGCCGGGCCCGCGGCGTCCAGCAGCACGTCGTCCATGCCCCAGTCGACGGCGACGGCGGTGAGGCCACCCTCGGTCAGCACCAGCAACAGGGGCGACGACAATCCCGTCGTGCGCAAGAGCCGGCACAGCGAGCGTGCGCCGGCGAGATCGCGGCGACCGTCGACCAGGATCGCGTCGGCGACCGGGGCGTCGACCAGGACGGCGGGCTCGGCCGGCAGCACGCGCACCTGGTGGGCCAGCAGCCCCAGAGCGGGTAGCACCTCGGACGAGGGCGCCAGTGCGTTGGTGAGCAGGAGCAACTGGGCCACGAGGCCTCCTTCCCAGGTGGGTTCGATGACCCGCCTGGTGTGTGATCGCGAATGCGATCGGGCCGCGCCGCGTCACTGCGGGAAGCGAGACGTCCACCCAGGATAGCGACCGGGAGATCGCGCGGGTCAGCTCGCCGGGATCTGTCAGGATGCCGGTCGTGATGTCACTGCTGTGCTCACTGGTCTCGGTGGCCCTGGCCGTCGGTCTCGTCGCTGCGGCGCACTGGGGTGCCACGGCGCTCGCGGGGGCCGTGGCGCTCGCCGTGGTGCTGGTCGCGCTGGGCTGGGGTGCGTTGCTGGAGCTCGAACGTTCGCGAGTCACCACCGCGGTGGTGATCGCGGTCAGTGGCCTGGGCGGCGTCGGGCTGGCGTTGCGCACCGCCGAACGGGTTCAGCCGTTGGCCGCCTTCGCCGGGCTGATCGCGGGCTGCGTCCTGTTGGCCTTCGCCCATCAGTTGCTGCGGCGTGACGGACGCGGCGGTTTGGTCGAATCGGTCACTGCCACACTCTCCGGTCAGGTCATCGCGGTGCTCGGTGCCGGGTGGATGCTGCTGCCCGAGACCCGGCTCGGCCTGGCCGGGCTCACGGTCGCCGCCGCTGCCCTCGCGGGTTCGGTCGTCGTGGTCGGCCTGCCGATCGAGTCGAATGTGCGCGGCTGGGCTGCCTTCGCCGCAGGGGCCGTGGTCGCCTCGCTGGCCGCCGTGGTGGTCTCGGACGGCGATCTGCTGGCCACGGCGTTGGTCGGGGTGGCCGTGGCGGCTGTGGCGTCCGGCACCACCATGTTGTTGCAGTCCCAGCACGCCGCCGTTCGGCTGATCGGTTTGCCCGCGGCGGCAGCCGGTCCGGTCTGCGCGGTGGGCACCGTGGCGTATGCGGTGGCGCGACTGTCGGGCAACTGAGCCGTCCGGTTCGGGTTCGACATAGCAAGATGGGCACATGCCCATCGAGCTCTCCGCAGACATGCCGCCGCCCCTGGTTCCGCTGAGCTGGCTGGTGGGGGTGTGGGTCGGGGCCGGCGTGGTCGGCTACCCGACCATGGCGCAGGACCAGCGCTTCGGCCAGGAGGTCGAGTTCGGTCACGACGGGCGGCCGTTCCTGTCCTACAGGTCGCGGACCTGGTTGCTGGACGAGGACGGCAACCAGGTGCGCCCGCTGGCCACCGAGACCGGCTTCTGGCGCACCGGCGGACCGGCCGAGGCCGGCGGCACCGAGGTCGAACTCCTGCTGACCCACCCGACCGGGTTCGTCGAGATCTACCACGGTGCCGTGGAGGGGCCGCGGATCACCATGGCCACCGATGTCGTCGCCCGGACGTCGACGGCCAAGGAGTACACCGGAGCCTCCCGCCTCTACGGCCTGGTCGAGGGGGATCTGTTGTGGACGATGGACATGGCCGCCATGGGCACGCCGCTCACGCCGCACGTCTCGGCGCAGTTGAAGCGGGTGAATCTGAGCTGACCGCGCCTGTCGATGGCTCGGACCTGCTGGGCTCCGCGCTGCGCGCCCGGGGCCTGCGTGCCACCACCCAGCGGCGGTTGGTCGCCGATGCCGTCGTGGCGTTGGGCCACGCCACGCCCGAGCAGGTGTGCGAGCGGGTGCAACAGAGCACTCCCGGCTTGAGTCTGTCGACGGTGTACCGCACGCTCGAACTGCTCGAAGAACTCGGCGTGGTCACCCACACCCACCTCACCCACGGTGCCTCGACCTACCACGCCCGGGGCGACGAGCAGCACATCCACCTGGTCTGCCATCGGTGCGGGGCCGTGGCCGAGGCGGACGCCGCGCTGGCGGTCGAACTGGCCGCTGCGGTGCTCGCCCGGCACGGTTTCGTCACCGACCTGTCCCACCTGTCCCTGCACGGGCTCTGCGTCCGTTGCGCGTCCACCGAGGTCGTGACCTGATGGCACCATCGCCCACCACACCATCCACCACGCAATCCACCACACCGTCCGCAGGGCAGCAGCCACCTGACTCGCCGCTGCTCGACCGGGTGCCGGGGGCCGTGCCGTTGCCCAGCGGCGGGGGCACACCGGGCGGGACGGCGTCCGCGCCCGATGCCGGGGTGGCCTGGCACTACGGCGACCCGATGCGCGAGCAACGCCTGCTCGCGGCGGGCGAGGCGGTGACCGATCTGTCGCACCGGGGATTGCTGATCGTCACCGGTGAGGCGCGGCTGAGCTGGCTGCAGGCGTTGACCACCCAGCAGGTGAGCGATCTGGCGCCGGGCCGACCGGTCGAGTCGCTGGTGCTCAGCCCCTATGGCCACGTCGAGCACGCGCTGCACCTCGTGGACGACGGTGAGCGGGCCTGGATCTCGGTCGACGCGACGTCCATGCGCCCCGCGCTCGACCCGGCGTCGACGGCCGAGCCCTTGGCAGACTGGTTGCGCAGCATGCGATTTCGCACTCGGGTGACGATCGAGGACGTCACGGGGCAGTGGGCGGCCATCGGGATGGTGCTGGCCCCCGACGCTGCGCTGCCGCCCGCTGTCCAGGCTGCGGTCGACGCTGCGTTCGCGGCAGCAGGCGCGCCGGACGGCACCGGGCCGGTGCCGCCGTCGTGGCAGGACCCATGGCCGGCTCCGGGGGAGAACACCGGCCTGTACACCGCCGGCACCCTCGACGATCACCCCGGGTGGCGCCGGCCGTGGCGCGAGGTGTGGGTGCCGCGAGCCGGCTTCGCCGACGCCGTCGCGGCGCTACCGCTGGCCGGGTCGTGGGCGAGCGAGGCCTTGCGGGTGGCGGCCTGGCGACCCCGAGCCGGCTGCGACACCGATCACCGCACGCTGCCGCACGAGGTGGACTGGATGCGCACCGGGTTGCACCTGAACAAGGGGTGCTACCGCGGGCAGGAGACGGTCTCGCGTGTGCATCACCTGGGCAAGCCACCGCGCCGGCTGGTGATGCTGCACCTGGACGGCTCCGAGCACGACCTGCCGGCGGCGGGTGACCCGGTCTACCTGATGCCCGGGGCCGGGGCCGGGGGCGGCTCTGGCGATCCCGACGAGTCCGCCGACGTGCCCGACGGGGTCGCCTCGGTGCGGCAGGGCCGGCCGGTCGGGCAGGTCACCAGCCCGGTACGCCACCACGAATGGGGCCCGATCGCCCTCGCGCTGGTCAAACGGTCACTCCCCACGGACGCTGCCCTGCGGGTGCTCCCCGCGGGTGCGTCGCCGGATGGTGAACGGGGTCAGGCGGCGTCTCAGGAGGCAATCGTCGCGGACGCGACAATCTCCTGAAACGCGCCTCATCGACCGAAGGTCTTCCCGTTCGGCGGCTGGTGTCGACGCTTCGCTGCGTCATAGCCTGGGCAGCGTGAGCCTTTCGCCGAATCCCGTCTCGATCGCGAACCGCACCCTGATCACGGTCGCGCCCACCGGGGCCGAGACCGACAAGGCGGACGCTCCGGCGCTGCCGGTGACCCTGGCCGAGTTGGTCCAGACGGCTGTCGCGTGTCAGGCGGCCGGTGCCGCGTTGATTCATGTGCACATCCGGGACGACGCGGGGAGGCCGTCGCTCGACCTGGCGCGGTTGACCGACACCGTGGCGGCGCTGCGGGAGGCGACCTCGCTCGTCGTCCAACTCTCGACCGGGGGCAGCGTGCACGACCCGCTCGGTCACCGGCTCGGCGTGCTCGACGCCGCCCCGGACTCGTGCTCGCTCACGTGTGGCACGGTCAACTTCGGTGACCAGGTGTTCCTGAATCCGTGGCCGTTCATGGTGGACCTGTACCGGGCGGCGCAGGAGGCCCGGGTGGTACCCGAGTTCGAGCTGTTCGATCTGGGCCACATTGCCTCGCTGCGCCGGCTGATCGATCTGTGTGGGCTGCCCTACGGCGGCCGGGTGCACTGCGACCTGGTGCTCGGGGTGCCCGGGGCGGCGCCGGCCACGGGCGCGGCGCTCGCCACGATGGCTGCTGCGCTGCAGGCCCAGGTTCCCGAGGTGACGTCCTGGTCGGCGACGGGTGTCGGCCGTAGTTCGCTCACGGTGATGCCGGGCGCGCTGTCGCTGGGTGGCCACCTGCGCGTGGGCATGGAGGACACGCTCACCTACGCGAAGGGTCGCCCGGTGGCCTCGAACGCCGAACTCGTCGAGCGGGCAGCGAGTTTGGCATCGATCGTGCAGCGCCCCGCGATGAGTCCGGACGACGCCCGCGCGCTGCTCGCGATCCGTCCGGCGGCCTGACCCGGACTCTCGCGGACGAGAGTGATTCGGCCTGATCGTCCTGATCGCGGCTGATCTCGCCGGGCCGGCGCGCTGGGGTGTGAGCCGGATCATGTCGGTTTCGATTTGCGGGTGCTAACAAATGCAAGCAGAATGGATGCTGTGGCAAGCATCTCGGAGAAGGTCGGCGACCTCGGTGACTACCTGCGCGAGCAGCGGGAGGGTGCCAAGTTGTCGGTGCGTCAGCTCGCCACCCTCGCCGGGGTGAGCAACCCCTACCTGAGCCAGATCGAGCGGGGTCTGCGCAAGCCGTCGGCGGAGGTGTTGCAGCAGATCGCCAAGGGGCTGCGGATCTCGGCCGAGGCGCTCTACGTGCGGGCCGGCATCCTGGACGGCGAGGGCCGCCCGGACGTCGAGGCCGCCATCGGCGCCGACCCGGCACTGACCGACCGGCAGCGCCGCGCGCTGCTCGACATCTACACCTCCTTCTGTGCCGAGAACGCCCGGGTGGGTCTGGACGCCGCGCCGCCGGCTCGTCGTCCGCTCGCTCGGCGGATGGCCCGAACCGCCACGTCGAAGGCCTCGGCCACCAAGGCCTCGGCGGCCGAGGCCGCGACAACGAAGACTCCGGCGGCCAAGACCGCGACCGCGAAGCGGGCGACCGTCAAGTCCTCCGTGACCGCGAAGCCCGTGACCGCGAAGCCCGTGACCGCCAAGAGCTCGGCCACCAAGACCCCGGCCACCAAGCGTGCGGCCACGACCCGTGCGGCGAGCAAGACCGCTGCGAAGAAGGCGACGACCAAGGCCGGCGCTCCCAAGACATCAAGAACTGCCAAGACCCAACAGAACCCGTCCTCCGACGGGTGAAGCGAGGAGAAGGACTCATGTCCGTTCGTACCGATATCCGCAAGACCGTGTCCCAGGCCTCTCCGGTGATGGCCGCCGTGGGCGTCACCGACCTGGCCGTCGAGCGCGTCCGTCAGGCCGTGGCCGAGGCCGGCCACCTGCAGGAGGGCTTCGAGGCCCGGGTGACCAAGATCCAGCTGCGGGTCGAGAAGGCGGTCGGCTCGATCGACCCCGCCTACCTGCAGAAGTTCCTGGCCAAGACGTTCGACCCGAAGGCACTGCAGACGCAGGCCAAGGAGGTTCCGGCGCTCGCCCTGACCCGGGCGCTCGAGATGGCCGGCAAGGTCGAGCACCGCTACGAGGACCTGGCCGAGCGGGGTAAGCAGCTCGTGCTGCGTCTCGAGGAGGCCCCGGCCACCCAGGAGTTCGTGCAGCAGAGCAAGGCCACCGTCAGCCGCGGCAAGGCCCTGGTCACGACGGCCCAGCACGCCGCCGAGGCGACCCTGGCCGACGCCAAGGCCACCCTCACCGTCGGCCGCAAGGAGCTCGACGAGGTCGTGGACGAGGTCGAGCAGGCCGTGGTGGAGGGCACCAAGTCCACCCGGGCAGCCGTGAAGAAGACGGCCGCCACCGCCAAGACCAAGGCGGCCACCACACGCAGCGCGACCAAGCGTGCGGCCACCACCGCCCGTGGCGCGGCGTCCAAGGCCGCCAAGGCCGCCGAGCAGGCCGCCGAGACCATCGGCGACTGACTCAGCGCCGATCGCGCGGTCGCGCCCATCCGGCATGAGCGCAACGTGACATCGCGCTCGTCCAGCGAGCGCAACGTGACATCGCGCTCGCCTGGGATGAGCGTTCCGCGACCCACCCCGCCATCAGGGCAGGGTGGGTCGCGGGCATCTGCGGCCGAAGTTACGTACCCTGACGGGCATGGGTGACTTGCAGCTGTACGTCTTGTGGGGCTTGGGCGTCGTGGCGTTCGGCGCCGAGGTCTACGCCCTCGTGGATGCGGCCCGCACCCGCGCCGACGCCTTTCCGGTCGCCGGCAAGTTGAGCAAGCCCAAGTGGCTCAGCATCCTGGGTGTCGCCACGGCCGTGGGGTTCCTGGCGCTGCCGGGTGGTTTCATGACCATTCTCAACTTCCTGCCGATCATCGCCTTCGCGGCCGCGGCGGTGTACCTCGCCGATGTGCGCCCCGCCGTCCGGCAGATCCGCGGGGGTGGCGGGCAGCCCGGCCCGTACGGCCCGTGGTGAGCCCGATTCTCACCAGTTATGCCTCTGAGTAGTCAGAACGACACGTTCAGGCATCACTCACGGTAGGCTCCTGGTCACGGTCGACGGGAGGAGCGCGGAGATGACCGAGTACATGGTGGGTGGACGCCGCCGGATCGACCGCGTCCTGGCCCCGGACTACCTCGAGGGCATCGACCAGTTCGACATGGACGAACTCCGGGCACGCAAGACCGAGGCCGAGCAGGAGGAGACCGACCTGTCCTACGCCCGCAGGCTGCTGCAGGGTCGGCTCGACATCCTGCGCGCCGAGCAGGAGGCCCGCGCGCGTGGTGAGAGCGGCATGGCCGGCCGTCCGCCCGGGCAGTCGACGGACGCCGAGCTGGCCGAGCGCCTCGCCAAGGCGCTGGCCGACCCGCCGCGGCAGAGTCGCGGGTTGGGGCGTCACCTGTCCGCCCTGCTCCCGAGCCGCATCGGTGAGAACCGGCGCGAGGCCGAGCGGGCGGTCTCCGACGTCGGTGGCTCCGACCTGGCCCACCTCGGCGAACCGGAACTGCGCGGGGCGATCGACCACCTCGCGGACGTCGAGGCACGGCTGAGCCGCTCTCGTCGCCAGGTGCAGAACGTGGTCGATCGGCTGACCGGTGAGATCGCCCGGCGCTACCAGGCCGGGCACGTCCCGATCGCCCTGCCCTGACCCAGCCCTGTAACCGGCCCCGAAACTGGCCCCGGCCCTCGCACACTGGCAGGGCACTGACACGGCCCGGACGCACCGCCCGAGCACCTCTCGAACCCCTACGCTGCGCGCCATGGTTCACGCGCTGCTGGCACACGTCGTCCGCTCGGGATTCGTCGAGAGCGAGCATCACGGCACCGCGGTGGCCCTCGATGCCGCCGGCGCAGCTGTCGTCGAGCGGGGGGACGCGACGTCCCCGATGTTCCCGCGGTCGGCGAACAAGCCGTTGCAGGCGGTCGCGATGCTTCGCGGTGGGCTCGACCTGGACGGCCACCTGCTCGCCCTCGCCTCGGCCAGTCACAACGGCGAGCACTTCCACCGCGACGGAGTGCGCCGGATCCTGGCCAGCGCCGCCCTTCCAGCCGAGGCGCTGCAGACCCCGCCCGACCTGCCGGCGGGGGACGTCGAAGCGCTCCTGTGGCGTCGCGCTGGCCGCGCGCCCACAGCCATCGCGCACAACTGCTCCGGCAAGCACGCCGCGATGCTGTCGACCTGCGTGATCAACGGCTGGCCGACGGACACCTACCGTGAGCCGGACCACCCGCTGCAGCGCCTGATCAGCGACACGGTGGCCGAGCTGACCGGCGAGCCGGTGACAGCCGTCGGTGTCGACGGCTGCGGCGCCCCGGTGCTGGCGGTCTCGGCCCTGGGCCTGGCCCGGGGGTATGCACGCCTGTGCACCGCCGCCGACGGCAGTCCCGAGCAGCGCGTCGTGCGGGCGATCCGTACCCACCCGGAGTGGCTCGCCGGCACCGGCCGGGACGCCACCCGGATGATGCGCGCCGTCCCCGGTCTGATCGCCAAGGACGGCGCCGAGGCCGTGTTCGCCGCCGGACTACCCGACGGCCGGGCCGCCGTCGTGAAGATCGCGGACGGCGCCGAGCGGGCGAGCGGGCCGGTGCTGGCCGCGTTGCTGCGTCGCCTCGGCGTCGACGACGGCGCCCTGGATTGGCTCCGTGAGGCGCCGGTGATCGGTGGGGGCCGGCGGGTGGGACAGCTCGAGGTCGTCGACCTCTGAGGCGGGCACCACCGGACACACCACGACTAGGCTCGCGGTCATGCGAGCGGTGGTGCAGCGGGTCAGCCGGGCCCGGGTCAGCGTGGCCGGTGAGGTGATCGGGGCCATCGAGCGACCGGGGCTGGCGGTGCTGGTCGGCGTGACCCACACCGACGGCGCTGCGCAGGCGCAGACCCTGGCCCGCAAGATCGCCGGGCTCCGCATCCTGCGCGATGAGCGCAGCGTGCTGGACGACGCTGCGCCCGTGCTCGTGGTGAGCCAGTTCACGCTCTACGCCGATGTCGCCAAGGGACGCCGCCCCTCCTGGTCGGCCGCCGCGCCCGGCCCGGTGGCCGAACCCCTGGTCGAGGCGTTCGCTGCCGCCCTGCGCGAGCAGGGAGTCGAGGTGGCGACGGGACGATTCGGTGCCGACATGGCCGTCGAGCTGGTCAACGACGGCCCGGTGACCCTGATGGTGGAGGTGTGAGGGTGCGGATCGAGGTCGTCCCCGGGGACATCACGACCCAGCAGGTCGACGTGATCGTCAACGCGGCCAACTCCTCCCTGTTGGGCGGGGGCGGGGTGGACGGCGCGATCCACGCCGCCGCCGGCCCCGGTCTGCTCGAGGAGTGCCGGGAGGTGCGCCGAACCCGCTTCCCCCAGGGGCTGCCGGTCGGCGAGGCGGTCGCCACGGGTTCGGGTGACCTGCCGGCCCGATGGGTGGTGCACACGGTCGGGCCGAACCGGCATCGCGGCCAGCGGGACCCGGCGCTGCTCACCTCCTGCTTTCGGGTCAGCCTGATCCGGGCTGCGGAGCTCGGCGCGGTCTCGGTGGCCTTCCCGGCGATCAGCGCCGGCGTGTACGGCTGGGACGTCGATCAGGTGGCCTCGATCGCGGTGCGCACCATCCGAGCGGTGGACGTCGCCCAGGAGGCGTCCTCGGTCGAGCTCGTACGGCTCGTCCCGTTCGGGGAGAAGGCCACCGCCGCCTTCAGCGCGGCACTGACAGCACTCGACCACACGTAGGGGAGTCGGCCCGTGGAGCTCGTCCTCGTCCGGCACGGCCAGTCCGGCAACAACCTGCTGTGGCAGCAGACCGGGTCGAGTCGGGGTCGTTCACCCGACCCGGAGCTGACCGAACTGGGGCACGAACAGGCCCGTGCCGTGGCTCGAGCGTTGGCCGACAACGAGTTCGCCGTCACACCCACCCACCTCTACACCAGCCTGATGACCCGGGCGGTGCAGACCACGGCCCCGATCGCGGCGGCGCTCGACCTGTCGGCCGTCGGTCATGAGCACATCTTCGAGTACTACGGCCCCGTGGTGATAGACCCCGACGACCCACAGCGCCTCACCCCGCACCCCGGCGCTGCGCGGGATGCGCTCGCCGCATGGTGCGATCGACTGGTGCTGCCCGACAGCGCCACCGAGGCCGGGTGGTGGGGTGGGCCGGTGGAGGATCGCGAGACCTGCGCCGAGCGGGCGCGCGACGTCGTCCGGCAGTTGACCGCCGATCATGACGCGGACGACGTGGTGGTGCTGGTCACCCACGGCACCTTCAGCCAGTACCTGATCCAGGCCGCACTCGGGGTCGAGTCGATGACCGGCTGGCTGGCCATCGACAACACCGGGGTCTCGCGATTCCGGTTCCTCGACGGGGTCACCCTGGCCTCGTGGATCAACCGCACCACCCACCTGAGCCCCGATCAGCTCAGCGACTGAGGTCGGCGTCTCGTCCCCCCACCCCGGGGGTGTGAATCAGCCCGCCCGGGTCACCACGTAGGTGTGGCCGGCGGCGGTCGCCCCCATCGCGGCGGCCACACTGCGGGCCACGGCCTCACTGTCGCGACGGGTGACCTCCACGCGGCCACCGGCGGGGTCCTGGCGCCAGACCACCCACTGCACCGCGCTGACCTCGCCCTCGGGGTTCGACGCCGCGGCCACCACTGCGTCGGCGAGCGGGTCGACGTCGACCGGGGACGACGCATCGACGTCCACCACCGGCCAACCGTGCTGTCCGGACGACGAGGTCGGCGACCCGGCCGCCGGCCCCTCGCTCGAACAGCGCACCTCGACGACCTGTCCGTCGAGCCTGGTCAGCGCCGCCTCGTCGGTGTGTACCCCGTCGAGGACGCCGCCACCACAGTCGGCGGCCATCGCGACCAACGCGGTGGTGCAGGCAGCGGTGAGTCGCTCGGCCTGCTGCTCGTCACCGGCGTCCATCGCACTGGTCAGGGCACCCAGCAGGGTCTGACGGGCCAGGAGCGGCAGCCCGAGCGTGTGGGCCAACTCGCGAGCCAGGTCGCGGGTCGGGTCGACGGTATGGCCGCTGCGATCACCCGACAGGACGACGTACAGCCCCGGGGTGTCGGCGGTGAGCGAGGTCATGGTGCTCTGTTCTACCGCTTGACGGGTGGTGTTCGCTGTCAGACACCGCCACCGTGAGCCGACCGTGACGGAGCGACCGCCGGCCAGGCAACCGTCAGTTCTCCCAGGCGCCAGCGTGTCGGGCCGTCCAGCAGCGGCCATCCGGCGCGGCGCGCGGCGGCCGCCATGGCCGCCCAGCGCTGGCGCGCACCGAAACCGGCCAGGTGCGCGTGACGGGTCCAGGCGTCGTCCAGGGCCTGCAAGAAAGCGTGGATCGGCTCGCCCGGCACGTTGCGATGGATCAGCGCCTTGGGCAGCCGTTCGGCCAATTCACCGGGGCGGTCGAGACCGGCCAGCCGGGTCGACAGGGTGAGCGATCTCGGTCCGTCGGCCTCGAGGGCCACCCAGGTCGCGCGACGTCCGACCTCGTCGCAGGTGCCCTCGACGACCAGCCCGCCGGGCGCCAGCCGTGAGCACAGCGACGCCCACGCGGCGTCCACCTGGTGCTCGTCGTACTGGCGCAACACGTTCAGGGCGCGGATCACCACCGGGCGCCGACCTGCCGGCAGCGGCACCTCGAACCCACCTCGGGTGAAGCTCAAGCCGTTGCCCGCCAGCGGCTGCGCGGCCTCGACGCGGGAGGGATCGATCTCGATGCCCACCACCTCGACCTCGGTCCGGACGGCGCGCAGCCGGGCCAGCAGCTCGACCGCGGTGATCGGGGTGGCGCCGTAGCCGAGGTCGACCACCACCGGGTCGGCCGCCGTCCGCAGTCGGCGCCCGGCGCCGGGGCCGGCCAGCCATCGGTCGATGCGGCGCAGCCGATTGGGGTTGGTGGTACCCCGGGTGATCGTGCCCTGCGGGCGGGTGGCTGCCCGCCCCGGTGCGCGTCCGCGACCGCTCACGAGTCCACGGTAGGCCCCTCGCCGACCCACCCCCGTCCATGATCACCGTTTGGGATGCGGATCCGGGACGAAAACCCCGGAATCCCGCGCCCAAACGGTGATCATGAGATCTCAGCCCTTGACGCAGACCACCTGACGCAGCTGGTGCACCACCTCGACCAGGTCGGACTGGGCGGCGATCACCGCGCGCACGTCCTTGTACGCACCGGGGATCTCGTCGACCACGCCCCGGTCCTTGCGGCACTCCACGCCCGCGGTCTGCGTCGCCAGGTCGGCCTCGGTGAAGGTCTTGCGGGCCTTGTTGCGGCTCATCCGCCGCCCCGCGCCGTGCGAGGCCGAGCAGAACGAGGCCGGGTTGCCCAGCCCGCGGACGATGTACGACCCGGTGCCCATCGATCCGGGGATGATCCCCAGCTCGCCGGACCCGGCCCGGATCGCGCCCTTGCGGGTCACCAGCACCTCGACGCCGTCGTGCACCTCCTCGGACACGTAGTTGTGATGGCACGAGATCGGCTCGCCGAAGCCGACCGCCAGACCGCGCCGGCCGCCCGCTCGCTTCTGCTTCGAGGCCGCGAAGAAGTCCCGGACAACGCCCGTCAACAGCGCGAGCATCACCGCACGGTTGCGCCGGGCATAGTCCTGCGCCCAGAACAGGTCACGCCGGTAGGCGGCCATCTGTGGGGTGTCGGCGACGAACACCGACAGGTCCCGATCGGGCAGATCGGCGTTGTGTGGCAACGTCATCGCCCGCTCGATGTGAGCCTGGGCCAGCAGGTTGCCGATGCCGCGCGAGCCCGAGTGCAGCATCAGCCAGACCGGGGCTGCGCCCTCGTCGATCGGCACGCCGGCCTCGTCGCGGGCACCCACCTCGAGGCAGACCTCGATGAAGTGGTTGCCCCCGCCGAGGCTGCCCAGCTGCGCGCGCGCCTTGGCCCGCTGGTGGGTGACCGAGGCGTCCAGGTCGTCGAAGCCGGCCCAGAACCGGTCCCAGTCGGCGGTGGTCGCCGGGTCGCCGCCCAGCGGACGCAACCGCGCGACGTCCACCGGCTCGGCATGGCCGGCGAACCCGACCGGGATCGCCGCTTCGATCGCCGTCCGCAACCGCGACAGGTCACCGGGCAGGTCGGCGGCGGTCAGCGAGGTGCGCACCGCCGCCATGCCGCACCCGATGTCCACCCCGACCGCGGCGGGACTGATGGCCTCACGCATCGCGATCACCGACCCGACGGTGGCGCCCTTGCCGTAGTGCACGTCGGGCATCACGGCCAGACCGTGAACCCAGGGCAGCGAGGTGACGTTGCGCAGCTGGCGCATCGCGGCGTCCTCGACCTGGTTCGGGTCGGCCCACATGCGGATCGGTACCCGAACTCCGGGCACCTCGACGAACGACATCGGAACACCTTCTCGGTTCGCGGGCTGGTCGGCGGGCGCCGACCGGCCCTCCATGACGCCATGATCGGCCGCTGCGGGCAATCGATTAACGCCTCCATGATCACTGTTGGATCGCCGTCCGCTCCGCGTCGACGGGAGCAAACCGCGATCTCACGGTGATCATGAGCGGACGCCGGCCGTTCGGCAGACAATCACCCGAACCCGACATCACACTCGGGTCGTGAACCGCGCACCGTCGGGGGGTGGGGTGAGCCTGGTCGCGCCGTCGACCCCCGAGCCGCTCTCGCGTCGTCGACGCGCTCTCGCACGGCTGCGCACCCCGGGTGCGGCGATCATGATCGTGGCACCGTTCGTCGGGGAGGCGTTGTCGACCTCGACGCCGCCCTTCACCCTGCTGCTGCCCCAGAACCTCATCCTGCTGGGTCTGCTCTACGGCGGGGGCGCCCTGCTCTGCCGCGAGGTCACCGCGCGCTGGCGCGGCGGCTGGACGACGCTGGTGCTGCTCGCCGCGGCCTACGGGGTCTTCGAGGAGGCGCTGATCGTCAGGTCGTGGTTCGACCCCACCTTCTCGGACACCGCGCGCACCAACGCCTACAGCCGGATCTGGCAGACCAACGTGCTGGTGGCGGTGCACATCACGGTGTTCCACATCGCGGTCAGCATGATCGCGTCGCTGGTCATCGTGGAGTTGATGTTCCCGGGGTGGCAACGCAAGCCCTGGTGCGGACGCCGCACCCTGGGCTGGATCGCGCTCGCCATGCCCGCACTGGCGGCCCTCTCGTGGTCGCCGGGTGGCTTCTACCGCGCCCCGGTGGCACAGGTGTCGATGGCGGCGGTGCTGTGTCTCGCCCTGGTGGTGGCCGCCCGACTGACGGCCGCCGTCCGCTGGCCTCGCCCGGCCCCGTCCACCTCGACTCGGCGACATCGACCCCGGTTGGGACTGCTCGCCTTCACGGCCACCCTGGGGCACTTCGTGCTGGCCTGGGCCTCGCCGGCCATCGGATGGCCCTGGCCGCTGGCCCTGGTGCTGGTGATCGGTCTGCTGGTCGGGGCGGTGGCGCTCGGCCGTCGGATGGCCGCCGAGCGGCCCGCCCCCGAGGTGGCCTGGTCGGTGGTCAGCGGCATGCTCGCGGTGCTCCTGCTCGTCGACCTGATCGTGGCGTCCCGAGGTCGGTTCGACCTGGCGCTCGGCGCGTTGCTGGCGGCGGTCGTGCTCGCCCGGCTGCGCCCCGGCGACCACACGGCGCGTTGGTGGTCTGCTCGCCCCGCCCACACCTCCGTCCCGCCTCCGCCTCCGCCCCACATCCGCCGACGCCCCCGCCTCCGCCTCCGCGCCCATGATCACCGTTAGATCGCAGTTCGCTCCGGTCGAAGCGGGGGAAACTGCGATCTAACGGTGATCATGGTGGCGGGGTGGCGGGGTGGCGGGGTGGCCGGGTGGCCGGGTGGCGGTCCCCGACGGCGGGTCGGCGACGCACATCTGCGACGATGGTCGGTCGGTCACCGGGAAGGCTTCGGGGGCCTCGGGCGTTGAGGGCCTGTGGGCAGCCCACGGGACGCGAGGAGTGTGTTCGTGAGACGGGTCGATCAGCCGCACCGCGTGGCCATGCTGTCGGTGCACACCTCGCCGTTGGAGCAGCCGGGTACCGGTGACGCCGGGGGCCTGAACGTGTACGTGGTCGAGACCGCCAAGCGGCTCGCCGCCCGGGGCACCGAGGTCGAGATCTTCACCCGCGCCACCAGCAGTGATGCCCCCTCGTTGACGACCCTGACGGACGGCGTCCAGGTGCGGCACATCGTGGCCGGCCCCTTCGAGGGGTTGTCCAAGAACGATCTGCCCGGGCAGCTGTGTGCCTTCGCGGCGGGGGTGATGCGGGTCGAGGCCCGCCAGGAGCCGGGCTGGTACGGCCTGATCCACTCGCACTACTGGCTCTCGGGGCAGGTCGGCTGGCTGGCGGCCGACCGCTGGCAGACGCCCTTGGTGCACAGCATGCACACCATGGCCAAGGTGAAGAACGCCGCCCTGGCCGAGGGCGACACCCCCGAGCCGCCGGTGCGGATCATCGGGGAGCAACAGGTCGTGGACGCCGCCGACCGGCTGATCGCCAACACCCGCTCCGAGGCCGGCGAGCTGATCGAGCTGTACGGCGCCGACCCGGCCCGGGTGGCGGTGGTGCCGCCGGGGGTCGACCTGCAGGTGTTCACCCCGGGGGGGCCGGACGGCCGGATCGTGGCCCGACGCGGGCTCGGGCTGGACCCCGACGCGCAGGTGATCCTCTTCGTGGGGCGCATCCAGCCGCTCAAGGCGCCGGATGTCCTGGTGCGCGCTGCCGCCGAGCTGCGCGCCGCCGACGCGGCGGCTGCCCAGGCCACCGGACGGCGTGAGCCGCGTCGGCTGGTGCTCGCCATCGTGGGCGGGCCGAGCGGCACCGGGCTGGAGCACCCCGAGGAGTTGGCCGAGCTCACCGCCGCCCTCGGCCTGGACGACGTGGTGCGCTTCCACCCGCCGGCGGGGCGCGCCGTCCTGGCGCAGTGGTACCGGGCCGCCGACCTGGTCGCGGTGCCCTCGTACAACGAGTCGTTCGGGCTGGTGGCGGTCGAGGCGCAGGCCTGCGGCACCCCGGTGGTCGCGGCGGCGGTGGGTGGCCTGCGCACCGCCGTCGACCACACCCGCTCGGGACTGCTGGTCGACGGGCACGACCCCCGAGTGTGGGCCGCGACCCTGCGTGGCCTGTTGGACGATCCGGCGCGACGTCGCGCGATGGCCTGCAGCGCCGTCCACCACGCGGCGTCCTTCAGTTGGGACGCCACGGTCGAGGCCCTGCTCGACGTGTACTGCGCGGCCGTGCGTGACCACCGGCGGCAGCTCGCCGAGCTGCTCGAGCTGGTAGCTCTGACCGACGATGCCCTGAGCGACGGGGCACTGAGCCACGGGGCGCTGAGCGACGGTGCCCTGGCCGGTGCCGATCCGATGGTGGGGGTGCGATGACCGCGGCGGCCCGAGCCGAACGGACGGCCGCTGCGCGGGCCGTGGTCGAGGCATGGCTGGCCGGCTCCGGGTTGGAGCACGAGCTCGGCGCACGGACGGGGGAGTACGTCGTCAAGCTGCCGGGCGAGACCAAGTTGGCCACCACCGCCTCCGTGCTGGTGGGCGATCAGTCGTTGTCGGTCTCGGCGTTCGTGGTGCGGCGTCCGGACGAGAACCACGAGGCGTTCTACCGTTGGCTGCTGGCGCGCAACCTGCGCCTGCCGGGTGTCGCCTTTGCGCTCGATGCCCTGGGGGACGTGTTCCTGGTCGGCAAGCTGCCGCTGGACGCGGTCACCGACGAGGCGATCGATCACCTGTTGGGTGCGGTGCTGACGGTGGCCGACTCCTCGTTCAACGACCTGTTGGTGTTGGGCTTCCTGGAGTCGATGCGGCGCGAATGGCGCTGGCGCATCGATCGCGGCGAGTCCACCCGCAACCTGGACGCCTTCAAACACCTCCTGCAGGATGCCGCCCCCGAGCCGTCGGGTCAGAGCGCGTCACCAGGTGAGAGAGAGACCCACACCACGATCAGCGATACGCCCCCGAACGGGTGAGACGACTAGCCTTCGGCCCATGACCTACACCCTCGTGCTGTTGCGCCATGGCGAGAGCGACTGGAACGCCAAGAACCTGTTCACCGGTTGGGTCGATGTGCCCCTGTCCGACAAGGGTCGGGCCGAGGCCGAGGCCGGTGGACGCATGCTGGTCGAGGCGGGGGTGTTGCCGGACGTGCTGCACACCTCGCTGTTGCGCCGGGCGATCGTGACCGCCCAGCTCGCCCTGGACGTGGCCGACCGGCACTGGATCCCGGTGACCCGGTCCTGGCGACTCAACGAGCGGCACTACGGCGCGCTGCAGGGCAAGAACAAGAAGCAGACGATGGAGGAGTTCGGCGAGGAGCAGTTCATGCTCTGGCGCCGCAGCTACGACACCCCGCCGCCACCGATCGCCGCGGACGACGAGTTCGCCCAGACCGGTGACCCGCGCTACGCCGACCTCGGCGCCGAGCTGCCCGCCACCGAGTGCCTGAAGGACGTCGTGGCCCGGATGCTGCCCTACTGGGAGTCGGCGGTGATCCCCGACCTGAAGGCAGGCAAGGTGGTCATGCTGGCCGCTCACGGCAACTCGCTGCGCGCTCTGGTCAAGCACCTGGACGGCATCAGTGACGCCGACATCGCCGCGCTGAACATTCCGACCGGTATCCCGCTGCTCTACGAGCTGGACGAGAACTTCGCCCCGATCACCAGGGGTGGGCGCTACCTCGACCCCGAGGCCGCCGCCAAGGCTGCCGCGGCCGTCGCCAGCCAGGGCCGCTAGCCTCATCCGTGATCATGTAATCCGTGCACACTCGATATATCGGGTGTGCACGGATTACATGATCACCGAGGGTTTCTGGCGCTGATCGCCGAGGTGGTTCTGGCTCAGTTGAGGACTCGCTCGCCGGTGACCAGGAAGACCACCCGCCGGGCCACCGAGACGGCGTGATCGGCGAATCGTTCGTAGTAGCGGCCGCACAGGGCGATGTCGATGGCCGCTTCGACGCCGTGGGGCCACGCGTCGTCCAGCAGCAGGGTGAAGACCTTTCGGTGCAGGGCGTCCATGGCGTCATCGTCGGTCTCGAGTTCGATCGCGGCCGCCAGGTCGCGCCCGGCGATCACGCTTCCGGTCTTGGCGACGATCCGTTCGGCGACCTGCCCCATCTCGATCATGGTGGAGCGGAGCTCGGGCGGAATCGCGGAGCGAGGGTGGCGCATGCGGGCCAGCTTGGCCACGTGGCGGGCCAGGTCGCCCATGCGCTCCAGGTCGGAGCTCATGCGCAGGCCGGCCACGATCACTCGCAGGTCGGTTGCCACGGGCTGTTGCAGGGCCAACAGGGCGAGGGAGCGCTCCTCGAACTCGTGTTGTAGTGCGTCGACCTGCTCGTCGGAGGAGATCACGGACTCGGCCATCGACAAGTCGGAGTCCAAGAGGGCGACGGTGGCTCGCGCGATCGCCGAACCGACCAATCGGGTCATTTCCACCAGGAGACCCGACAAGGCGTCGAGGTCATCGTGAAAGTGCTCGCGCATGACGTTGCTCCGTTGTCCTCGCCGCGGTGAGACACCGTAGGCCTCGACGGTGTCAGAAGCTCACACGGTGTCAGAAGGGTGTGAACGATCTCCTCATGCTAAGTGAATGACGCCCCTCCTCGGGCCGGAGCATCTCGTGTACCGCGAGGCACCGGATCGTGAACTCCCTCCAAACGCTGTCACCGGCCGGGGCGCAGAACATCGCGCCCGAGATCCGGAGCCCTACCCTTGGGCTGTGAGTACGTCGTGGATCGTCGGCATGGCCGGGTTGGCCGGCCTGTTCACCGGCGTGCTCGGCATGTTCGCCTTCCGACGCAGCGAACAGGAACGGACCCGGCTCGCAGCGGTGCCCCAGCCCGAACTGCCGCCCGGTCTGACCGATGTGCTGGCCGTGCTGCGCTCTGCGGCGATCTTGCTGGACGCCGGCCAGGAGGTCAGCACCGCCAGTCCCGCCGCCTATGCCTTCGGCCTGGTCCGTGGGCATGACCTGGTGCACTCCGAGCTGCACGACATGGCCACCGAGGCCCGCCGGTTCGGTGTGGTGCGCGAGCGGGAACTCGAGCTGCCCCGCGGCCCGCTGGGGTTGGGCCGCCTCGTGGTGAACGCCCGGGTGGCCCCGCTCGGGTCGGAGTACGTGTTGGTCCTGGTCGACGACCGCACCGAGGCTCGCCGGGTCGAGGAGGTGCGCCGCGATTTCGTGGCCAATGTCAGCCATGAGTTGAAGACCCCGATCGGTGCGCTCAAGTTGCTCGCCGAGGCGGTGTCGGACGCCTCCGACGATCCCGAGGCGGTGCAGCACTTCGCGGCCCGCATGGAACGTGAGGCCCAGCGGCTGGCGACCCTCGTGCAGGAGATCATCGATCTGTCACGGCTGCAGGTGGCCGACGCGCTGCACCCACCGGAGCCGGTCGGGGTGGACGTGGTCATCTCCGACGCCGTCGATCGAGTCAGGCTGGCGGCGCAGCGTCGCCAGATCACCGTGACCACGGGCGGCGATCTGGGCGCCATCGTCTACGGCGACCGCGATCTGCTGGTCACCGCAGTGCGCAACCTGGTCGACAACGCCATTGCCTACTCACCCGAGGGGCGCCGTGTCGCCGTCTTCGTGCGCCGGGTCGACGGGCTGGTCGAGATCGCCGTCAAGGATCAGGGGTTCGGTATCCCCAAGGCCGACCTGGAGCGCATCTTCGAGCGCTTCTACCGGGTCGACCCGGCTCGATCCCGGGCCACCGGTGGCACTGGCCTGGGTCTCAGCATCGTCAAGCACGTCACCGCCAACCACGGTGGCGAGGTGACCGTGTGGAGCGAAGAGGGAGTCGGCTCGACCTTCACCCTGCGGCTGCCGGACAGCTCTCACGCCGCGGCGACGGCAGACGGCGCGCCGTCCTCGCCGGCGGTACTCACCGATCCACCGGTCAGCCCCGTACTGGGGCTGCCCCTTCATGCCGATTGGAACGGCATGCCATCGAGAGGAGCCACATCGTGACCCGCATCCTCGTGGTCGAGGACGAGGAGTCCTTCAGCGACCCGCTGTCGTATCTCCTGCGCAAGGAAGGATTCGAGGTCACCATCGCCGGGGACGGTCCGTCAGCCCTGGATGAATTCGACCGCACCGGTGCCGACCTGGTCCTGCTCGACCTGATGTTGCCCGGGCTGCCCGGAACCGAGGTCTGTCGTCAGCTGCGCTCGCGCAGCAACGTCCCGGTGATCATGTTGACGGCCAAGGACAGCGAGATCGACAAGGTCGTGGGCCTGGAGCTGGGTGCCGACGACTACGTCACCAAGCCGTACTCCTCGCGCGAGCTGGTGGCCCGCATCCGCGCGGTGCTGCGGCGGGGGGCCGAGGCCGAGGCACCGCCCGCCGTGACGGTGCAGGCCGGGCCGGTGCGCATGGACGTCGACCGCCACGTGGTGACCGTCGACGGGCAACCGATCGCCTTGCCGTTGAAGGAGTTCGAGCTGCTCGAACTGCTGCTGCGCAACGCGGGCCGGGTGCTGACCCGCATGCAGTTGATCGATCGGGTCTGGGGAGCCGACTACGTCGGGGACACCAAGACCCTGGACGTCCACGTGAAGCGGCTGCGCAGCAAGATCGAGCCGGACCCGGCCAACCCGCGCTTCCTGGTCACAGTGCGAGGCCTGGGTTACAAGTACGAGGCCTGAACCATCAGGACCGCGTGAACGGAACCGCCCCTGAACGCACGAGAGGGCCGCTGCGTCACTGCAGCGGCCCTCTGGCGTGGTGGGGGGACCCCGGTGGATCAGGTGAACGCGGTGAACCCGGTGACGTTCTCGGGTCAGGGCTTCAGGGAGGCGTAGTGGCCCTCGGCGGCGAGCACCGGCAGGGAGATGGTGGCCGTACCGGCGCCGGTGCGGGCCTGCAGCTTCAGGACGCTGCCGGGGGCGGTGGGCAGCGAGCCCAGCGAGACCTTGGCGCCGTCGGTACCGCCCACAGCGGCGAGCTTGCCGGGCTCGACGGTGACCGAACCGGTGCCCACCGAGGTCTGCCCGGCGCCGTCCAGGACCGTCAGGTCGACGGTCACGGCGGAGGTGCCCTGGTTGACCACGGCGCCGATCAGGGTGCCAGCGGCGCCCTTCTCGGTGCCGACCACGAGGAAGTTGCGCAGCTGGACGGCGGCGCCCGAGTTGGGGTCGGTGATCGAACCGTTGGTGCCGTCAGCGGCGGCATAGGTGGTCGCGGTGGTGTTGGGGCTCACATACGAGCAACCCGCCACCCCCGGGACGACGAGCAGTGCCGCCGCCGAGAGCAGGACACCCAGTCGGGACGATCGTCCCTGACCACTGTTGCGCTTCACGTCCGGTTCCTTTCCATCCGATCCGCGTCCGGATCGGCTCGGCCACGGCCTGCGGACAAGCCCTCGATGACCTTGCTGAAGACGGGGTTCACGGCTCGGTTTCCCGCCGCGCGCAGCCTACTCGCTCGCACCCCCGGGCCGTTGCTGCTCGGCGGACGAGTCGGTATCAGGTTGGCCGGTGTCGCCGAGCGGCGTGGTCTCGGTGATCCTCGGATGATCCCCGGACGGTGGTCGCGGTACCCCGGCAGGCACGGGCGCCGGGCCTTTGTCAAGCGCCTCCCCGAGCCGGCACCCGCCTCTGACCTGCGCAAACGCTCGGCGAACGCGCTGCCGCTGCTCCGTTCGCGTGCTAGGCTGGAGGTCTGGGAAAGGGGATAACACCACATGGGTTTCAAGGTCGGCGAAACGGTCGTTCACCCGCAGCACGGAGCGGCGCAAATCGTAGAGACTGAGGTTCGGGTCGTCCAGGGGGTGGAACGACAGTATCTCGTCCTTCGACCCACCGAGAAGGTCACCCAGAGCGACCTGACGATCAAGGTCCCGGCCCAGAATGTCGAGCTCGTGGGCTTGCGTGACGTTGTGGGGCAGGAAGGTCTCGATCGCATGTTCGAGGTGCTCCGCGCCTCCTATGCCGAGGAGCCCACCAACTGGTCCCGGCGGTACAAGGCCAATCTGGAGAAGCTCCACTCCGGCGATGTGATCAAGGTCGCCGAGGTCGTTCGTGACCTGACCCGCCGCGACCAGGGCCGTGGCCTGTCGACGGGTGAGAAGCAGATGCTCGGTCGGGCGCGCACGATCCTTGTGTCCGAGCTCGCACTTGCCGAACGTACCAATGAGGACAAGGCGGCGGCCATCCTCGACGAGGTGCTCGCTTCCTGAGGTTCGCCTGGCTCGTACGGCTGTCGCCGCTCTGACATCGAGAGGGGCGGCAGCGTGCGGCAGCGGGAAACGTCCGTGCCTCAGAACATCGTCGAGGTCCTGCGATTCTGCGTCGTGGCCTTCCTCGCCGGTGTCGGGTATCAGGTCGCCCGAGGATTCGGGAGCGGCCGCCGCGTCATCGGGGTCTTCGATGCCCCGGCCCTCGGGATCGTGCTGGGTGCCGCCGCGGGGTACGTGCTCGGCGGGGTCGTCGCGCGACTCACCTTCCGGACCGTCACCCGAACCGAGAAGGCACTCTCCGGGCGATCGCCCGAGCAACTGCTCGCGGGGCTGACCGGCGCCGTCGGCGGGGTTCTGCTCGCGGCGGCCCTCACCTGGCCCATGTTGCTGGTCGGTTCGGCGCAACTCACGGCGCCGCTCTTCCTGTTCGTCGTGATCACCCTGGGCAGCCTCGGCTATCGGCTCGGGTTGAGCCAACGTCAGGGCGTGCTCCAGTTGCTCGGTGGCAGCGGCCGCCTCGGCGTACCGCAGCCGGCGGCGTCGTCCCTGCCCATGGTCCTGGATACCTCGGTGGCCATCGACGGCCGGTTGCTGGACGTCGTCCGCGCGGGGTTCTTGCACGGTGCGGTCCTGGTGCCCGAGCCCGTGCTGGGCGAGTTGCAGCACTTCGCCGATTCGGCCGACGACCAGCGCCGGGCGAAGGGCCGACGGGGCCTCGATGCGCTGGAGGAGTTGCGTCAGGAACGCGGTATCGACCTCGAGGTGATCGGCGACGAGGCGCCCGAGGTCGCGGAGGTCGACGCCAAACTCGTGCACATCTGCCTCACCCGCACCGCGTCGTTGCTCACCCTCGACACCAATCTCGCCCGCGTGGCCGCCGTGGCAGGCTGCCGCGTGCTCAATCTGCACGCCCTGGCCCTGGCCCTGCGCCCGCCCGTGATGGCCGGTGAACGGATCACCGTGTTGCTGACCCGCCCCGGCAAGGAGCCGGGCCAAGCCGTCGGGTATCTGGACGACGGCACCATGGTGGTCGTGGAGCGGGCGCGTGAGCAGATCGGACACGAGCGGGAGGTGCAGGTCAGCAGCGTCCTGGTGACCGCCAACGGACGTATGGTGTTCGCCCGACCGGCGGACACCGAGCCGGTCCCCCGGCAGCGGACGGCGGAGATCACCGCCCGGATCGCCGCCGCGGCCGCCCGCGCCGAACAGGAGCATCGCTGACCATGCCGCACGTCGTGCCGGGCAGTGTGCTGTGTGTGCTGTTGCCGCTCGACGAGCCGGCCGGCGAGCTCAGCCTGGGGGAGGGGTCGCTGCTGGAACGGGCGGTCGGGCTGCTGCGCGCCGCCGTGCCCGGGTGCACCGTGATCACCGCACCGTTGGGGCCGGATCTGGCCTACCTCGTCGATTCCGCCGGCGCCGAGTTGGTACTGGTGCACGACCCCACGTTCCCCTTCGTCAGCGTCGAGCAGGTGCGGTCCGTGCAGGCCGCCGCCGACGCCTCGGACACGGCCGCCGTCCTGGTGACCGCGGTCACCGACACCCTCAAGCAGGTGGCCCCGGACGACCGGGTGCTGGCCACGGTGGACCGCGCGAGCTTCCAGGCCCTGATCGGGCCGTTGGTGGTGACGCCGCCGGTGCTCTCGGCGACCCTGGCCGCCGTGCGTGTCGACCCGTCACCCGAGGGCCGGCTGGCGGCCCTGGTCGAGGCGCTCGGCCGGTTGGTCGGGGTGAGCCGGGTGATCCTGGACGAACCCGGCGCGGCGGGGTGCCGGGTGAGCAGCGCGGACGACCTGCGTTACGCCGAGGCCCTCCTCGCCAGCAAGGCCTCGGCCACGGTGGCGTCCGCGGGGTAGGTGACCTTCAGGTTGGTGGCCGATCCGGCCACGGCCTGGATCACCAGATCGCTGAACTGTTCCACTGTCGAGGCGGTGTCGGTGCCCTCGGCCCCGTCGCGTGCTGCTGCCGCAAAGGCGTCCAACAGGCCGGCGGCGCGGAACGCCTGCGGCGTCTGAACCCGGACCAGCCGCACCGGTTGCCGGTGGGCGCCGCTGCTCGTCCCGCCGGGGCCGGTGGCCTCCACCAGGGGTCCGGCGGCCACGGCCGGAACGGCGCCGCCGGACTCGGCGGCCGTCGTGATCACCTCGGCGAACAGGGCGGGGTCGGCCAGCGGCCGGGCGCCGTCGTGGATGGCCACCACGTCGAGCTCACCCGCCCTGATGGCCAGGGCCAGATGGCGCACGGCAGCCTCCTCGGAGCGGTGCCGGGAGTCGCCGCCGGTGACCACCTCCACCGGCAGTGCACACGGGTACTCGGCGAGCATCCGATGGGCCGTCGGCGCGTCGTCCGCTCGCACGACCAGGATCAACCGGGCCACGCCCGGGGTGCGGGCCGCGGCGTCCAGCGACCAGGCGAGCAGCGGCCGGCCGGCCACGGGCAGATAGACCTTGTTGAGCGTGGCGCCGCGGGCATCCGTGGCGCCCACGCGGCTCCCACTGCCGCCGGCCAGGACGACGATCGCCGCGCGCGTCATGGGCCCAACTGTAGGCAGTGCGAGGTACGTCCCGTCGATCACCTGCGGACGGCTGGGCGAGTCGTACGGTGTGCCGGTGACCACAGCCGATTCTCGAGCCGATTCTCACCCCGCTCGCCCGGTGTCGATCAGGACGGGCATCGGTGTGGACGTGCACCGGTTCGCCGAAACCCCGGTCGACGGCCGATCGCCCCGGCCGATGCGGATGGCCGGTCTGGACTGGCCGGGGGAGGTGGGGTTGGAGGGGCATTCCGACGCCGATGTCGCCGCGCATGCCTGCTGCGATGCCTTGCTGTCGGCCGCCGGGCTCGGTGACCTCGGCTCGACCTTCGGGACGTCGCAGCCCCAGTGGGCGGGGGCCTCCGGCTCGACCCTGCTCACGGAGACCGCCCGGCTGGTGCGCGCCGCGGGTTTCCAGATCGGCAACGTGGCGGTGCAGGTGATCGGCAACCGGCCGAAGATCGGGCCGCGGCGGGATGAGGCGCAGCGGGCGCTCGAGGCGGCGTGCGGCGCCCCGGTGTCGGTGTCCGCGACCACCACCGACGGGCTGGGTCTGACCGGACGCGGCGAGGGGGTGGCGGCGATCGCCACCGCGTTGGTGGTCCTGACGCCGGCGGGCTGACGTGAACGGGATCTGTGGTGTCCGGACGAGGGACGGATACAGTGCACGCCGTGACCGACCTGACCGACGCCGCGAAGGCGCTGCTGGATGCCCCCGAGTACGCCACCGTCGCCACCATCGACCCCGATGGGCAGCCCCAGTTGTCGGTGGTGTGGATCGGCCGGGACGGCAACGACGTCCTGTTCTCGACGCTGTGGGGTCGGCGCAAGACCACCAACCTGCAGCGTGACGCTCGGGCCACGCTGCTCGTCTTCCCCAAGGACAACCCGTACCAGTACGTGGAGATCCGCGGCACCGTCACCCTCGAGGACGACCCCACGGCCGCCTACATCGACGAGATGTCCCTGAAGTACACCGGCAACGCGAGGTTCGACGGCCCCAGGGACGGCCGCGTCGTCGTCCGCCTCACCCCCCACCGCGTCGTCCAGCACTGACCCCAACCCCCACCAGCCCAACCCCCCAAACCCGCTCATGCTCCGCAGCGGACGGCTGATGCTCCGCGGGTAGGCATTGACAGCGTTGTCTTCGGCTCATCGCTGCACACCTGCGGAGCATGAGCAGGTTGGTTGGGGTGCCTGGGCGGGTTGGGTGGGTGGGTTGGGCGGGCCGGTAGCCTGGACGGGTGAGTCTTCGCCTCTATGACACCGCCGTCCATGCCGTCCGGGACTTCGTCCCGCTCGTGCCCGGGAAGGCCGGTATCTACGTGTGTGGGGCCACGCCGCAATCGGGGCCGCACATCGGCCACCTGCGCGCCGCGGTGAGCTTCGACGTGTTGCGCCGATGGTTGATGCGCAGCGGGTACGAGGTCACCTACCTGCGCAACGTCACCGACATCGACGACAAGATCCTCAGCAAGTCGGCCGAGTCGAATCGCCCGTGGTGGGCGCATGCGTTCATCTACGAGCTGGAGTTCGCCGCCGCCTACGACGCGGTGAACACGTTGCGCCCGACCTACGAGCCCCATGCCACAGCTCATGCGACCGAGATGGTGGAGCTCATCGCGCGGCTGATCGAGGCGGGTCACGCCTACCCGGCTCCGGACGGCTCGGGGGACGTGTACTTCGACGTCGCCTCGTGGCCGGCCTATGGCGAGCTGACCCACCAGAGCATCGCCGACCTGGCCCCGGCCGCCGACACCGACGTCGCCGAGACCGTGGCGCGCAAGCGTGATCCTCGCGATTTTGCGTTGTGGAAGGGCGCCAAGGACGGCGAGCCGCCCACGGCGTCCTGGCCGACGCCCTGGGGGCGGGGTCGCCCGGGATGGCACCTGGAGTGCTCGGCGATGGCCACTCGATACCTCGGTGCCGAGTTCGACATCCACGGTGGCGGTCTGGATCTGCGCTTCCCTCACCACGAGAACGAGATGGCGCAGTCGCGGGCCGCCGGGGACGCCTTCGCGCGCTACTGGCTGCACAACGGCTGGGTGGTGCAGGGTGGCGAGAAGATGAGCAAGTCGCTGGGCAATGTCATGGCCATCGACGCTCTGCTGCATCAGGTCTCGCCCGCCGTGATCCGGTACATCCTGGCGGTGCCGCACTACCGGTCGAACATCGAGGTGGTCGTACCGGACTCGCTGGAGGAGGCGCGCACCGCCTACGAGCGGATCGAGAACTTCGTGGTGCGTGCCGCCGAGACCTGCGGCGACGTGGTGGCCTCGGCGGATGCCGCCGCGTTGTCGGCGGTCGAGCTGCCCGAGGCCTTCGTCGCTGCCATGGACGACGACCTGGGCACGCCGGCAGCGATGGCCGTGCTGCACGACAGCGTTCGGGCGGGCAACACCGCCCTGGCGAGCGGAGACAAGGACGCCGCTGCGGCCCTCGCCGTGGCGGTGCGGGCCATGGCCGACGTGATCGGGATCGACCCGCTGGACCCGCACTGGCGCAACGGCTCTCGCGGCCTCGCCGGATCGGCGGGCGACTCGGCTCGTTCGGCGCTGAACGCCTTGGTCGGTGCGGAACTGGCAGCGCGCGCCGCAGCCCGCGCCGCTCGTGACTTCGCCGCCGCGGACGCGATCCGTGATCGCCTGACGGCCGCGGGCATCGCGGTCGAGGACACCCCGGACGGCGCCCGTTGGTCGCTGGCCTCGAAGGAGAACTGATGGCAGGCAACACCGGACGCCGCGGGGCCGTGCGCCGCGAGGGGTCCAAGAAGGGTGCCACCGTCGGCTCCGGTGGCCAACGCCGTCGAGGGCTGACCGGCAAGGGTCCGACACCGAAGGCCACCGAGCGCACCGGTCACCCGGCGTCGCGCCGTGGGTCGTCGTCCGAGACGCGTGCCGCCAAAGCAGGGTCGGGCAGCGCAGCCGCGCCGCGAAAGTCCGCGTCGGCCAAGGGGTTCGGGCGTCCTCGCTCGTCCGGCGACCGACCGGAGTACATCGCCGGCCGTAATCCGGTGGTCGAGGCGCTGCGAGCCGGCGTGCCGGTCAAGGCGGTCTATGTGGCCACCCGGATCGAGCAGGATGCTCGCATCAAGGAGGCGCTCAAGGCCGCCGCCGATCGGCGCCTGCCGCTGCTCGAGGTGACCAAGACCGACCTCGACCGGATGACCGACGGCGCCATCCACCAGGGCATCGCGGCCCAGGTGCCGGCCTATTCCTACGCCCACTTCGGTGACCTGCTCGACCGCGCGGCCGACGCCGGGCAGACGCCGCTGATCGTGGCCCTGGACGGGGTGACCGACCCGCGCAACCTGGGGGCCGTCGTCCGGTCGGTGGCCGCCTTCGGTGGTCACGGTGTGATCGTTCCCGAGCGGCGGTCGGCGGGCATGACCGCCTCGGCCTGGAAGACCTCGGCGGGTGCGGCGGCGCGGATCCCGGTGGCACGGGTCACCAACCTCGTCCGGGCGCTGGAGGATCTGAAGCAGGCCGGCTGTTTCGTCGCCGGACTGGGCGCCGACGGCCAGCTCGACCTGCCCGCGCTCGAGGCCGCCACCGAACCCCTCGTGCTCGTCGTGGGGTCGGAGGGCAAGGGTCTGGGGCGCCTGGTCCGCGCCGCCTGCGACGTGGTGGTCTCGATCCCCATGGCCGCCGGCACCGAGTCCCTCAATGCCGGTGTCGCCGCCGGTGTGGCCCTCTACGAGGTGGCTCGCCGCCGCAACCCACCACCTCGATGAGCGCAACGTGACATCGCGCTCGTCTGGCGAGCGTGATGCGTCATCGTGCTCGTGCGGGACGAGCGTGACGGTGACCATGACGGCGACCGTGACGGGAGATCGGTGACCGTGAGTCAGGTGCGTCCCGTGATCCGACCAGAGCGGGTGGACGACGCCGCGGCGGTCGGCGCGCTGCTGCAGCGGTGCTTCCCGGGGGAGCCTGTCGACCGGCTGGTCGAGGCGTTGCGGGCCGGGTCGGGGTATCTGCCCGAGCTCGCCCTCGTGGCGCAGGACGATGCCCTGCCCGAGGGTGTGGCGGGCTTTGTCATGGCCACCACCACGGCATTCCTCGAACCAGACCTGGATGAGACGAACCCGTTGAGCGAGAACGGGTTGACGCCGCAGGTCCCCCTGCTGTGCCTGTCCCCGCTCGCGGTTCACCCCGACGCGCAGGGCCGTGGCGTGGCCCGAGCGTTGGTCGAGGCGGTGCTTGCCGTCGCGCGGGCCGGTCGACCCGAGCCCCTGCTCGTGCTGGAAGGCGAGCCGGCGCTCTACGCGCGGTTCGGCTTCGTGGCGGCATCGAGTCGTGGTCTGCGCGCGCCGTCCGAGCGTATTCCGGCGGCAGCCTTCCAGGCCGTGCCGCTGGCCGGTGCGTCGCCGTCCGGGCGCGTCCGCTACGACGAGGTGTTCTGGACCGTGGTCACCCCCGGCCTGCCGTTCGAGGGCATCACCTGGCTCGATGAACTCGAGCGTCAGTGCCGGGCCATCGACACGGCCCTGACCGCCGCAGGCGGCTTCGGCCCGGCGACGCCTGTGCCCGCCTGCCCGGGCTGGACGGTCGCCGACGTGCTGGACCACCTGGCGGCGATCCACCGTCTCGTGCTCGGTTGGTTGGATGCCGGTCGTCGGCCGCGCGTCCTGCCACCCGTGCCGGGAGCCACCCCCGCCGCGCGCTTCGCCCTGGGCTGGCGGGCGCTGCATGCGGGCTTGAGCGCGGTTCCCGCCGACGCCCCGACCGCGACCTGGAGTCCCTGGGATGACACGGCCCGCTTCTGGCGCCGGCGGATGGTGCACGAGCACGCCATCCACGCGGCCGATCTGGCCGAGGCGCTCGGCACACCCTGGTCGGTGCCGGACGACGTGGCGCTGGACGGCATCGACGAGGCACTTCGGCTCTGGCTGGGTACCCGGTTGGGTTCCGACGTGCGCGGTGGTGGGGACGCGGTCCGGTTCACCGGGGTCGCCGGGGACGCCGGGGTCGTCGCCGCGCCCCGGGCCTCACGGACCTGGAGTGTGGTGCTGCACCAGCGGTTCGCCGAGGTGCACGACCTGCCCGTGGCCGCCGAGGCCGAGCTGAGCGCCGCGCCGTCCGAGCTGTATCGCTGGGTCTGGGGGCGGTCTGCCGAGGTCCGGGCGACCGGCTCGGCGGTGGCGGTGCAGACGCTGCAGTCGGCCCTGCGCCGCGCCACCGGCTGAGGCCGTGATGGCCCTGGTGGCGGGGGCGCCGCCGCACGGGGTTCGCGATGGCGGAACGTTTCCTGGACACGTGACGATTTGGCGCGATAGTTAGGTGCACCTAAGTTAGGCATGCCTAACTTGCCGGACTCACTGGACCCACGGGAGTTGCGATGCTCGCCAACCTGCTGATCGGCCTGCGCGAGGGCCTCGAGGCCGCCCTGGTGATCGGGATCCTGGTGGCGTATCTGGTGAAGTCCGACCGGCGCGACATGCTGCGCTGGGTCTGGTCGGGCGTGGCCGGGGCGATCGCGGTCAGCGTGGGCGTCTGGGCTCTGATCACCTTCACCGCCAACGGGATGGACGACGAGGGCCAGGAGATCTTCGCCGGCCTGCTCTCGCTCGGTGCCGTCGCGCTGGTCACCTGGATGATCCTCTGGATGCGCACGGCAGCGCGCACCCTGCGGGCGGACCTGGGTGGAAAGCTCGACGCGGCACTGATCGCCGGACCTGCGGCGGTGGTGGCGACCGCCTTCCTCGCCGTTGCCCGAGAGGGTGTCGAGACCGCGCTCTTCCTGTGGTCCTCGATGCGAGCCGGCGGGAACACCGTCCCCGGCGCGCTGGGCGCCGTCCTCGGTCTGGGCCTGGCGGTAGGGCTCGGATTCCTCATCTACCGGGGGGCGCTGCGGATCAACCTGGCCACCTTCTTCACCTGGACCGGGGTCGCGCTGATCGCCGTGGCGGCGTGGGTGCTCGCCTACGGCGTGGAGGAGCTCGCCGAAGCCGGGGTCATCCCCGAGGTCGAGTGGCTGATCCCGGTGCTCGCACTCGGCTACGCCGCCGTGATGGCCTACCTGTTCTTCCGGCGGGGCAGCGCCCGTCCGCCGGTGCTCACCCGGGTCGGCTCGCCCGGCACCGTGGCCCGCTGAGGCCGGTGTCCGAGCTAGGGCAGGTCAGCAGCAGTTGGCCACCTCCGACGTCCGGCGTCGGTGGTCGGGGGGCGGGGGGGGGGGGGGGGGGGGGGGGGGGCCCCCCCCGGGGGGGGCGCCGGGATGATGCCGGAGCTCTCTTCGTCGATGGTGAGGAACTGCGCCGCACCGGCGACGAATCGTGCTGGGTCGTGCTGCGCGATACGCGTCATGGTGTGGCGTGACCGGTCGTACCGATAGATGCCGGCCAGATGGGCCTGGCCGCCTGGGTCCTCCTGCGCCAGCACGGCGTGCTCGCCCAGAGCCGACTGATACCGGTGAAGCTCGCCGTGGTGGCGAGTGAACCACCCCGGGCGGGGGGGGGGGGGGGGGCCCCCCCCGGGCGGGCCAACCGGCTGGCGCCCAGTGCGGTGCTCGCGGCCTCGAGCTGCGCCCCGGTCATGGCATCTGCCCCCGGGATCTCGACCAGGTGGAACCGTAGTCCCCGACCGCCGTCCGTGGTGGCGTCGCTCTCGACGTCGTTGCCCTTGTGGTCCGGACTCCCGCTGCCGTTCCGACGATGTAGGGGCTCGCCGAACGGGACGGCCCGGTGCGGCTGGTGGCGACACCGGACGGCGCTGCGCTCGCGGGTGACGAGCCGGTGGCCAGCGCGCCCAGGATTCTGCGGTGATGCACGCGACCACCCGCGGGTGTCGTGGCAACGGATCCTCAGCGCCGCTCATGCGGCGACTGAATCTTGGGCGAACAAGGGACCGAACGTGACCGCTGCCATGGCGCCGTCGCTGATGACTCACAACACTCGAAGGTGAATCCGTCCATCCAGATCAGGAGGCCCATCCATGAGCACCCCAACACCCCGTCGCCATCGCTTCATGCGCTGGCTGCGCTGGGGATACGACGGCCCGCGACCGCGAGAACGCCTGGTCATCCTGCACCTGCTCGATCCCACGCCGACTGATCGCGAGGTGCGCTCGGTCGCGCGACAAGCCGTGCAGCGAGCCGAGGCCGCCGGACTCGATGTGGTCACCGAGTACGACGTCCGCGCCCTGGTCTTCGAGCGCACCGCTGGTCCGGTGACCGATGAGGCCGTGGTTCGGGTGGCATCCGAACTGGCCCGCCGAGGCTGGCGACTGCGGCCCACGGTGCCGGTGACCGAGGTGGACGACATGGTCATCGAGACGGACGTCGAGCCGCCCGGGACGCCGGGCGAGCAGTGGCGGCGGACCCTGCACGGCTGATGTCAGACTCGAGGAGAGCGGGTGCCGACATGACCATCACCCTCCAGGACATGAAGCCCGTGACGTCAACCGGCACCAGCGGCGCGCCGACGGCGCGAGGCGTTCGGTGGGGCTGGCGTCTGTCGCCGGCCACCGACCGCATCGAGGTCGACGACATCGTCGTCGAGGACGAGGATGACGCCGACCCCTTCCACTGGAAGGGCACTCTGCACCACTGAGCCTCGATCCGGGGCGACGCGTGGGCGTCCTCGGATCAGTCGTCGGATCAGTCGTCGGCCACCACCGGCATCTCGCCGGTGTCCACCCCGACCACGGCGCTCTCGTCGGGTTTGAGTGGCAGGACGCCCCCGATGTAGCTGTTCACGGCCTCCTGCAGACCGACGTCATGGCCACGGCGTTCGGACAGATACCACCGGTGTTCGAGTACCTCGTGGTAGAGCTCGGCGGGCTCGAGCTTGCTGGCCAGCGTCCGGGGCACCGCCCGCACCACCAATTCGAAGCATCGGGTCAGCCACTCATGGGCCAGGATCTCCTCATCGCCGCCCTGCTGGCCTGTCGAGGCGATGTAGGTGTCCATGTCGTTCAGCAGGCGACGGGCCTGGTTCTCGCCGACGTCCAGGCCGGTCAGGCGGAGCAGCCGACGGGAGTGGTGACCGGCGTCCACCACCTTCGGCTCGATCAGCACCGAGGTGCCCGTGATGTCGGTGCTCAGGGTGAGCTCGCCGACGTCGAAGCCCAACTCGTTCAACCGCCGGATCCGGGCGTCGACCCGCCACCGCTCGCCGGCCTCGAACGACTCCGGTCGGGTCAGCTCGGCCCACAGCGAGGTGTACCGCGAGGTGATCACCTCGATGATGCCGACCGCGTCGAAGGCCTCGTCGAGCAGTCTGCCGGCCTGCAGATCCATCAACTCACCGGCGATGTTCATGCCTGCCAGTTCGACGTCGTACTCGCGTTGGCCGCGGGACAGCTCGTCGTGCAGATCGCCGGTCTCGGCGTCCACCAGATATGCCGCGAAGGCACCGGCGTCACGCCGGAACAGGGTGTTCGACAACGACACGTCGCCCCAGTAGAAGCCGGCCAGGTGCAGTCGAACCAGCAGGACCGCGAGCGCATCCACCAACCGGGTCGCCGTGTCCTCGCGCAACGCCTGGGAGAACAGGGCGCGGTAGGGCAGCGAGAACTGCAGGTGCCGAGTGATCAGCGCCGACTCCAGCGGTTCACCCGAGGCATCACGCCGCCCGCTCACCACCCCGACCGGCTCGACAGCCGGCAGCCCGAGCCGACGCAGCATGCGCAGCAGGCTGTACTCCCGGGAGGCCAGCTGGGTGTTGATCTCCTTGATGGCGATCACCGAACCGGACAACCGCACGAATCGGACGACGTGGCGGGAGATGCCGCGGGGAAGCGCGGCGAGCAGGTCGTCGGGCCAGTCCTCGAGGGCCAGGTGCCACGGCAGGTCGAGCAGGGCCGGGTCGGACACGGCCGTGATGTGCAGGCTCGCGGGCGCCGCACCGGGAGGCGTGGTCATCACGCTCCATTGTGCCCGCTTTGCAAACGATTTCACAGCGTGGCACGTGGGTCGGTGGACCTGCGCATCCGACCTGTCTAGGTTGTCCCGTGTGAACGAGGCAGTGATCGCGTCCCTGGAGCGGGCCGTGGCGGCATCTCCCCAGGACCTGGTGCTGCGGCTGCACCTGGCCGAGCAGCTGGTGCTGGCCGGTCGAGGGCAGGACGCCGTCGGGCACTGCGCCGCCGTGCTGGCCGCGGACCCGACCCATGCCGGCGCCCGATCGGTCATGGCGCGAGCGCTCGGGGGCGGTCCGGACGCCGCGCCCCAGCCGCCACCGCTGCCCGCGGCCTCATCGGCATCGGACCCGGCGCCCCCGGCCGAGCCGCCCGGCTCCGAGCCGACCGGCGGCCCGGTGAGCTTCGACTGGGCTCAGGCCGAATCGCAGGTCGGAGACCTGGCCCCGCCGATGTTCGTCGACGAGACGGGCGCGCCCCCGCCGGACCAGAACGCCTGGGACGTCGAACGCTCCACGGTCACTCTCGCCGATGTCGGCGGCATGCAGGACGTCAAGGAACGGCTGGAACTGTCGTTCCTCGCCCCACTGCGCAACCCCGAGATCCGCCGGATGTTCACCAAGAGCCTGCGCGGCGGCTTGTTGCTCTATGGCCCGCCCGGTTGCGGCAAGACCTTCATCGCCCGGGCGCTCGCGGGCGAGATGGGGGCGGCCTTCATCTCGGTCGGCCTGTCCGACATCCTCGACATGTGGATCGGCACCAGCGAGCGCAATGTGCACGAGCTGTTCCAGCTGGCGCGGTCCAAGGCGCCCGTGGTGCTGTTCCTCGACGAGATCGATGCGTTGGGCCAGAAGCGGAGTCAGACCCGCAACTCCGCGATGCGGGGCACCGTGAACCAGTTGCTCAGCGAGCTGGACGGCGTCGACTCGGCCAACGAGGGCGTGTTCGTCCTGGCGGCCACGAACCAGCCGTGGGACGTCGATCCGGCGCTGCGTCGTCCGGGGCGGTTCGACCGGACGCTGCTGGTGCTGCCGCCCGATTCCCTTGCGCGGGAGGCGATCTTGCGTTCGGAGCTGGCGCGCCGTCCGGTCGAGGGGATCGAGCTGAAGCGGATCGTGGCCCGCAGCGAGGGCTACTCCGGCGCCGATCTGGTGCACCTGGTGGAGTCGGCGGCCGAGTTCGCGATGATGGACGCCATCCGGTCAGGGCAGGTTCGCATGATCCAGATGCGTGACCTGGAGCGGGCCGGCGACCAGATCCGGCCCTCGACCGGCCCGTGGTTCGACCTGGCCCGCAACGTGGTCACCTTCGCCGACGCCGACGGCAGCTATGCCGATCTGCGGGCCTACATGAAGAAGACCAGGCGATTGTGAGCTACCACGCTCGGGGGTGTTGATCCGAGACCTGACGTCGGGAGGTGACGGTGTCCCTCATCGCCGTCACGGCGTCCAGGCGCCTGTGCCAGTGCGCCGCTGCGCCGTGGAGGTGAGCCGCGACCGCGAACTCGTGACCTCGTGCGGACGCCGGGGAGGTTTCGGCCGTATCTCGCAGCAGCTCGCCGAGGGCACGCTCGAGCTTGGAGGTGGCCCGAGCCGCCATCGCGCCGGAGGCAACCACGACGTCACGGAGCTGGTGGAGCAGGCGGCGGTCCCCGGCCACCAGCTCGACCTCGAGTTCGCGCCAGACCGAGTCCGGCAGGACCGGGGGCTGCACGAGGATCGTCGATCGCACCTCGTCCACGGCGATCTCGGCCAGCGTCTGCTGGTCGGCGTCCAGGACGGGATACACGATCCGGTGCGTTCTCAGCCGTGCCACGGGCCGCAGTTCGATGCCTGTGACATAGGCGCCGAGGCGTTCGGCGAGGACGGCTGGCACCTGCCGGCTGCCGTCGGCGGGCTCCGGTAGGGCCGGCAGCCGGACCTCGATCCGTTCTCCCGCAGCGCGGGGGAGTTTCAGGTGCCAGCCGGCGTCCGAGCCTCCGCTGCGCCGACGCAGGGTGATCCCGCGCCGAGCCAGGGCCAGGTGATCGGTGTCGAAGTACAGTGCGTCGAGCTGCTGTTCCCGAGGGTCACTCATCATGACCGCCGGGGAGATCCCCGAGAGGTCGGGGAGGGTGTAGAGCTCCGGTAGCTCGAACTTCAGCTCGATCTCGGTGGCGATCGTCGGTGTCGCCTCACGGCCGTCGGGCCTGGGGGTGTTCATACCCGACGTTCTACGGTGCCTGCGGCAACCGCCGGTGCTGCGCTGGTGAACGCCTACCCCTGAGCAGGCGAAACTTCGACGGTGGACGCCGGGAGTCGCCGAAGGTGGCATCGACGTCCTGGTGTTCTTCTGGGACCCGCTGGAGCCGCAGCCTCACGATCCGGACGTCAAGGCGCTGTTGCGCATCGCTGCGGTCTGGAACATCCCGGTCGCGTGCAACACCGCGACTGCCGACATGATCATCACCTCGCCGCTGCTCACCGATGGATACCGGCCGACCCGCCCGGAATTCCCGCTCCGCGACCCGATCGAGGGGAATCGACAGCGGCAGGAGGTGGGCTGACCACGGGGTCGTATCCTGACCGACGTGCTGGCATCGACGAGGACCACGTACCGGTGACCGCCGATTCGGGGGCAGGCTCGCCGGGGGCTTCGGTGCCGGCCGGTGGTGGTGATGCGCTCGGCCTGAACCGGATCGAGCTGTTGCTGGACGCCCACCGGCCGGACGAGGCGCTGCGGGTTCTGGGGCCGCGGCTCGCGCAGGCCCCTCACGACGTGCAGCTGCTGACCCTGCTCGGACGGATCCAGGCCCAACGCCAGGACCACGAGGCGATGCTGCAGGTGGCCAATGCACTGGTCGCGGTGCACCCCGACGGGTTCTTCGGGCACTTGCTGGCCTCGGAGGCCCTGTTCGCGCTGAAGCAGTACCACTCGGCCCTGCACGCCGCACAGCGTGCCGTTCAGCAGGCGCCCGAGCTGGACGTCTGTCATCGGATGGTGGCCTGGACGGCGAGCGAGGTGCCGGGGTCGCAGGCCGTGGCCTGGGCGGCGGCTCGTCACGCCGTGGCCCTCGATCCGTTGGACGCCGACAACCACACCTGCATGGGCACGATCGCCATGGAACAGGGTGATCACCAGGTGGCCGAGCGGGCCTTCGCCGAAGCGTTGCGGCTGAATCCCGGTGACGCGAACGCCCGCCACAACCTGGGCGTGATGCGCAGCCGGCAGGGGCGGCTCGCCGACGCGGCCGAGGACCTGCTCGCCAGCGCAGCCCTCGACCCGCACCACGACCTCTTGACGCGCAATCTCACCGCGGTGGTGCACCAGTGGATGCGCCGCACTCACTACGGACTGGTCGGATTGTGGCTGGTGATGTTGATCGTCACGTTGTCCTCCCCGCGGGGGTGGGACCCGTGGGCCCGGCTCGGCGTTCTGGTGCTGTCCCTGGCGGTGGGGGTGTGGTGGACCCGGCTCACGCTGCAGCGTCTCGGCGCCGGGGCGCGTGGGGTGATCTGGCGCGTGGTGCACCGTGGGGCGACCGCGCTGCGGTTCTGGTTGATGGCGGCCGTCGTGGTGATGTTGGTCATCGGCGGCGTGGTGCCGGACCCGACGCTCAGCCTGATCGTCCTACGGCTGACCCAGTATGTGATCATGATCAGTGTCGCGGTGAGCTGGACGGCCCTGGCCCGACGGCGTCGCTCCTGACCCCGGACCCCGGGATCGACCCGGTGTCACCGGCGGTGATGTTCTGCCAGGAGAACCGACCGAACGGGTGACGCTGGGCCGTCGATTGGCCTCGGCTCCGGCGGCGCTGGACACTGTGTGTCATGTCGACCTCGCGTCCCTCCACGCGCCGTCGCTCCTTCCCGGTGACCGTCACACAATTGCCTGTCGTGCGATGTGCCGAGTGCGGCCGAACCATGGCCCACCGGACCGGGGAGGCGAGCGCGGTGCTCACCGCCCACTACGAGCAGGTTCACCTCGAGGCCATCGATCGCTGAACCCGCCGCTGCTGCCCCGCACGCCCGGGGTGGTCGGGGTGGTCGGTGGCGCCGCGTCTCAAGCCCCGGACCTCGCGCGTCGACCCTCGAAGTGTGGCGCAGTCGTACCCCAGGGCCAGGGACGTCGCGGCAGGGCCGACCTCGGCCACCGACATCGACGAGTCACTGCTGCACGAGCAGCTGACCCTCGAACGAACCCGGCTGTTCATGACGGGTCAACGCATCGGGGCGCTGTCGGCCGTGCTGACGCCGGCGTACCTGGCCTGGCTGGTGTCGCCGGAGGTGCCGTCGCGCCAGCTGGCCCTCTGGTTGATCTGCGTCGCGCTGGCCGCGGTGATCTCCGGTGGTCACGCCTGGGCCTACCTGGCCACGCCCCGTTCGTTGCCCAGTGTGCACAGCTGGTTGCGACGCCAGGTGCTGTTCCAGGTGGTGATCGGGACGTTGTGGGGCAGCAGCGCCCGGTGGATCACCGTCTCGCCGCAGGTCTTCGTCGACGTGTCGATCGTGACGGCCTTTGCGTTCTCGATCGGCGTCATCGGCCGGCTGCACTATCGCTCGGCCGTGGTGTTGTTCACGGTCAGTCTGTGGCTGCCGCCGCTGGTGATCCTGATGCGCGACGGCGGTACCGAGGGGCGGCAGCTGGCGTTCGGCCTGCTGCTGCTGGCCATCGCCCTGGTCGCCGTCCTGGGCGAGGCCTCACGGCAGTTGGTCGGCGGCCTGGAGGATCGACTGCGCGCCGCGGCGCTCGCGGAACGCAATCACGTCCTGGCTACGCGGGACGGCCTCACCGGCTTGTTCAACCGTCGCGAGGGCATGCGTCGGCTCGCCGACCGGGCCGACTCCGGGCGGGCCCCGGACGGCGCCGAGGAAGCTGCCGGCGTCGTCCTGCTGATCGACATCGATCACTTCAAGCAGATCAACGACACCTACGGCCACCCCGTGGGGGACGTCGTGCTGCATGCCGTGGCGGGTCGGTTGCAGCGTGCCATCCGCGCCGAGGATCACCTCGCCCGGGTGGGCGGCGAGGAGTTCCTGGCAATCGTGGGTGAGGTCGACACCGGCCGGGTGGTGGCCGAGCGCATGCGGCGAGCCGTCGGCTCGGAGCCGATACGGGTGGGTCCGCATCAGGTGCACGTCACCGTGTCCCTGGGCTTGACCCGGCTACGGCACGGCGAGGACATCGAGGCGGTCTACGCCCGGGCCGATGTCGGCCTGTACCGGGCCAAGAGCGAGGGACGCGACCGGGTCATCGAGATGGATGCCCCACCACAGGGCGTCGCCACAGGCGAGTGAGGTCGCGGGTCGACGATCGGGAAAGGCCCCGTGGGATCGGATCCCACGGGGCCTTCGCCACGAACAGTCCGGCACACCGGCACCAGGTCAGGCGCGCAACCGCTCGCCGGTCTGAACGTCGAACAGGTGCACGTGGTCGGGTGTCGGGGCGAAGTGCACCGTCTCACCCTTCATGGGGGGACGACGTCCGTCGGTGCGGGCGATGACCTGCAGGTCATCGGCGCCGATGGCGTGACCGTAGATGTAGGCGTCGGCGCCGAGCTCCTCGACGACGTCGACCTGCACCGCCAGGCCGTGCTCGGCGATGGTCAGGTCCTCCGGGCGCATGCCCATGGTGACCTTGTTGCCGGTGGCCTTCGACAGCACCGCGCGCTCCACCGGGAAGACGGTGTCGCCCAGCTTGACCCCGCCGTCCGTGGTGCCCAGCTCGAGCAGGTTCATCGCGGGCGAGCCGATGAAGCCGGCGACGAAGACGTTGCCCGGGCGGTCGTACAGCTCGCGGGGGGTGCCGACCTGCTGCAGGAGACCGTCCTTGAGCACGCAGATGCGGTCGCCCATGGTCATGGCCTCGGTCTGGTCGTGGGTGACGTAGACCGTGGTGACGCCCAGCTGGCGCTGCAGCGAGGCGATCTGGGTGCGGGTCTGCACGCGCAGCTTGGCGTCGAGGTTCGACAACGGCTCGTCCATGAGGAACACCTGCGGCTTGCGGACGATCGCCCGGCCCATCGCCACGCGCTGCCGCTGGCCACCGGAGAGGGCCTTCGGCTTGCGCTCGAGGTAGGGGGTCAGGTCGAGGATGCGGGCGGCCTCTTCGACCCGGGTGCGGATCTGGTCCTTCGGGACGCCGGCGATCTTCAGGGCGAAGCCCATGTTGTCGGCGACGGTCATGTGCGGGTAGAGCGCGTAGCTCTGGAACACCATCGCGATGTCGCGGTCCTTCGGCGGCACCTGGGTGACATCACGGTCACCGATCAGGATCCGGCCCGAGTTGACGTCCTCCAGGCCGGCGAGCATGCGCAGAGCGGTGGACTTGCCACAGCCGGAGGGGCCGACGACGACGAGGAACTCCTCGTTGGCGATCTCGAGGTCGAGCGCGTCGACCGAGGGCTTGGTGGCGCCGGGGTAGACCCGGGTGGCGTTGTCGAACGTGACGGATGCCATGACAGATGAATCCCTTCACCGGCAGGTACGTGCCGGACGATCCGAGTGAGAGGGGTGGGTGCAGTGTTCCTCGCGAGGTTCACGAGGAACCCTGAGGATCACTGCGGTGACAGCTGGTACACGTGCGCGGCGACTCCGCCGCCAGAAGCGCTCGGCAGCGTCACCGTGTGCTCATCCTCACAGGCCGCGTCGGCTCCTGCAAGGGTTTGCAGCCGATCACCCGAGACCAGTCCCAGCCCGGCGCGGGGGAGGTGCACCGGGCGCGGGCTCCGGCGCCCGCTCGCGCTGCCCTGACCACGGTCGACATGCACCAGCACCCGCTGATCGGGGTGCTCGCGCAGGAAGGTGACGCTGTCGTCGTCGGCTCGGACCCAGCGCAACCCACCACGACGCAGCGCCACGTTCTCGCGCCGCAGCCGCAGCCAGAATCGGTAGGCGTCCAGCGTCGGGGCGTCCGTTCGATCGGGACGGTCCCACGGCATGGGGGTGCGGCTGTGTTCGCCGGTCAGCCCCGTCAGGCCGAACTCATCGCCCGCAAAGACCATCGGGACGCCGGGCAGCGTCGCCTGCAGCGCCAGGCCCACCAGGTGACGCTCTCGACCGGCGGCCGAGCCGGTCGGTGCCCCGGTTCGCTCGCCGCCGACCACGGTGCGGAACCGCGCCGTGTCGTGACTGTCGAGCGAGTTCACCGAACGGGTCAGTGCCGCCCACGGCATCCCCGACACGAAGGCACGCATCGTGGCCACCATCGCCCGCCCCGACAGCGACGGCACCTCCAACGGCATGCCCAGCCAGCCGATGCCGTGGCCCGGCACGGTCAGCCACGACCACAGCGGGCGGGTGAAGGTGGAGTAGTTCATCGTGCCGTGCCAGCCGCGGGCGGCCAGGTCGCCGCCCGCGTCGTGCCCGTGTTCGGCCAGTAGCCAACGCTGCCGGCCGTCGTCGGCGTCCACCGCGGCCATCGCCGCCCGGACCGCCCGGGCCACCTCGTGAGCCCGGTCGTCGACTCCGAGCCGTCCGGTCATGTTGGCCACGTCGATCCGCCAGCCATCCAGGTCGACGGGCGGGCGCAACCAGCGCGCCACCACCGAGTCCGGATCCGTGATCAACCGACGGCGCAGTTCGGGCGAGGCGTGGTCGAGCTTGGGCAGGCTGGGCACGGTCAGCCACGAGGCATAGCCGTGTGGGTGCTCGGTGAACCGGTAGAACCCCGCCTCGACCGAGCCGGCGTCGGCCTGGGCCGCGGTGAACCACTCGTGGCCCGAGCCGGTGTGGTTGGTGGTCAGATCGCCCAGTACCCGCAGTCCGCGGGCGTGTGCGGCGGCGATCAGGGCTCTCAGGGCCGCCTCGCCGCCCAACAGGGGATCGACCCGGTCGAAGGTCGTCGCGTCGTAGCGATGAGTGGAGCCGGCCTGGAAGAACGGGGTCAGGCTGAGCACGTCCGCGCCGAGGCTGCTGATGTGGTCGAGGTGCTCGGCCAGTCCCCACAGGTCACCCCCGTAGAACTGACGGCCGGTGAGCGGGCCGTGGTGGGCCACCGGTTCGTCCCAGCCGACCGGCACCGCCCACTCGGGCAGGCCCGGACGGCGCGCCGCGGCGTCCGGCCCGTCGGCGAGGGATGCCGACGACCGGGCGAATCGGTCCGGGAACACCTGGTACACCACGGAATCCGCGGCCCACGACGGACCCGGGGTCTCGGCCACCAGCCGGAAGTCCTCGGCGTCGGTGACGTCGTGGCCGTGCCTGCCGGAGCCGTTGAGCCAGGCGTAGGACCCGTCGGCGCCGTCCAGCAGGAACCGGTAGGAGGCCACGGGGTTGCGCACGGCCACCTCGGCACTCCACCAGGTACCGGTGTCGTCCTCGCGATCGATACGGGCCGGGGTCACCAGCGGCTCGGCGTCGCACAGCACCCGCAGCACCACCTGGCGGGCTCGGTGCGCGTGCGGCACCCAGACCCGCACCGGCACCGCGTCGCCGAGCCTCGGCGTCGATGCGTCGGCACCACCGAGCGATGGATCGTGATGAGGCTCGTCCAGCCAGTGCTCCACGGTGATGCCTCCCGGTGACGAGCTCAGGCGGACGCCGACGGCTCGGCCGGTTCCGTGGGGGGCGGGGACGCGGAGCCTGCGGGAGTGGGTGGCACATCGGGTGTGGCCTTCGCCGCGAGGCTGCGACGCACCGCGCGGGTGACCACGACCACCAGCAAGGCCGCGCCGGCGGCGGGCAGCAGCACGGTCGCCCAGGCCTCACCGGCGAGTGCCGCGAGGGCGGCCTCCCAGGCCGCCCAGCCGATCGTGGAGTAGATCGCCGCCCAGGCCAGGGCGCCGGGGATCTGCGCCAGCGTGAACACCCGCCAGCGCAGGCGCACCACGCCGGCGGCGGCGAAGATCAGGGTCTGCAGACCGATGGTCAGATACGCCAACGGGATGGCGGCCACTCCCCAGCGCCGTGTCGCGGCCACACCCCGGGCCACCCCCGGGCCGCTGGCCCATTTCGCCAGGGCCGGACGCCGTCCCGCCTGCCCCGACATCCAGGCCGCCAGGGCATAGGTCGCCTGACCTCGGGCCATGGACACCGCGAACAGAAAACCGAAGACCAGCCCGATCGGTCGGTCGCGCAGGTACTCGGGCAGGGTCGACTCCTCGCCTTCGCAGGGCAGCAATGGTGCTGGGTGGGCAGTTCGACTGTACGACGAGTGGCCCCGATCGGACTGGCGTCCCCCGCCGCAGCAGGCCAAACTCGGGTGAGTGGGGGGTTTCGTCGGTTCTCAGGGGCCGATACCGTCGAATACCGTCGACGTCCCGGGCTCGAGTGACGAGGCCGGGAACGATCACCAGGCGCATGCGCCGTTCGTGGAGGTGTGAAGGATGCGGATCACCGACGTTCTCCGGGGCAAGGGTGGCGACGTCGCCACCATCGGCCCCGACCAGACGGTCCAGGCGCTGCTCGACGCCCTCGCCGAACACCGAGTGGGCGCCCTCGTGGTCTCCGAGGACGGCAGCACCGTCGCGGGCATCGTCAGCGAGCGCGACGTGGTGCGCCACCTGCAGGCCCGCGGCGCGAGCCTGCTCGCCCAGCCGGTGCGATCGATCATGACCTCCGAGGTGCACACGTGTGCCCCGGACACCTATGTCCGCGACCTCATGGTGCTCATGACCGAACGTCGCGTGCGTCACGTTCCGGTGGTGACCGATGGCCGGATGACCGGCATCGTCAGCATCGGGGACGTGGTCAAGCACCGCATGGGTGAGTTGCAGTCCGAGCGCGATCACCTGACGGCCTACATCCAGAGCTGACGGCTGCCCGGGGTCCGACGGGTAGGACACATGCGCGAACCCTCCGGGAGTCGTCAGCGGCACTGGTTCGTTGTGCCGGCGTGAACGTGGTGGATGCGCGGGGTCCCGGGGCGCTGACGGTCGGCCCGTACCGGCTGATCGGAACCCTCGGTGAGGGCGGCATGGGGGTGGTGCACCTCGCTCTCGACCCGGGCGGGCGGGCTGTGGCGGTCAAGGTGCTTCGACCGCAGGTGGCGGCCGACGCGGTGGCCCGCCGCCGGCTGGGGCGCGAGGTGGCCACCTTGCAGCGCGTGCGGCACCCGCACGTGGCCGAAGTGCTCGACAGCGACCTCTTCGGCCCGGTGCCGTACCTGGTCACCGCGTTCGTTCCGGCTCGCACGCTCGAGCAGCAAGTGGGCACCCACGGGCCACCGCCGGTGGCCTACACGGCACAGGTGGGCCGACAGCTGATCGGCGCGCTGCGGGCGATCCACGCCGCCGGGGTGGTGCACCGTGACGTCAAGCCGGCCAACGTGCTGCTGCTGGACGACGCCCCGATCCTGATCGACTTCGGCATCGCGCATGTCGTGGACGAGTCCCGGATCACCTCTGTCGGGCTGGTCATGGGCACCCCCGGCTACCTGGCGCCGGAGGTGATCGACGGACAACCGATCACCCCGGCCACCGACTGGTGGGGCTGGGGCGCCACCCTGGCGTTCGCGGCCACCGGCCGGCCGCCGTTCGGTACCGGGCCGGCCTCGGTGGTGCTCGACCGGGTGCGCCGTGGCCAGGCCGATCTCGCCGGCATCGACGAGCGGTTGGCCCGCGTCCTCGTGATGGCCTTGAACGTCAATCCACTCTGGCGGGGTACGGCAGAGATGCTGCTGGCGGGACTGGCCGGCATCGACAGCTGGCGGCCGCCCCGTCGTCCGCTGTCGCCCGCGCTCAGCCCCGACCAGGTGCGCACCACCCCCCTGGCGACCTCGCAGCACCCGAGCTCGGCCCGGGCGCACCCGGCACCCCCGCCGGTGGTGACGCTGCCGATCCCGGCGGTCTCGGAGCCTGTGGCGGCCCCTGCTCCCGCACGGCGGCCCACGGCAGCGACCTTCGCCCTGCCGGCTCCGGCGCCCGCCCGGTCACCGGCTCCCGCGCCGTTACCCGTGCCGCCGCCACCGGCGCCGGGTTCGCCGGCTGCGCGGCCACCCGCGACGCCGCGACCGGTCACCCGGCCGATGCCTGCCTCCTCGTCCGGGACGGCGTCGGTGGCCGCACCCGGAAGGGTGGCCGTGGCTGCCCTGGTGACCCTGGCGGCGCTCGCCGCCGTGGCACCCGGTCTCGTGGTGGTGCTGTCCCTGGTCTGGGCCGTGGTGGCCCGGGTGGCCGACCGCACCGTGACCCAGGCGTTGGTCCGGCGGCACGAATCCGGCCAGCGGGCCGGCGAGCGCTCGCGAGCGGTGCTCGCGCTGCCCTGGCGCACGATCGCTGCCCTGCCCCGGGCGGCCTTCGGCGCCGTCCTTCCCGTGGCGCTCGCGGTCTGCGCTGCCTTCGTCGTCGGCGCCGTGATGGCACCGGATGCGCCCCGGCCGGAGGCTGCGCCGTCCCTGATCGCGGCAACTCTCGCCGGGTGGTTCGCCGCTTGGTGGGGGCCGGGCGGTGCCACGATGCGCCGGGGCACCCGGTTCGTCGCTCGGTCCTTGGCCGGACGGCGACGGCTGTATCGGGCGGTGATGATCGCGCTCGGTCTGGTGCTGGTGGCCTCGGTGCTGCGGATCGCCGACGGTGCCGCCCCGGACTGGCAACCGGTCGACTCGGCCGGCGATCGCCTGGCCCAGGGCGTGTCCACCCAGGTGAGTCGTGGCGTGACCTGGGCGCTGGGCCTGTTGCCCGGTGTCCCCGACCTGCCCGACGTGCCCGATCTACCCGATGTGCCCGACGTGAGCCACTGGTGATCAGGCCGACGCGGGCTCGGGGCGGCCGAACAGGTACCCCTGGGCGTGCACGCACCCGATGTCGGCGAGGTGTTGTGCCTGGCGCTCGGTCTCGACGCCCTCGGCGACCAGGTCGACCCCGAGTCCCTGGGCCAGACCGGTCAGGGCTTCGACGATGCGATCGCACTGAGTGTCCTCGCCCAGGCCCTGGGTGAAGCTGCGGTCGATCTTGATTCCCGAGACGGGCAGATCGCGCAGGTGCGACAGCGCCGAGAACCCGGTGCCGAAGTCGTCGACCACGAGCCGCACGCCGAGATCGTCGAGCCGCTCCAGCTGGGAACGTTCCTCGGGTGCCGCCCCGAGCATCACCGACTCGGTCAGTTCGACCACCAGCCGGGACGGCGGCAGCCCGGCGGCCGTGAGCGCCGCCTCGACGTCGTCGGCGAGGCTGGTGCCGCGCACCTGCGAGGGCGAGACGTTGATCGCCACATAGCCCAGTTGCGGTGTGGCGGCAGCGATCCGGGCCGCCTCGTCGATCACCCAGCGGCCGAGGTCGGCGATCATGCCGGTCTCCTCGGCGACCGTCAGGAACCGGCTCGGCGGCAGCAGGCCGAGCTCGGGGTGCTGCCAGCGCACCAGGGCCTCGCGGCCGACGATCACCCCCGAGGTGAGATCCACGATCGGCTGCACGTGCAACCGCAGCTCGCCCTGGTCCAGCCCGGTGCGCAGCTGACTCTCCAGATCGAGCCGTTCGACGGTGCGCCGTCGCAACGCCTCGTCCATCACCTGGCAGCCGCCCCGATCGGTGCGCTTGGCCTCGTGCAGCGCGGTGCCGGCGTCGCGCAGCAGACCCAGAGCGTCCTGGCGGGCGGTGTCGAGGCCGGACGTCGCCGCCGACAACGCGATGCCGATGCTCATCGTGGGGACGATCACCCGGCCGTCGACGGTCATCGGCTGACGGACGGCGTCCAGCACCGTGCGGGCCAGGTGTCCGGCGTCCTGATCGTCCCGGACGCCGTCTCGCACGATCACGAACTCGTCGCCGGCGAGCCGTGCGGCGATGTCGTCCTGGTTGATCACCCGACGGATCCGACCGGCCACCTCCACCAGGATGGCGTCGCCGTACGGCGGGCCGACGCTGTCGTTGACCACGCGGAAGTCGTCCAGGTCGCAGCACAACACGGCCACCCGGCGCTGCGGGTCACGACGCCGGGCCGACCGGTCGAGGCTCTCCTGAATGCGCCCGACGCAGCGCGTCCGATTCGCCAGGCCGGTCAGCGAGTCCCGCGTCGACTGATGGGTGAGCATCTCGACGGCCTGGCGGGTCTCCGAGACGTCCTGGGCCTGCAAGACCAGGTGCAGCACGCTGCCGTCGTCCTCGCAGACCGGTGCCATGGTGGCGCGCACCCAGACCACCTCGCCGGTGGGGCGCACCAGCCGCTTCTCCAGCTCGTACGAGGCGATCTTGCGAGCGAGCAACTGGTGCACCAACGGCGCTTCACGGGGGTGGTCGTCGGGGTGGGTCAGGTCGGCCAGGCCACTGCCGACCAGGTCCTGCGCACTGCGACCCAGCATGCGGGCGAGTGCCCGATTGACCTGCAGCAACCGGCCGTGAGGGGTGAGCAGCGCGGTGCCGATCGGCGAGGCGTCCATGGTGGCGCGCAATCGACGCTCGGCCATCGCCAGCGACCGCCGCAGGGTGGCACTCTCGTCCTGGACCGCCCGGGGGGCACCGGTGCCGTTCGCCGGCTGGGTCACGTGCTGTCGTTCGGTCGCCAGGTCGCGCAGGGTGGTCACGACGGGGCGGCGTGGGCCGGTCGTCACATCTGCCGACTCGGTCATCTCGATCACGTCGGGGTCGGGGGAGCCCGGTGGGAGGTTCTCCCGAACGATCGCCGCCGTGATCGCCGCGGTCACGCAGCTGCCGTCGAGAGTGGTCACGGGCGTCGCCGTGACGACGAGGCGCCGAGCGCTGCCATCGGGGCGGGGAGTGCTGAGGGTGAAGCTGCGGGGGGCGCCGTCCGGGCCGGCCACGGGCGCCACCGCATGCGCGAGCATCGAACCGGGCAGACCGGCGAGCATGCCGCGCGCCACGGTGTTGGCCAGCACCACCTCGCCGCTGGGGCCGTGGACGACGACACCGACCGTGACGGCGTCCAAGACCTCGGCAAGGGCCTGGGCCGCATCGAGGGTGATGATGTCGAGGGTGTCGACGGGGTCGCCGGTCCCGAGAGGTTCGACGCCGCCACCGGAATCGAGGGCGATGGTGGCGTCGTCGCCGGTGGGCGGGGGGTCGAGCTCACGGGCAGCGCCCTTGGCAGGCGCTGGCACTGCTCCGCGCGCACTCACGTGAACCCCTCCCGTTGATTACTCGCAGTTTAGGAAGAACTACGATCTGCGGTCGTGAGGTGGTCCTCGTCAGAACGGTTGAAAGCCGACCGGCGTTCGGGCGAGACCTCGTCCCAACCGCCTGGAGTCACTGCGTGACGGATGGGACGCAGGGGGCGTGTGGCGACGTCCGGGGTCACCCCCGTGCGCGTTCCTGGGGGGTGTCACCCGGGTACGATCGGAGCCCTTCGCCCGTGTAGCTCAGTGGCCAGAGCAACCGCCTTGTAAGCGGTAGGTCGTCGGTTCGACTCCGACCACGGGCTCGACCGCGGGCTCGATCGCGGACCGTGGGCACCGAGGGGTGGTGGCCCTGGCGAGACGACTCAGGTGAGGCCGAGCTCGTAGGCCTCTTCCCAGAGTTCCTCGCGGATGCGCGGGTGAGCGGCGTTCTCGATCAGGTTGCGCGCCTGGGTGCGGTCGTCCTGGCCACGGATCTCGGCCACGCCGTGCTCGGTCACCACGGCGCTCGGCTGGAACGAGGTCAGTGGCTCCTCGATCAGCGGCACGATCGTCGAGACGTCGGCCTTGGGGTGCCACGAGCGCAGGGCGATGAAGGCCTGCCCGCCGTCGGAGTGCAGCGCCCCCACGATGAAGTCGGTCTGGCCGCCGAAACCCGAGTAGATCCGGCCCTTGATGCGGGAGGCGTTGGCCTGCGCGAACAGGTCGACCTGCAGGGCCGTGTTGACCGAGACCATGTTCGGGTGTCGGGCGATGTTGGCCGGCTCGTTGGTGACCTCGGTGCGCAGCATCTGCACCCGCGGGTTGCGGTGCACCCAGGTGTAGAGGTCGGCCGTGCCGATCAGGAAGGACGCCGTCAACGGGGTGGTGGGGTCCATGCACCCCGCTCGTTCCAGCGCGAGGACCCCGTCACTGAACATCTCGGTCCACACCCGCATGTCCCGGTGCTGGGTCAGCCGGCTCACCACGGCATCCGGCACCCCGCCGATCCCCAACTGCAGCGTCGAACCCGATCTCACGCGCGCCGTGATCAGCTCGCCGATCGCCTGGCTGGTCTCGTCCAGGTCGCCCATCGTCAGTTCGGGGAGCGGTTCATCCGCCTCGATCGCGTAGTCGATCTCGTCGACGTCGATCTCGGCGTTGCCGAAGGTGTAGGGCATGTGCGAGTTGACCTGGGCTATCACGACTCCACCGCTGAGTCGGGCGGCGTCGATCGCCGACGGCAGGATGTTGACCTCGATGCCGAGTGAGACCCGCCCGTTGTGCGGTGGCGAGGTGTGGACGACGACCACGTCCGGCACCAGCGAGCTGCTGAAGAGCCGGGGGACGAGTGAGAGCCGGGTCGGGACGTATCGCAGGTTGGGCGCCCCGCGCATGCCCGGCCCGACGAACGAGGTCTCGAGCGTGACGCCAGGGCGCTGTGGCAGGCCGCGCTGTCCGTTGAGCAGATACACGCTGTACTGCTCGAGAACCTGGTCCACCTGGCGCAGCACGGACCAGGGTGTGGCCACGTTGCCCGAGACCACCAGGCGGGGCGGGTTGGGGGCGCGGCGCTGGGCGACCTGGCTCAGGATGGTGGCGAGTTCGCCGTCCTCGATCGTTCTCACGGCGTCCAGCCTGCCAGGAGGGCGGGGTCGGCTGCTCACGCCGGGTGGCCCGAGGCCGGTGAGAGGCGGTGAGAAGGGTCATGCCACCGACCGCTGGGCTCATCGCACTCGTCGAGCTCGAGGGCTCGTTGAGCCGGGTGGGGGATCCCGCGGGTTGACGGTGCAGGGTGTCCTGGTGTGCCCTAGCGTGGGGACTCATACACCGTCGTTCTGGGGACGTTGATCGGTGACACGGGGACATGGCGATGAATGCAGGTCGGCTCCGTGATGATCACACCTCAACGCCGTGACCCTGAGCAATCTTACGAGCACATGGAGTGGGTCCTCTCCGACGCCTGGGTGCTCGCCGCGGCTCGGGTCAGCGGCTCTCTGGAGAACCGTGCCGGTCTGTTCGACCTCGTGGCGGCCTGTGACGCCGTGAACCAGCTCATCGTCTCGCGCGAGGATCTCGAGCACGCCATGGCGATGTTGGTCGGGGCTGACCTGATGGTGGCCGACGAGTACGGGATCGCCGTCACCGACGCCGGCCGGCGGATCGTGGCGCGGGCCGGACGATCCGTGGTCTCGACCGCCGCGGGCGCCCATCGTGCCCAACGCGGAACCCGGATCGAGGCGCTCTATCGCCTGCTGAGCGAGATACCGGCGACGCCCGTGCCCTTCGAACTCGACCCGCGGACGTACGAGGCGGCCTGTCTGGAGTATCGGCACACGCGGTGGAACGAGTTGCGCAAGACCGAACGCCGCTACTGAGGCAGGGCTGATTCCGGCGACCCCGATCAGGGCAGGTGCCAGTCGATCGGCGCGGCGCCCCGCTCGGTCAGCAGGGCGTTGGCCCGGCTGAACGGCCGTGACCCGAAGAACCCCCGGTCAGCGGACATCGGGCTCGGGTGAGCACTCTCGATGCGTGGGGTGGCGCCGAGCAGGGGCCGCAGTGTCTGGGCATCGCGTCCCCACAGGATGGCCACCAGGGGTGCGTCGCGGGCCACCAGCGCCGAGATCGCGGCGTCCGTGACCTTCTCCCAACCCTGACCGCGATGCGAACCGGGCGAACCGGGGGCGACGGTCAGCACCCGGTTGAGCAGCAGGACGCCGCGTCGCGCCCACGGGGTCAGGTCACCGTTGGTCGGACGGGGTGCGCCGACGTCCTCGGACAACTCACGGAAGATGTTCTGCAGGCTGCGCGGGATCGGCCGAACCTCGGGGGAGACCGAGAACGACAACCCGACAGGGTGCCCGGGCGTGGGGTAGGGGTCCTGGCCGACGATCAGGACCCGGACGTCGTCCATCGGCTGGGTGAAGGCTCGCAGGATGTTCTCGCCCGCCGGCAGGTAACCGCGTCCGGCCGCCACCTCGCCCCGCAGGAAGTCACCGAGCGCCGACACGGTGTCGTGAACGGGCTCGAGAGCTCGCGCCCACCCTGCCTCGACCAGCTCCGACAAGGGACGTGGAGTCACGGCGACCGACTGTACCCGGGAGGGCTCGAGCACCGGCGCACCACGAGATCCCCGCGGTGGCCCGCGCTTGTCGGTGGGCGCATCTAGACTCCACCCGTGCAGGTGCAGCAGTACAGGCGGCCTCGCCGTCCGGGACGACCCGGGTGGGTGGGTTGGCGGGGGCGCCGGTTCGACGGAATGACACCGGTGTCGTTTCCCCCGTACAGTGACGCCGCCGTGCCACTGGAGGACATGAATGGAAGCCGCACGTCTCGTGGAGCCTCAGGTCGACTCGTTGTCAGCGCGCGATCGCGAGATCCTCGCGTTCGAACGGCAGTGGTGGAAGTACGCCGGTGCCAAGGAGCAGGCGGTGCGCGACCTGTTCGAGATGTCCTCGACGCGGTACTACCAGGTGCTCAACTCCCTGATCGACCGCCCGGCTGCCCTGGCTCACGACCCCATGCTGGTCAAGCGGCTGCGCCGGATGCGCCAAACGCGTCAGCGGGCGCGGTCGGCGCGCCGGTTGGGCATGGGCTGACGATCCGTCGTCGACGGCTCCGATTCGCGCTGGTCCGGGGGCGGGCAATCCGAGAGGTGAGGTCATGACGATGACCCGAAACGATCCCGACGAGCGGTTCGACGTCGTCGATGTCTCGCGCCGGGGGGCGCATCGCGCTCGACCGAACCCGGTCACCGGGCTGCTGCCCCTGGTGGCGCTGGCCGTCGTGGTGTTCGCCGTGGTCGGGGTGGCGGTGATGCTCTTCGGCCGTGACGGCACCAGTGGCTCGCCGCAGGCCGGCGCCGTGCCCAAGGCCTCGGCCAGTGTCCCCGTGATCACCAGTCCGAGCCCGCAGGTGGAGCAGTCCTCGCCGGCCCCGAGCGCCTCGTCGGCGAGTCAACCGGCCGCGACCGTCGACAAGAAGGTCACGCTGAACTTCTACAACGGCACCAGCCCCAACATCCCCGGCCACAGTCGCAAGGCCGCCGCGCAGCTCGAGGCTGCCGGGTGGAGGGTCGGCACCGTCCTGCCGTGGGACGGCGCACCCGTCAGCCGCACCACCGTGTACTACGGCGATGCCGTGCAGCTCGAGACCGCGCGCGCCGTGGTGAAGGCGCTGGGGGCCGGCACGGTGAAGCTGAACACCGTCAAGGCGGCTCAGGGGCTGGCCGTCGTGGTCAGCAACGACTACACGCCCTGAGGTCCCGACCGCTGCGGGTCGTGGACGTACCCGCCGTCGGCCAGACCGGCGCGTACCTCGAAGATGTTGCGCAGGGCGACGTTGCCGGTGTGCCACCACGACCAGGCGCAGGCGAGGAAGTAGGCCGGCAGGAAGCCGAACGGGCCGACCCAGCAGGCGTACTGCGTCGCGTGGCGTGACTCGTGGTCGATGAGGCCGGGCAGGGCCTCGGCCTCGGCTCGGCTCATGCGCAACAACACCACATTGCCGATGGTGACCGCTCGTGCCGTGCCACCGGGGAAGGCCGAACGGTAGTTCTCGGCGAGCACCAGACCGCGCGGGCCGCGACGCAGCCGGCCACCTCCGGCGAGCCCCACGATCAGGCCCAGTGGGGTCGACAGATTCACCAGGTTGACCACCTGCCGGACCCGGAGCAGCGGCGTCATGCCTCCAGCCTACGCACCGTGCCGCGACGGCTCATCGAGGTACTTGGCGCGACCAGCGGCGGTCTCTGACCGTTGCTCGCGCGGTGAGCGGCGACGGCCCCGATTCGGTGACAACCCGTGGGCGTGGTCCACTGCCATCGAACGATGTCGAGGTTCGGCGCGGCGTGGATGACCTTGCAGGGGTGCCTCACCGACGCTCCTTCGCTACAGTTGGCGCCGGTCGAACAGTTCGATGAGCTCGTCCTCTGTTGGCAGAGAGGCCCGCACGTCGGACTCGCCTCGGGCGGCCCTGGACCGGGCCGGTCCGTGGAGTGTGAGACCCGGCCCGGGTGCCGTGCACGGGTCGCACAGGTTGGAGCAACAGGAGCGGGTATGGCTCAGGGCACCGTCAAGTGGTTCAACGCCGAGAAGGGCTACGGCTTCATCACCGTCGACGGGGGCGGGGCTGATGTCTTCGTCCACTGGTCGGCGATCCAGGGCGAGGGGTACAAGTCCCTGGACGAAGGTCAGCGCGTGGAGTTCGAGGTAGGCCAGGGTCAGAAGGGTCCACAGGCCGAGGCGGTTCACCCCGTCTGAGGCGCTGGGCCGTCATGACTCGATCGTTCGAGGTCGTCTCCCTCCGGGGAGGCGGCCTCGTTCGTCGGTCCGGGGCGATTACCCTGACCGAGTGACCACAGCGCCCGAGAGGACCGCCGACCACACGCCGTCCTCGGCCGAGGCCCGCACCTGGCGCACCCGGCTGGCGCTGAACGCCGGACGGTTGGCCGGAGGCCTGTCCCGTCGTCTGGGCCGCGGCTCGGGGGTGGTGGTGCGGGGCCGGGTGGTGCTCGCGCTGGACCCCGATGCGCTGCAGGTGCTGGCAACCGGCCGACGCAGCGTGGTGATCACCGGTACCAACGGCAAGTCGACCACCACCCGGTTGATGGCTGCGGCCCTGGGGGGCGTGGTGGCGACCAACTCCACCGGCGCCAACATGGCACCCGGCATCGTCTCGGCGCTGGATGACTCCGATGCCCCCCTGGCCGTGCTCGAGGCCGACGAGCTGCACGTGCCCTCGGTGATGCGACAGACCCACCCCGAGGTGGTGATCACGCTCAACCTGACGCGTGACCAGCTCGACCGCACCCACGAGGTGAGCCGCACGGCGCAGGTGTGGTCGCGCGCCTTCACCGACGAACCCGGCGTGATCGTGGTGGCCAACGCCGCCGACCCGCACGTGGCCGATGCCGCCTTCGCCGGTCGCCCGATCTGGGTTGATCCCGGGCTGCGCTGGACCGAGGACGCCAGCGTCTGTCCACGCTGTGGGGCGGTGCTGCACTGGTCGCAGCCGTCGGCGGTCGAGCTCACCCGGTGGAGCTGTGGGTGCGGCTTCGCGATGCCGACCCCCGACTACGTGCTCACCCCGGACGGCGTGCGCCTGCCGGACGGTCGGTCGTTGCCGTTCACGCTGCGGCTGCCGGGCGATGTCAACCGCGGCAACGCCATCTTCGCGATCGCGGCCGCCGTGGCGTTGGGTGTGCCCGCCGAGAACGCGGCCGCCCGGGTCGGTGAGGTCGAGGTGGTCGACGGTCGGTACGCCACGCTGGAGCTGGGTGGTCGACAGGCGCCGTTGCTGCTGGCCAAGAACCCCGCGGGGTGGGCCGCCGCGCTGAGCATGATCCCGGACGATGCGGTGATGGCCATCGGCATCAATGCCCGGATCGCGGACGGCACCGATACCTCGTGGTTGTGGGACGTGCCGTTCGAGCGGCTGGCGGGTCGGGTGGTCGGCGCCACCGGCGATCGCCGCGACGACCTGGCCGTTCGATTGCACTACGCCGGTGCCACCCCGATCGTCGAGCCCGACCTGCTGCGGCTGGCCGAGCTGTTGCCGCCGGGGCCGATGGTGGTGGCGGCCAATTACACCGCCTTCCGCGAGATGCGCCGCTACGTCGACGGGGGACTGAACGTATGACATCGCCGGTGGGGGACTCCGTCGTCCGGATCGTGCACGTCTACCCGAACTTGCTGGGCACCTACGGTGACGCGGGCAACGCGATCGTGCTGCGGGGGCGACTGCAGTTGCGTGGCTTGCCGTGTGAACTGGTGCCGGTCGAGCCCGGCGAGGCGCTGCCGCGCGAGGGCGACGTGTATCTGCTGGGTGGTGGCGAGGACGCCAAACAGACTGCGGCAGCGCAGATGTTGCGCGCGGACGGCGCGCTGGTCGCCGCCGCGCAGCGAGGTGCCGCGGTGCTGGGCATCTGCGCCGGCTACCAACTGCTGGGGACGGCGTTCCTGGGTGTGGGCGGGGTTCCCACCGAGGGCTTGGGGCTGCTGGACGTGACCACCGGGCGGCTGGAGCGCCGGGCGGTGGGCAACGTCCTGGCCCGGGCACTGCCGCTGCCGGTGGGGGCGCCGCTGCCCGACCTGATCGGCTTCGAGAACCACGGCGGCGCAACGACTCTCGGTCCGGCGGCGGCTCCGTTGGCGGAGGTGGAGGTCGGCGTCGGCAACGGCGTGCCCGACGCGGCGGGGGTGCGCACCGAGGGCGCCGTCCAGGGGGCCGTGTTCGGCACCTATCTGCACGGTCCGGCGCTGGCGCTCAACCCGGCCCTCGCCGATCTGATCCTGTCGGCGGTGACGGGGCCGTTGGAACCGATCGACGATTCCCTGGCCGTGGCATTGCGCTACCACCGCCGTCACCACGTGCTGCCCGCCACCGAGCGGGCCAGCCGGGCGCGATCGGTCGTGAACCGCTTGCGGCGCAAGGATTCTGCTCCGTCCGGGGCCTCGGCCTCACTCAGCGGACCACTCGGCGGGCACTGACCTGCGAGCACCGTCGTCCGGGGGTCGGCTCACGCCGGCGGCATCGCCAGGGTGTGTTCGAGGGCGGCCATCACCGATCGCACCGCCCAGGTACGGGTGCGCCCCCGCACGCCCAGCATCACCTCGAGGGCATAGCCGTCCATCAGTCGGCAACTGCGATAGGCCTCCTGGTCGGGGTCCTCGCAGCGCAGGCTGCCGTCGGCGTGCCCACGTCGAATGACCGTGGCGAAGGCGGCCTGCCACGAGTCGACCACCTCGGCGAGGGCGGCCAGGGTCTCGGCGTCGTCCGGTGGGCTGGCCAGGGTCTGAGCCCACAACCGCCATCGGGGGTCCGAACCGCTACTGGGCAGGTAGAGCCGCACCAGCCCCCGCACCACTCGGGGCGCCGCCCCAGCGCCGGCCACCAGCCGGTCGCGGGTGGCGGTCAGGTCGGCCTCGGCGTAGAGCAGGGTCTCGGCCAGGATGCGGTCGCGGCGCTGGAAGTAGTACATGACGTGCCCCGCACTCATGCCGGCACGGGCGGCGATGTCGGCCACCCGAACCGGCCCGGGGGCGGACTCGGCGGCCGCCCGTAGCGCCGCCCGCAGCACCCGGTCGCGGGCATCGGGGAGCTCGGGGCGGCGTCGGGTCACGCCGGGGAGTCTAGGTCGAGCGAGAGCCGTGCGGCCGGGCGGGGCGGCATCCCGGTGAGTGAGAGGTCTAGAAAGAATTTCTAACCTGTCCTACGCTGCGCGCCATGGTGGTCCACGAGTCCTCGGCTGCTCCGTCCACGAGCGGTGTCGAACAGTTCGGAGTCGACACCATCCCGGACGCGGCACGCACGTCGTCCCCGCGCGATCTGATCGCCATTCTGTGGGGCGGCAACATGGCGCTGTCGGTCGGAGTGTTCGGCTGGCTGTGCATCCTGTACGGGTTGAGCTGGTGGGCCTCGGTCGGTGCCATGGTGGCCGGCACCGCCGTGGGGGCGCTGGCGGTGACCCCGATGGCCCTGCTGGGGTTGCGCTCCGGCACCAACAACTCGGTCGCCTCGGGCGCGTACTTCGGCGTCCAAGGGCGCCTGGTCGCCTCGGTGATCGGGCTGCTGCTCTGCCTGGGGTACGTGGCGCTGACCATCTGGACCGGGGGTGAGGCCCTGGTCGTCGGGCTGGACCGGCTCACCGGATCGCAGGGTGGCACGGTGCAGTACGTGATCGGGTACGCCGTGCTCGCCGCGGCGGTCGGCCTGGTGGCGATCTACGGTTACGGCTGGCTGCTGCGCATCAACCGGATCATCGTCGCGGTGGTCGGCGCGGCCATGGTGCTCAGCGTCGTCGGGCTCTGGGGCCAGTTCGACGCCACCTACCCGGGGGTTCCGGATCAGTACGCGCTGGGCACGTTCTGGCCCACCTGGCTGCTGGCGGCGCTGACCGCCGGGGTGGCCGGGCCGTTGTCGTACGTGACGCAGATCGGGGACTGGACGCGCTACATCTCCCCGCGTCGTCACCAGCCGCGTCAGGTGCTCGCCTCGCTGTTCGTCGGGCTGTTCGTCGGCCTGCTGATCCCGACCCTGTGGGGCGCGTTCACGTCCTCGATCCTGTTCGACGAGAACAGTTTCGTGGCCGGCGTCCTCGGCGGCGCCCCGGCCTGGCTGGTCGTGCCGCTGCTGGTGGCGGCGCTGATCGGCAGCCTCGGACAGGGCGGCATGAACCTGTACAGCATGGGCTTGGACCTCGACGCGATCCTGCCCCGGCTGAGCCGGGTGCAGGCGACGGCGGTGGTCACCCTGACCTCGACCGTGCTGGTCTATCTCGGCACCTTCGTCTGGCAGGCCGAGACCGCCGTGACCACCTTCGTGGTGGTGCTGACCTCGCTCGCCACCCCCTGGGCCGTGATCACCCTGCTGGCCCATCGCGGCACCCGGGGCCGGTTCGACCGGGACTCGTTGCAGGTGTTCAACCAGCGCCGCATCGGTGGCATCTACTGGTACCGGGGCGGCTGGAACGCCGCCGCGCTGATCGCGTGGGCCGGCGGCAGCCTGGTCGGGGTGCTCTCCAACGCCACCGACTCCTACGTGGGTCCGTTGGCCGAGGCCGCCGGCGGCATCGACATCAGTTTCCTCACCTCGGCGGTGGTGGCTGCCGTGGTCTACCGTGCGCTCATCGGGCTGCGGCCGCAGTGGCTGGCCCAGCCCGCCGCCGAGCGAGACGTGTGACCGGCCGCCGTCCGGATCGTCACTCGAGCAACCGTCACTCAGGAGAGGGCGAGCATGACCCGCATCGGAAACCTGTTCGGCCCCGACTTCACGTTTCTGGGGGTGCCGGCGGCCGACCTCGACGACCCGAGCAGCTACGCCGACGCCGAGGTGGTGATCGTCGGTGCGCCGTTCGACGGCGGCGTCAGCTACCGCTCGGGGGCGCGGTTCGGCCCGCAGGCGATCCGCGGCACCGACTACCTGCCCCACGACGGCTCGCGGCCCTCGCTGGCGTTGCGTACCGACGGATTGCGTGACCTGCGCGTGGTCGACGCCGGCGATGTCGAGGTCTTCGCCGGCGACATCGAACGCTCGCTGGGGCAGATCCGGACGGCGGTGGCCCAGGTGGCGGCCTCCGGTGCCATCCCGGTGGTGCTGGGTGGCGATCACTCGATCACCTACGCCGACACCTCGGGCCTGGCCGATGTGCTGGGGGCGGGTCGGATCTCGTTGATCCACTTCGATGCCCACGCCGACACCGGGGACGTCGATTTCGGCTCGCTGTGGGGGCACGGCACGCCGATGCGCCGCCTGATCGAGTCGGGGGCGGTGCGCGGCGATCGGTTCCTGCAGGTGGGGCTGCGCGGGTACTGGCCCGGCCCCGAGACGCTCGACTGGATGGCCGCCCAGCGGATGCGCTCCTACGAGATGACCGAGATCGGTCACCGAGGGCTCGAGACGTGTCTGACCGAGGCCTTCGACATCGCCACCGACGAGTGCGACGGGGTGTTCCTGTCGGTCGACATCGACGTGTGCGACCCGGCGCATGCTCCCGGCACCGGGACCCCGGAACCAGGTGGGCTGACCGCCCGGGCGCTGCTGGACGCCGTCCGGCGGATCTGTCTCGAGTTGCCGGTGGTCGGCCTGGACGTCGTCGAGGTCGCGCCGCCGTTCGACCACGCCGACATCACCGCGGCGCTCGCCAACCGCGTGGTGCTCGAGGCGCTCTCGGCCATCGCCCGTCGTCGCCGGGACGCTGCCGAGGGCACCCGGTGGGACCCGGCGCAGCCGCTGCTCGACGATCGGATCGCCCCGATCCCGCAGGGGCACGTGCGCGGCCATTCCCACGATCACCCGCACGAGCACTGACACGAGTACTCCCACGAGCACTGACCTGCCCCGGCCCACTGATCTGCGATGGGGGCGGTCAGCCCTTGTCGGCGTACGTCTCGACCACGGCGGCGTCCAGGGGGATGGTCACGCCGGTCTGGCCGAGCACCAGGCGGGTCGCCTCCTGGCCGGCCTCGCGGACCGCCTCCATGACCGCATCGGCCTGTGCGGCGACGCACTCCACGATGACCTCGTCGTGCTGGAAGAAGACCAGTTGCGCCGGCCAGGCATCGTCGGTGTCGGGGTCGTGTCCGGGGTCGAGCTCGGCCAGTCGGCGGCGGAGCCCGGCGATCAGTACCGCGGCCCAGTCGGCGGCGGAGGCCTGCACCACGAAGTTGCGGGTGAACCGGCCCCGAGCCCGGGTGCGGGCGCCGGCGGCGGTCTCGCTCAGACCGTCCAGCCAGCCGGACGCCGCGGGCGGACAGACCCGGCCGAGAACCGAGGTCACGCTGGCGCCGTCCTCACCGCGGCGGGCGGCGTCCTCGAGCACCGTCAGGGCTCGGCCGAACCGGCGGCGTAGTGCGGCCAGGGCGGGTGAGCCGGTACCACCGCCGTACATGGCCGAGAGCAGCGCGATCTTCGCCTCGGCCCGGGCCTCGGGTCGACCCAGCGCCTGAGCAGCCAGTTCGGCGTACAGGTCACCGGCGCGGGTGGCTGCGATCATGCCCGCATCCCCCGACAGCGCCGCCAAGACCCGGGGCTCCAGTTGCCCGGCGTCCGCGACGATCAGGGCTCGGCCGGACGGCGCCCGCACCGCCGCACGTACCCCCTTCGGGATCTGCAGCGCGCCGCCACCGCGGGTCGCCCAGCGCCCCGAGACGACGCCTGCCGGGACGTACTCGGGGTGGAACCGGCCGTCGCGCACCCAGGCGTCGTGCCAGGCCCAGCCGTTGGCGGTCCAGAGCCGGGCCAGCTCCTTGTACCGACGCACCAGGGGGACGACGGGGTGGTCGTGTCGGGCGAGCTCGTGCCGGCTGGTCGAACTCACCGCCAGGCCCGCTCGGCGCAGCGATCGCAACAGGTCGGCGGGGGAGTCGGGGTTGAGCCGGTCGTCGTCCAGGACGGTCGCCAACTCGGCGGCCAACGCCGCCAGCTGCGCGGGCCGCCCCGCCGCCGGCCGCGGGCCGAGCAGCTCGGTGAGGATGGCGTCGTGCGCTGCGCCGTCCCAGGGCAGGCCGGCCGCTCCCATCTCGACCGCGGTCAGCGCGCCCGCCGATTCGGCAGCGGTCAGCAGCGCGAAGCCACCGTGACGCTGACGGGCCGCGGCGACGCGGGTGAGCTGGTCGCGGTGCCGGTCGAGCGCCGACGTGCCGGGGTCGAGGGCGTCGGAGGGTGATGGCTCCTCGAGGCCGTCCAGCAGAGTGGGCTGCGACTCGGGCGCGGCGCCGTGGGCTGTGGCCAGGGCCTGCCACGCAGCGTCCAGTTCGCTCCACCGGCCCTCGTGCGCGAGCAGCAGCAGTTCGGTGTGGGCCAGGTCGTGGCACCGGCCCACCCGGACGCCGGCCGCCAGCACCGGGGGATAGATCGTGGCGGTGACGGGCCAGACCCACCGCGGTGACCAGGCGCGCTCGAGACGGTCGACCGCGATCGCCAGCCCCTTGCCGTCCGCGGCCTCGACCGGTGACCCCAGGGGGCGGCCCGCGTCGTCCACCGGGTGTAACAGCCACGGCGCGGGGTGCGGCGCCTGATCGGCGACACGCTCGACCACCACGCGGGGTGGATGAGCGGCGGCCATGGCCTGATCCTGCCTCGCCCCACCGACAACCCGCTGGGTCGGTGCTCAGGGTTTGCACTCTCGGGGGTCGAGTGCTAATCATGTGACTAGCACTCTCCTCGTGAGAGTGACAGAACTGCAGGGGCATCATCGCCCCGAGGTCGAGTTCGGTGAGGGTCGGATGACGGCGGGACAGGACCGCTGAACTCCGCTCCGTCCGTCGCGGGCACCGTCCGGCCAGCCCACCCACCCCGGTAGCGGAGAGGGATCAACCACCCGATGGCAAAGATCATCGCGTTCGACGAAGAGGCCCGCCGCGGTCTCGAGCGGGGCATGAACATCCTCGCCGACGCTGTGAAGGTCACCCTCGGCCCCAAGGGCCGCAACGTCGTGCTCGAGAAGAAGTGGGGCGCCCCCACCATCACCAACGATGGTGTGAGCATCGCCAAGGAGATCGAGCTCGAGGACCCCTACGAGAAGATCGGCGCCGAGCTGGTCAAGGAGGTCGCCAAGAAGACGGACGACGTCGCTGGCGACGGCACCACCACCGCCACCGTCCTCGCCCAGGCCCTGGTCAAGGAGGGCTTGCGCAACGTCGCCGCCGGCGCCAACCCGATGGCCCTCAAGCGGGGCATCGAGAAGGCCGTCGAGGCCGTCAGCGCCCAGCTGCTCGAGCAGGCCAAGGAGGTCGAGACCAAGGAGCAGATCGCTGCCACCGCCTCGATCTCGGCCGCTGACCCCCAGATCGGCGAGATGATCGCCGAGGCCATGGACAAGGTCGGCAAGGAAGGCGTCATCACCGTCGAGGAGTCGAACACCTTCGGCCTCGAGCTCGAGCTCACCGAGGGCATGCGGTTCGACAAGGGCTACATCAGCCCGTACTTCGTCACCGACGCCGAGCGGATGGAGGCCGTGCTGGAGGACCCCTACGTCCTCATCGTCAACAGCAAGATCTCCTCCGTGAAGGACCTGCTGCCGCTGCTCGAGAAGGTCATGCAGTCCGGCAAGCCGCTGGCGATCATCGCCGAGGACGTCGAGGGCGAGGCCCTGGCGACCCTGGTGGTCAACAAGATCCGTGGCACGTTCAAGTCGGCCTCCGTCAAGGCGCCCGGCTTCGGCGACCGCCGCAAGGCCATGCTGCAGGACATCGCCATCCTCACCGGCGGTCAGGTCATCTCCGAGGAGGTGGGCCTCAAGCTCGAGAGCGCTGGGCTCGACCTGCTGGGTCGCGCCCGCAAGGTCGTGATCACCAAGGACGAGACCACCGTGGTCGAGGGTTCCGGTGACGCCGACCAGATCGCCGGCCGGGTGAACCAGATCCGCGCCGAGATCGAGAAGTCCGACTCCGACTACGACCGCGAGAAGCTGCAGGAGCGCCTGGCCAAGTTGGCCGGCGGTGTTGCGGTCATCAAGGCCGGGGCTGCCACCGAGGTGGAGCTCAAGGAGCGCAAGCACCGCATCGAGGACGCCGTCCGCAACGCGAAGGCTGCCGTCGAAGAGGGCATCGTCGCCGGTGGTGGCGTCGCCCTGATCCAGGCCTCCGTCAAGGCGTTCGAGAAGCTCGACCTCGTCGGTGACGAGGCCACGGGCGCCAACATCGTCAAGGTGGCGCTCGAGGCCCCGCTCAAGCAGATCGCCATCAACGGTGGTCTCGAGGGCGGCGTCGTGGCCGAGAAGGTGCGCGGTCTGGAGCCCGGTTGGGGCCTCAACGCCGCCACCGGTGAGTACGTCGACCTGATCAAGGCCGGCATCATCGACCCGGCCAAGGTCACCCGCTCGGCGCTGCAGAACGCGGCGTCCATCGCGGCCCTGTTCCTGACCACCGAGGCCGTCGTGGCCGACAAGCCGGAGAAGAACCCGCCGGCTGCCCCCGGTGGCGACGGCGGCATGGGCGGCATGGACTTCTGATCATCTGATCAGAGCGCCGGCAGCATCACGAAGGGCGGTCTCCCCACACCGGGAGGCCGCCCTTCGTCGTGTGTGCCCGTCCCGCGGTATGGGTTCTGAGTGGGCACGGTCGCCTGATCACGGAGGATCGGGGCGGTTCAGGTTCGGGGCGCCTCGTAGCGGTTGAGGATCTGCTCGATCTGGCGGGTCACGGCCGGGGGGACCGGACCGAAGGCCAGGCCGATCTCGACCGTGCCCGATCCGGCGCCAGCCAGGTTGGCCACCCGGGCGGAGGTCTCGAGGACCTCGCTGCCGAGCGTCAGGTGCACCATCACCTGATCGTCCTGCCGTAATCCGAAGGCGCTGTCCACCACGCAGCGCACGCCGCCCTCGCCGATGTTCATCAAGCGGGCGTCCTGGGTTCGATCGCCGCGGGTCAACGTCAACGGACCCGTGATCGGCACCCGGCGTCGCTGCCGGCGCTCGAGCTTCTCGGTCAGGCTCATCATCGACTCGACCCGCGTGATCGCCTCGGAGAGGCTGGCGTCCAGCCGGTCCACGACGGCGTGCTGCTCGGCGGCGACGCTGGACAGCACGGCTGTTGCCTCGTCCACGCTGCCGATGCCGTCGCCGATCTGGCCGATCGAACGCGCCATCTGCTCGGCCTGTTCCCGCAGTCGGCTGACCGTGGCCGTGATCTCGACCGTCGACCGGCCGGTGGTGTCCGCCAGACTCTTCACCTCGTTGGCCACGACGGTGAAGCCGCGGCCCGCGGTGCCGGCCCGGGCTGCCTCGATGGTGGCGTTCAGGGCGAGCAGCCGGGTCTGCTCGGCCACCCCGGCGATCACCTCCGCCATGCGGGTGACCTCGCCCAGTGACTCCCCGAGGGAGCCCACGATCAGGCGTGCCTCGGCCGCCCGCTCCACCACATGACGGGTCACCGCGTCGGTGGCGCCGACCCGGCTGTCGATGGTCTGGGCGGCACCTCGGACGGCGTCCACCTGCTCGATCACCGACTGCAGTTCCTGCCCGACGCCGTCCGCGGTCTGGTCGATGATCGTCTGGGCGCGGTCGCGCACCTCGCGTTCGGCAGCGGCCTGCGATTCCAGCCGCAACCGCAGTTCTTCCTCACGCGCCTGCTGGGACGCCGCGAGCTCGGCGGCCTGGTCGGCCAGCCGGACGCGGGTGATCGACACAGACCGGCCCAGGTCGCCGAGTTCGTCCCGTCCGGTCGGCAGCGGATGGTCGGTGCGGTCGTCGTCCGCGATCGCGGTCACGGCCCGCAACGCCGCACCGACATCGGACGTCGTGCGCCACCACACGCCGCCGGCGAACCAGGCGGCCACGACCAGCCCGGCCACGGTGAGCGACAGGGTGAGCGTGCGCTTGGCCGACAACGAGGCAGCACGGGTGTCGAGCAGGGCGGCCAGGGCATCACAGGCCGGGCCGATCGCCGCCCGAGCGGCCTGGGCCACCGCCGCCGGGGCGATCACCCCGCGCGAGAGATCGGCCGTGATCTGCGACGCCGCGTCGGTGGCCGCCGTGCCGAGGTGCGTGGTCGCCGTCGCGCGTGCGGGTAATTCGGCGTCGACGGTGTGCGCCAGGGCCGTCTCGACATCACTGATCAGGGAACCGCCCCCGGCCGACAGGGTCCCGGCCCGCACCGCTTGGGCGGCGATCCGGGCGTCGCTGCCGGTGTCCTCGGCGGGCGCGGCGGCGTCCGCCAGGGCTTGCAGCACCTTGGGGGTCTGCACGACCAGGGCGTCCATCACGTAGAAGGAGTCCAGGTCGGGGTCGAGGATCAGGTTCGAGGTGTTGCCCACCTCGGTCACCAGCGCGACCAGGGCGGTGACCAGCCCTTGCCGACCGGCGGGGGTGTTCGCCGCGGCCGCCGCCGTCCGGACGTCGGCCAGCTTGGCCTCCGGGACCAGTTCGGGGTGGGCCGCGACCGCGGTCTGCAGGGCGGTGAGGTCGACGGTGCCCTCGCCGGAGGCTGCGTCGGCCATGGCGATCAGGGCCGGGCGCAGGACGTCGACTCCCGCGCGCTCCTTGGTCGTGAAGGCGACCTGTCCGCCCATGGCGCTCGAGTAGGCCGCGGTGGCCCCGACACCGGGGACCAGCAGCACCAGCACGAGCACGACGAGGCGCAGGCTGGTACGCAGCCGCCCGGCGATACCCACCACCGGCCGCAGGACGAGCGGCGGCCGGCGCGCGCCGGAGCCCGCTGCGACCGTCTCGTGCTCGGACACCAAGCCCCCTCGGGGTGCGTCAACCGTCGACACATCCCTCGGATGGGCCAATGCTGATCTGCAACGACAGGGGCGGTCGTCACTCGACCGGCGCATCGCCGGGTGCACCTCGGCGTACTGCACCTCGAGGGTCCACCCGACACTCGTCGGCACGGACAATCCACATGAACCGCCCACTCACGGGTGGGCTGCGGCGAGGCGCGTGAGGATTCGCCGTCGAAGCGCCTCGCAGGTGTGATCCACTGGCCCATGCCCGCCGGAGCCCGTCCGACCACGGTGCTGCGACCACCGTCGTTTCTCGAGGTACTGCCCGAGCCAGGCCGTGATCGGGTGCTCGCAGCGTCCCGTCGCCGGGCATACGGCCCGGCCGAGATCCTGGTCCGCCAAGGTGACCCCGCCGGTTCGCTCTATCTGGTCGAGACCGGCTCGCTCGCCGTCCGGTTGACCACGCCCGTCGGCGACTCGGTGATGCTGTCGGTGATGGGTGCCGGTGACGTCTTCGGCGAGGTGGGTCTGCTCGTCGAACAGCAGGAGCGCACGGCGACCGTGCAGTCCTTCGGCTCTGCTGTCGCCCACATCCTGCAGCGCGACGATTTCGAGCGTCTGCGGGCGGCGCATGTCGAGGTCAACGACTTCCTGCTGGTGCTGCTCGCCCGGCGAACCGATCGGTTGAGCCGGCTGGTCGCCGAGGCCCACTACCTGCCGGTGGACAAGCGCGTGGCCCGCCGGCTGCTCGAGACCGGGCGGCACTTCTCGCAGGGAGTGCTCCCCGTGGTCGTTCCGCTGACCCAGGACGACGTCGCGCAGCTCGCCGGGACCACGCGCCCCACCACCAACCAGGTCCTCAAGGGGTTCGAGGCGGACGGCGTCGTCCGGCTGGCCCGGGGGCGAGTCGAGATCCTCGACGTGGCCGGACTGCGCGAGAGGTGCCGATGACGGACGCGAGCACGGCCACGGAATCCGGCGATGTGTCAGCGGGCTGACAGACCGGTCAGGACCTCACCGGGAACGCTGTGGCCACGGTCCGCTCCCGGCGTAGCGGTGCGAGGGGAATGTCGGGGCGGACCGCCCGATGCTCGCCTCGACACGGCCAGGAGGTCCCCGATGAACGCCCAGAATTCCCCACGCCCGTCCGATCCAGCGTCGATCCTGGGGGCGATCCACAAGGCCAAACAGGTCGTCAAGGCGGACGACAAGCGCCAGGCGCAACTGGACAAGTGGGTCGAGCCGGTCATGGGCTTCCTGGTGGGGCTCGTGCCGCCGTCCTTGGCCAGCTGGGCCATCAGCAAGGAGGTGGCCTCGCAGACGACCGTTGCCGGGGTCTTCATGGCCACGCTCGCGTTGTCCGCGGCCTTCGCGGGGGTCGTCATCATCCTTCGACGACAGGCGGAGGGTTCGATCACGGGTGAGGGGGCCTGGGGCCTGGCGGTCTTGGCTTTCGTGGCGAGTACGGTCCTCGCCTCGTACACCGGCCACGGTGCGCTCGCGGCCGACCCGACCACACCGATAGCCGGGTCCCGGGGGTTCTTCTTCGTCCTCGAGGTGCTCTGGCTCGGTATCAAGACCTTCGGGATCGTGGGGGTGCTGATGGCCGCCCTGTCCGGGGCCTGGTTCGGGTGGCGCTTCGAGCGAATCCTCGCGGTGTTCCGCACGACCGCCTGATCGATCAGCCGAAACCCGTTGGGGGAAACCGATGCCCACCCGCACCTTCCTCTTCGTCGACCAGGTGCGCTCCACCGAACAGCTCACCCGGTTGGGCGACGCAGCGGCGCACGAACTGCGCCGTGCCCTGTTCGACCTGCTCCGGCAGGCCACCGAGGTGGCCGGTGGGCAGGAGGTGGACTTCACCGGCGACGGGTTGTTCTGCGCCTTCGAGGGTGCCGCCGAAGCGGTCGACGCCGCCGTGACGATGCAGCAACTGGCCTGGTCGTTCAACGGTCGGCGCGGCGCCGAGTCACAGCTCGCGATCCGGATCGGGGTCAACACCGGAGAGCCGCTGGAGAGCGAGGGGGGCGGCTACTTCGGTGTCGCCGTGGTCATCGCCGCGCGGCTGTGCGCGATCGCCGAGGAGGGCCAGATCCTCGCCTCCGATGTGGTGCGGGCTCTGGTGGAACCCCGCGGTGTGTACGAGTTCGCGCCGCTGGGACGTCTGGACCTGAAGGGTGTCCCGGAGGCTGTCTCGACGACGATCATCCGCTGGGCACCCGACGAGGCCCGCCGGCGTTTGCCGCCGGCCCTGGACGTGACCACGGCAGCTCCCTTCGTCGGGCGATCGGAGGAGCTCGCCGCGGTCGACCACGCCTGGCAGACGGTGCGAGGCGGTGCGCGACGGTTGGTCCTGGTCAGTGGTGAGGCGGGGATCGGGGTGAGCCGGTTCCTCGCCGAGGCGGCGGGACGGGCCGGGGCAGACGGTGCCGCGATCTGGTTCGGCCAGGGCGACGGCGTCGGTCAGCAGCTCGGCGCGTGGGCCGAGGCGTTCGGCGGCTGGGCGGCGGGAATGCCGCGTGCCGAGCTGCGTCTCGCCTTGGGTGACAAGGGATCCGAGCTGGCGCGTCTCGTTCCGGAGCTCACCACGTGGCTTCCCCGGCTGACACCGCCGACCCGGGTGGAGGGAGCGGCCGGGACGTTCCTGGCCGCTGGTGCCCTGGACGAGGTGATCGTCCGCTGGTCGGCCCAGGAGCCGATGGTCGTCGTCCTGGATCGTCTGGAGGAGGCCGACGCCGACACCCTGGCGGTCATCCGGCGGGTGTGCGAGTCGGTCCGCGACGCCCGGCTGCTCGTGCTGGCCGGGTACGAGCCCTCGGCGGTGGGCACCCCTCGGGTGCTGGCCGCGCTGCAGGGAGTGCGGGACCTGGTTGACGTGCACCTGCACGGGCTCGACGAGCAGGAGATCGCCCAGTTGGTCGCGGGGGCCACCGGCGAACCGGCTGCGGACCAGCAGCTACGGGCGATCGCCCGGGAGAGTGAGGGCAGCCCCTACTTCGTGCTGCAGATGGCCTCCGCGTTGCGGCGACGGGGGATCACGACCCGGGTGGAGGAGGCGATCCACCGCGCGGACGGGTTGCGCGCCGACCTGCGGCTGCAGCGCGAGGAGATCACCCTCGGATTGCGTCAGCTCGAGCAACTGCGCGAGCCCTCCCCGACGGGCTCGCAGTCGGTGGAGCCGGATGGCACTCCCCCCGCCGACGTCCCGTGTCCCTACAAGGGTCTGGTGCCCTTCCAGCCCGAGGACGCCGAGGACTTCTGCGGCCGTGAGCTGCTCGTCGCCGAGCTCGTCGCCCGGGTGGCCTCGAACCGCTTCGTGGCCGTGGTCGGGCCGTCGGGCTCGGGGAAGTCCTCGGTCGTGCGCGCTGGCCTGGTACCGGCCTTGGCCCGGGATGCGTTGCCGGGCAGCGTGTCCTGGGTTCCGGTGGTCATCATGCCGGGCGTGGATCCGCGGGATGCCGTCGACACCGCTCTCGCCTCGATCCCCGACGGTGCCCGGGCGGTGCTGGTGGTGGATCAGGCCGAGCAGCTGTGGACGCTCGCTACCGAGGACGATCGGCGGCGGGTGCTCGATCGGCTGGTGGCGCTGGCGGCCGACGAGGTGGGGACGATCGTGGTCGTCGTCCTGCGCGCCGATCACTATGGGCGCGCGGCCGACCATGAGGCGTTCGCCGGCTTGGTCGCCGACTCGCAGGTGCTGGTCGGGCCGATGACGTCGAGTGAACTGCGCAGTGCCGTCGAGCGTCCCGCCGCGGCCGCCGGGCTGGTCCTGGAACCCGGTCTGGTCCAGGCGATCGTGGACGACAGCAGTGGCCAGCCGGGGGTGCTGCCGCTGGTCTCGACCGCGCTGCTCGAGACCTGGCAACGCCGGCGTGGCCGGTCGCTCACCCTGGCCGGGCATGCCGAGGCGGGCGGGGTTCGCGGCGCGATCGCCCATCTGGCCGACTCGGCGTACGGCGATCTGGACCCGCCACGGCGCGAGGCAGCCCGTCGGGTGTTGCTCCGGATGGCCTCGCCCGGGGCGGGCGGGGATGACGTCGCCCGACCGTTGCCGTTGACCGAGCTCGCGGGGGACGACGAAGCGCGCTCGGCGCTGGACCACCTGACGGCCCGCCGGCTGGTGACCGTCTCGGCCACGACCGCCCAGGTGGCGCACGAGGCGCTGCTGCGGGAGTGGCCACGGTTGCGCGGCTGGTTGGAGGCAGATCGCGAGACGCGGCTGCGGCATCACCAGATCGCATCGGCCGCAACGGAATGGGAGGCTTCGGGCCACGACTCTGCAGCCCTGCTGCGGGGGTCGCGGCTGGCGGTTGCCCTGGACCTGGTGGCTGCGCAGCCGGACCGGCTCAACGCGATCGAGCACGCGCTGGTCGCCGCCTCCGACAGCGCGCGCACCGACGAGCTCGGGCGTGCGCGTCGCACCACGCGGCGGTTCCAGCTGTTGGCCGCGGGCCTGGTGGTGCTCCTGGTCGGTGCGCTCGCGGCGTCCGGCTTCGCCCTGGTCCAACGTCGGCAGGCCACCCTGCGAGCCGAGCAGGCCGACGCTCGCGGCCTGGCCGCGCAGGCGCTCGCCCACGCGTCGACCACGGTGGACCGGGCGTTGGTGTTGGGGGTCGAGGGCCATCGACGTGATCAGTCGGTGGACACCGAGGGGGGTCTGCTCGCGGCGTTGAACGGCGCTCGCTACCTGACGGCCTACCGGCCGACGCTGGCCGGGCTGATCGACACGGCCGTGTCGGACGACGGTCGGACGGTGTGGACGATCGACACCGAGGGGGTGATCCGGCGGGTCGACAGCCTCACCTGGACCAAGAGCGCGCCGCTGCTGACCGCCTCGGCCCCGCCGCGCTATCTGGCCGCGAGTGCGGACGGCGCTCGCCTGCTCTATGCCGACGAGGACGGCTCGCACGTGGTGGACACGCGAACCGGGCGTCAGCGGGGGCCGACCATCGGCCGCAGCCCGGTGACGGCGGGATCGATCAGTCCCGACGGCACCACAGTGCTGGCGCACGACCGGTCGACCCGACAGGCGCTGGTGGTCGACGCCGCCACCGGCCGGCAGCGGGCCGCCATCCGGATCGGCGCCGGGATCACCACGGTGGGTGCGCTGCGGCCCGGTCACGACGAGGTCGTGGTGGCCACGTGGAGCAGCCAGTCGCTGATCCGCCGGTACGACCTGGACGGCACGCCGCTCGGTCCCGAACGTGATCTCGACCTCGGGCCGATCGACGCGGTCTCGGCGAGCCCGGACGGTAAGCAGTACGTGATCGTGTCCGCGAACCGGGTGCTGCTCGTCGATGCCGAGACGTTCGAACCGGTGGGCCAGCCGGCGGTGCTACGCGGTGGGCGCACCAACGACCATGCCTTCAGCCCGGACGGCGCGGTGCTCGCGGTCACCGGGGACGACGGGTCGGTAACGGTGATCGACCGTGCCGACTCCTCGATCGTGACCACGATCAACGGTCTCGAGGGCGCGTCCTGGCCGGAGTTCCTGAGCTCGCGCCGCCTGCTGGCTGTCACCGACAACCAGGCCGCCGAGTACGACCTCGATCGGCCGGTGGCGATCGCCGACGCCGTGCGGGACAGCGCCTTCGTGGCGTCGTCGGCGTTGCGCCGGTCCACCGGGCAGGCGCAGGACCAGGTGCTGGTGTCGGGAGAAACGGGGCTGGCTCTGATCGGCGCCGACCTGCAACGGACCACCGTGCCGATGGAGTCGATGAACGGCTGGTTCCGGGACGCGGTCGCGGTGGCCCCGGGGGGCAAGCTCGCCGCCGTCCACCGGTACTTCCTGGACCAGGACCACATGGCGGCCGAGGCGGCCGTCGACCTCATCGATCTGCCCTCGGGGCGCGTCCGGGGAACGGTGCCACTGAACGGACGGATCGAGGAGCACCGGTTCAACCCCCGCCTGTTGTTCTCCCCCGACGGCTCTCGGGTGGCGGTCGGGATGCGCAGCGGGGCGGTGGCCCTGCTGGATGCCGACCGCTACCGGGTGGTGCTGCCACCGACCGATGTCGATTCGATGCATCACGTCATCGTGGGGCTCTGGTGGGCGCCCGATGGAACGGCACTGCTGGCCGGCGGGCAGGACGGCATCCTGTACGAGCTCGATCCGGCCACCGGCCGGCCTCGGCGGCAGGTGGAGCTGGCCGCCGGGGGCGGGATCAGCGGGATCGCTCCGGTGCCGGACAGCACTCTGCTCGCGGTGTCGACCGAGGCGGGGCAGGTGTTCGTGGTGGACTTCTCGACCATGACGCTGTCGGGTCAGCCCCTGAGTGCCGGCGCCACCCAGTTGCAGGCGGTCGCGGTGTCCCCGGATGGACAGCGGATCGCCGCCTCCAGCCGGGACGGCGCGATCCGGATCTGGGAACGGACCACCGGTCGTGCCGTGGGCCCCGCACTCGGGGCGCACAGCGAGGGCTCCGAGCTGATGTTCGCCTCCGACGGCCGGTTGATCAGCGTGGGGTACGAGGGAACGATGCTCGTCTGGCGTCTCGACGCGACGTCCCTCGAGCAGCGCGCGTGCGAACTCGCCGGGCGCAACCTCACGCAGGACGAGTGGCGGCGCTTTCTGCCGGACCGTGACTACCGCGTCAGCTGCCCCGGCCACCCGTCGGGCACCTGACCGCGCCCGCCGGCGGCAGAGGCCACCGGATGCCTCTGCTCGAGCCCGCGGGTTGCCGCCCGCGGTCGGTCTGGTGTGGGGATGTGTCACGCAGCCGACAGACGGCAGGTTGCCGATCGCTGAACCTGGTCTGGTCCGCGACGTCCGATCTCAGGAGGAACCCATGACCGATCAACCCATCTCGTGCATCGACCCCGCATTCCGCCGCGCCCGTTCCGGACGGTCGAGGTCACGCCTCGGGTCGATGGTTGCCCTCGTCGTCGCTGCCTCGGCGCTGTTCTCGGCTGCCCCGGCACGCGCCGCCGTCATCGACATCGACGCCGTCACCACGGTGACCAAAGGCGGCGGTCTGACCGGGAACGTCTACTGGCGCAACCTGAACGACGGTTTCGCGCAGCTGACCGTGCACAACGACATTACCGACCGCTACTGCGTCGTCGTCGAGGACCGGGTCAAGCGCAACGGGGTCTGGGGTCCCTGGCGCCACGGTAGCTACTGCTTCTACGCCACGTACGCGATCAATCTGCCGTCCTACAACACGGGCCGGCGGATCGACAGCTGGCAGTTCCGCAGCCATTCGGCCAACCGCGGGCCGGACGACTGGGACACGGACACCAACGCACCCGGGGGCGCCTGACCTGCGGTGACCTGACAGCAGCGCCGGCCGGCGGGTCCAGCCGGCCGGCGCTGCCGGTCAGGGGGCTCGGTGCCGGCGACCGATCAGCGTGGGCTGATGGTCACCGAGTTCGAGAACACCGTGGCCGTGTCCTTGGTCGCACTCAGCGTGTAGGTGTACCGCGTGCCGCTGCGTGCCGTGGTGTCGGTGAAGCGGGATTGGGTGAGCGCCAGTGGCCAGGTCACCTGCACCGAGCGGCGTCCGACCGTGTGGACCCGGTTGAGCTGGAGCCCGGTCGCGGACGACCGCGGATTGGTCCAGGTCAGCACGACCTGCCCGCGCCGGGGTGAGGTGGCTCGCAGGTTCTGTGCCACGGCCAGTGGGGGCTCGGTGACCGTGATCAGCACCTGGGCGTAGCCGATCTCGGCGATGCCGTCGGCGGCCAGGCGCTCGGCCCGCAGGGTGACCGTGTACACGCCGGGCCGCTCGAAGGTGTGACTCGCGCTGGTGCCGAAGACCCAGTTCGCGTCACCGAAGGTCCAGCGCGCGCTCGAACCGGCGGGGGCGGTGGCGGTCACGTCGACCGTCAGCGGGTAGGCGCCGGTGGTGACGTTCGCGGTCACCGAGACCGGGACGACGCGGAACGGGGGGATCGGCAGCGTGAACGGCGCCGAGTCGGCGGGGCCCGACACCTCGCCGTACTGGTTCACCGAACGAATCCGGTACGTGACCGTGCCGGCGAGCGGGTAGTCGTAGTCGAGGAACGATGTGGCGAAGTTCGACGCCGTGCCGACCTGGCCGAACCCGCCGTTGTTCGACGACCGTTCCACGATGAAGGACGTGACGTCGGGTTCGGCCGGGTGCGGACCCCACAGCACGAGCAGGCTGCCATTGTTCTCGGCCAGCACCGATACGCCGGTGGGTGCGTTCGGGGCGACCGCCTGAGCGGCCGGTGCCACGAGCGCGGCCGCGCCGAGCAACAGCACGGCGAACAGCCCCACCAGGCGGGCGAACAGCTTCGGACGGGGAACGGGCATGGCAGAGCCTCCGGATATCGTGGACTGAGCGCATCTATCTGATGCATCAGCATGTGACCTTGTCAACCGGGTCGACGGCCGGAGCGGCGAGGGGTCGGCCGGGTGGTGACGGGCGGTTGGCCCCTTCACCCGATCCCGCCCCTACCTGCTGCCGTGATCGAATCGGTGTTCGGGCCTGTTCAGCCGCCGCGCTCATCTGCCGAGGCCTACCTCGTCATCGAGACGGTCATTCGACATCGGGGAGTTCACGAGTGCGGTACGGCGCGACGGGGCGGGTGCAGGACTGTGCGTGACGATCTGGCCGCCGCGGCGCCGTTGGTGGCTGCGGCGCTCGGCACCGCCCTCAGTCTGATCGGCACCGGGTGCTACCTGCGTGACGTCCGTCGGGGAACCACCACGCCGCATCGCGGCAGCTGGCTGGTGTGGGCAGTGATCGCCGTGATGGCGGCGGCCTCGCACGCCGCGGACGGTGGCCGCTGGGGTGTGGTGGCCCTGATCGGACAGGCGGTCGCCACGTTGGCCGTGCTCGTCCTGGCCGTGCCGCGCGGCGTGGGCGGGATCACGGCGGGCAACGCGGCCATGTTGGCGGTGGCGTTGGTCGGCGTCCTGGGTTGGGTGACGCTCGACGATCCGACGGCGGCTGCGGCATGTGCGGCCATCGCGGACGGCGCCGGGCTGGTCGCCATCGTGCCCAAGATCTGGGCGGATCCCCACTCCGAGACCGCCGCGACCTATGCCCTGGCCGGTGTCACCGGCCTGCTCACGATCCTCGCCGTGGGTCGGGGAGGCCCCGCATTGCTGCTGTTCCCGGTCTACTTCTGCCTGGCCAACACCGCGACCGCGCAGCTGATCGTGCTGCGGCGTCGCGCGGTCGTGCCGTCTCGTGGCGCGGCGCCGGTCGCGGTCGGTGACAGGTCGGTCGCCGCCCGGCTGCCGCAGCAACGCGTCGCCTCGCCCGAGCTGTTCCTGGCACCCGACTGACCCCGACGGGCCGAGGTCAGTTGCGCACGCGCGATGAGGTCGGGTCGTACAGCGGCCGCAGCGAGATCGTCGCCGGGTGGCACCTGCCGGCGATGTCGACGTGCCAGGTGCCCTCGGCCAGCCAGTCCGAGGTCACCGGGACGCCGTCCGGCGAGCTGACCATCGCCAGGCCGACGGCGCCGCCCACGGTGTGCCCGTACGAGGCGGCGCGCAGGTAGCCGACCTCGATTCCGTTGCGCAGCAACACCTCTGCGTGGTACATCAACGCTTCAGGGTCGCGCAGCAACACCTGTACCAGGCGGGACGACGGGACGCCGGCCGCCTTCTGTGCCTCGACCGCCGCCCGCCCCACGAAGTCGCGGGCCGTGCCGTCCGGCCGGGTGAGGGCGACGGCGAAGCCGAGTCCGGCCTCGACCACGGTGTCGGTGTTGTCGATGTCGTGCCCGTAGTCGCGGTACCCCTTTTCGAGGCGAAGGCTCGACAGCGCCTTCAACCCGGTGTGGCGCAATCCGAAACCCGCTCCCGCCGAAACGATTCGGTCGTACACGTCGACGGCGTGCTCGGACGGGATGTACAGCTCGTAGCCCAGCTCGCCCAGGTAGGTGATCCGCAGGCACAACACGCGGGCGTAGCCGAGGTCGATGAAACCTGCTGCGCGGAAGGCGAAGGCCTCGTTCGACAGGTCGGTCGAGGTCAGGCCTGCCAGCAGGTCGCGGGATCGGGGCCCCTGCACATTGAGCTGCGCCCACCCCGAGGTCACGTCGGTGAGGGTGGCGTGGGCGTCGGCGAAGCGTCCGAAGCCCAGTGCACGGCGCATCATCGTCTCGACATGCCGGTGGGCGGTGTCGGAGGCGACGACCCAGAAGCGCTCGTCGTCGAGCTTGGTGACGGTCAGGTCGGCCTGCAGGTGGCCCGCGGCGTCCAGCCACTGGGTGTAGGTCACCCGGCCCTGCCCGGTCGGCAGGTTCGTGAGCGGCACGTCCACGTGGCCGGCGGACAGGTGGTCCAGGACGGCGCCGGCATCGCGGCCCTGCACCAGGAACTTCGCCATGAAACTCATGTCCATCAGGCCGACACCGTCACGCACCGCGTGATGTTCGGCGGCCCAGTTCGCGAACCAGGCCGGCCGCCCGAAGGTGAGCGGTCCGGCGTCCGGTGTGGTCCCGGACGCCGCGGCGACCGGGTCGTACCAGTCGGCGCCCTCCCAGCCCGAGACGTCGCGGAACGACGCCCCGGCCGCGGCCAGCCGATCGTGCACGGGGGAGCGCTTGGCACCGCGGGCCGTGGCCTTGTCGCGGTTGGGGTAGTGACAGGCGTACACCAGGCCGAGGCTCTCGGCGGTGCGGTCACGCCGGTAGGACGGGGTGGTCTGGAACGGTTGCAGCCGGGCGACATCCATCGCCGTGATGTCGACGTCCGGCTCGCCGGCGATCACCCAGTGCGCCATCGCCCGGCCGATCCCGCCGCCGGTGAGGATGCCGATCGAGTTCAAACCCGCTGCCACGTAATAGTTCGCAACCTCGGGCACCTCGCCGAACAAGGGTGACAGGTCGGGTGTGAACGACTCCGGGCCGCAGAAGAAGGTACGGATCCCGGCGTCCAGGGTGGCGGGGACCCGGCTCATCGCGGCCTCGACGTAGGGACCCATCCGGTCCCAGTCGGGTGTGATCTGACCGAACGAGAAGTCCTGCGGCACAGCGGGAACCGACCACGGGGCGGCCACACCCTCGAACAGGCCGACCATCAGGCCGCCGGTCTCCTCGCGGATGTAGCCGTAGGTCGAGGGGTCTTCGAGCACCGGTAGCCCGGGGTGCACGCCGTCGATGTCCTCGGTGATCAGGTAGTAGTGCTCGGCGGCCTGCAGCGGCAAGGCGATGCCATTGGCCTCGGCCAACTGCCTGGCCCACATTCCGGCGCAGTTGATCACCACCTCGCACTCGATGTCGCCCGCGCTGGTGCGCACCCCCCGCACTCGGGCTCGCGGCGTCCCCGGGTGCTCGATGATCACCGAGCTGACGCTGACGCCCTCGATGAGTCGGGCACCGCGCTGGCGCGCCCCCTTGGCCAGGGCCATCGTCACATCGACCGGGTTGGCCCGGCCGTCCTGTTCGACATAGAACCCGGCGAGCAGATCGTCGGTGCGTGCCAACGGCCACAGCTCGGCCACCTCGGCGGGCGTGATCTCGTGGACGTCGACCCCGACGTGCCGGTTGAAGGTCGAGACCCGGCGGTACTCCTCGAGCCGGCCCGGGTCGCCCGCCACCTCGATGAAGCCGACCGGGGCGAAGCCGGTGGACTGACCGGTCTCGGCCTCGAGGCGCGAGTACAGGTCGCGGGTGTACTGCCGCAGCCGGGTCGAGGTGTGTGACGTCGACCCGAAGGTGACCATCAACCCCGCGGCGTGCCACGTCGTCCCCGAGGTGAGCCGGTCCCGCTCGAGCAGGACGACGTCGTCGGCCCACCCCTCGGCGGCCAGGTGATAGGCGACCGAGGTGCCGATCACCCCGCCCCCGATCACGACCACCCGGGCCCGGGCGGGCAGTGGTGAGACGGTGGGTTCTGGCGGCGTCGGCAGGCTCACGCAGGAGAATCTACGGCGTCCCCGCGTCGATGAGAGCAGTGACGCCATCGAGGCCGAGTGCTGCCTGTCTCGTTTGGTCGAGTGACGCAGGGTGCACGGTGGTGGATCAGTCGATCCAGCACGACAGGGCACCTCGCTCCGCCCGGCACCCGCGGCGATCAACTCGCCGGATCATCCCCGTGTCGGTGGCGACCGCGGTCGTTCAGAATGGGCTCATGACCGAGCCCGCAGCCGCACCTGCGGCTCTCCGCCCACCTCGGGGCGAACGTGCCGTGGGGCTCGTCCTGGCGGCGGGCGCCGGTCGGCGCATGGGGGGTCCCAAGGCCTTGGTGATGGACCCCGAAGGCCAGCCCTGGGTGGTCCGTGCGGCACGGACCCTCTGCGAGGGGGGGTGTGCCGGCCTGGTCGTCGTGGTCGGCGCCGAGGCCGATCGCGTGGCGACGGTCGTGAACCGCGCCTTCGACCGTGACGTGACCACGGTCTATGCCGCGGGCTGGGATCGCGGGATGGGTGCGTCGCTACGAACCGGGTTGGACGCCGTCCGCCGACTGTTCCCCGAGGCCCCGGCGGTGCTGGTCGGGCTGGTCGACACCCCGGGGGTGAACGCCGCGGTCGTCCGGCGAGTGCTCGGCGCCGCCTCGATCTCGCCGTCCAGTCTGGCGCGGGCGCAGTATCACGGCGCACCGGGGCATCCGGTGCTGCTCGGCCGCGAGCACTGGGCGGGCATCGAGGGTGCCGCGGACGGCGATGTGGGCGCGCGGTCCTACCTGGCCGATCGCCTCCGGGCCGCCGACGGCGCACTCGCCCTGATCGAGTGCGGCGATCTGGCGGACGGCGCCGACATCGACCACCCACCGGCCTGATCAGCGGAAGAAGCAGGTCTCACCGGCGTAGATCAGCGTGACCTTGCTGGTGCTCTTGGTGCCGTCGAGCATGCCGGAGACGCCGGTCTCGCTGAAGAACTCCGGGCCGAGGGTGTCGGCGCTGACCTTGGCGTCGGCCTCCCGTTGCTTCACCTGGGCCAGGGTCGAGCCGACCCCGAGCCCGTTCGCCGTGGTCAGCTTGCGTCGGGTCTTGCCTCGATCCGACCAGCCGACGAAGCGGGTGCCGTCGTACAACGCCGAGAAGTTGTCGCGGGTGGACGCCATTCGCGGGCCTTGGCCGCACTCGGGCAACGTGTCGCGGATCGGCTTGCCCAGCGCGAGGGTGATGGCCCGATCGACCTGGGCGGCGGTGGCGGTGCCGAACAGCAGCGTGCTCGCCGTGGCGCCGTCCGCGGTGAGCAGGGCGAGTCCGTCGGGGCGCAGCGACAGCACCGGTGCAGCGGCCGGGGCGGTCATCGTCGCCGGGGGCAGCGCGCTGGCCTCGATGGTCGATGACGCGTCGGGGCTCGACGTCGAGGCCTCGGCCGTGGAGGCCGGGGTGGGTGGGCTGGTGAGCGCCGAGGCTGTCGGCGATGCCGCAGCTACCGATGTCGTGCCCGGGGACGTGTCGGGCGCTGAGCTGGTCGAGGACGCGCACCCGGCGGCGGCGCACGACATGATCACGATGAGGGACCCCATGGTCACCGGGCGTCGACGCATGGGCCGATGGTAGGGGCTCGCGGTGCGGATGGCAGTGTCCGTCGTACTCTGACCCGGTGACCCTCGATTCCTCTCGGATCCACCCGCCGCAGCGCCGGGTGGTGCTGGCCGAGATCAGCGATTGCCCGCTGGACGTGCGGGCGCACGAGGCGGCCGTGACCGACGTCCGAGCCGGGGCGATCGTCACCTTCAGCGGTGAGGTGCGTGACCACGACGGCGGGCGTGCCGTGGTGGGTATCGAGTACGAGGGGCACCCGAACTCGGCGGCCGTCTTGGCCGAGATCCTGGCCGACGTGGTGCCGCAGACCGAGGTGGAGGCGGTGGCGGTGACCCACCGCATCGGCGAGTTGGCCGTGGGCGAGAAGGCGATCGTGGTCGCGGTGAGTGCGGCCCATCGTCACGAGGCGTTCGTTGCCTGCTCGCGCATCGTCGACGAGGTCAAGCACCGACTGCCGATCTGGAAGCGTCAGCAGTTCGCCGATGGCACCGAGGAATGGGTCGCCTGCCCCTGATGCAGGCCATGCGGCCTCGCGGCGGCGGCTAGAGCTCGACCGAACCGCTGATACAGGTGACCGTTCCGCCACCGACCCAGATGGTGCCGTCGTCGTCCTGAGTGATCACCGCGCGACCGCGTCGGCCGACAGCCGCTCCCTGCGAGGCGATGTAGGGCGCCTTCGCCCTGCCTTCGCCGATGAACCATTGCGCCAGTGAGGCATTGAGGCTTCCGGTGACCGGGTCCTCGATGGCGACGCCGTCCTTGGGGAAGAACGCCCGCACCTCGTAGAGGGTCTCGGAGCCCTCGGGGTGGAAGGCGACCACGCCGATGTCGAAGCTGATGGTCCGCGGTGCGAGCGCGAGCACGGCCTCGGGGTCCGCCAGTTCGACCGCCACCCAGCCGGGGCCGTTGTCGACCCATTGCGAGCTGCGGATGTCGCCCTTCTTGATGCCCAGCTCGCGGGCGATCCGGGTGAGGTCGGCGGAATCCACCGGGCCGGAACGCACCTGAGGGGGAGCGGCGAAGGCCAATCCGTCGAGGGTGCTACGCACCGGCACCAGCCCGGCGAGACACTCCTGGACCACGATGCCGTTGGTCGGCGGGCTGCCTGCACCCGCAGCGAGCCAGGCGTGGCACGTTCCCAATGTCGGGTGGCCGGCGAATGGCAGCTCCTGGACCGGGGTGAAGATGCGCACTGCGTAGTCGGCCTGCGGTGTGGAGGCAGGCAGCACGAAGGTGGTCTCGGACAGGTTCGTCCACCGTGCGAACGCTTGCATGGCCTCCGTCGACAGGCCTGTGCCGTCCAGCACCACGGCCACCGGGTTGCCCCGATATGGCTCGGCGGTGAACACATCGACCTGCATGAACGTGCGTCGCATGACATCGCAGTCTGCCAGAACCGGGCGAAACGGCCAGGGGCCGATCGGGTCACGGTGCGACGTACGGCCCCGAGCGATGGTCGCGGCGCAGCTCGGCGACACATCATGGTCAAAGACCCGGATCGGTCGCTATACGACGTTCATAGCGACCGATCCGGGTCTTTGGCGAGGCTGGGTGAGTTGGTGGACCTGGGTGAGTTGGTGGGCTGGGTGAGTTGGGCAGCGGGGTTTCAGCCGCCGGCGAAGGGGGGGAGTACGTCGACCTGGGCTCCGTCGCGCAGCGGTCGCTCGCGGGAGCCGGCCACCTCGTCGAGCAGGAACGAGCATGCTGTCAACACCCGGTCCAGGTCGGGCCCGTGTCGTTGCCCCAACACGCGTGCCAGGTCGGTGAGGGTCGGGATGCCCTGGGGCGCAGCCGAACTCGCGGCGCCGTCCAGCTCGATCTTCTCCTGATCGACGCCCGCGGCAGCCCGCGCCCCGGCGAAGTACCGCACGGTCACCTGCATGGTTCAGCCACCGATCGCACTCATGGGCCGGTCGGGCTGCAGGAACGACGGGTCGTCGATGTCGTGCCCGGCGAGCTTGCCCCACATGGCCGTTCGCCAGGCCTGGGCAACCTGCTCATCGTCCGCACCGTTTCGTAGCAGGGCACGCAGGTCGGTCTCGGTGCGTGAGAACAGGCAGGTGCGCACCTGGCCGTCGGCGGTGAGCCGGGTGCGGTCGCAGTCGCCGCAGAACGGGCGGGTCACCGAGGCCACGATGCCGACCCGGGCCTGATCCCCGGACGGCGTCCGCCCGGCCTCGCCGTCCACGATCCAGGTCTCGGCGGGGGCCGCTCCGCGGGCTGCCGCGCCGGTGGGCACCAACGTGAACTCGCGGCGCAACGCGTCGAGGATCTCGGCAGCGGTGATCATCTCGGTGCGTTCCCACGACCCCTGGGCATCCAGCGGCATCTGCTCGATGAACCGCAGTTCGTAGCCCTGGCCGACGGCCCAGCCGAGCAGCCCGGCGGCCTCGTCCTCGTTCACACCGCGCAACAGCACCGTGTTGACCTTGACCGGGGCCAGTCCGGCGTCGGCGGCGGCCTGCAGCCCGGCCAGCACGTCGTCCAGCCGATCCCGGTGCGCGATCCGGATGAATCGGGCTCGGTCCAGCGTGTCCAGACTGACGTTGATCCGGTGCAGGCCGGCGGCCACCAGCGCGTCGGCCCGCCGTTCCAGCCCCAGGCCGTTGGTGGTCAGCGCCGTCTGTGGCACCCCGCCCGAGGCGGTTCGCAGTGCGGTGGTGGCAGCGAGGATGCGCTCCAATCCCTTGCGCAGCAAGGGCTCTCCGCCGGTGAAACGTACTTCTTCGACGCCCAGTCGGGTGACGGCGACAGTGATCAGCCGGATCAGCTCGTCGTCGCTCAGCAGGCGCTCGTCGGCCATCCAATCGAGCCCCTCGGCCGGCATGCAATAGGTGCAGCGCAGATTGCACCGATCGGTGAGGCTCACCCGCAGGTCGGTGGCGATGCGGCCGAAGCCGTCGATCAAACGGGAGTCCTGCGGCCGGGCCGGGCGCTGACCCTGGGCGCCTCGGCCGCTCCGCGGGGCGGTGCCCAGCGGGGAGATGCTCAAAGGTCGGGTCATCGGGTCAGGGTAACTGTGCCCGGCGTCGGCGCAAGCGCTTGTAGCGTGTGCACGGTGAGCGACAGCACACCGAACCAGGCGGCCCCTGCGGCAGAGACGTCGAACGAGGCCGACGTACCGTCGTCCCCACCCTCGCAACCGGCCCCCGCGCCGGACGCCGAACCCACCTCGGACGCTGCGGCCGAACCGGACGGCGCCATCGCCGCCGAGCCCGAACCGGATGCGATCGATCTGTCCGGTTTGCCGCCGGGGTTCGTCTGGGGTGCGGCCACCTCGGCGTTCCAGATCGAAGGGGCGGCAGATCAACGCGGCCAGTCCATCTGGGACACCTTCTGTCACGAGCCCGGCCGGATCCGCGACGGCAGCGATGCCTCGGTGGCCTGCGACCACGTCCACCGCTACGCCGAGGACGTCGGCCTGCTGCGCACGCTCGGCGTGGACGCCTATCGGTTCTCCATCGCCTGGCCCCGGGTGCAGCCCACCGGCCAGGGGCCGCTGGACCCGAAGGGCCTGGCGTTCTACGACCGGCTGCTCGACGAACTGCTCGGCGCCGGGATCGACCCCTGGATCACGCTCTACCACTGGGATCTACCGCAGACGCTGCAGAACCTGGGCGGCTGGCCGGTGCGCGAGGTGGCCGACCGGTTCGCCGACTACGCGGTCGCGGTGCACGCCGCCCTCGGTGACCGGGTACGCAACTGGACGACGCTGAACGAGCCCTGGTGCTCGGCCTGGCTGGGTTACGCCTCGGGGCATCACGCACCCGGTGCGACGGACATCGGTCTGGCCGCCAAGGCCGCCCATCACCTGTTGTTGGCGCACGGCCAGGCCGTGATCGGCATGCGCGCTCAGGCGCCGGCCGACCACGCTCTCGGCATCGTGCTCAATCTGGGTTCGTATCGCGCCGCCGATTCGCTGCCTCCTCCGGAGGTGGAGCAGGTCCAGGCAGCCGTGACCGAACTCGACGGGGTGCACACGCGCTGGTGGCTCGACGCCCTGCTGCTGGGCACCTACCCCCAGGACACCTACACCGCGCTGGCCCCTCACCTGGACGGCGTGGTCGCCGACGGCGACCTGGACGTCATCTCCCAGCCCGTGGACTTCCTGGGCGTGAACTACTACAGCGATCAGCTGGTGCAACCGCGTGAGCGGGGCGGATCGGTTCCGGTGCCCGAGCTGACCGAGGCTGCCGCGGTCTCGCTGGTCGCCGGTGGCCCGGGTGCCACCACGATGGGCTGGCCGGTCACCCCGGACGGGCTGCGCGTGCTGTTGCGCCGGGTCAGTGAGAACTACCCGCCGATCCCGTTGGTCGTCACCGAGAACGGTTCGGCCTGGCACGACAGTCGGTCGGCATTGCAGGTGCGCGAGGGCACACCGCCGCCACCGATCCCCGACCCGCCGCGGGTCGCCTACCTGCGAGCCCACCTGGCGGCTCTGGCCGCCGCGGCCCAGCAGGGTGTCGACGTGCAGGGGTACTTCGCCTGGTCGTTGCTCGACAACTTCGAATGGGGCTACGGGTACACCCAACGCTTCGGGTTGGTCCGAGTCGACTTCGACACCGGTGACCGGCGCATCCGGTCGAGTTTCGAGACCTACCGGGCCTTGATCGCGGCTCAGCGCGCCGGCTGAACCGCCGTCATGTCGCGCACCTCGGCGTAGCGTTCGCGAACGGCGGGCGTCGGCGTCCCCTCGAAGGTCTGCGTGCCGGCGACCTGCCAGGACGGCGGGTCGCCTGCCTGACCTGCCGCAGTGGCCAGCACCCACGCGGCCTGGCGGGCAGCGCCGTCCGCGACGTACTCGCCGGGCGGCGGGACGACGACCGGGTGCCCCATCACGGACGGCGCGATCGCGCGTAACGCGGCCGAGCGAGCGCCTCCGCCGACCAACAACACCCGCTGAATCGTGGCGCCCTGGGCGCGTAGGGCGTCCAAGCCGTCGGCCAGTCCGCAGAGCAGGCCCTCCACGGCGGCGCGGGCGATGTGGGCCGGGGTGGCGGTCTCGAGACGCAGGCCGTGGATGGCTCCGGTGGCGTCCGGCCGGTTCGGGGTGCGTTCGCCCTCGAGGTAGGGCACCAGCACCAGCCCGCCCGAGCCGGGCGGCGCCTGCAGGGCCAGGTCGGACAGCGTGGCCAGGTCGACGCCGAGCAGGCGGGCGGTCGCGTCCAGGACGCGGGCGGCGTTCAGAGTGCAGACCAGGGGCAGGTAACGCCCGGTGGCGTCGGCGAAGCCGGCCACGGCGCCGCTGGGGTCGGCGGCGGGTACCGAGGCCACCGCCGAGACCACTCCGGAGGTGCCGATCGAGACGATCACGTCGCCCGGTTCGGCGCCGACGCCGAGAGCTGCCGCCATGTTGTCGCCGGTGCCGGGGCCGAGCAGGGCGCCGGTCGAGATCGGTTGGGCTGCAGAGGTTCCCGCGAGATCGGTGGGGCCGAGTACCCGAGGCAGGGTGGCATCGTGGCCGAGTGCGGCGGTGAGGATGTCGCGGCGGTAGGCCGACTTGGCGGGTGAGTAGTACCCGGTGCCGGAGGCATCGCCACGGTCGGTGGTCAACGCGTCCAGGCCGGTGGCACCGGCGAGCTTCCAGGTGAGCCAGTCGTGAGGCAGACAGACCCCGGCGACGCGCGCCGCGGCGTCCGGCTCGTGCTCGGCCACCCAGGCGAGCTTGGTCACGGTGAACGAGGCCACGGGCACCGAGCCCACACCGTCCGCCCAGGCTTGTGGGCCGCCGAGCTCGTCGGTGAGTCGGCGCGCCTGCGGGGCCGAGCGGGTGTCGTTCCAGAGCAGGGCGGGCCGGACGACGTCGCCGGCCTCGTCGAGGGTGACCATGCCGTGCTGCTGGGCGCCGACGGCGATGGCCGCCACGTCCTCCAGCCCGCCGGCCGCGGTGACGGCCTCGTGCAGTGCGCGCCACCAATGTGCGGGGTCGACTTCGGTGCCGTCGGGGTGGGACGCCCGGCCATCGCGCACCAGGGCGCCGGTCTCGGCGTCGCGGATCACGACCTTGCAGGACTGGGTCGAGGAGTCGATCCCTGCCACGAGTGCCATCTGGATCGCTCTCCTTCTCGACGTTGACTCACCGACGGGGGGAACGCTACCCGGGGCCACTGTCACAGCGGCGGGCGATCTCGGTAGCGTTTCGCCATGCCTGCCACCTCCGACCGGCCACCGGGTCGCCGTGCCCGTACCGGACGGTCCGCCCCTCGCTCGTCCGTGCGCCGCGGTGACACCGTCGGATTGGTGATTGCCGGAGCCGGTGCCCGGGGCGCCTACGAGATCGGTGCGCTCTCGGTGATCGTGCCGTGGCTGCGCTCTCGTGGCGAGCAACCCCGCATCATCGTGGGCACCAGCGCGGGGGCGATCAACGCCCTGCTGGTGGCCGCACTCGCCCATCACGACGACCCGCACGAGGCGATGCAGGCCTCCCTCGGCCTGTGGCGCGAGGCTGCCCGCACCGGGGTGTTCCGGCCGCTGCTGCTGACCGCTCCCGGGCTGGGCCTGCGCTATCTCGCCCGGCTGGCCGGCATCGGTGACGTGCCGGTGACCTCGGTGCTCGACCCGGCGCCGTTGCGCAAGACGTTGGCGGGCTTCACGTCCTGGCCGTCGCTGCACGACAACATCGGCTCGGGGTTGATCGAGTCGGTGGCCCTGATCGCGACCGCCACCGGGCGGCATCGCACCGAGGTGTTCGTCGAGTCCGCCGCTCGGCGTGCGCTGCCCGGCGACGACTCCGAGCGGCGCATCGCCTACCGGTCGGCGCGGCTGTCGGCCGAGCACGTGATGGCCTCGGCGGCGATTCCGGTGGCGTTCCCGCCGGTGCGGCTCTCGGACGACGAGGGTGGTGCCGGCGACTGGTACCTGGACGGCGGGGTGCGGCTCAACGCCCCGATCAAGCCGGCGCTCGACCTGGGTGCCGACCGGTTGGTGGTGATCGCCACGCACCCGCTGGCCACCGAGCCGGACCCGCCGCGGATCGACCCCCGCCAGCTCGACCTGTTCGGGGCGTTCGCTGCGGTCATCACCTCGACCCTGGTCGACCGGATGGTCGAGGACGTGCGGGCGCTCGATCGGGTCAACCGGTTGCTCGGCGCCGGAGCGGCCGGCACCGCCTACCGCCCGGTGCCGTACCTGTTCGTGGGCCCGGAGCGCAGCGGCACCATCCCCGAACTCGCCGAGGCGGCACTGCACGCCCACCGCGGGGTCGAGGTGTTGCGTAGCCCGGACATCGCGCTGCTGGACCGCCTCATCGGTGGAACCCATTCCACCCACGGCGAATTGCTGAGCTACCTGCTGTTCGAGCCGGCCTTCATCGACGCGCTGATCGATGCCGGACGCCGCGACGCCGAGGCCGTGGTGGCCGCACACGGCGACGACCCCTGGCGGCTCACCCGGAGGTGAGGGCCAGGGGCCGTCGTCGGGGTCGGGGTCGTCGGGGTCAGACGCTCGCCGGCTGCGGAGCGGTTGCCGTACCGACGGCGCGTGCGGCGATCTTCGCGTGGCGCAGGCCGAGCACGCCCAGGAACAGCATGACGACGGCTCCGGCGAAGGCGGCGATCGAGGCGAAGAGCGCGATCTTGGCCATCATGCCGAAGGCGTAGGCGTTCAGCAGCATGCCGCGCAAGGTGTTGCCCATGAACAGGGACTGGCGCAGCTCGCCGAGCTTGGCCACGGCCGCCTTGTCGGCGTTCGGGTCGGCGTTCAGCTTCATGAACTCACCGCTCACCTGCGAGTACGTCGTGCCCTGGCTCTGGGCGTTCATGTGAACCAGGATGTAGTGGTCGGCGTAGGCCTTGGCCTTGTCGCCGTTGTCCAGCGGAGTGCCGGCGTACTGCTCCAGGTAGGGCTTGATGTCGGGGTTGTCCAGCGCCTCACCCTGCGGCATCGTGATGTGCTGGTCACTGAGCTGCTGGCTCACATTCGAGCTGATGAAGCTGCTCGCCCAGCCCAGCAGTCCGCCGGCTACCAACAGCACGGCGGCAAGGACCAGGCCGGTCCACGAGATGAGCTTGTCGAGGGTGCTACGCACGTCAGCCTCCGAGATGGTGGACGGCTCGGGCCGGAAAGGAGGGGCCGGGCCCGATATCGAATTTAGTTGAATCCGACACCAACGAACGTACCGAGGCTCGGGAGGGCCGAGTCGGGACCACGGGCCCGGTCGGTCTCACGACCACGTGATGTACATCTCCAGGTGCAAAGGGGTCCCGGGGTGCACCACATCTGCTGTGCCGGACTCGATCGCATTGGGTGGCGCCGTCTGTGGCTCCACGCACAGTGCGTCCGGCTTCTGGTCGAAGACCACCACATACCTTGCATCGGAACGGATTTCGACCTGCAGTGCGCCGTCCCAGCTGATCGACGCCGGCCAGGTGACGTCCCCGAAGACGTCGTCCCAGGGTCCGTCGGGCAGTGGAGAGTCGACGGGAACTGTTGTGAGAGAGGGCATTCCGGAGTCATCTCGAGGGAGCAGATGGCCGCAGTTCACCGTGAATCGGGCCGGCTCGCCGCGCGACAGGCGGCGTCGGAACCAGGGGTGGTACCCGGTCCAGGCCGGCATCGGTTCGTCGTCGGCGTGTACCTCGAGTCGCGCGCGCAGTCCGGCGTCGTCGAGGTCGAGGTGCTGGACGACGTGCCCACGCCAGGGCCAGCGGCTGTCGAAATCGCAGCGCAGCGTGGCGTGATGCGAGGCGAGGTCCAGCACCTGCCAGGAGCGGTCGAGCGTGACGCCGTGGATGGCGTGGGGTGGCATGTCGATGGGCAGCTGGTGTCGTCGTCCGTTCCAGTCGATGCGGCCGCCTCGGATGCGTCCGGCATAGGGCGCCATGGGGTAGTTGCCCCAATCGAGCAATCGGTGCCCGCCTCGGCCCAGCAGTTCGAGGTCGCCGACGCGAAGTGAGGCCCAACGGCCGCCGTTGTCGGGGCTGATGATCACGGCGGCATCGCCCGAGGCGGTCTGGAGCTGGATGTCCGGCACCAGCAGAGTGTGACGCTGTCCGTCGCCGGAGGGAATGAGCCATGCTGTGCGGATGAGCAATCCCCTGGTGGATGCCGGTCTCGGCGGCGCCTCGACGGCCGCGGGGTTGCCGTCGTCCCCGGCCGAGCTGGCCGCAGCGTTGGACGGTACCGGCTACCTGGCCGATGACGGGCTCGCCACGGTGGCCTGGCTGGCGATGACGCTGCGCCGTCCGCTGTTGCTCGAGGGCGAGCCCGGCACCGGCAAGACCGCCCTGGCCGAGGCGCTGGCCCAGGCGCTGGGCGCCGAGCTGATCCGGCTGCAGTGCTACGAGGGCATCGACGCGAGCCAGGCGCTGTACGACTGGGACTTCCCCCGGCAGGTGCTGCACCTGCGGGCGGTCGAGGCCACCAAGGCCGACGGTGTGGCGCTGGACGTCGATGCCGTGGAGCACTCGCTGTTCGCCGAACGGTTCCTGCTCGCACGGCCGATCCTGCGGGCGTTGCGCAGCCCGAACGCAGTCCTGCTGGTCGACGAGATCGATCGGGCGGACGACGAGTTCGAGGCGTTCCTGCTGGAGGTGCTCTCGACCCACGCCGTGACGATCCCCGAGCTGGGCACCATCGCCGCGGTCAATCCGCCGCTGGTGGTGCTGACCTCCAACCGCACCCGCGAGGTGCACGATGCCCTCAAGCGCCGCTGTCTGTACCACTGGGTCGAGCACCCCGGCCTGACCCGCGAGATCGAGATCATCCGACGCCGGTTGCCGCAGGTGCCCGAGACGCTGGCGCGCCAGGTGGCGGTCGTCGTCCAGCGCCTGCGAGACGGTGCGTCCGGGCCGGCCGAGGCCGACCTGCTCAAGCCGCCCGGTGTCGCCGAGAGCCTGGACTGGGCCCGCTGCCTGATCGAACTCGGCCGCCGCGAACTCGACCTCGAGACCACCGCCGCCACCCTGGGTGCGATCTGCAAGTACCGCGAGGACGCCGAACGCGTCCGCAACCGTCTCGATCGCCTCCTGGCCGGCTGACCGCCCACCGTTGACCGCACCGAGATCCCCGGCTTCGAGCGCAATGTCACGTTGCGCTCGCCAGATGAGCGTGATGTGTCATTGCGCTCGGCGGGGACGAGCGTGACGGGCGAGTTGGGAGCTGGCGTCGTGACTCCGAGTGGCAGGCGGCTCGAGTCAGCGGTAGGTGCGCCAGGCGAGCACCGCCGCGACCACGAGACCGCTGCCGAAGATCGACCAGCGCAGCCGGTCGTCACCCAGGCGTCGCGAGACGCTCGGACCGATCAGGCCGCCCACCAGGAAGCCGACCGCCAGAGGTGGGACGGCGCCGAACTCGACCGGACCGAAGATCAGGACGGCGATCGCCGCCACACCGTTGGCGACCGCGGCCAGGGCGTTCTTGACCGCATTGCGCCGCACCACCGAGACGTCCAGCACCCACCCCAGGGCGACCATCAGCAGCACCCCGCCCGCGGCACCGAAGTAGCCGGTGTAGGTCGCCACAGCCAGCACGCCGAGCATCGTCGCCGGGGTCAGCCCGCGCGGTTGAAACCATTGATAGGCAAGCAGTTTCGGCTGGACGACGATGGCCAGCGACGCGGCCCCCACCAGCACCGGCACGACGAGTTCGAACGACCGCTCGGACGCCGTCAGCAGGATCGCCGCACCGAGCACACCTCCGACGGCGCTCATCGGTGCCAACTTCACCGTGGTGGCCCCCAGGCCCACCAACTCTCCGCGCGAGCGCAGCACCGACCCGATGCCGGCGAAGGTGAGAGCAGCGGTGTTGGTGACATTGGCCGTCAACGGGGACATGCCGAGCGCCAGCAGCGCGGGGTAGGACACCAACGAGGCCAGCGACACCACGCTGCCCACCACCCCCGCCGCGGTTCCGGTGGCGAACAGGGCGAGCAGACGCAGCGGATCGGGCACGGTTCAGCGTGCCACGCCGCTTCGTGGATATGTCGTGGTGCCGGCCACCGGCGGCCACCTAGGCTCGCCGCCATGGAGCACGCCGCGGACGACATCCCACCCGACACCAAGGACTGGACCTGGGTCCTCGACCAGCCCTGCCCGGAGTGCGGTTTCCTGGCCGACTCCTACCTGATCGCCGATCTGGCCCCGGCCACGCGTCGCACGGTGGCCGCCTGGCAGGAGGTGTTCGCCCGCCCCGATCTGCGGCAGCGTCCGCAGCCCCAGGTCTGGTCGCCGCTGGAGTACGCCTGCCACATCCGCGACGTCTACGGCCTGTTCGCCGAGCGCATCACGCTCATGCTCGATCAGGACAATCCGCAGTTCGCCAACTGGGACCAGGACGCGACCGCCGTCGCCGAGCGCTACGGCGAGCAGGAACCGACCCGGGTCTTCGAGCAGTTGACGGACGCCGGGTATGCCCTGGCCGACCTGGTGGACGCCGTACCGCGGCGCCGTCCGAACGCCTGGCTGCGCCCCGGACGCCGCTCCAACGGCTCGACCTTCACCGTCGAGTCGATCACCCGGTACATGCTCCACGACGTGGTTCACCACTTGCACGACGTGGGCCGCCCGCTCGACTGACCTGCGCTCACCCGACCCCGGCCGTCGCCGGGTCGAGCACCTTCAGGTCGGCGAAGCGGGCGAAGCCTCGATCCGAGGTGGCCAGCACGGCGCGATGCTCCAGGGCCAACGCCGCCAGGTAGGTGTCGGGAATGTCGTTGGCGCGCATGCCGTGACGCCGCACCAGGGCGGCGAAGGCGTCCCAGGTGCCGGAGCCACCGCCGAGACGTTGGGTCGCGGGCGCGGCCAGCACGGCCTCACAGAATCCGAGCGCCTGCTCGACCGCGGTGGGCTGGGGGAAGATCCTGTGGTTGGTCACCAGGCGGACCAGGCCGGTCAGGCAGAGGTCCGGGATGGCGACGGTCCGGACGCCGGTGACCGCCGCGGTCAGCCAGGCGTGCACCGCTGCGTGATCGGGCAGATCGACCCGGTGCGCCGTGACCAGGACGTTCACGTCGACGATGATCATCGAAGTCGGTTCTCGCCCAGCAGGTCGGCCACGTGCTCCCGGTCGTGGAGATCCACTCCGGGTGCCAGCCCGCCGGACCCGGACACGGGCAGGACGACGTCGGCCCGCACCTGCTGCGCCTGATGGCGCGCCAGCAGCTCGCGGAGCGCCTCCTCGACCACCGAGCTGACGGTGCCGCGACGTTGAGCAGCGATCAGCTTGACCTGGTCCAGCAGACCGTCCTCGATCGCGACCGTTGTCCTCATGTCATCAGTGCATCACGAGAATGCATCATGATGCAACCTCTGTGACCGGTCGGGGCATGGCACCGTACCCGTGTGAGTTCCCCGACCGCTGCCGACGAGCTCCTGGGCGCCTTCGCCCGGGCCGCTCGCGCTGCCGGTCTGCCGGTCACCCCCGACCGCACCCGGGCCTTCCTCACCGCGGCCGCGGCCGTCGGTGTGATGAACCGGGACGGCGTCTACTGGGCCGGACGCTCCACCTTGACCGCCGAGCCGGATCACCTCGAGCTGTACGACCGGGTGTTCGAGGCCTGGTTCGACGGTGAGGCACCGCGGCTGACCGGGCAGCGGCGCGCCGTGCCGCCGAAACCGCTCGCCGGCCTGACCGACACCGCATCCGGCGACGGCACCACCGAGCGAGACCCGGCCGAGGTCGAGGTGGTGCGGGCCAGGGCCAGCGATCTCGACCTGCTGCGCCACCGAGACGTCGCCGACCTCACCCCGGGCGAGAAGGCGATGCTCGCCCAGCTCTTCGCCGTGCTCCGCCCGAGTGCGCCACCGCGCCGTGCCGTGCGCCGCCGCCCGTTCCATCGGGGCGAGGTCGACCTGCGCCGCACCCTGCGTGCCGAGCTGCGCCGCGGCGGCGAGGCGGGACCGATCCTGATGCGCCGCAAGGCGTCTCGGCCGCGTCGCGTCGTCCTGCTGATTGACATCTCGGGGTCGATGGACGCCTATGCCGATGCGCTGCTGCGCCTGGCGCACGTCTGGCTGCGCGCCGTCCCGCGGCAGGTCGAGGTGTTCACGATCGGTACCCGGCTGACGCGCGTGACCCGCTCGCTACGGGCGCGGGACGCCGAGCACGCGTTGAAGGCGGCCGGCGAGGAGGTGCCGGACTGGTCCGGTGGTACCCGGCTCGGCGAGGTACTGCAGAGCTTCCTCGACCGCTGGGGGCAACGGGGGATGGCCCGCGGTGCCGTGGTCGTGATCTTCTCCGATGGTTGGGAGCGGGGCGACGTCGGCCTGCTCGCCGAGCAGACCGCCCGGCTGCGCCGATTGGCTCACCGGGTGGTCTGGGTGAACCCACATCGGGGCAAGGCGGGATACCGTCCGGTGCAGGGCGGCATCGTCGCCGCCCTGCCGAACATCGACGATCTGCTGGCGGGTCACTCGCTGGCGACGTTCGCCGAACTGGTGGAGGTCGTGCGCCGTGCGTGAGGAGAACACTCGTGCGTGAGGTGCTGCCGGAACTGCTCGCCTGGTGGCAGCAAGGTCGCCCGGTCGGGATGGCCACCGTGGTCGCCACCTGGCGCTCGGCGCCGCGGCCGGCCGGGGCCTCGATGCTGCTCGGGCCGGACGGTGAGGCCGTGGGTAGCGTGTCCGGCGGCTGTGTCGAGGGTGCGGTCTACGAGCTCTCGCAGGAGGTCGTCGAGACCACCACCCCGGTGCTCCAGCGCTACGGGGTCAGCGACGACGATGCCTTCGCGGTTGGCCTGACCTGTGGTGGGATCCTCGATGTCTTCGTGGAACGCGTTGATCCGCAGTCGTTCCCGGAGCTCGGTGACGTGGCGGGTGACATCGACGCCGGCCGCCCGGTCGCGGTGTGCACGGTCATCGAGCACCCGGATGCCGCGATGCTGGGTCGCCGATTGATCGTGCGTCCCGAGACCGGTGACGCGGCGCCGCTCGGTTCGCTGGGCAGTGAACGCATGGACGCCGCGGTCACGGACGACGCCCGGGGCCTGCTGGCCGCCGGCCGCTCCGAGACGCTGACCTACGGCCCGGACGGCGAACGCCGCGGCGAGGGCATGCGGGTGTTCGTCGCCGCTCACGCCCCCAAACCCCGGATGCTGGTCTTCGGCGCGATCGACTTCGCCGCCGCGGTCGCCCGGATCGGGGTCTTCCTCGGGTACCGGGTCACGGTGTGCGATGCCCGACCCGTCTTCGCCACCCGCAGCCGCTTCGCCCAGGCCGACGAGGTGGTGGTCGACTGGCCGCACCGCTACCTGGCCGCCCAGGCCGAGGCCGGCGCCGTCGATGCGCGCACCGTGCTCGCCGTGCTGACCCACGACCCGAAGTTCGACGTGCCGCTGCTGCAGGTCGCCCTGCGACTGCCGGAGGTCGCCTACATCGGAGCCATGGGCTCACGGCGCACCCACGACGACCGGCTGGCCCGGCTGCGAGAGGCCGGCCTGACCGAGGACGAACTGGCCCGACTCAGCTCACCGATCGGGCTCGACCTCGGTGCGCGAACCCCCGAGGAGACCGCGATCAGCATCGCCGCCGAGATCATCGCCCTGCGCTGGGGCGGGGACGGCGGCCGGCTGGGCGAGAGGCAAGGCCCGATCCACCACACCGCCCCCCGCTGACCGATCGAGATCGGGTTTCCGCCAGGCGCCGCCGGAGGTCGACTTCGCCGAGTAGCGCCGGCGACGTCGGTGCTCTCAGAGGTAGACGTCCAGTTGCTCGCTGTGTGCGGTGACCATCGCCGCGGTGGACTGCTGCGCCGCGGCCACCGACGGACGCGCAGCCAGCACGGCAGCCATCACGTCCGGCGCCGCTGCCGGCACCTGGGTCGGCTGCGAGGGGTTGATGGTCACGGCCCGCCCGACCGCACCGATGCTCATGCGGAAGGTATCGACGTCCGGGCGGTGGAGCTGGATCGCCCGGACGGGTGGCCGCAGGTATCCCTGGCGTTGCCGGCCGGGCAGATCAGTGGCTGCTGACGACCCAGAGCGCCACCACCGACCAGGCCACCGCGACGGCGACGGTGATCAGGATGAACTTCACCAGCCGTCGCTGGTCGGCCGGCAGCTGCATCCGCTCGAAGTGGGGTTCTTCGGGCTGGTGTTCGATCCCCGGGGTGTCGGGTTCGCCCTGTCGTGGTGGCGGCACGGTGCTCATGGTGAATCGCTCGTTCCTGGGTCAGCTCGCGGCCCGTCCGTGGCGCGCGATGCCTGACCCCATGGTGCCCGATCGGGCGACGTCCGAACGTGAGGGGTTCGTGGTGGCCGAGACGCAACGGTGCGGACGTGCCAGGCGTCACCCAGGTGGACGGCGTGCCCGATTCGGGGACGCCACCGTCTCGAGGGGGCACTGACATGAGATCGCGAACCACCGCCACCCTGCGAACCACAGCCGCCGTCGGTCTTGCGGTCGTGCTGGCCGTGACGCTGCCCGGCGCGAGCGCCCAAGCCGCCATCGACCCGGCCACGCCGCTGGCGATCCATCAGGTCGCGCGCCGAGCCCAGTTCGCGGGCGACACCATCACCCTCGCCGTCCGGTACACGTGCACCAACCGGCCCGGCCCGCAAGGAGTGGTGAACTACATCATGGCGGACGTCGTCCGCGGCGCCTCGGCGCGCTACGTGGTCGGGTTCCGCGGGGACACCGGGGGTCTGCTGGCCGCGGACTGCACCGGCCACCCGCAGACGCGGGTGCTCACCCTGCGGCGCGGCAGTTATGCGCTGCCCGGGCAACCCGCTCCCATCGGAAAGGCCGAGGTCAGCGTCACCATCTCGCCGCGAACCACACCGGATTCCGGCGGCTGGTATGTCCAGACCGGTCCGGACGTGACCCTCACCGGACGGGTGACGGTCGTGCGGCCACGCCCCCACCACTGACGCCACAGGCACCCGAGAGGGGCCGGCCCCGGGGTCGGCCCCCTCGGCGGGCGTCGGATTTCGTTCGGATCCGGCCTTCCAGCGGCCCGGGCGACACGCCGCAGCCCTGCTGAGTCTGCGATTCGGGCGCGCAGGGTCTTGTGTTCCAGGCCACACTGCCCTTGGATCAGCGACGTAAGTCCTACCTCGGGCGCGCCCGCATGGGGTCGTGCTCGTCAGGCATGAGGCGTGGAGGCCGTATGGGCACCAAGAAGATCACCGTCACCGTCGACGGTGTGCAATACCAGGACGACGTGGAGCCGCGCACGCTGCTCGTGCACTACCTGCGCGAACAACTCGGCAAGACCGGAACGGTCGTCGGCTGCGACACGAGCAACTGCGGTGCCTGCACGGTGCATCTGAACGGACGCAGCGTGAAGTCGTGCTCGGTGCTCGCGGTGCAGGCCGACGGCGGTGAGGTCACCACGATCGAGGGGCTGTCGGACGGTGAGTCGCTGCACCCGGTGCAGCAGGCCTTCCACGAGTGCCACGCGTTGCAGTGTGGCTACTGCACGCCGGGCATGATCATGCAGGCGGTCGACCTGCTGAACACCAACCCGAACCCGAGCGAGGCCGAGATCCGTGAGGGCATCGAGGGCAACCTCTGCCGCTGCACGGGCTACCAGAACATCGTCCGGGCCATCGAACAGGCGGCAGGCGCAGCTGCTGCGGGAGGTGTGCGATGACCGCTGACAGCACAGTCGACGAGACCGACGTGGCCGCAGGGCGCGAGTTCGGCCGGGCCCGCAAGCGCAAGGAGGACGCCCGACTCATCACCGGGCGCACCCGCTGGACCGACAACATCACCCTGCCCGGCATGCTGCACCTGGCCATGGTGCGCAGCCCGGTTGCGCACGGCCGGATCACCTCGATCGACACCAGCGGCGCCAAGGCCATGCCGAACGTCGTCGGGGTCTGGAGCGGTCCGGAGCTGAAGGGCTCGGAGGTCGGGCTGCCCTGCGCCTGGCCGATCACGCCCGACCAGAAGGCACCGACCCACCCATCTGTCGCCCAGGACGCGGTCAACTTCGCCGGTGAGATCGTCGCGGTGATCGCGGCCCGCTCGGCCACCGCGGCCCGGGACGCCGCCGAGCACGTGATCGTCGACTACGACGACCTGCCCGTCGTCCTCGACCTCGAGGCGGCCGTCGCCGACGGCGCCGAGCTCGCCCACCCCGACCTCGGCACCAACGTCAGCGCAGTGTGGACCCTGGACTCGGCCACCGGCGGTACCGGCGAGGACGTCGACGCCGTCATCGAGGCCGCGCGCACCGCCCCCGACGGGGTGGTGATCGAGCGGACCTTCCAGCAGCAGCGCCTGATCCCGGCGTTCATGGAGCCGCGCTCGGTCGTGGTCGATCCGACCGGAGAACAGTTCCAGGTGTGGACCGCCACCCAGGTGCCGCACTTCGTCCGGGTGTTCATGGCGCTGGTCACCGGCACCCCCGAACACAAGATCCGCGTGGTCGCGCCGGACGTCGGCGGCGGCTTCGGCGGCAAGCTGCAGTTCACGCCCGAGGAGTGCATCACCTTCCTGGTGGCCCGTCAGCTGCGCAAGCCGGTCAAGTACACCGAGACCCGCTCGGAGTCGCTGCAGTCGGCCCACCACGGCCGCCGTCAGGTGCAGCGGCTGACCCTGGCCGGTCGCGCCGACGGCACCATGACCGGGCTCAAGGTCGACCTGCTCACCGACATGGGCGCCTACCTCGGCCTGGTCACCCCGGGTGTGCCGGTGCTCGGCGCCTGGATGTTCAACTCGATCTACAAGTTCGCGGGATACCGGTTCACCACGACGAACGTGTTCACCAACACCACCTGGACCGACGCCTACCGCGGCGCCGGCCGCCCCGAGGCCACCTGCGCCATCGAGCGGTTGGTCGACACCTTCGCGAACCAGGTGGGCATGGACCCGCTGGTCGTGCGCGAGAAGAACTGGATCACGGCCGAGGAGTTCCCGTTCACCACGGTGGCGGGCATGACCTACGACTCGGGCAACTACGAGGCCGCCACCGCCAAGGCCACGGCCCTGTTCGACTACGAGGGGCTGCGCCGCGAGCAGGCCGAACGGCGTGCCCGCGGGGACGCCGTCCAGCTGGGCATCGGGATCTCGACCTTCACCGAGATGTGCGGCCTGGCGCCGTCCCGGATCCTCGGGGCGCTGTCGTACGTGGGCGGTGGCTGGGAGACCGCGTCGGTGCGCATGTTGCCCACCGGCAAGGTCGAGGTGGTCACCGGCACCAGCCCGCACGGGCAGGGGCACGAGACGGCGTGGAGCCAGATCGTCGCGGACCGGCTCGGCATCCCGTTCGAGGACGTCGAGGTGCTGCACGGTGACACCCAGGTCTCGGTGCGCGGTCTGGACACCTACGGCTCGCGATCGCTGCCGGTGGGTGGTGTCGCCGTGGCGATGGCCGCGGACAAGGTGATCGAGAAGGCCAAGGTCATTGCGGCGCATCAGCTCGAGGCCAGCGTCGACGACCTCGAGTTCGCGAACGGGCAGTACACCGTGCGCGGCACCGACAAGGGCATGGCCCTGACCGCGGTGGCGTTCGCGTCCTTCGACGCGCACAACCTGCCGGACGGCGTCGAGCCGGGGATCGACTGTGAGGCCACCTACGACCCGATCGACTTCTCCTTCCCGCACGGGACCCACCTGTGCGCGGTGGAGGTCGATACCGAGACCGGTCGGGCCTCGATCTACAAGTACGTCTGCGTCGACGACATCGGCAAGGTGCTCAACCCGCTGATCGTCGAGGGGCAGGTGCACGGCGGCCTGGCCCAGGGCATCGCGCAGGCGCTCTACGAGGACGCTCGGCACGATGAGTACGGCACGCTGATGACGGCCACCTTCGTGGACTACACCGTGCCCTCGGCGGCCGACCTGCCCTCGTTCACCACCGACCGCACCGAGTCGCCCTCGACCACGAACATCCTCGGGGTCAAGGGCGTCGGCGAGGCCGGGGCGATCGCCTCGACCCCGGCGGTGCTCAATGCCGTGGTCGACGCGTTGCGTCCCTACGGCGTCGACGACGTCGACATGCCGGCCACACCGATGAAGCTGTGGCGGGCCATCCAAGCCGGTCGTCAGGCTGGTTCGAGCAACGGAGGTGTCGCGTGATCCCCGCCGCGTTCGACTACGAGGCGCCCACCAGCATCGAGGACGCCTTGGCGTTGCTCGGCGGGGCGGGCGAGCGCGAGGTCAAGCTGCTGGCTGGTGGGCAGAGCTTCCTGCCGGTGCTGCGGATGCGCATGGCCTCGCCCGACCTGGTCGTCGACCTGGGCCGGATCGAGGCGCTCCGCGGGGTGCGGGACGACGGCGACGCCATCGTCATCGGCGCCATGACCACGCACGACGAGGTGGTCAACCACCCGCTGGTGCGTGAACACGCGGCGCTGCTGAGCCAGGCGGCGGCCACCGTCGCCGACCCGCAGGTGCGGCACCGGGGAACCCTCGGTGGCTCGCTGGCGCACTGTGACCCGGCCGGTGACATGGGGGCGGCGGCGCTCGCGCTGGACGCCTCGATGGTGATCGCCGGACCCGGTGGGCGGCGGACGGAGAGTGCCAAGGACTTCTTCGTCGACCTGTTCACCTCTGCCGTGGGCCACGGTGAGTTGCTGGCCGAGATCCGGGTGCCCAAGCACACCGGGTGGGGCTCGCACTACGAGAAGTTCAACCACACCGCCCAGGCCTGGTCGATCGTGGCCGTCGCTGCGGCGGTGAAGTCCGAGGGTGGAGTGATCTCACAGGCCAAGGTGGCCCTGACCAACATGGGTCTGGTGCCGCTGCGGGCTGCCGGGGTCGAGGCTGCGCTGGTCGGGCAACCGGCCACCGCCGAGGTCATTGCCGCGGCGGCGGCGCACGCCACCGAGGGCACCGCCCCGATGGACGACGCCAACGCCGACGAGGACTACCGCCGCAACCTGGCCGTCGTCCTCACCAAGCGGGCGGTGCTCGCCGCCGCCGGCTGATCGCTGCTGTCACGTCACAAGAGGCGTCACGAGAGGCGTCACGAGAGGGCGGTCTCGACCCACGCAACGGGCCGAGGCCGCCCCCTCCCACCTCGTGATCATGTAATCGATGCACAAAACGTGCACGGATTACATGATCACGGGGGGTTTGTGTGCGGACTACGTGATCACCGGGTGAGGGCGGGGGGTAGGGGGTCGTGGTGGACCACCGTGAGGCCGGTGACGGCTCGGGTGAGGACCACGTAGAGGCGGCGCAGGCCGGTGCGCTCGTCGGGCTCGTCGTCGGCGATCCGGGCGGGTTCGAGGACGACGACCTGGTCGTACTCCAGGCCCTTGGCGGTGGTGGCCGGGACGACCGACACCCGAGGCAGCGGTGCGTCGTCCTCGCCGAGGGCGGCATCGAGCAGCGCCTCCGCGGTGCCGTCTGCCGGCTCGGCTCCGGTGCCTAGCACGAGGTGCTCGATGCCTTGCCCGGCAAGGGTCTTCGCTGCCCGGGTCGTCCAGGAATCCGGCACGATGACGCCGACCGAGCCCTCGTCGTCCAGAGCCTCGCGGACGGCGCGCAGCAGGGCCGGCCACACCTGGGTCGCGGTCTCGACCCGGCGCAGGTGCAGGGTGCCGGGGTCCTCGCGCACCGAGCCCGGCGCGGACAGCTCGGGGGCGATGTCGGGCAGCAGTCGTGCCGCGAACTCGATCACCGCGCTCGGCACCCGGAACCCGCGGTCGAGTTCGACCAGCACCGCGCCGTCGTGGCCGAGGTGGGCCAGTGACGCCGCCCAGGACGGCGTGGCCCACGGCGTGGTGCCCTGGGCGATGTCGCCCAGGATCGTCATCGACCCGGTCGAGCAGCGCCGTCCGACCGCGCGGAGCTGCATCGGGGACAGATCCTGCGCCTCGTCCAGCACGACGTGGCCCAGACTCGGGGTGCGTTGCAGCACGTCGCCCAGCTCGTCGAGCAGCACCAGCTCGGCGGGGGTCCATCGCGCCGATCCCGCCGAACGCGGCGGTGTCGTCCAGGCCAGGAGCTGCTGCTCGGCCTCGGTCAGGATGCCGTCGGCGCAGCCGGCCAGGAACTGCCCGTCGGCGAGCAACCGGAACAGCACCTGCGTCGGGGTGATCGCGGGCCAGCAGGCATCGACGTAGCGGCGCACCTCGCGGCTGCGGGCCACCGCGTCCTGGATCCGGTCGTCGGGGGACTCGCCGGCCTCCTCCATCAAGACCAGCAGGGCGTGGGCGAGGCGTTGCGGCAGCATGTCGCGGGCCGCGCCGTAGCGGGCACCGCGGGCGCGCAGCTCGCCGACGATCTCGGCCGTGGTGTACGCCGCGAGCCGCCAGCGCCGCACGCCGCGGGGCAAGACCAAGGCCTCCGTCGGGGCCGAGCAGTGGGACCACACGGCCCGGTGCAGCACCTCGGCCAGTCGCGCATCGCCCTGCAGCACAGCACGTTCCACGGGGTCGGCGGTGCTGTGGGACGCCGCCGTGCGGGACGGGGTGGCCGGCTTCGCCGTGACCGGACGACGTGAGCCCGTGGCCGGTTGGCGCACCAGGGCATCGAGCGTGGTGTGGCGCACCTGCACCTCGCCCAGACTCGGCAGCACGGCGGCCACGTGCTCGAGGAAGGCCGCGTTGGGTCCCACCACCAGGACCCCGGAACGCGAGAGCTTGTCCCGGTGGGCGTAGAGCAGCCAGGCGGCACGGTGCAGTCCCACGGCGGTCTTGCCGGTCCCGGGGGCACCCTGCACGCACACCGAGGTCGCGACGTCCGCCCGCACGATCTCGTCCTGCTCGGGCTGGATGGTGGCCACGATGTCGCGCATCGGCCCCACCCGGGGCCGTTCGATCTCGCGGGCCAGGATCTGACTGCGCCCGGCCTCGCCGGTGGGCACCTGCTCCTGCGCGAGGTACTCGTCCTCGTAGGCGGTGATCTGGCCGCCCTCCACGCCGAATCGACGACGCCGGACGACGCCCATCGGCTCGGATCGGCTGGCTCGGTAGAAGGCCCGCGACACCTCCGCCCGCCAGTCGATCACCACCGGATCGCCGTCCGGATCGGCCACGTGGCGTCGTCCGATGTACCAGCGTTCGTCGCCGAGGTGGTCGGTGCGGCCGAAGAACAAGGCCGCGTGCGGGTCATCGATCAGTGAGGCGGCTCGGTGGTGCAGCGTCGCGGCGAGGAATTCCGAGGAGACCCGGTCACCGCCGTGCGCCGACAGACTCAGGGTGCGCTCGCGCATCCGGGTCAGATCGGAACGGGCAGCGGCCAGGTACCGGCGTTCGGCCGCCAGGGCCGCATCCGTCGGGTCGAGGTCGTGGTGGAGGTGGTCCGTCGGGTCGTGGGTGACGGCAGGCACGAGGATCCACTTTACGCCGTCTCACACCGCCCTCAGCCGGAGAACATCGCCGCCGCGGCCGACTCCACCTCGGCGTACTGGCGCCCCGCGGTGGCCAGGGCGCGATGGATCTCGTCGAGGCCGATCCGCACGCGTTCCTGGGTGCCCTGCCAGTCGGTGACCACGGACTGGAACGAGGTCGCGGCCTGTCCTCGCCAGCCGGACTGGAGATCGAGCAGCTGACGCATCATGTGCTCGACGTCCTCGCTGATCTGCTGCGCCGTGGCCTGGATCGTGGCACTGGCCTGGAGTACCTGGGCGCTGTCGACTTGGTAGTGCATGACGTCTCCTTGAGGTTCACGGTCACGGACCGACCGCGGGCAGCTGGCCGGGGCCGGGGAGTTCGGCGGCGCCGACCCGGTATCGATGACCGGATCACCGTGACACAGGTTGTGGCTCAAGGGGTTTCGTTGTCCACAGGGAGCCCTCGAAGGCGGTTTGTCCACAGTCGACGCCTCGTGAGGACGAGCACGTGGCGAGTCGTTGTGTGCAGGATTCCTGAGGTATCGCTAAGACGGGTTTCGCCCACCCTTAGCGATCACGTTCCTAGTGTTCCGGGCATGAGTCCGGCTATGCATCGCGCCCGTCCCCCACGTCAGAGCACCCAGGCCCCGCGGTCGCGCCGCATGGTCGGTATCGCGGTGCCCCTCGGTCTCGCGGTGGCGGTGTTCGCCGGTCAGACCGGAGCCGCCTCGGGTGTCCAGGACTGGATCTTCGGCACGCCGTCCACATCGGCCAAGCTGACCGCGAACCTGCACACGGATGGCGCGTCGCGGCCCGCCGGTTCCGCCGCGCCATCGCAGTCGCCCGCCGGGCACGCGCCGCGGGCACGCTTTCGGACGATCACCTTGGTGAACGGCAAGTCCTATGGCCCCGTCGATGGCCGGGTGGTGCTCAAGGCCGGACTGCGCGCGCGCGGTGCCGTGGTCTTCACGCTGACCGGCCCCGCCACGGTGAAGTTGCCCGATCGCCGCGCGCCCTACGCCGTGATGCTGGACGCCGGTCGGCTGACCGCCGGCAGCTACACCGTCAAGGTGACCCCGGTGAGGGGCAAGAGCAAGGGCAAGGGCCTGACCGCCACGCTCGTCGTCGCCCACAAGGTCACGCCCGGCCCGTCGCCGACCGCCTCGCCCAGCAGCCCGGCCCCCGTCCCGACACCGACCACGACCCGCCCGTCGCCCGTCCAGCCCACGCTGCCGGTGCCGACCAAGACCACGCCGGTTCCGGTGCCGACCAAGACCATTCCGGCACCCATTCCGACCAAGACCCACCCGGCCCCGGTGCCGACCAAGACCATCCCGGCACCCGTTCCGACGAAGACCATCCCCGCACCCGTTCCGACGAAGACCACGGCGCCCGCGCCGACCTCGACCGGCACCGGGAGCTTCGCGTCCGAGGTGGTGCGCCTGACCAATGTCGAGCGGTCGGCCAACGGTTGCTCGGCCCTGAGCATCGACTCCAAGTTGACCGCTGCAGCGCAGCTGCACAGCGAGGACATGGCGGCCAAGAACTACTTCGAGCACAGCAGCCCGGATGGCCGCAGTGCAGGCGACCGGATCTCGGCACAGGGCTACAAGTGGCGTAGCTGGGGCGAGAACATCGCCGCCGGTCAGAAGACGCCCGCCAGTGTGGTCAGCGCCTGGATGAACAGCTCCGGTCACCGGGCGAACATCCTCAACTGCGGGTTCACCCAGATCGGTGTGGGTATCGCCAAGGGCGGCAGCTATGGCATCTACTGGACCCAGAACTTCGGGACGCCTGCCTGATCGCCTGACCACCTGAAGACCGCACGTCGGACGCCGCCACGGACCTTCTCCGTGGCGGCGTCCGACATGTCTCCCATGGTGGACGCCGCGACGGCTCGTCCCCCCACCCACCGGCCCGCGACGACGGGACGAGGTCGGTGTGCACCGTTCGCTGAGGAAGCCGTAAGGCGGCTTTCGCCCGTCCTTAGCGACCGCGTTCCTAGTGTCTCGAGCATGAGTCCGGCTACGCATCGCGCCCGTCCCTCTCGTCGGATCACCACGCCCTCGCGGTCGCGCCGCGTGGTTGCTGTCGCGGCGCCCCTCGGCGTCGCTGCGGCGGTGTTCGCCGGTCAGACCGGTATCGCCTCGGGCGTTCAGGACTGGCTGTTCGGCTCATCGTCGACCTCTGCCGAACTGACCGCCAGCCTGCAGCGCCATGCCTCGCCCCAGCCCAGCGGCTCGGCACCGGCCACCAGTCCCGGTCGTGCACCGCGACGCCAGATCCGCACCCTCGTCCTGGCTCAGGGCAAGTCCTACGGCCCGATCGATGGTCGCGTGGTGCTCAGGGCGGGTCTGCGGGCCCGCGGTGCCGTCGTCTTCACCCTGACCGGCCCGGCCACGGTGAAGCTGCCGGATCGTCGTGCGCCGTACGCGGTGATGTTGGACGCCGGTCGCCTGACGGCGGGCACGTACACCGTGAAGGTGTCCCCGGCGAAGGGTGAGGGTCAGGGCCTGACCGCCACCCTGGTGGTGGCTCACCGGGGTGCGCCGGCTCAGCCCGACCCGTCGCCGACCGCGTCGGTGCCCGCCTCGCCCACCGCACCGCCGGCGACGTCGCCGCCGAAGCCGACCGCGACCACGTCGCAGCCCGCTGCGACGACGACGACCACCAAGCCGGCTCCGAGCACCACGAAGCCGGCTCCAACGACCACGAAGCCGACCACCACCAAGCCCGCCCCGCCGGCCGCCCAGCCGCCATCGTCCGATGGGGTGACCGAGGTCGCGCGGCTGACCAACGTGCAGCGGACGGCCAACGGGTGCAAGGCTCTGACGATCGACTCGCGCCTGAACAAGGCCGCCCAGTTGCACAGCGAGGACATGGTGGCGAGGAGGTTCTTCGAGCATGCCAATCCTGACGGCGTCAGGGCGGGTGCCCGCATCTCCGCTCAGGGGTACACCTGGCGCTCCTGGGGCGAGAACATCGCCTACGGTCAGGAGTCACCGGCCGAGGTTGTCACCACCTGGATGAACAGCCCGGCCCACCGCGAGAACATCCTCGACTGCGGCTTCACCCAGATCGGCATCGGTATCGCCACGACGTCATCGGGCACGATCTATTGGACCCAGAACTTCGCCACGCCCGGTTGAGGCCGGAGTAGGTGATCACCCCGAGTCAGTCGGGCATGGCGTCGAGGACAGCCAGCACATCCTCGGCCCGAGTGGCGGGATTGACGAACGCGAGCCGGGCCACGGTGCGCCCCTGGTAGCCGGTCGGTAGGCACAGAATCGTTCCGGCCAGCGCCTGTTCACGCGACCAGGCGTGGTAGCGGTCGGCGTCCCAGCCGTCCCGTTCGAACAGCAACACGGTCAGGTCGGGGTCGCGGATCAGGCGCAGGTGTGGCGCCTTCCGGATGCCCTCGGCGACCTGGCGCGCCGTGCTCAGCGTCCGCTCCACTGCGGCGACATAGCGCTCGGTGCCGTGAACGGCGAGGCTGAACCAGAACGGCAGCCCGCGAGCCCGGCGGGACAGGTGGATCGCCAGGTCACACGGGTTGGGGCTCTCGCGGTCGACGGTGTCGAGGTAGGTGGCGTGCTGGGCGTGCGCCGCGCGGGCGGTGGCGCCGTCCCGGTAGATCAGGGCGCAGCAGTCGTAGGGGGCGAACAGCCACTTGTGGGGGTCGACGATCATGCTGTCGGCTCGCTCGATGCCCTCGAAGAGACCACGGACGGACGGCGCGGCGAGCCCGGCGCCGCCGTAGGCGCCGTCCACGTGCAGCCAGATGTCGAACTCGGCGCAGACGTCGGCGATCGAGGCGAGGTCATCGACGATGCCCTCGTTCGTCGAACCGGCCGAGGCCACCACGGCGAGCACCGATCGTGGGTCGATGTCGCCCTCCCACAAAGTGCGCCGCAACGCCGAGCCGGTGAGCCGCCCGGCGTCGTCCGTGCTCACGGTCAGCACCTCGACGTCGAGCACATCGGCCGCCTTGGCGATCGAGGAGTGCGCGCTCGCCGCGCAGGCGAGCAGCCACCCGCCCTCGGGCCGGGCGGGCAGGCCGTGGTCGATGCGGCGACGCCGTGCGGTGGTGCGCGCGGCGTGCAGCGCGGACAGGTTGCCCAGGGTGCCGCCGGCGACGAAGGTGCCGGCCGCGGTCTCCTGGGGCCAGTCGAGCAGTGAGATCAACCAGGCCAGGGCCTGGTTCTCCGCGAAGATCGCCCCGGCTCCGGTCTCCCAGAGACCGCCGAAGATGTTCGCCGACCCGGTGGCGGCATCGAAGGCCACGGCCAGGCGGGTCGGTGCCGACGGGATGTAGGCGAGGTTCATCGGGTCGTCCTGGGCGCGGGTGGCCGGGGCGAGCACCGACTCGAAGATCTCCAACGCGACATTGGCGCCGAGGCCGCCGGCCGTGATGGTCTGTCCGGCGTCCTGCATCAACTCGGACGTGGTGCGGGCGGTGGTCTTGGGGTCGCCGGGTCGAACCGCGCGGTTGCTGGCCCAGTCCAGGACGGCGCGTGCCGCGAGGGCCTCATCGCCCCACACCGGTGGGGTCGTCGTGGTCTGCTGCGTCATGCTTCTACGGTCGGTGTGAGTCGCGCATTGCTCAAGAGGAGAAGTGAGAACTGAGCATAATGATCGCCGAGCAGCCAGTTGGGATGATCGAATGTGGCACGATGACCGGGTGCGAGAGCTGGATGCGACCGATGCCCGGATCCTGCGCGCCCTGGACGACGATCCGCTCGCCACGGTCGTGGCGCTGTCGCGCACGCTGGGGCTGGCGCGCAACACCGTGCAGTCACGGGTCCGGGCGCTCGAGGACCGCGGCGTGCTCGGCCCGCCCAGCGCCAGGGTGAGGCCCGTGGCGATCGGCCGTCCGGTACTGGCCTATGTCAGCCTCACCATCACCCAGGGCGACATCGAGGAGATCACCGCCGAGTTGGCGCGCGTGCCCGAGATCCTCGAGCTGCACGCCACGACCGGCGATGCGGACATCCTGGCCAAGGTGGCTGCCCGTGATCCCGCCGACCTGCACCGCATCACGCGCCGGTTGCTCACCTGTCGTTCGGTGGTCAGGACCAGCACCGCCATGGCGGTGCTCGAACTGGTGCCGGCCCGCACCGCACCCTTGCTGGATGACCTGGCGGCGGGTCAGAGCTGATGGCGATCCTGATCGACCCGCCCTACTGGCCGGCTCACGGTCGGCTCTGGTCGCATCTGGTCAGTGACACCTCGGTGGCGGAGTTGCACGCCTTCGCCGACCGGCTGGGGGTGCCGCGGCGTGGCTTCGAAGGTGACCACTACGACGTCCCGCAGGAGCAGTACGACCGCCTCGTCGCCGGCGGCGCGGTGCCGGTGAGTGGTCGCGAGTTGTTGCTGGCGCTGCAGCGGTCCGGGTTGCGGCGGCCCAAGCGCAAGGGTGAGCGGGTCCTCGGCTCGACCGCCGACGATGCCGGGCGCCGGGTCGACACCCTCGCCTCGACGTTGCCTCCGCTGGTGAGCGTCGACCTGGTGCGGCTGCTGCTGATCCGGGAGGGTGAGGTCCTGCTGGGGCCGGGGGCCGGGGGTGTTCCGTCGGTCGCCGCGGCCGGGCGCCCCGTCACCGAGGCGGCGCGTGAGCTGGTGCGCACGATGCTCGGGACGCCGATCCGGCCCGACGACGTCGCGGCGCCCCACCTCGCCCAGGTCGGCCTGATCCGCACCGTCGCCGAGGGAGTCGGCGTCATCGCCCTGGACGTCGTGCTGCGCCTGATCCTCGACCGCGTCGAGGGTGCGCTCGGTGGCCGGCAGACCGCCGCCGAGCCCGACGTCCGGTGGGTCCCTCTCGCCCGGGCCGGCACGGAGGTCGACCCGACGCTGGCCCCGCTGGTGGACTGGCTCGCCGAGCGCGCGTGATCGTCGTCCGGCAGGGGGTGTTCCCGCTCGGGAGGGGGAGACCCTTCCCGACGGTGATCACCCGAGGGTCAGGCGAGCGAGCTCGGCGGTGAGGTTTCGCTGGGCGGCGTCCTGCCAGAGTTCGTGCCCTCGGCGGGTGCGGAACAGCGGTTGGTGGGCCAGCAACCGGCGGAGGACGTCGGCCCGGCCCCGGGTGAACGTTGCCTCGTCCAGGTGGGCGTACTCGGCGCGGACGTCCGCGGCGTAGCGGCGATAGGTCGCCTCGTCCGCGCCCAGGATCGACAGGTCGGCGTCGATGAGCAGGGCGCCGGTCTCGTCGTCAGCGGCCACGACGTGGTCGGTGGTCAGTCGGATCAGCCGGGCGACCTCGGCGACCACGTCCGGTGGCGCGCCCAGATCGGCCAGAACGCGTTCGGCCAGAACGGCGCTCGCCTCCTCATCGGAGCCCGCAGAGCCCTCGTACACCGCGTCGTGGAACCAGGCCGCCAGCGCCACCTCCACCGGTGTGGGGCGGGGCGCCGTCAGCCGGTCGAGTGCGTCGAGCACCGACTGCAGGTGACGGAGGTCGTGGTAGTGCCGGGTCGGACCGGACCATCGATCGATCAGTGCATCCGCTTGCGCTGCAACGGCTTCCGTCTGGTCGGTCACGCCGGCCGTGTGCAGCAGCCGCAGCCAGGCGGTCCGCAGGCCCGGCCGGGGATCGTCGGGCATCGCCGTGGGGCCGGTCATCGCGGACCACCGTCGGCGAGCAGTGCCTGGGCGGCGGCATAACTGCCCATCACCCAGGCCTCGTGGGCGGGCAGCGTGAGGCCGGCGAACTTCTCCAGCGCGATCAGGCTGTCCGAGGCCAGGAACAGGCCGCCGCCCGCGGCCGTGGCCGGTGACGGTGAGCGCAGCGCGGCCAGGGCGGTGCCGAGCAGCACCGTGCTGTACCCGAGCACGGCGAGGCGGTGCGGCCCGGTGCGACGCCAGAGGTAGGCGTTGAGCCCGGTGAAGGCGACCAGGTACCCGCCCGCGACGGCGGCCCGCGATCCGTGTCGCAGCGACCGCGGGTCCGCGCCCCGGCGCAACTGGTCGATCCAGGCCAGGTGGCCGACGAAGAAGGCACCCAGGCCGGTGAGGAACGCGGCGTCCCCGGAGCCCAACAGGGCGACGTCCCCGGCACCGCCGAGCAGCAGGGCGGTGCGGGTGCGCCGATCCCGACCGGGCAGCAACAGCGGCATCAGAGCGGGTTTGGTCAGCCGGCGCAGGCGCTCGTGACCCGTTGCCGCCAGGACGGCGTCCGCGGTGGCCAGGGCGGCATAGGCGACGTGGCGTTGTCGGGTCGTCAGCCGCGAGCGGCGAGAAGGGTGCACGAGCTCATCCTGCCGCCGGCAGCTGCCACAGGACCGCGCGAACACGGCGGAGGGCCGGCGCGGGCCGGCCCTCCATCGGATCGGTGATCAGCTCTGCGGACGCGGCGCCAGGGTGACCGGCACCTGCTGGGACCGGCCCGACCGGACCACGGTGAGGGTGACCGTCGAGGAGGGGCGTAACTCACGGATCCGCGCGACCAGCGAGTCGGGACCGTCCAGGCTCTGCCCGCCCAGGGCGATCACGGCGTCCTTGGCCTGCAGTCCCGCCGTGGCGGCAGGGGTTCCCTCGGAGACCGACTCGATGATGGCGGCCTGGCGTTGGGCGCCTGCGACGGTCACGGTGCCCTCCGAGAGGGTGACCCCGAGGTAGGCGTGTTGCGCCGAGCCACTGGCGAGCAGTTGCGCCGCAACGTCCTTGGCCATGTTCGCCGGAATCGCGAAGCCCAGGCCGATGCTGCCCGACTGACCGCTGCTGCCGCTGCCGAGCGAGGCGATCGACGAGGTGATGCCGATGACCTGACCGCGGGCGTTGACCAGGGCGCCACCGCTGTTGCCGGGGTTGATCGCCGCGTCGGTCTGGATGGCGTTGGTGACCACGTTCTCGGCGGAGGCACCACCGAACGGGGTCTGCTCTCGAGAGCCGGTCGTCACCGGTCGGTTGAGGGCGCTGATGATGCCGGTGGTCACCGTGTCGGACAGGCCCAGCGGGTTGCCCAGCGCCATCACCGGCTCACCGACCTCGGCGGCCGAGGAGTCGCCGAAGGTGGCCGCGGTCAGGCCGGACGGCGGGGAGGTGATGGTCAGCACGGCCAGGTCGGTGGCCTGATCGCTGCCGACGACCGTGGCGGCGAAGGTGCGCCCGTCCGACAGCACGATCGAGATCTCGCCACCGCCGGCAGCCTCGGCGACGACGTGGTGATTGGTCAGCACGTGACCCGTGGTGTCGAGCAGGACGCCGGACCCCTCGCCGCTGCCGCTGCGTCCGGACACCCGCACCGAGACCACGCTCGGCTCGACTGCCGCGGCGACCGCGACCCAGTCCGGGGTGGTGCCGGCGGTGGTCACCCTCGGGGTGGTCGCGGCTCCGGTGCCGGTGGACGACGTGGCCGTGGGTGCGGCCACCGAGGTGTTGGGTTCGAGGGCGGTCACGACCCCGGCCGTCAGCAGGCTCGAGACCATGGCCGCGCCGACACCCACCGCGATCACGCCACCCCAGCCCGGACGGCGGCGTCCCGGCGGGGCGGGGGAGGGCAGCGGCTGCGTCTGATACGTGGGCGGAATCAGCGTGGACGTCATGACTCCAGGAGAACCCCGGCCGCTGGAGTGCTCCTCGAGTCCTGCTGGGAACCTGCTGTGAGCTGGTCAGGACTTGCGTTTGCCCCGCTTGCCATTGGGTTTGGCCGCGTCGAGCTGGTCGGTCGCGACGAGGGTGGGCAGTCGCACCATCTGTTCCCGGGTCAGCGCCACGGGCATCTCGTCGGCGAGCGTCGTCACGGCAGGCTCCGTCGCGACCGGCGTCCCCGTGGTGGCGGTGGACGCAGCGGCAGCTGTGGTGGCGCTGGTGGGGGCGGTGGCTCGGGGGATGGTGACCGGGGACTTGGCCTCGGCCACCACGTGTCCGTCGGCAGGGGAGGTGTCCTCCACCAGACGGGTCACGCCGTCCGAGCCGACGGCGGTGTCCTCGAATCGCACCAACGTGATCCGGTGGTTGTCCATCTCGAGCACGGTGAGCCGGGCACCTTCGAGCGGGACGGTGTCGCCCACCTGAGGGATCTTGCCCAGGACCTTGTAGCACAGCCCCGCGAGCGTGGTGTAGTCGTCGTCCTCGGGGAAGGGGAAGTCCAGCAGCTCCTGCAGATCACTGATCCGCATCGAGGCGTCCACCTCGTACTGGCTGCCCAGGAGCTTGCGCACCCGCTTGGCCTGGCGGTGGGTCCACTCGTCCTCGTAGTCCCCGACGATCTCCTCGAGGATGTCCTCGAGGGTGATGATGCCCTCGGTGCCGCCGTACTCGTCGATCACGACGGCCATCTGCTGCCGGGTGCGCTTGAAGTCCTTGAGGATGTCGGACTGCAGCCGGCTGTTGGGCACCAGGAAGGGCGCTCGGGCGAACTCGCTCACCCGGCGTCCCGACACCCGACGCAGATCGTCGCCGGTGGTCTCGGCCATGGCGGTGAGCAGCTCCTTGATCGAGACGATGCCCACGATGCGGTCGAGGTTGCCGTCGTAGACCGGGAACCGGGCATGGGGGACGTCGCGGAAGAACTGCAGTGCCTGGCCCACGGTGTCGTCCTTGGCCAGAGCCCGGATCTGGGTGCGCGGGATCATGGCCTCGCGCACCGTGTGCTCGTCGAGCTCGAAGACGCCGCGGATCATCTCGGTCTCTTCCGGCGCCAGTTTGCCGTCCTTCTCGCTGGCCGACAGGATCATGCGGATCTCTTCGACGGACATGGTGAAGTGGCTCTCGCCGTGCCCGTCGAGGTTGCGCTGGCCGAACAGGCGCAGCAACGCGTCGGAGGCCAGCTTCATGACGTAGATCAAGGGGCGCAGCGTCAGGTACATGATGTTGATCACGCGTCCGACGGCCATGCTCAGCTGCTCGGCCTTGTGGAACGCCAACACCTTCGGGGCGAGCTCGCCGGCCACCACGTGCACGAACGAGACCGTCACGAACGCCACCACGTAGGCCACGGTGTGGGCGGCGTTGGTCAGCGCCGGATGATCGCCGAAGCGGGCCACCAGGTCGACCACCCGCGGTGCGAGCAACTCGGCGATGGTCTCCATGCCGACGGCACCCAGACCGAGGGAGACGAGCGTGATGCCGACCTGGGTGACCGAGTAGAAACGCTCGGGTTCGTTGTGCAGCATCTCGACCCGGGCGGCGCGCTTGTCGCCCTCCTCGGCCAGTTGCCGCATGCGGCTGCGGCGAGCCGAGGAGATGGCGATCTCTGATCCGACGAAGAACGCGTTGCCCGCGATGAAGACCAAGATCAAGATCAGTTTGTAGTAGAGCGGCATTTCTCCCATGAGGACCTCCGGCCAGGCGTCGTCACCCGACGTCACACACGCGAGTTCGCCTGGAGTTTAGGGAGCTGTCGCTCGATGTATCAGGTCTCGAGGCCGTTTTTCTGCTTGCGCGGTCGGCATCGTGAGCCGGACGGGGGAGGTGGGTCGGGACGAACCTGCCCCTGGAAGATGCCTGGCGGCTCGGTCAGTGCCCGTGGACGACGGCCGCAGCCCGGGCGGCCAGTGTTGCCGGCACCAGCACCTGATAGCGCGGCTCAGCGCCCCAGCGGCTGGTGATTTCGCGGAAGGCGGCGGGCAGGTCGGCGTCCGCCAGGCAATCGCGGGTCGCCTCCACCGAGCCCTGGGGTACCTCGGCGACGGCGACCAGGTGGTTCGGGTCGGACTGGGGCATCAGGGTGTCGAGAAAGGCGCTCCACCGCCGACGTTGTTCGTGGTGGCGCATGCGGGGCGAGGCCGGGGCGTGCATGGTGACGGCTCCTGATGGGACCGAGGGGGTGGTCTATCCATCCTGTCATCCCATGATTCCCCTGTCTTGGGCGGAAGCTCCTCGGACGACCGAGGTGAGCGAGATCACCGCGTTCCGAGACCATCGGCCACTCGACGGCGGTGGGTTGACCGGGTGGATCAGTCGGGCAGCGACGTGGCCGGCAGGCTCACGCTGAAGGTCGCCCCGCCCCCCGGGGTGTCCCGGACGGTGACCGCGCCGCCGTGGGCGCCCACCACGGCGTCCACGATCGACAGCCCGAGACCGGAACCGCCTGCGGCGCCCGATGAGGCGGAGCGTCGGCGGGACGGATCGGCGCGGTAGAACCGCTCGAACACCCGCTCGGCCTGCTCGGGGGTCAGGCCCGTGCCGTGGTCGCGAACCTCGAGCACAGCCTGCGCCCCGGCGTCCGATCCGATGGTTCCCACGGCCACCTCGATCGGTGAGCCAGGCGGGGTGTGCCGCACCGCGTTGGCCAGCAGATTGGCGACCACCTGGCGCAGTCGATCCTCGTCACCTGTCACCGGCGCCGGCTGTGGGCCGCCATCGGTCCCGGAGGTGCCGGTTCCGGCCAGACCGATCAGGCGTACTCGACGCTCGGCGTCCAGCGCCCGGACGTCGTGCACGGCGTCACCGGCCAGGACGGCGAGGTCGACCGGTGCGCTGTGGCCGGGCCGTTGCTCGTCGAGGCGGGCGAGCAGCAGCAGATCCTCGACGAGGCGGCCCATGCGGGTGGCCTCGTCCTCGATCCGGCGCATGGTGCGGGGTACCTCAAGGGGCGGCACCGCTCCCTGCCGGAAGAGCTCGGCGTACCCACGCACCGAAGCCAGTGGGGTGCGGAGCTCGTGGGAGGCGTCGGCGGCGAATCGGCGGGTGCGGGCCTCGGATGCCTCGCGAGCGCGGAACGCACCCTCGATCTGCGCGAGCATGCCGTTCAGGGACGAGGTGAGCCGGCCGACCTCCGTGGACGCCGGGCGTTCCGGGATGCGTCGGGACAGGTCGCCTTCGGCGATGGCGGCGGCCGTCACCTCGACCTCGCGCAGGGGCTTGAACGCCCGGCGGATCGCGAACCAGCCGAGCAGCCCGCAGGCCGACAGCACGGCGGCGCCGATGCCGATGGTCAGCAGGCGCAACAAGGCAACGGCCTTGTCGACCTGGTGCAGGCTCTCGAGGATCGTCACCGCACCCGGCGCGTCGAGGTCCTCTACCCGGACGGGGAAGGTCGTGGCGCGCCACCGGCTTCCGTCGGAGGCGTGGACCGTGTACGCCGTGCCCGCCAACTGCTCGGCGCGTTGCCCTGTCACCGCGGGAAAGCTGGGCAGTCGTCGATCCGGGCCTTGGTCGAACCCCGAGGCCGGGGGCAGCGGATCGTGCCCATCGACGCTGAGCTGCACCACGAACGCCGAGGGGAAGCGTCGCCCGTCCGAGGAGAGCAGCCCCCGCAGGAATCGGTCGTCGTCCCGCGCGTTGTCGGCGGTGGCGATGAGCTCGGAATCGATCTGGCGCACCAGGTAGCCGCTGAGGACCCGCTGGACCCCGTAGCCGGTCGCGGTCAGGGCACCCAGCAGCAATACCACCAGCAAGCCGATCAGCCGGGCGCGGAGGGAGGCGGCCTCCCAGCGGACCCCGGCGGCTTCTCGCCATCGCCGGGCACGCGTCGTCCGGTCGGGTTCGGCGACGGCGGACGCGTCGAGGTCCGTGCTGCCGGTGGGGTCGGCGATCATGTCAGAGCTCATCGGACTCAGCCGGCAGGGGGTAGGCGCAATACGTATCCGACGCCCCGCTTGGTGTGGATCAGCGCCGGCTCCTCGACGTCGATCTTGCGGCGCAGGTAGGAGATGTACGACTCGACGATGCCGGCCTCACCGTTGAAGTCGTAGGCCCAGACGTGATCGAGGATCTGCACCTTCGACAGCACGCGGTTGGGGTTGAGCATCAGATAGCGCAGCAGCTTGAACTCGGTGGGGGACAACTCGATCAGGCGGCCACCGCGCCGCACCTCGTGGGAGTCCTCGTCGAGTTCGAGGTCGTGGAAGACCAGCCGCCCGGTGTCGGGGTCGCTGCCGGCCCCGGTGCGCCGCAACACGGCGCGGATCCGGGCCACGACCTCCTCGAGGCTGAACGGCTTGGTCACGTAGTCGTCGCCACCGACGGTCAGGCCCTGCACCTTGTCGGCGGTCTCGTCGCGCGCGGTCAGGAACAGCACCGGGACGTCGCGACCCCGCTCGCGCAGCTTGCGGGTGACGGCGAACCCGTCGAGGTCGGGCAACATCACGTCGAGCACCACCAGGTCGGGGCGGTGCTTGTCGGCCAGGTCGAGGGCTTCGGCGCCGTCGGCAGCGCTGAACACCTCGAAGCCGGCGAAGCGCAGGCTGGCGGTGAGCAGGTCGCGAATGCTGGGCTCGTCGTCCACGACGAGCAACCGGGCCTCGGGAGGTGCAGGGTTCACCGCTTCAGTCTGCCCGCGGTTCCTGGGAGTCGGCTGAACGCTCGCCGAGAGTCAGGGGCTGGCCTGCACCGGACGCAGCGAGATGGTCACCGGCCGCAGACTCGGGGGCTTGGTCAGCGTCTTCGTGGGACTGGGTGCCGGCTGGCTCGCGGTGGGGCTCGGGTGTGAGGTCGGCGAGGTCGTGGTGGTGGTCACGGTCGGCGTGGGCGTCGTCGGTGTCGGGCTGTGGCTGATCGTGGGACTGGCCGACGGGTGTGTGGTCCGAGTGACGGTCGTGGCCTTTCCGCCGCCGCCCTGGCCCGCTCCGCCACCGCCACCGCCACCGTTGGCGTTGGCACCGGCACCGGCACCACCACCAGCTGGCGCGGTCTGCGCCGGGGCCGTGCTGGCCGATTGCGCGGCGCTCTGTGGCACGCTGCGCGTAGCGGAGCTGGTCGTACCGCCGGTCACCTCCTGGCCCGGATCGCCACCATCGATCAACGCGTTGGCGGCCGCCAGGCCACCCAGGACCAGGACCAGGGCCACGATCGTGCCACCCAGCACCCGCCGTCCGTTGCTGCCCGATCGCGCCTCCAGGGCCGCCGAGGCGGCGAACATCGGCGGTGCCGGTGGGGTCGGGGTGGTGCGTGGTGGCACGATGAACGCCGTGTGGACCGCGGGCTCGGCTGGTGTGGTGGGAGGCGTCGCAGCGGTCGAGGAGGGGACGGGGTCGACTCGGGGTTCGGGGTCGGCTCGTGGGGCGGACTCGATCCCGGAGGGGGACTCGATGTGGGGCGTGGGGTCGGCGGGCACCGCGGCGGCCATCACGGCGGCGCCGGCTGCCACGAAACCGGTGGGCGGCACTGCCCCAGCTGGTGGTGTGGGTGCCTGCATGCCGGCCCGACCGCTGGCCAGCCAGGCTGCGCCGAGGGCGACGGCGTGCTTCGGGTGGGTGTCGACGGCCACCGGGCGGCCGAGTTCGGCGCCCACCAGCTGCCCCACGATGGGCATCCGGGAGGAGCCGCCCACGAGCAGCACCGCGTGCAACTGCTCCGGGGTCACCCCCGCCGAGCGCAGCGCCCGCCGCAGAGCCTCGATCGAGTCGTGCAGCGCCGGACGCACCATGGCCTCGAGTTCGCCTCGGGTCAGCCGAACCTCGGTCGACAGCTGGGGCAGCAGCACGGGGATCGTGACGTCGGTGTCCGAGGAGAGCGCCTCCTTGGCATCGGTGCACTCCTCGCGCAGTCGCGCAACCGCCGTGATCACGGTGGGGTCGTCCTCGTCCAGGTCCGCCAGCGCGCCGTCGAGCGCCCGGGCGACGTGGCTGAACACCGCGGCGTCGAAGTCGATGCCGCCCAACCGCTCGATCCCCTCCGGCTGGCCCAGCAGCGTGAAGCCGGACGTGCCCTTGCGCAGCACCGCAGCGTCGAACGTGCCGCCGCCCAGGTCGTAGACCGCGATCAGGGCACCGGGGTCCATCCGCTGCTGCTGGGCATAGAAGATCGCCGCCGCCTCCGGCTCGGTGATCAAGGTGGCCGGCTGTGTCAGGTCCGCGATCCGCAGCGCCTGGCGCAGCAGGTCCATCTTGTACTCGCCCCAGTTGGCGGGGTGGCTGACGCAGATCGAGGCCGGGGCACCCCCCTCTCGGGTGGTCACCTCGTCGACGACGGCCCGCAGCAACCGGCCGGTGAGCGCCTCCGCCGAGTACGGCACGCCGCCCAGCATGATCGGCGTCGTGTCCCCGAGCCGGCGCTTGAACTCCCGTGCCACCCGATGCGGCTCCGTCAGCGCACGCCGACTTGCCGTTTCGCCGGTCAGCACCGTCTCGTCATCGCGCAGCAACACCACGGACGGAATGGCCGCGGTCCGACTGCCCAACGGCGCTACCTCGGCGCGGCCGTCGCGCCACGTGGCGGCGGCGGTGAACGTCGTTCCCAGGTCGATTCCCAGCGCATACATCCGGGGCTCCCAGCGATCGGTCCGGTGCCGGCCCGTGGCCGGCTCGTCTCAGAAGAGCACGTTGCGGCGGATTTGGTAGCCCCCCACCGGCACGATTAGGGGGCGCAGCGGGGATGTCCCCGTAGTGCCCGGGGCGGCGCCCTGCCTACCGTGATGACATGGACCACGTCCGCCCCCTGCACCAGGTCTTCGCCGAACTGGCCGACGCCGCACCCGGCACCGAACCCGGCGATCTCGCATCCGTTCCGGCTCAACTCGATCTGCCCGACGACCTGTTGACCGAGGCGCTGATCAGCTTCGCCGACACGGCACCGGCTGAAGTGGCAGCCCATCTGGCGCCGTTCGTCACCGCGCACAGCCCGATCACGCCAGGCGCCGCTCTGCCGGCGGACGTTGCGCACGGTGTCGAGTTGCTCAGAGGCGCGCCGATCGGGCTCACCCTGGGCGAGCCGTACGTCGCCGACGGCCTGGACGACGGGGCGATGCAGAACGACCTGGGCGCACTGGACGAGCTGGACGGTTGGGAAGGGGTGGGCGGCGAACCGGAGGTGGTGTGGTCGGGGCACGAGCCGGCGACGGACGTACCGGACCTGGTCTTCGGGCAGGGCGGTGCGCCGGCGGAGGCGGAACCGTTCGATCCGGGCCATTCCTGGCTCGCGCCGTCCGGCCCCGACCTGGGTTGGTCCCTGGTCGAGCGCGACGCCAGTGGGCTCGACACGACCGAGAGCCCTTCGGACGAGCTGGGGTTGGCCGCCGCGGTCCCGGAACCGGACGGCGGGTTCGGCACGGGGAACGACGAGATCGATGACCTGCTGGAGGGCTGAACGATCGGTCATCGCCGTGCCTCCTGCGCTGCCATGATCCCCTCACACGAGCGGATGGCGACGCGTGCGGCCATGCTCATCTCGTGACGGGTCAAGGGGTTCTCGGCCCGGCGCTGCCAGCGCAGCAGGGCGGCTGACGCAGCGGCGGTGATCTCGGATGGCCGGGCGTCCGGCGGGAGTCGTAGGCGCAGTGTCGCTGCCGTCCCGGCCCCACCGATCAGGTGTTCCAGTTCGGTGATCACTTCGCTCTTGCCCTGGACGCCCCCGGCCCGGATCGCCGAGAGCACGCGCAGTTCGTGGAAGGGGTGCGCCGACGCGACGATCTCCTCCACCTCGGCGGCCACGGCGCGGCTTCCCGCTCGGGGCTGTGATCGCAGCACGGAGTCCAGCGCCAGCAGGGCCGAGCGACTCTTCAGCACGTCGCGTCGCTCGTAGAACAGCGATCGCAGCACCGAGCGGAGCTCGTCCAGGCCGCTCAGTGTGACCAGCTCGCGGGCCAGGTCCGAGGCCGTACCCACCACCTGCTGGCGCAACAGCGTCGAGCACTTCCGGACGCCGAACACGCCGAACCGGTCGAGCAGGCGCTTGCGCTCCAAGGAGGTCAAGCCCAGTTCGGGCATGGAGTTGACGAAGCGGTCCACGGACAGCAGCAGGCCCTCCACCTCCGGCGCGGTGCGTCCGGCGATCCGGCGCAACTGCCCGACCTCCGCCTCGGTCAGGGTCATCGCCGTCTCCGCCAGCAGCCCGGCCACGGGCACCACCGTCTGGACGACGCGACGCACCGTGGCGTCGCCGGCCAGCCGGCCGGCGATGGTCCGGGCCGAGCTCATGCTGTCGGCTCGACCCACCCCGATCTCGTCCGCGCGGGAGAGCACCCCGATCGCATTGACCGGGTTCGGTCGCGACACCTCGGTGTCGTGGAAGGCGTGCAGGAACTCCACGTCACCGACGTGCAGGTGGCGCATCAGGTAGAGGACGGCGTCCGCCGGTGTCTCCTCGTCGTCGGCGGCCAACAGGTCCCAGGCCCGCCTCGAGACCCGTTCGGACAGCGAGCCGATGCCCGGGGTGTCGATCAGCGTCGTCGCCCGCAGCGCCTGGGACGGCCAGGTCACCACCAGCTCCGACACGTCGTCCGGGGGCCGGCCGCCGAGGTCGACCTCGATCGCCCCGTCGTCCCGGCTGAACCGTCCCGGCAACGGGTCCCCCTCACGAGGGTGGATCATCACCTGATAGGTGTGCCCGTCGAGGTACCAGGTGACGATCCGGGTGCACTCCCCGGCGTCGGTGGGAGCCAACCGTTCCCCGACCAGGGCGTTGAGCAACGTGGACTTGCCCGACTTCACACGGCCGGCGATGGCGACCCGTAGCGGCTCGTCCAGTCGGGCAGCCGTCTCGTCGAGCATGCGGGCGTACGGGCTGCCGCGGTACACGGCCGCCGCCCTGGCGAGCGTGGCCCGGGTGCGGTCCACCAGGCCGGTCATCCGCGGATCTCCTGCGCCGCCTGCGCCAGCCGGCGCAACCGGAGCAGCTCGGCATCGACGTCCCGCAAGCGCTTGTCCCGTTCGGCGTTGGTCCGCTTGACCGCTTCCGAGGCCGACTGCATGGCCTGGGTGAGGGAGGCGCCCAGTTCCTCGGCGCGGGCGGCGTAGTGGTCCCGCAGCTGGCGTTGGATGCGCCGCAGCGTGTCGCGCGAGTCCTTGCCCATCACGAACTGCACTTCGTCGCAGTACCGACGGATGGCGTTCTTGGCCTGCGCCTGGCGGGCCGCGAGCTGGCGGCGCTTCTCCTCCCGCAGGCTGGTGCGCCCCATCATCAACCCGACCGGGATCGCGATCGGGGCCAACCCGGTGAAGCCCAAGAGGGTCGGCAACATCGTGAACATGAGGATTCCGCTGTAGCTGCCCTTGAGCGCCACCATGGTCTGCTTGCGCGCTGTCATCTTCTCCAGCGTGACGTTCACCTCCAGCTGGGTGCGGGTGAGCAGCGATACCGGGTTGTACACCGCGAACGTGCCCAGCACCTCTCCCGACGCCGCGCGGAAGTGTTCGCCCACCAGCAGGCTGAGGTCGGCGGAGCGGTCACGCAGCAGCGTGTAGTTGGCCACCAGGTCATGGGAGATGCGCGCCTCGAGCCAGGGCTCGATCTCGGCCCAGGTGTCCGCGGGATCGTTCGCCTCGATCGCTTCGTCCGCCTCGACGATCACCTGCCGGATCCGGGCGCGCAGATCGTGCTCGATGTCGGCGGACATGTCACCGACACCGTCGGCCAGCGTCTGGTTCCAGCGGGCCGCGGCGCTCTTGAGCTCGTCCGTGCGGCGCTTGGTGGCGGTCAGGTCATCGATCACCCGCTGGGCTCCGGCAGGATCGACCAGAGCGCTGCGTTCGGCGCTGAACTGGTCCGACAACTGCTGGCAGACGGCTCGCACCTCCTGCGCGGCGTCCACGGCGACCTGAGTCCGGCCGCGCCCGGCCACGGTGTCGGCGACGAACCGGACCAGCTCCTTGAATCCGGACTCGACGTTCAGGGCCGTGTCGTTCAGCTGCACTGCTCGCGAGCGCAGGGAGGACGACACCGTCAGCAGCGGGATGTCGTCGCCGAGGCGGCGCAGATGCCCGACGTCGAGGTCGCGGACGGTACGCCATTCCGGATAGAAATCGATCTTGGTGACCAGACAGGCCACGGTGCCGCACAGCTCACGCGCCTGTGCCAGGAAGTCGAGCTCGCTGCGGGTGAGCTCCTGGGACGCGTCGGTGACGAACAGGACGGCGTCGGCCATCGATGTCGCTGCCAGGGTGGCGGCCGCATGGACGGAGCCCAGACCTCCGAGCCCGGGGGTGTCGACGACGACCAGACCGCCGGACAGCATGGTCCGCGGCACCATGACCTCGACCCCGGCGACCGGCGCGCCCGCTGCGGTGTCGGTGTCGGCCCGGCCTCCCTCGACCACGTGTCGGCGGATGTCGGCGATCGGGATGGGTTCGCGCCGAGGAGGGTCCCCGTCGAAGATCAGGTTGGCCCCGGCCTCCGGCGCGTAACGCACGTAGGTGGGCACGGCCGTGGCGATGTCGTCGTCCACGGGACAGGCCGGTGCCCCGATCAACGCGTTCACCAGGGAACTCTTGCCCTGCTTGAACTCGCCGGCCACCACCAGGTGGATCCCGGGCTCGGCCAGCTTGCGCCGAGCCAGGGACAGCCGGGCACCCAGGTCGGGGCGGCCGTAGGCCTCGCACGCCTTCAGCCCCAGCTCGACCACGGAGATGGCGGCTGCGACGGCGTCCGAGGCGCTGCCGGCTCCGGTCGGGCCCGGGGGATCCTGGCTCATGGCTGCTCCGTCCTGCGGGGCTGGTCGTCAGGCACCGGACACGGCAGCGGGGTACTCCGGAACCCGAGGCTCCGGAGTACCCGCTGCTGTGCCGGTCGGTCGTTCACATGTCGGGGGTCTCGTCGTCGTTCACGGTCTGGTCGCCGGGCCCACCCTCGACGTTGACGTTCACGTCGGGGGTGTAGTGGCCGCCCTGGTCACCGTGGCCGCCGTGGTCGCCCTGCTCGTCGTGGTCGCCGCCGGTGCCGCTCGGCAGATCCGCCTGGCGGCTGACCGGAGGCCGCCCCAGCACACCGAGGTCGAGCTCCTGGTTGGCACCGTCGCCGTGCTCCTCGTTGACGTCGGAGTTGACGTTGGTGTCCACGCTCTGGCCGGTGGCGTCGCCGGTTCCGGACAGGCCGGCACCCTCCTCGAGGTAGTTGCCCGAGGCCACGCCCTGGTTGCTGCCGTCGCCGAACTGGAAGCCGGACCCGTTGGCGTCGCCCTGCACGTTGGCGATCTCCGCGGCGTCACCGGTGTTGACCACTCCCGGGTTCGGGCCGGCCACCTGTGCCGCCTCGTCCCCGGTGTTGAACTGCCCGAGCTGCAGGCCATCCTGGTTGAGGATCGCGTCGTCGCCCGAATTGGACTGGGCGTCGCCGCCGTCGGACTGGGCCGCCGAGGATCCCGGCCCGGTCGCGGCGGCCTGGTCGCCATCGCCCGAGTTGACGGCGTTGTTGTCGCCCGAGACGTCGATGTGGTCGTTGTCCACGTCGATGTCACCGGTGAAGTTGCCGATGAAGGTGGTGTCCGAGGAGTTGTCGACGATCGTCTGCTCGTAGTAGTTCTGCGTCACGGCCTGCACCACCTGGGCGTTGCCTCCGCCGGCGTGACCGCCACCGCCACCGCCGTGACCACCGCCACCGCCGTGACTACCGCCGCCACCACCACCGGTGGCGGTGCTGCCACCCTGGTAGACGGTGTTGCCGGAACCGTAGGTCTGGCTCATGTCGGTCAGGTAGTTCTGCATCACCGGCGAGAGACCAGGCGCCGTGCACATGTAGTCGAAGACCTCGCCCATGTCGGCGTTCTCGACGTCTGCGTCGGAGACCCCGGTGGCTGCCTTGGCCTCGGCCAGGGCGGCGTCCGGGCCGAGGCCCAGCACGTTCTTCAGCGCGTTCAGGAGCATGTCGCCAACCTGCACGGCGGCGGTGGTCACATCAGGCATTGTCCTTCTCCCTCTGTTCTAGGCCCCTCCGAGTGGCTGGGCTGGCCCTTCCATGGTGTTTCCCCACCGATCCGTGTCACATCGGGGCAACCCCTCATGCCTAGAGCACGCAGTAGGGGATTAGATACCTGACGGTTCCTCCTCCCGGAACGCCTCGCGCAGGGCAGCCATGAACTCGGCCCGGCTCGTCGCGCCGAACTTGCCGCGGATTCGCGCCACGTGGTGTTCGACGGTCTTGGGGGCGATGTACAGCCGGGACCCGATCTCGCGGTGGGTGTGACCGGCCAGGACGAGCCGCGCCACCTCCACCTCGCGCTCGGACAGGCCGGTGAGCCGGGAGTCCCCGGCCTCGCCGGGGTCGGGCACGCTGGACGTCGAGGCCGTCGGCTCGTGGCCCGACAGGTCGCGGGCACACTCCAAGAGGCGCCGGGCCGCGGCCGGGTCGGTGCTGCGGATGGCAGCCTGGCCGGCCAGCCGGGAGGCCTCCCAGGGGAGTCCGGCGTGGGCCAGCGCGGCGGCCGCGGCGAGAACCGTCGCAGCGTTCACCGTGCCGGCCAGGGCATCGGCCCAGACGCCGGCCGCTGCGCATTGCGCCCGCTGCCGTGGTCCGGCAGCGGCAACCTCCTCCAGCCGGCGCGCGGCAGCAGCGGCCGCCGGTGCGTCCTCGCCCACCACGGCGATCTGCAGCCGCACCCACCCCGCGGCTACGGCCCAGTCCGACCCGGGGGCGAGGTGTGCCACTGCCTCCTCGATCAGCTGCAGTGCCGGCTCGATCCGCTGGTGGCGGCGCAGCCTGGCCGCGGCGACGGCGAGTTCCTCGACCAGCTCGATCTGGAACAGGTCCACAGCCCGGCGGGCCAGCACGGGCTCGACCGCGTTCCATGCCTCGCCGAGGGCGGTGATGTCCCCGCAGCGGCGGGCCAGCCCGGCGGCCAGGGCTGCGGCGACGAGGCGGTCGCGGCCCGACAGGTCGGTCGACCCCAGGCGGCGCAGTTCGGCGACGGCCGTGTCGTACCGTCCGGTGCGCAGCCGAACCCAGGCCAGTAACAGCCGGTGCCGTTCGGTGGCGCGCGGACCACCGCAGCCGCGGTCGAGTGCCCGTTCGAGCAGCTGCTGCGCGGTGGTCGGATCACCCGCGGCCACCGCGATCAGTGCCCCGAGGGCGTGCGGGGTGTCGGGCAGCACGAGGGGAGGCGGTGCCGTTTCGAGCGCCTCGGCAGCCTCGATGAACAGCGGCAGAGCCACGGCAGTCTGTGCCGAGTTGATCACCGCCTGTGCCAGCAACCGGATGGGTGCTGCTGCCGGTCCGGTCGCTGCCCGGCGTGCCTCGTCGAGTCGGCCGGTGGACACCAGGGCCGGGACGGCGAGGCATGGCCCGAGTGCCCCGGCGTCCAGCAGCGCCTGTGCCGAACGATCGGCGCGGCCCTGATGAGCCGCCATGGCGCCCACCACCAACTGCAGGCGCGCGGCGTCCGCGGGATCAGGTGTCGGGACGGCGTCGGGATCGATCGCCACGCCGAGTGTCGTGGCCGCCTCGGCGCGAGCGATCGCCACACCACGGGGGTCGGCGCCGGCCTCGACAGCGTCGTCGAACCACCCGAGGGCAGCGGCCGGATCGCTGAAGCGCAGCCGCTCGCCGGCGCTCTGATAGGCCTGTGCCGCGAGTGCGGAACGGGCTCGCGCAGTGCGCAGTTGGACCGCCGAAACCACCGGGTCCGTGGCCGCCGAGAGCATGGCCGAGCCCACCAGGTCGTGCAGCCCTCGCCGCTCGGTCGGGGTGAGATCGGCGAGCACCGAGGCCGCGACGGCCGGGACCACCCGTTCCCCGTCGGCCGCGAGCAGGCCGGAGTCCCGCAGTTCACGCATCGCCGCCATCAGCTGCGGCGGCGTGCTGCCGGCGGCGGCGGCCAGCACCGTGTCGTCCAGCTCCAGCCCCAACGCGAGAACGCGCAACAGCCGGGCCACGTCCGGGTCGAGCGCGGTGATCCGGCGATGCACCCGAGCCACCAGGTCTGCGGGGATCTCGCCAGGCGAGGCAGCGATCAGCGTCGCTGCGACGGCGGGCAACCCGGCAGAGTGCGCGACCAGACTCGCGGCTGCATCGGGCGCGAGCAGCTCACCGGTCCGACGGCGGGCCAGTTCGGCCATCTCGTGGGCGCCCAACGGCTGAAGCCGCTCCACCCGCCCTCGCGCGGCGGCGACGCCGTCGAGGTCGGCCAGGGCCGGGCTGTCGATGCTCGGCCGGCGAGCGATCACCAGGTTCGCGCCGCGACGTCCGGCGTCGGTGATCAGGCGCAACGTCTCGATCGGCAGCGCATGGGCGTCGTCGACCAGCACCGTGAAACCGTTGCCGGCCGCCTCGTCCAGGGCACTCGTGAGCTCGGCCAGAGGCGGTGGCGGCGCGGTGATTCGCACCACCGAGACCGTGACCGAGGCGGCAATCTGGTCCAACCGGTGAGTGCGGCCGGACCCGTCGACTCCCACGATCACCGTCGGAGGTGTCGCGGAGGAGCCTCCCCGACCCGACATGCGGCCGATCCTAGTCAGGGCTGCTCGGGCAGGCGATGGTCTTCGATCAGCGGGATTCTCGTCCCGTCGGGGGCGAGGACGTCTCAGCCGGAGCGGATCTCGCCGTCAGGTGTGACCACCAGCCAGGTGTGGTCCGCCAGGGTGCGCAGCCAGTCGGCGGCGCCGGCGCCTCGGGCGAACGCTGCGGTGGCGTAGACGTCCGCCCACATCAGTGACGGGCCGATCACACTCACCGATGCCAGCTCGGTGGCCGCCGAACCCGTTGCCGGAGAATAGATATGGTCGCCGCGAGCGGCGGTTCCGGAGGTGGCCAGCCCCCCGGCGCGCAGCTCGATCGTGGCGAGCACCGTCGTCCGGTCGAGGGGGTTCTCGACACCGAGCCGCCACGGCTCGCCGTCCTCGCGGGCACACCAGACCGCGATGTCGCCACCGGCGTTGACCAGGACGTCGTGCTCGGGCAGGACGGCGGCCAGCTGCGCGCAGGCCCGCTGCACCGCCCACCCCTTGACCAGGCCGGTGGGGTCGAAACTGTGCCCGCCGGCGCCGTCCGGGCGGTCGGCGTCGAACCAGCCCTCGGTGATCTGGCGAGCCTCGTCGCACAACCGCGCCACCTCACGGACCTGCGCCGCGGCATCGCGCAGCCTCAGCTCGCCGCGCGCCAGGCGGCTGATCGGGCTGTCGGCGCGGTAGGTGCTGAAGGTGGCGTCGACCTCACGCAGGGATTCGAAGGCGGCGGTCACGGCGGCGTCGATCGTGCCGGACCTGGCAGCGTCGACCGCCGTCTCACCCCGGGTCAGACCTGGGCCGCGCAGGTGAATGCTGATCGGCATGCCCATGATCTGCTCGACCCAGGCTCGTTTGCCGGGTGTCGCGGTGTCGGTCACAGGTGGGCTGCGTCCATCGCCGACTGCAGCGAGCGCTTGTACGCCTCGCTGGTGACGGTCGCGCCCGAGACGCTCTCGATCTCTGCTGATTGCCACTTCACCGCGGCGGCGTTGAGCAGCGGCACCGCGTAGTTGTTGATCCGCTCGTCGTGACCGTTGTTCATCGGCACCTGGGTCACCACGGACTTGATGATCTTTGTGGCACGGACCGTGATCTTCACCTGCACGGGGCCGAACTGGGTGTCGACGGCATCGCCCAGGTAGCTCTTGGAGCTGGTCGTGGCCGCCTTGGTCGTGGTGGCGGGCGTCGGCTTGCGCGAGGTGGCGGCGGGCGAGGGCGTCACCGAGGTCATCGAGGGCGCGGGGGTGGGACCTGTGTCGGCCGGCGCCTCGAGCGTCGGCGTCGGCGTCGGCTCGGTGTCGGGCTCCTGCCCGTCCAGGGCCGAGGCCGCTGCGGGGTCGAGTGCCGTGGTCGTGGTCTCGTTGCGACTGGTGTGGTAGCTGAAGAGCAACACCAACCCACTGATCGTGCTCATCACCGCTATGACGATGCGGCGCATGGTGCTCCCATCGTTCGACGGCTCGTCGGTGGCCGGCGGCGGTACCGGATCACCACGAGAACCGTTCACTGTGGATTCGTTCGGCCGGAACCCCGCAGGTGCGGGCGGCCGCGGCAGCTGCATCCATCCACTCCTGGGCGCCGCAGAGGTAGATGTCGTTGAGCGCGATGTCGGGCACCAGTTGGGCCAGCGCCTCGGCGTCGCTCAGGTGGGCAGCCGACTCCGGCAACCAGCTGGAGCGGGTGCGGATCCGATGACCGATCACGTAGTAGACCCGGGCGCCCGTGTGGGCGGCCAAGGCGTCGAGTTCGGCCCGTAACACGAGATCGTCCTCGGTGGAGGCTCGGTAGATCAGCGTGATCTCACCCGGCTGCTGCTCGAAGTCCTCCAACAGGGCGCGCAGCGGGGTGATCCCGATGCCGGAGCCGATGAGGGTCACCTTGCGTCGAGTCCGGACGCCGCCGTGCAGCCGCCCGTAGGGACCTTCCACGATCACCCGGGTGCCCGGGCGCAGGCGGGCCAGTGAGGCGCTGTTGTCGCCGAGGGCCTTGACCGTGATCCGGACCCGATCGCGAGTGGGCACGGCCGACAGGGAATAGGGGTTGCCACGCGTCCAGCCGCCCCGGTCGCGGAATCGCCAGGTCAGGAACTGGCCCGCTCCGGCGAGCCGATCCAGTCGGCGGCCACGGACCACGACGGACACCACCCCGGGACCTTCCGGGACGACGCGCTCCACGCGCATCCGGTGGGAGTAGGTGCGCCACAGCGGGACGCCGACCCGCCAGATCAGGATCGCGCCGAGGGCGGCGATGTACAGCGACCACCAGTAGATCCGGGCGATCGGGGAGTGGGTGAAATCGGCGCCGGTCCACAGCTCGTGCGGGATCGACAGACCCACGCCCAGGTAGGCGTACAGGTGCAGCAGGTGCCAGGACTCGTAACGCAGCGTGGCGCGGGCGCGCTTGATCGAGGTTCCGGCGACCAGGAGCAGCAGAACGGTCGCCGCCGTCGCCAGCAGCATGCCGGGGTAGTCGACCACGAACTCCCAGGTCTGGCGCAGGATGTTGACGTCGTCGGTGATCGAGTAGCCCAGGATGAGTGCGGCGATGTGGATCAGCATGGTGGTGACCGAGGCGAACCCGACCCACCGGTGCCGTATGGCCAGCTCGTCCTGACCGTAGGCGCGCTCGACCACGGGGATCCGGGCCATCAGCAGGACCTGGATCAGCAACAGGTCGGCCGAGATCAGGCCGATCAGCCGCCCGAGGCTGGTCAGGCCCTCACCGACGGTGCCCAGCTCCTGGACGCCGCCGTTCATGACCCACAGAGCGACGACGACCAACATGCTGGCCCAGGTCAACGAGCCCACGGCGTCCCGCCACCAGCTGGGGACCAGCAGCCGATGGGGACGCAGCGCACGGGGCCGCGACGGGGTCGTGGTTGCCCAGCCACCGGGTCGGGTCAGGCCGTCTGGGTCGAGTACCGCGGTCAAAGCATCCTCCGGGCGTGGCGTCCGGTTCGGGTGGCCGACCGACGCCTCGGTAACGTCTCTGATCAACTCTCGGTGACGTTCCTGTGAAGAGTCTGGACGCAGGCCATGCGTCGGCGATGTGATTCGGCTCAACGTCAACGCCGGGTCAACGTCGGTCAGCGATCAAGATGACGTGCCGTTCAGCACCTCGTCGGCGTCCACGATGCGGTAGGCGTACCCCTGTTCGGCCAGGAATCGCTGCCGGTGGGCGGCGTACTCCTGATCGAGGGTATCCCGCGCGACGAGGGCGTAGAAGCGGGCGGTACGTCCATCCGCCTTGGGGCGCAGGATGCGCCCGAGGCGCTGTGCCTCCTCCTGACGGGACCCGAAGGCGCCGGATACCTGGATCGCCACACTGGCCTCGGGCAGGTCGACCGAGAAGTTCGCCACCTTGCTCACCACCAGGGTCTGCATCTGGCCGTCGCGGAAGGCGGCGAAGAGCCGCTGCCGCTCCTTGACGGTGGTGGCACCGGTGATCAGGGGTGCATCGAGGCGCGCCGCGAGTTCGTCGAGCTGGTCCAGATACTGCCCGATGATCAAGACCTGATCGCGGCGGTGCGAGGCGACCAGGGCCTCGACGACACGGCCCTTCTCGGGGGCGCTGGCGCACAGGCGGTAGCGGTCCTCCGGTTCGGCGGTGGCGTAGACCAGCCGGTCGCGTTCGGGCAGAGTGACCCGCACCTCGACGCAGTCGGCCGGCGCGATGTAGCCCTGGGCCTCGATGTCCTTCCACGGTGCGTCGTACCGCTTGGGGCCGATCAGTGAGAAGACGTCGCCCTCCCGTCCGTCCTCGCGCACCAGGGTGGCCGTCAGGCCGAGCCGACGGCGCGCCTGCAGATCGGCGGTCATCCGGAAGATCGGGGCCGGCAGCAGATGCACCTCGTCGTAGACGATCAGCCCCCAGTCGCGGGCGTCGAACAGTTCGAGATGCGGGTAGACACCCTTTCGACGCGTGGTGACCACCTGGTAGGTGGCGATGGTGACCGGGCGGATCTCCTTGCGGGCACCGGAGTACTCGCCGATCTCGCTCTCGGTCAACGACGTCCGGTGCAGCAGCTCGTCACGCCACTGGCGGGCGGCCACGGTGTTGGTCACCAGGATCAGGGTGGTGGCGCTCGCCCGGGCCATGGCGGCAGCCCCGACGATGGTCTTGCCGGCACCACAGGGCAGGACGACGACCCCTGAGCCGCCGTGCCAGAAACCGTCTGCGGCCTGCTGTTGGTACGGCCGCACCGTCCAGCCGTCCTCGGCGAGCGAGATCGGGTGCGCCTCGCCGTCCACGTAGCCGGCGAAGTCCTCGGCCGGCCAGCCCAGCTTGAGCAGCACCTGCTTGAGATGGCCGCGTTCACTCGGGTGCACCAGCACTGTCTCGGCGTCGACGCGGGCGCCGACCAGGGGGATCACCTTGGTGCTGCGCAACACCTCCTCGAGTACCGGGATGTCGAGGGCGTGCAGCACCAGCCCGTGGGTGGGATGGGCCATCAGCTGCAGCCGGCCGAAGCGGGACATGGTGTCGGCGACGTCGACCAGCAGCGCGTGGGGCACCGGATAGCGCGAGTAGCGCAACAGGATGTCGACCACCTGCTCGGCGTCGTGGCCGGCGGCGCGCGCATTCCACAGCCCCAGCGGGGTGAGCCGGTAGGTGTGGACGTGCTCGGGAGCTCGCTCCAGTTCGGCGAAGGGCGCGATGGCCTGGCGACAGGGTGCGGCGTCGGGGTGGTCGACCTCGAGCAGCAGCGTCTTGTCGCTCTGCACGATCAGGGGTCCGTCGCTCACCCGCCCCACTCTAGGTGGCCCCACCGACACCACGTCGCCGTGATGTTGCGGTCGATGCATTAGCGATATATCGTCAAGCCATCGACAGAACATCGTTGAAAGGAGACTGTCGTGAAGAGACACCCGAAGTCGCCCCCGTGGCGACGCTTCGGCGGCCCCGGTCATCCAGGGCCTGATATGCACATGTCCATGAGCCACGAAGAGTCCGGCCCGAGCGAGGGGTTCGACCCCGGTGAGCCAGGGTTCGGGCCCGGCTTCGGCCGTGGTCCGGCGGGGTTCGGCCCCGGTGGGTTCGGCCCGCCCTTCGTGCCTCCGTTCGCCCGGGGTCACGGGCACGGTCCCTGGGGTGGCGGACGGCGAGGCCCCGGCGGACGACGAGGCCGCCGCGGCAACGTGCGCGCCGCCGTCCTGGCGTTGCTCTCCGAGGGCGCGCGACACGGCTACGCGATCATGAACGAGCTCGCCGAACGCAGTGGCGGCCTGTGGCGGCCGAGCCCCGGCTCCGTCTACCCGGTGCTGGCCCAGTTGCAGGACGAGGGCCTGGTGGTGGTCGAGGAATCCGAGGGTCGGCGCAACTTCTCCCTCACCGAGGCGGGTCGCACCTACGTGGCCGAGCACGCCGAAGAGATGTCCGAGCCGTGGAAGGCCGCCGATGCCGGACCGGCCGAGCGGGTCAAGAACCTGATGGACGGTTTCCGGGCGCTCGCCGCGGCTGTCGAGCAGGTCGCCCGACATGGTGACGAGGCCCAGGCCACCGCGGCGGCCGCCGTCCTGGACGACGCGCGCAAGCGGATGTACCGCGTGCTGGCCGGCGACGAGAGCTCAGGCGGCGACACCGCCGAATAACCCGTGATCATGCAAACCGTGCACGCTCGTGAATCACTTCACGAGCGTGCACCGTTTGCATGATCACGGGGGAAACGTGCACGGATTACATGATCACCGGGGGTCGGCGAGGGGGGTGACGCGGGTGACTCGGGCGATGGGGACGGTGAGGATGCGGGCCGTGGAACGGTCGAAGGCCTGCAGTCGCCCGGCGGCCACCTCGATGGGTTCGACCAGGCGCTGGCCGACCCGGCCCTCTCCGTCGACATAAGCCACCCACACCGGGCTCCGGCGGGCCATGGCCTGGCTCAGCTGGATCAGCACGGTGGCCACGTCGGCCGGGGTGGGAGGCAATCCCGGTGGCGGGTCCAGGGCGCCGTCCAGACGGCGGGCGGTGGTGTCGTGGGCCGCGAGCTCGGTCAGCCGCAAGGCGGTGGCCGCCGACAGCAGCGAGGCGCGGCTCGGTGCCGGCGGTGCCTGGTGGGCCATCACCGGACGGCGCCGCGCCCCGGTACGGTGCACCGGCGGCGGCGCGACCACCACCGTTCCGTCGGCTGCCTCGGCCGCGGGGGCCAGACCCATGGCGCGCAGGACCTCGAGGACCGCGGCCGGGTCGGCCTGGGCCGCCAGCACGGTGGGCGCCAGCCGTCGCAACTGCAGCGAGTCCGCGCGCCGGTCGGAGACCAGTTCGGACAGTGCCGCCTCGTCGTCGCTGCGAATGAACGACCGGGCCGCGCTGACCCGCAGCCGGCCGTGGCGCCGAGCGGTGTCGCCGATCAGGTACTCGAGTGGCTGCGGCACCGGGGTGCGGGAGTGCTGCTGGAGCCAGGTCAGGATGTCGTCGCCGCTGCGGCCGGCGTCCAGCGCTCGCCGCACCGAGGCCGCGCTGAAGCGCAGAACCGTTGCGCCCCCGCGGCTCTCGACGTCGGCCAGCAGGTCGAGCTCTCGGGCGACGTAGCGGTCCAGCGGGCCGGGGGCGACGGCGGTCAGGTCGGCCTGTAGCAGGATGTGGTCGACCGGCGCGGGCAGGGCCGCACCGAGCAGGACGGCGGCCCGCCGGGCGCCGTCCTCGGTCTCTACCAGCAGCTCTCGGCCCGGGGCGGCGACGGCGACCCCGTCGGTTCCGGCAGGCCCCAACAGGCCCAGCCAGACCCCTTCGCCGACAACGGCTTCGAGCAACCGTCGACGCCCCGGTCCGGTGCGGCGCGGCGTCGTCCAGGCGTAGCGCTCGATGAGGTCCGTCGGGGTGGTGCCCTGCTGTGCCGGCAGATCGGCCAACGTTCGCAGCAGCCACGTCCGCATGCCGACAGCGACCGGCCGCGTGAGGTCCGGGCCGAGCGCACTGCGCGGCGCGTCCCGCTCGTCGCGGGTGCCCACCAAGTGCGGGCAACGAGGGCTGCTCAGGTAGGCGCGGGCCAGCTCCACCCAGCGTTGTGGGACGTCGCGAGCCAGCCAGACGTCGACCTCCGGCGTGGGCGCCCAGTGCGGGTCGATCTCGCCGTCGTCGGCGATCAGCCCGGCGGCGTAGGCGATCTCGACGATGCGCGCGGCGTCGGTTTCGTCCACCTCGAGCCCGGCTGCGGTGCGTTTCAGTTCGCGGACGCCCAACCCACCGGCACGAAGCACCGGTGGTGGCGTCGTGCCCCACAGCTGCGCCAGGGCCGCCACCAACCTCACCGCTTCGGAGGCAGCCTGCGCGGCATGGGTCTCGGCCTGGGGCGCCGGGCGCAGCGGCAGGTCCGGGGCGTCGACGGCCGGTTCGCGATGGGTGCGCCCGGCGCGCAACCGCAGTGCGACCTCGCGCGGCACCACCACGTGCTCGCTGTCGGCGACGGCGAGCAGGCCGCGGGCCAGCAGCCACTCCAGCGGCGCCTGGCTGGCCTCGTCCACCGGTCGATCCGCGTGGGCCACCTGGCCGCGAGGGCCGTCCCAGGTGAGGCGGTCGAGGACGGCGCGGGCGCCGTCCGGTGCCTCGTCGAGCAGTTCGCTCACCCGGGCCGGGGTCAACCCGGTCACCGGGCCGAGCCCCGCCGGGTAGGGGGCGAAGCACTCGTGCGCCGCGCGCACCGGGGTGAGCTGGTCGTCCGGCCCCCAGATCAGGGCCAGGGTGCGCAGCCGGTCCAGGGCCGGGCCCGCCGGCGCGCCCCAGGCGGCGCTCACCTGGGTGGCCGTGATCGCCTCGGTGGTGCCGGTCAGGGCGACGACGGTCTCGAGCACCTGCAGCGTGGCGAGGTCGAGGGCGTCGACGGCGAGTTGCACGCTGGGGCGCATGGCGGCCCGCTGGGCCAGCGCCCCGAGGTCGTGGGGCAGCGGGATCGCCAGATCGGGTCGGGCATGGAGCAGATCAGCCAGCGCCTCGTCGTCCCGGCGGCGTAACTCGTCGGCCAGGCTGCGTGGCGGCGCGGCGGCAGCGGCGGATCGGCGAGGGGACACCCGTCCAACGCTACGCGCTGGCGCGGCCCGCTACGGTGTGCCGGTGCGGATCGGGATGATCGTGCTGCCGATGCGCCGGTGGGCGCAGCAGGAGCACCAGTGGCGCGAGGTCGAGCGTCTGGGCTTCGACCATGCCTGGACCTATGACCACCTCACCTGGGATCCCTATGTCGGGATGCCTTGGGGAGCAACGATTCCCACGTTGGTTGCGGCCGCCACGGTGACCTCCCGCATTCCGCTGGGAACCTGGGTCGCCTCGCCGAACTACCGGCACCCGGTGCCGTTCGCCCGCGAGTTCACCGCGCTGGACGACATCAGTGGCGGGCGCGCCGTGTTGGGCATCGGCGCCGGCGGCACCGGGGCGGATGCCTCGGTGCTCGGTGAGCCGCTCGCTCACCCGGCCGAGCGCGCCGCGCGGCTCGAGGAGTTTGTCGAGCTGCTGGACGCCGTGATGACCCGGCCGTCGACCTCGCACGTCGGGAAGTACTACCGGGTGGTCGACGCCGAGACCACCCTGAGCTGTGTGCAGCGACCCCGGCTGCCGTTCGTGGTGGCCGCCAACGGTCCTCGATTGATGCGGCTGGCCACTCGGTTCGCTGCCGGGTGGGCGACCACCGGGTCGCCGTCCGTCGTGCGCGGTGAGACCGACGACGACGTCTGGTGGCGTGGGGTCGCCGAGCTGTCCGCCCGCTTCGACGAGGTGCTCGCGGCCTCGGGCCGCGCGCCGTCCTCGATCGATCGGTACCTGTCGGTGGACGCCGCCCCGACCTTCGCGCTGGTCTCGCTCGAGAAGTTCCGGGACGTCGTGGGCCGGGCGGGTGACCTGGGCTTCACCGATGTGGTGGTGCACTGGCCGGTGCCGGGGGCGCCGCGGTATGACGCGCCGGAGTCGATGGTCGAGACGGTGGCCGCTGAGCTCGCATCGGTGCAAGGTTGACGGATCGGTGGGGCCCGCCACAGGCGTCGGGCACCTGAGAGGGCAGGACATGGCGAGGAGAACGACGACGGCGGCGCCGGCTGCGCGCACGGTGTATCTCGGTCTGCTGTCGGACAAGCAATGGCCGGGGGCGCTGTCCGCCAAGGGGGTGCAGCTGGCCAACGGCAGCTTGGCGCCGACGCTCGACCGTTACTACGTGCCCGTGGCCCCGCGCGCGAAGACGCGGTGCATCGACGGGCGCCACGACCCGAGCCTGGACGAGTCGATGCTGGGGCCGCAGGTGCCCGGTGGCGCACCCGGGTCGGCGTTGGCCTACCGGCTGGGGGTGGACAAGGACGACCTGACGCGCGGCACGTTCACCGGTGACGCCGAGATGATGATCGAGGCCTACCTCCGGCAGGGACTGTCACCGGGTGGCCACCGCGACAATCGCGAGCATGGCCACGACGTCGGCTGCGGGGCGATCGACGGGCTGCGTCAGGTGTTGGACTGCATGATCGACCCGACGTTGGTCGAGGACCACAAACGTCTGGTGCGCACCATCCTGGACACCGACTTCAATCGCGATCACTACCTGCGCGTGCTGGGCGGAGGACTGGTGCTGCGCAGTCGTTCGGAGGGCTACTTCGCAGGACGGCGCGACATCCTGGATCTGCTCGAGCGCAAGGCACCGAACAGTATCTCGGTGCTCGAAGGCCATCATCAGGAGGCCTATGTGATGGTCAACCTGGTGCCCTCGACCACGTTGTCGTCGAACCGGTTCGCGGCGGATCAGGGCGGCTCACAGGCCTTCGGCTACGACCTGTGGCGCTCGCGTCAGCTGGCGCAGATCCTGTTTCCGCTGCCCTCGCAGCAGCTCGATCGGGAACGCTTCATCCATGCCCGGGTGATGCTGACCATCGCGACCCTGATGGCGCTGACCGACGGATCGCTGGCGATGATGGTCCGGCTGCCGCTGTAGACCTCTCATGATCACCGTGTGATCGCCGTTTCCGCCGGTTCAGCCGGAGCGAACTGCGATCTGATGGTGATCATGGTTGATGTCAGCTACCTTGTGACGCATGGAACCCGGTGAGGCACGAGTGCTGCCTCAGTTGCGCCGCGGCGCGCTGGAGTTCTGCGTGCTGGCGCTGCTGCGCTCGACCCCCCGCTACGGATTCGACATCGTGCGTGAGCTCAGTGAGGCCGATGGTCTGCTGACCAGCGAGGGAACGATCTATCCGCTGCTGTCGCGGCTGCGCAAGGAGGGCCTGGTGACCACCACCTGGCAACCCTCGGACGCCGGCCCGCCGCGGCGCTACTACGCCCTGACCGGCGATGGCCGTACCGCGTTGGATCGGTTCGGTCAGGACTGGCGCCGGTTCCGGGATGCGGTCGACCGGGTGCTCGGGTCGGGCTCGGGGTGGCCCGAGCACCCGCGTCCGGCGGTGACGGAAGCGGAGTCCGACGTGGTGGTCGTCGGGCCACCGGCGGAGAGGAGAGACTGATGTCCGTGGGATTGGATCATCCGCTGGTCGCGGCCTATCTACGACGCCTCGACGAGGCCGCGGTCGGGTTGCCGGCCGGACGGCGCGGCGAGCTCGTCGAAGAGATCCGCGGTCACGTGGCCGACGCGCTGCTGGCCGTCGGGGACGACGAGCCCGCAGTGCGTGGGGTGTTGGACCGGTTGGGCTCGCCCGAGGACATCGTGGCCGCCGAGCGGGAGGGTGGCCTGGCCTCCGAGCCACCGGGGTATGTGGGTGCGGCGAACCCCTTTGCGGGGCACACCTACCCGTCGAGCCATCCATCGGGTTCGGCCTACCCGCCGAGCTCGGCTCCGCCCGCGCCCTACCCGTCGAGCCCCTACCCCAGCGGGCCGACGCCGGCTCGCACCTGGGGTCCGGTCGAGATCATCGCGGTGGTGGGCCTGACCATCGGCGCCTTCGTCCTGCCGGTGATCGGCCCGATCATCGGCCTGGTCTGTGCCTGGGTGTCGACGCAGTGGACCCGCCGCGAGAAGATCGTCGCCACCATCTGGACGGCGTTGATGCCACTGGTGATCGTGCTGGCCGGGGCCGCGGTGTTCATGGTGCGCGCCGACACGTCGAGTTCGACGGATCAGGCGCCGATCATCGTCGATGAGCCGGCCCAGCCGATGCCGAGCATGCAGGCGAGTCCGAGCATGGGGGTGAGTCCCTGATGGGCATCGTCGGTGGGCTCGCGAGCCTGCTCATGCTGGCCCTGGCCCTGGCCGGCCTGTTCGGCCCCGTGATCGCGGGCGTCTACCTCATGATCCGGCTCAACGCGCGGGCCGGCGGTCCCCACGCCACAAACCCTCGGTGATCATGTAATCCGTGCACGCTCGTGAATTCCTTCACGAGCGTGCACGGATTACATGATCACCGAGGGTTTGTGGGGTGGGGCGTGGAGCCCTGGTGATCCGGGCCGCCCGACGCGAGGATGTCAGCAGACAGACCGCTCACCACGCCGGAGGCCGCCATGCTCTCCAAGCCGCTGCCCGCCTACTCGTCGGGCACCGCCGACAAACCACTGCTCGGCCAGACCCTGGGCGCCAACTTCGAACGCTCGGTCGCCCGGTTCGGTGACCGTGAGGCCCTGGTGGACGTCGCCACCAACCGCCGCTGGACCTACAACGAGCTCGATGTCGAGATCGACGAGGCGGCTCTCGGGTTGCTCGAGCTGGGCATCGGCAAGGGTGACCGGGTGGGCATCTGGGCGCTCAACTGTGCCGAGTGGGTGATCATCCAGTACGCCACGGCCAAGATCGGCGCGATCCTCGTCAACGTCAACCCGGCCTACCGCGCCCACGAACTGCGCTACGTCATCGAGCAGTCGGGCATGCGGCTGCTGGTCAGTGCCACCGTCTACCGCAGCTCGGACTATCGGGCGATGGTCGAGCAGGTGCGTCCCGACTGTCCTGGACTGACCGAGGTGGTCTACATCGGTGAGGACTCCTGGGACCAGCTGATGGCCCGCGGCTCGCGGGCAGACCATCAGCGACTCGAGGCGCAGGCGGCCACGCTGTCGTTCGACGACGCGATCAACATCCAGTACACCAGCGGCACGACCGGCTTCCCGAAGGGCGCCACGCTGTCGCACCACAACATCCTCAACAACGGCTACTTCGTCACGGCCAGAATCGGTTTCACCGAGAAGGACCGGCTCGCCATCCCCGTTCCGATGTACCACTGCTTCGGCATGGTCATGGGGGTGATCGGCTCGTTCAGCCATGGCGCCGCGGTCATCTTCCCGTCGCCGTCCTTCGACCCCGCCGCGACCCTGAGTGCCGTCCAGGCCGAACGCGCCACGGCGCTGTACGGCGTCCCGACGATGTTCATCGCCGAGCTCGGCCTCCCGGACTTCGCGAGCTACGACCTCACCACGCTGCGCACCGGGATCATGGCGGGCTCGCCCTGCCCGGTCGAGGTGATGAAGCGGGTGGTGGCCGACATGCACATGGAGCAGGTGGCGATCGCCTACGGGATGACCGAGACCTCGCCGGTCTCGACGATGACCCGCATGGACGACGACCTCGATCGTCGTACGTCGACCGTCGGCACGGTCATGCCCCACGTCGAGGTCAAGATCGTCGACCCGGCAACGGGTTTGGAGCTTCCGCGCGGTGATCACGGCGAGCTCTGCACCCGCGGCTACTCGATCATGCTGAGCTACTGGAACGAACCCGAGCGGACGGCCGAGGCCATCGACGCCGCCGGCTGGATGCACACTGGCGACCTTGCCGTGATGGACGATCAGGGCTACGTCAACATCTCCGGCCGGATCAAGGACATGGTGATCCGGGGTGGTGAGAACATCTACCCACGCGAGATCGAGGAGTTCCTCTACACCCACCCCGACATCGCCGACGTGCAGGTGGTCGGCGTCCCGGACGTCAGGTACGGCGAGGAGCTGATGGCCTGGGTGGTGATGAAACCCGACCGCGAACCCGTGACGGCAGAAGCGATCCGGGCGTTCTGCACCGGCCAGCTCGCTCATTTCAAGATCCCGCGCTACGTGCACATCGTCGAGGGCTTCCCGATGACGATCAGTGGCAAGGTGCGCAAGGTCGAGATGCGTGAGGCGGCGGTCGGGCTGTTGGGCCTGGACGACGCAGCGCGCATCCGCCACGCCTGATCAGCCGCCGTCGTGCGCTCGGCATGCATGGTCGGAATCGCGACCGCGCAGGTCGCTGAAGAGGTTGTCGAACCAGATGTCGAGGGTGCGGCAGTGGATCATGAGCGTTGCTCACCCATGGGAGCCAGGTGCCGAGCGCCGGAGGCCGGGCGCTCAGCTCAGCGCAGCGCCGTCCGCACTTGCTCGCGGAGTGCCTCGACGCGCCAGCCGGCATCGGCATGGTGGCGCTGCAGCCGGGTGATCAGGTCGGCCAGCGCTCGTGCGGTGTCGGCGATCTCGGCATGGCCCCGGCCCAGCTCGCTGCCCACGGCCAGGTCGACGAGCGCGTTGTCGAACCAGGTGTCGAGCCAGCGCCACCCCTCGCTCACCTGGGCGCCGTAGGGGTTGGCCGGCACCTGTCGTGGCCCCGCCCGTACGGCGAGGCGTCCATCGGGCGGCGGTGCCGGATCCTCACAACCGGCGAGGTCCTCGAGATCGGCGAGCTGCCGGCGCAGCCGGCCCAGCAGGAACCGCGCCCGGCCCAGGTCGTCGCCGGATCGGTCGAGCCGATCGTGTTCGAACAGGTCCGCCCATCGGGACGGCGAGGTGAGCAGGTCCAGCAATGACCAGCCGAGACTGCGCGACAGCTCGTCGCCGGCCTCATCGAGCGCGCCCGCGGCGCGGCGGGCCGTGGCCAGCGCGGTGCCGACGGCGGCGAGCCACCGATGCGCCCCGGCCAGTTCCTCGACAGCCGCGCCGGCCGCCCCTGCCCGGGGGTCGCCGTCCGCAGCCAGGGCCGAGGCCGCCAGCCGCCAACGCAACAGCTCGTCGTCCCCGCGCGGGAACCCCTCGGCCATACCTCCCCGGTCGGCACGCAGGGCCGGGGTCTGAGGCGCCCGCGATCGAGTGGGGACCAACGCACCGTTCCACGACGCGAAACGGTGCGTTCGTCCCCACTCGTGCAGCGTGCCGAGCGCGGCCGGCGCCGGCGCGGGCTAGGGTGCGCGCTCGAGCTGGGCGACGATCGGGCGGAGATGAGTGAGTTGAGGGACGGCGGGCTCGTGGTCGGGTTCGACCTCGACATGACCCTGGTCGACTCGGCCGAGGGCATCGCTGCGACGGTGGCTGCCGCACTGGCCGATTTCGGTCACGCCACGACCGCGCAGGAGGTCTGGGCGCTGAACGGTGTTCCCCTGGAGCAGACCATGACCGCGTTGGCCCCGGGCATCGATGCCGCCGCCGCGGCCCGGCGCTATCGCGAGCTCTACCCCCGGCTCGGTGTCCCGGCGATCCGGCTGCTGCCCGGTGCGCTGGACGCCCTGGCGGCCGTCAAACGATCGGGGGCACCACCGTGATCGTCTCGACCAAGGTCGAGCGCGCCGTCCGGCTGGTGGTCGAGGCCGTGGGACTGCGGGTCGATGCGGTGGCCGGGGGACTGTTCGCGCAGGCCAAGGGCGGCTACCTGCGCGAGGTGGGTGCCCACGTGTACGTGGGTGACCACCCGGGCGACGTGCTGGCGGCACGGGCGGCCGGGGCGACGAGTGTCGCCGTGGCCACCGGCCCGCACCCGGCGTCGGCGTTGGCGGCGGCGGGCGCGGACGTCGTCCTGGCGGACCTGCTGGCCTTCCCGGGGTGGCTGGCCGGACGCGGCACGAACTCGGCCGACGTGTGAGGGCCTGGCCCGTTAGGCTTGCCCGATACGCGGTCGCCCGGTGTACCGGGACGTTCCGACCGCCCCATTGACCACTCCGCTGGGCAGACTGATCGCTGCGAGAGGCTGCTCCGTTCGACGACTCGAGGAACTGACGTGCCCACTGGCAAGGTGAAGTGGTTCGACGCTGCGAAGGGCTTCGGCTTCCTGGCGAACGACGATGGCGGCGAGGTCTTCGTGCACGCCTCCGCTTTGCCGTCCGGTACCGAGACGCTCAAGCCCGGGGCACGCGTCGAGTTCGGGGTGGCCCAGGGCAAGCGAGGGCTGCAGGCGTTGTCGCTGCGGCTGCTCGACCCGATCCCGTCGGTGGCCAAGGCCACTCGCAAACCCACCGAGGACATGACGGTCATCGTCGAGGACGTGATCAAGCTGCTGGACGACGTCTCCAACAGCCTGCGTCGCGGTCGCTATCCGGACAAGAGCCACGCCCGCAAGGTGGCGAGCGTGCTGCGCGCCGTCGCGGACGACATCGAGGCCTGAGCGCGGGCGCGACCGGCAGGGCTTTGCCTTGCTCACCGGTGAGGTCACCGGCTCGGCGTCGTCCGATCGGCCCGCACCAGTCGGACCACGCCGAGCACCGTGGCGCCCGCGGCCGTAGCCGTGAGCAGGGTCGCCAGGCCCAGCCCCCACGGCCCGGACAACGGCAACACCAGGCCGATCGCCCCGCCGATCACCCAGGCCAGCTGCAACGCGGTCTCGGTGCGCGCGAAGGCCGAACTGCGGACGGCGTCCGGCACCTCGTCCTGCACCAGGGCATCGAGACAGAGCTTGCCCAAGGACTGCGCCAGCCCGGCCGCCAGCGCCACCAGCAACACGGGCCAGAGCCCGTAGTCGAGCGAGGCCCACAGCGAGGTCAGCGTCAGGACGACGAGCAGCGCTGCCACGACCGCCTCGGGGCGACTGCGACGCACCAGTGCCCCCAAAGCGGTGCCGAGGCCACCGCCCACACCCGCCATGCCGATCACCAGGCCCACCGCGGTGGTCGCGGCCAGACCCGGGAGTGGCTCGGTGCGTAACCGGAAGGCCAGGAACAGGGTCAGGAACCCGGTGAAGCCGCGTAGGGCGGCGTTGCCGCGCAACCCGATCACCGACCGGGTCGCCAGCGAGAACACCCGTGGCCCGGCCCATCGCCGCTCGCGCGGGGCGTCGAGCGGCCTGGTCGCCGTGGCATCCGGGGCCCGCGTGGCATCGGCCGTGTCGGCGGCGGTGTCGGCACAGTCGTCGTCGTCCGGATGATCGGCATCGACCCGGGCGGTCAGCAACAGCGTGAGGGCCACCCCGATCAGGAACAGCACGAACGTCAGCCGCAGCGTCCACTGTGGCCCGGCCCAGTGGGTCAGTCCCACCCCGATGGGCGCCCCGACCACCATGGCGAGGCTGCCGGCGATCGACATCCGCGCGTTCGCGCCGAGCAACTCGGCGCCGTCCGGCAGTACCCGCGGCAGCGCGGCCGCCTTGATCACCAGATACGACTTCTGCCCCACCAGGAATCCGAAGGCCGCCGGGTACAGCGAGAACGCGGCATCACCGTCGGCCAGCGCACTGGCCATCACCCAGGCCAGCCAGGCCCGCGCGCCCATGGTCACCCCGAGTGCGATGCGCCGGCCCCGGCGCACCCGGTCGAGCAGCGGGCCGATCACCGGTGCCAACAGGGAGAACGGCACCATCGTGACCAGCAGCGAGGTGATCACCCGGCTGCGTGCCTGTTCGGTGGGGACGGCGAAGAAGATCGTGCTGGCCAGGGCGGTGACGACCATGGCGTCCGCGGCCGAACTGACCAGGTGCAACTCGAGCATGCGCGCCAGGCCCGACTCGCCCGCCCCGCCGGCATGGGTTCCCCGCCGCACCGCGCGGCCGGAGGCCCGGCCGGCGCGCGCGAGCAGCGAGGTGCTGCGGCGCACCGAGCGGCCGAGCACCCCGGGCGCCGGGCCTCGGCGCGCGGCGTCCGGCCCCGACGGGATGTCCATACCGTCATCCTGCCCCGAGCCGTCCGAACGTGCCGGGTGCCGTCCCGTGGGACAGGCCGGAAGCCCTGGCGAGCCCGGGTGAGCCCGGGTGAGCCTGGGTGAGCCTGGGTGAGCCTGGGTGAGCCGTTGTCGGGCGGGGGCGGCGGATGGGGGACAATCAGCAGGTGCCCACCAGTCTCGACGACGAGATCCCCCCCGCCCTGCCCGCTCCGGAGCTGCCTGCTGCCCTGGACGCCGCCCCCGTGCCGCCGGCGCTGGACGCCGCCCCGGTGCGGCTGGCCCTGCCCGCGGCACCGGCCGGCGCCGCGGTCGAACGGCCGGTGGACGCCGTCTGCGCGGCGGCGGTCACCCTCGCCCGGCAGGCGGCGATCGACATCGCCGGAGCGGGCCAGGTGGGCGATCACGTCACGGTGCACGCCGAGGGCGACCGGGTCGCCACGCATCAGTTCGCCTGCCTGTCGCGCGGTTACCGAGGCTGGCGCTGGGCCGTCACCGTCTCGCGGGTGCCGCGAGCGCGGACCGCGACGGTGAGCGAGGTCGTGCTGCTGCCGGGACCGGACTCGGTGCTGGCCCCCTCGTGGCTGCCCTGGGCCGACCGGATCGCACCCGGTGACCTGGGCAGCGCCGACCAGTTGCCCTACCGCGGCGACGACCCGCTGTTGGAGCCCGGCTACACGGCGACCGGCGAGGAGGACTCCGACCGGCTCGCGATCTGGGAGCTGGGGTTGGGGCGGGTGCGGGTGCTCTCGCCCGAGGGACGGGCGGAGGTCGCCCATCGCTGGTACTCCTCGGACCGTGGGCCGACCAGCGACGAGGCCGTGCACGCGGCGGCCGCCTGCTCGAGCTGCGGCTACTTCCTGCCGTTGGCCGGTGGGATGCGGCAGGTGTTCGGGGTGTGTGCCAACGAGTGGTCACCGTCGGATGCCCGTGTGGTGAGCGTCGACCACGGCTGCGGTGCGCACAGCGAGACCGACGTGGAGCGGGCCGCCCCCGAGACGTTGCCGCCGCCGATCCTGGACGAGACGGGTTACGAGGCTGTCGTGGTGGCACCGCGGCAGACCGAGGGCGAGGGCTCCGAGGCTCCGGTCGAGGCTACCGAGGTCTTGGCGCAGGCCGAGGTCCCGGCGGAGGCCGAGGTCTTGGCGGAGGCCGAGGTCCTGGCGGAGGCCCCGGTGGTCCAGCCCGAGCCGGCGGCCGACGCAGAGCCTCGGGCCGAGGCTGCCGTGGCGGCCGATCAGGGGTGACGAGCGGGTCGCACCGGACAGGGCCGATCGATGTCGCCCGCTGAGCGCGACCCGGACGACCTCGGTCAGATCGCGGCCTCGATCCGCGACCGGGTGCTGGCCGGGTGGGCGGCGTCCCCGGTGCGGTTCCGCGAGGACGCCAATGCCGAGGAGGACTACGCGCTCGGGGGGTACCGCGATCGGGTGCTGGTCGAGCTGGCCCAGAACGCCGCGGACGCCGCCGCGCGAGCCGGCGTCCCCGGTCGGCTGCTGTTCGCCCTGCGCGAGCTGGACGGCGGCCCGGTGCTGGTCGCCGCGAACACCGGCGCCGGGCTGGATTCCGCTGGGGTGCAGTCGTTGTCGACGCTGCGCGCATCGTCCAAGCGGGACGACGCGCCCCACGGCGCGACGGCGGTTGCCGACGTCCCGCCGGGTGGCGAGGGAGCCGACCCCACGGGCCCGGGGTCCCGTGCGGTGGGCCGCTTCGGGGTCGGGTTCTCTGCCGTGCTCGCGGTCACCGATGAGCCGGCTGTGCTGTCGCGAGCGGGCGGGGTGCGATTCTCCCGCGAGGACACCCACGACCTGGTGACCCACACCGCCGCCGGCTCACCTGGCCTGGCGGCCGAGCTGGCCCGGCGCGACGGCCACGTGCCGGTGCTGCGGCTGCCGTTCGCGGCATCCGGTGAGCCACCAGCCGGGTACGACACCGTGGTCCTGCTCCCGGTGCGCGACGGGGCAGCCGACGATCTGGTGCGCAGGTTGCTGGCCGAGCTGGACGACGCCCTGCTGCTGGCGCTGCCGCACCTGGTCGAGGTCCGGCTCGAGGTGGACGGCGCGGTCCGGCTGCTCGAAGGCGTCGAACGCCGCTGGGTCTCGTTGCGCCGCAACGGGTTCGCCGACCCGGGTGATGTCACCGACCGTCCGGTGGAGGAGCGCTCTCGTACCACCTGGTCGCTCACCTGGGCGCTGCCGCGGGACGCCTCGGCCCACCGGACGGCGCAGCGCACGGGTGTGGTCCACGCCCCGACACCCACCGACGAACCCCTCGGTCTGCCGGGCCTGCTGATCGCGAGCTTCCCGCTGGACCCCTCTCGGCGCCACGTCGCCCCCGGCCCGGCCACGGACGCCCTGGTGGCTCAGGCGGGTCAGGCCTATGCCGATCTGGTGGCGGGCCTGGTCGCTGACGAGGTCGCGGCCGTGGCGGAGGACGCGGCCGACTCGGCCGGAACAGCCTGGCGGCTCGGGGATCTCGTGCCCACCGGGCTCCCGTCCGGGGCACTCGACGGGGCAGTGCAGGCGTCCGCGGTGAGCGCGCTGCGCCGCGCGGCGGTGTTACGTCCGGCCGAGGGCGGCCCCCCGGTGCGTCCACGAGATGCCGTTGCCCTGGCCGCACCGGCCGGAGCCGACGAGGAGCTGGTGGCGGCGCTCGCGCCGTCCGTCGCGGGCCTGGTCCATGCCCCGCGAGCGTCTGCTGCGGCGCTGGAGATCCTCGGCGTGCACCGGATGACGCTGTCCGACGTGATCGATCAACTGCCGCTGGGGCGGACGCCGGGGCAGTGGCGCGAGCTGTACGGCGCCGTGGCCGGCCAGGCTGCCGATCCGCTGCAGCGTGAGGCCCTGGCTGCTCTGCCGGTGCCGTTGGCCGACGGTCGGGTGGTGCGCGGGGTGCGCGGGGTGGTGCTGGCCGAGCCCGGTGACCCGCTCGGCGACCGAGCGTCCCTGACCCGCGCCCTGGCGGATCTCGGAGTGCGGACCGTGCACCCCGATGCGGTGCATCCGGTGCTGGAACGCCTTGGGGCGCAGCACCTCTCGGTGTCGGCGATGCTCGGCCTGGCCGAGGTTCGGGCCGCCGTCGAGGCGAGTCTGACCGCCGCCGAGGACGGTGACCTGACGCCGGTCGACGCCGTGCTCACCCTGGTCGAGGGTGCACTGGCCGACGGCCTCGGGCTCGACGAGCAGGCACGGGTCGAGCGCTACGGCTGGCTGGGCCAGCTGGCCTTGCTCGACGCCGAGGGTGAGGTCGCCCCCGCCTGCGAACTGGTGCTGCCCGGGTCACCGGCCGAGCACGTGCTCGACCCCGAGGTGATGGCTCCGGTCGAGACCGCGTTGCTGCACCGGTGGGGCGCCCGGACGCTGCAGGCGGTCGGGGTGCTCGCCGATCTCGCCGTGATCCACGCCGCGGATCTCGACCTCGGCCTCGACCCGGCCGACGTCCCTGACGTGCTGGCGGACCTGCCCGATGTCGCGGCTTGGCTCGACATGGTGCACCGGGCCGCGGGGCGGGACGTCCTGGAGATCACGGCCGGCGACCTGGCGGCCGTGCGCGACCTCGACGCCGTGCGCGAGGAGGCCTGGCCGCAGTTCCTCGACGTCGTGGCTCGTACCCCCGCGTTGCGCCGCGCGGTGGTGAGCCCGCTGCGGGTGACGGTGCACACCGAACGGGGTGTGCTCGGTGAGCACGGTCAGCACGACGAGCACCGGGTGCGCGCCGTCCAGCTGCCCTCGTGGACGGCGTGGTGGTTGCGACGCCACGTGTTCGACGATCAGGTCTGGGCCGATCCGCAGGCCGAGGACGTCGTCCGCGCCCTGCTCGACCCGCCCGCGATGCCGGTCGACGGCCTGGACGCCGAACTGCGGCGCGCGCTGGGCGGCGTCCGGCGACTGGCCGACCTCGATGCCGCGGGTACCGCCGGGCTGCTGCTCGCGGCGGCCGACGAGACGATGAGCTGGGACCTGCCGACCGCCCTGCAGGTCTGGTCGCACCTGGCCGGGGTGACGGGCGCCGTCGAGCAGCTACCGCCGCGGTTGCCGGCGCTCCTGGACGGCCAGGTGCGCGCGGTCGATCGCCACGACGTGATGGTGGTCGACGACCCCGCCTGGCTGCAGCGGGGGGATCTGGGGGCTGCCATCGTGGTCGCCCACGGCCGCGCTGCGGGGCTGGCCGATCTGCTCGACCTGCCGGTGGCCGCCGACCTGGCGGACGGTCGGCTGCGACACGAGGGCGCGGTACTCACCTCCGTGCCGGACGCCGTCCGGGCCGTGCTGCCGCAGGCCCCCGAGTCCTGGTGGGAGCACGAGGAACTGCTGGTCGACGGCGTCGAGGTCGACTGGTGGGTGGAGCCGGGGGATCCGGGGGATCCGGGGCAGGTGCACGCCGCCACGCTCGAGGGCCTGGCTCGCGGTCTCGCCTGGGCTGGTGGCGCCTGGGGGCTGCGGGGTGCCGTGGCCGCCCTGCTCGAGGGCACCGTGAGCCCGGTCGAGGTGTTGCTGGACGAGGCCTTGATCGCCGGCCGGAGTCCGTCCGACAGCTGAACCGGCTCAGCGGCCCCGACCCGACAGCCAGCGAATCCCGATCAGCCCCAGGGCGATCCCCGGCACGGGCGTCCAGACCCACCAGCCCCGGCCCTGGTCGATCAGCTGCTCCCGCTGGATCAGGGCGATCACGAACAGCACGACCCAGACAGCGGTCAGCGTCCAGATCACGCCGCGGTCGGGCGAGGGCAGGGGCTCCGGATCCGGACGGCGTTCGGCCGAGCGGAGGTACCAGCGCATGGGCTGCAGGCTACCCGTCGGTGACGGCGACGAAGACCACGCGGCGGTTGACCGCGTCGGCCAGTTCGCCGCTGCCGGTATCGAGCGGACGGCTCGCCCCGTAGCCGGTGGCGGTCAGCCTCCGGGGGGCGACCCCGGCGTCCACGATGGCCCCGCGCACGGCCTCGGCCCGGGCGCGGCTGAGCGCCAGATTGGCCGCGGCCTTGCCGTTGGCATCGGTGTGTCCCTCGATCCGCACACTCACCGTCGGGTGGGCGCGCAACAGCTCCACCGCGACGGCGATCACCGCCTGGGTCTCGGCCGTCAACTCGGAGGACTTCGGCGGGAAGGAGATCGTCGGCAGAGCCCCGATCTGCGCGGCCACCTGGTCGTCGGTGGCCTCCGCCTGCGGGTCCGAGGCGACGATCAGGGCCTGCTCCACGGCCGCCTCGCCCACCACAGCGGCGGCTGCGGTGAGGGCGGCGGTACGGGTCGCGTCGTCCGGCACGAGCGCGGCGAGCTCGAGCCGTCCGGTGCGCAACGAGACGGCGCCGGCCCGGGTGCGCGGGCCGAGGGCGACCAGCACCTGGGCGAACGCCGGTAGGCCCTCGTCGCCGGCCTCGGGATCCTCGATCAGCTCATCGCGGATGTCCTCGGCCGTGAAGGTCTTCCGCAACGAGCCCAGAAGCTGATCATGGGTGGCCCGGGACGGCACGCTCCCCAGCAGCACCACGCGCCCGTCGTCCAGGGTGGCCCCGAGCGCGGCCAGGTCCGCGAGCGGCACCGTGGGTGCGCCCACGGCCCCTCCGGCTGTGGTGGGGCCGATCGTCGCCGGTGGCGACGTGGCACCGCGTCCGGACGACGCCCCCGTGACCGGGATGACCGAGTAGACGCCGGGTACCTCGAGCACCGTCTCGGTGATCTCGCCGACATCCTCCGTGCCGGCGGGCACGGTGAGCGTGACATCGCGTCCTCGTACCGTCACCGTGACGTCGGGGTGCCCGGCGGCGGACAGGGCGGCCCGGGTCCGTTGGGTCAGATCGGACTCCAGCGCGGGCCGCACCAGCAGGAACTGACCGGCCACGGCACCCCCCAGGCCGAGCACGACGACGGCCGTCACCAGCGGGGCGATCCGTCGGGGACTGCGCTCATAGGCGCGACCACGGCGAACCAGCTGGGTCGTGCGCTCCGGTGTGGTGGCCAGGTCGGGCGCTGCCATGGTTCAGGAGTTCTCTCTGCCGATCATCAGGCCACCGGCGAGCGTTGCAGCGCCGTCCGAATCGCCCTGCAACAGCAGGGCCGCCTGCACCGACCAGGTGGTCAGGGTGGGTGGGGCGGTCAGGTCGGCGTCGGCGAGGATCTGGCGCAGTTCCTCGTCGCGCACCGCCGCCAGCTGGGTGTAATTGGTGACGCCTGCGGCCTTCAGCGCGTCGGCCATCGCGGCGTCCACGCCGTGGATCCGTTCCAGGTCCTCCTCCGCGGCGGGGGCGACGCTGGTCCAGGAAGGCCCCTCGGGGTGCGCGGTGGTGCGGAAGGCCGCCCCGGGACCGGACGGCGGGTGGGCGACGGGGTGGGAGCCGCGGCCTCGGGGGGCAGCGTGATCGGAGTCGTGGGTGGGGTGGAGTCGGCCTTGGGTGTGATGGCCGACTCCGGACCGGCCTCGGTGGCCGGGCGGCGCTCGACGGAGGTCGCCTCATCGCCGGAACCGTCGCCGTCCGAGGGCTCGGTCGAGCGCTCGGCCTGGGCCTGCTCGACCAGCTCGGCGGCCTTGGTCGCCCAGAACGCGATACCGGGTGCCGATCGGATGCGGTTGACGCGGAGCGCCCGGCGCAGCTGGTCCTCGGAGGCGTTGGCCACGGCGAAGAACGAGCCGATGCCCTCGGTGGCGAGTGCCGCCGCCATCTGGGGGGTGACGCCGTCGATGAGCGTCAGATCGTCCATCAAGGCCGGCTCGGACGGCCCGGTGGTCTCTGTGGCGGGGTGGTCGCCCGGCGGGTTCGCGTTCACGGCTGCTCCGGTGGTCTCGTCGTCGACCGTGGTGGAGTGCTCGGGGGCGATGGCCGCGACGATGCGCGGCGCGTCCTGCGCGGACGGTGGTTCCGCGGCGCCGATCAGGGCTGCGGAGCCAGAGGTGGCCGATTCTGATGCGCCGTCGTGGTGGCCCGGCTCGCCCCCGTGCGGGTCCGGTGCCTCCTCGTCTGCCTCCTCGTCGAGGTGCGGTTTGTCGTCGTCGGTGTTCGTCGGTGCGGTCTCGTGGGAGTCCGGCGTGTCGGCGGCGGCCACGCCAGCGACGTCGGGGCCAGCAACGTCGGGGCCAGCGACGTCGGGGCCAGCGACATCGGGCGCAGCGTGACGTCGGGCGCGCTCGGCCTCGTCGCGGCCGTCCGGGTGGCCGTGCTCGATGGCCGGGGAGGGGACCGAGGCCATGGGCACGGTGTCGGGAGCGATCGACGGCGATGGGAGCAGCGCCGTGGCCGTGACCGTCGTCCCGTTGCGAGCCGTCGCGTCAACGGGCTGGCGGCGCAGGTCGAACGCCTCGCGTTCGGTGGCTGCGGGTTCGAATCCGGTCGGGGCGAGGGTGGGTGCTGCGGTGGCAGGTGCTGCCGGCTCTGGCGTGGCCGGCTCGGGCACGGTCGGTTCCGGCATGGAGTTGGCCGGTGTGGTGGCCGGTGTGGTGGCCGGTGTGGTGGCCGGTGTGGTGGCCGGTGTGGTGGCCGGCGCGGTGAGTGCCGGGTGGGTGACGGCCCAGCCGGCCCGGAAGACGTCGCTCGCGGGCACATCGGAGTCCGCCGGGGCCACCTCGGGCCGGTCGATCACGCGTTCCTCGGCACGGACCCACCGAAGGCCCCATACCAGCCATCCGACCAGGAGGCCGGTGACGAAGGCGAGCGCAAGGGTCAGAGCGGAGTGCACAGCGAACCACGCCATGCGTCCTCCCTCAGGTGTTCCCGGTGCGACGGAAAGACGGCACACCCGACCGTTTCCGTGTCGTCGACTAGTGAACACTCCTCGAGTGACCGACGGTATCTGATCGGGACAACTGATCCCGAGTGGGTGCAACGGCAACTACGCACGGTTGCATTCGGCTATCAACCAGCATCGCATCGTGACCGGAGGGCTGTGCCCGACGGTGCAGAAAGGCCGGGTGAACCGATCACGCCCCACCCTCCGGCTGAGCCGGCCACCGACAGCACGACGGCGGGTCCCCGAGGTTCTCGGAGGCCCGCCGTCGCGTGGTCGACGCTGCTGACAGCGCGATGCTCAGCAGCTGATCACAGCACGAGGAACTCCACGCGCCGGTTCACCGCCCGGTTGGTCGGCGAGGTGTTCGCCAGCTTCGGCACGCCCTCGCCGAATCCGCGATACGACATGCGCTCGTGGGCGATGCCCAGGCTGTGCAGCACCTGACGCACCTTCGCGGCCCGTGCGGTGCTCAACCGCAGGTTGGACGCTGCCGACCCGATGTCGTCGGTGTGGCCGTCGATGCGGACCTTGACGGCCGGGTTGGCCTTCAGGATGGCCGCCGCCTGCCGAACGGCACGCAACCCAGCCGGCGTGAGCCGGGTGGTGCCGGTCTCGAAGGTGATCTGCGGCAGGGTGTCGAGCTTCTGCTGCGCAGGGCCGCCGGCCGGCTTGCCCGGGTTGCTGGGTGCCGGGGTTGCGCCGACCGTCAGCTGCGAGGTGACCTTGCCGGCGTCCTGGGTGACGGCCGCCGCAGCAGCCTCGGCGGCGGTCTTGGCCGCGGCGTCCGCCACGGTGCCGGACAGCGTGAGTGCGCCGTCCTTCAACGCTGCCGTCGCGGCGCTGGGCTCGCCGAGCGCACCGAGCAGGGTGGCGAACCCGGACAAGCCCTGGTCGGAGACCGCTGCGTCGACCGTGAGCTGGTCGACCACGTTGCCGGCGCCGAAGGTCGTGGTGGCAGCAGCCACCAGCGCGTCCTTGGCGGCCTGCGTGGGAACGGTGCCGCTCAGCGTGACCTTGCCGCCCGCGGTGACCGCGGTGACCGCGGGCAGGGACGCTGCAGCCGAGGGACCGGAGGCTGGTGAGGACGGCGAGGGGGCCGCCGAGCTCGGGGACGGCGTGGTGGCGCCGGTGTCGGTGCCGGTGCCGAAGTTCGCGGTCACCACGCGGACGCCGTCCAGCGCCGTGACCTTCTCGATCAGCGTCCGCGGGTCGGCGTCGGCCGGCAGGGTGCCGGTCAGCACGCCGTCCCGGCCGGTGAAGTCGACCTTCACCCCCGGGGTGTCGGCCAGCGCCGTGGCCGCCCGGCCTTCCAGGTCCTGCTCGATGGAGTGCCGGATCGGGATGTCATGGGCGATCCCGAGCCCGAGCAGGCCCACCGCACCGATCACCCAGGGCAGCGCCCCGGCCGGACGACGCTCCCAGAAGTAGTGCTTCGTGGTGGTCGTGGTCGTGGTGGTGAGGGTGGTCTCGCGGGAACGCTGGGTGGAGCCGGTCGTCATCACGCCCTCCGGCCGATGTCGCGGCCGCCGACGAGCTGCTCGGTCAGCTGCAGGAAGCCATCCTCGTCGCCGTCCGCCAGCAGCCGGGACTGACGTGCCCAGGTCGGCAGGCTCGGGGCGAAGCGCAGGCCGGCGGCCTCGAGGGCCGACTGCAGGGAGGCGACGTCGGAGTCCGCCAGGGCGCGGAACGTGGTGATCCCACTGGCGCGCAGAGCGGCGGCGATGCGCGGGCCGATGCCCTCGACACGCTCCAGGTCGTCGTCCTCGCTCTCGGCGGGTGCCTCGCCCGCGGTGGCGTCGACGAGCGGCTGGACGGCGGGCGCCTCGGCGGCCTGCGCGCCCGCCTCGGTGCCGTCGGTGGTCTCGGTGTGCTCGCTGCTCTCGGCGGGGGCCGGGGCCTCGGCGGCGATGGCGGCGGTGGGAATGGGTGCGGTCTCGGGGCCGTCCTCGATGGCCGTGTCGCTCGCCGGGCCACTCACCTGCGCGGATGCGGTGGCGTCATCGGCCACGTCGACCGACGGGGTGGCGACCTCGGTGACATCGACACCGTGCGCGCCGTGCTCGTGAACGTCCACGACGGGGGCGTCGACCTCGGCCACGTCGATCGACTCGGCGGTCTCGATCACCGGGGTGGGCTCGACGTCCGGCACGGCGGCCTCGTCCGGGGCGACATCCGCCGCGGCCTGGATCTGGCTGCTGGTCGCCGCGGCCTCGTCCGCCGAGGTGTCGGTCGCGGCAACGGCTGCTGTGGTGCCGGCTGCCGTGGCTCCGGCGAGCAACCCCTGCAGCCGGGAGATCTCCTCGTCCTTGGCCGTCAGGGCCTGGGCGTGATCCGCCACCGCCACGGAGTGCTCGCGCGTGACGCGGGTGATCGCCTCCGACTCGGTGAAGTACCGCTTGTGCCACGGGCGTCGCCACAGCGCCCAGCCGAGGATCAGCCCGAGCAGGAACGAAAGCAGGATGATCAACCAGGATTGACCGAGAAACCAGGACACGTGGCCCTCCACGGACGGGTCGGACGGCGTGGGACGAACCTCCCACGGCGCGAGCATGTCATGCCGTACTGATCGACGGAGCGAAACCGAAGATCGCTGCGGGTTACTTTAATGCGGGGGGCGAGTGATCAAAGTCGCCCGCAGTTGCGACTTTGTGCGAATGGTGCATATGGGACGCCATGGCGGGCCGGACACATGGCGCGGACGAGCTTATCCACTCGGGGGCGGAGTCGGGCAATCCGACCGCTATCGCATCGGGTCCCGGTCGGCTTGGCCGAGGGCGCTGCACGGCGTGGTGCCGGACCGCTACCTTTGCGCCGTCCTCGTTCGGCGAACGTGGCGGGCCGCCGTCGCCCCGCTGTCGCGCCTCTCGACCCCGGGTGGATCTCGATGACCGCTCTCGACCGTTACTTCCAGATCAGCCAACGCGGCTCGACCGTGGCCCGCGAGCTGCGTGGTGGCCTGGTCACCTTCTTCACCATGGCCTACATCGTGGTGCTCAACCCCTTGATCATCGGCACCCAGAAGGACGCCTCGGGCGCCTTCCTCGGCGGCGGTCAGGCGCCGGACCTGGCCAAGGTGGCCGCCGCCACCGCACTGATCGCCGGGCTGATCACCATCCTGATGGGCGTGGTCGCCAACTACCCGTTGGCTCTGGCCACCGGGCTCGGCCTGAACGCCTTCGTGACCTTCGGGATCGCCAAGTTGCCCGGCATGACCTGGGCCGATGCCATGGGCCTGGTGGTGATCGAGGGCGTGATCATCCTGGTTCTGGTGCTCACCGGCTTCCGGACGGCGGTCTTCCACGCCGTCCCGGTGCAGCTCAAGACCGCCATCAGCGTCGGCATCGGCCTGTTCATCACGATCATCGGCTTCGTCGACGCCGGGTTCGTCCGGCGGACCGGCACCGGGCCGGTTCCGGTCGAGATGGGGGTCGGCGGCTTCCTGGCCGGCTGGCCCACGGTGGTCTTCGTCATCGGCCTGCTGACCATCGCCATCCTGCTGGTGCGCGGCGTCAAGGGAGCGATCCTGATCGGCATCGTGGCGGCCACCGTGCTCGCCGTGATCGTCGAGGCGGTGGCCGAGATCGGGCCGAGCTTCATCGCGCCCGACAAGGTCAACCCCACCGGGTGGGGCCTGAACGTGCCGGCGTTGCCGGACAAGGTGGTCGACGTCCCGGACTTCGGCCTGCTGGGCCAGTTCGACCTGCTGGGTTCGTTCTCGGCCGTGGGCGTGGTGACCGCGCTCCTGCTGATCTTCACCCTGATGCTGGCCGACTTCTTCGACACCATGGGCACCATGGTCGCCATCGGCGCCGAGGCGGGCCTGCTCGATGAGGACGGCACCCCGCCGAACACCGAGCGGATCCTGGTGGTCGACTCGATCGCCGCCATCGCCGGTGGTGCGGGCAGCGTGTCGAGCAACACCAGCTACATCGAGTCCGCCGCCGGGGTCGGTGAGGGCGCCCGAACCGGGCTCGCCTCGATCGTCACCGGCGTGCTGTTCCTGCTGGCGACGGTGTTCGCGCCGTTGGTCTCGATCGTTCCCTACGAGGCGGCCACGCCGGCGTTGATCATCGTGGGCTTCCTGATGATGACCCAGGTCAAGGGCATCGACTGGGACGACATCGAGATCGCTCTGCCGGCCTTCCTGACGATCGTGCTGATGCCGTTCACCTACTCGATCACGGCGGGGATCGGCGCCGGCTTCATCGCCTTCGTGGTGCTGAAGGTGGTGCGGGGCAAGGCCTCGTCGGTGCACCCGCTGATGTGGCTGACCTCGGCGCTGTTCCTGATCTACTTCGCGATCGACCCGGTCAAGAACGCGCTCGGCGTCAGCTGAGGTCCTGCCCTGCGACCACTCGCCCTGACCGCTCCGTCACGCCATGATCACCGTTGGATCGCCGTCTGCCACCGCCCAGCCGGAGCAAACGGCGATCTGACGGTGATCATGTGGTTTGTGGGGTGGCCTAGCGTGGTCGCCATGATGACCAGGACATTGGGTACCGCCGGGCCGTCGGTGAGTGCGCTCGGGGTGGGGTGCTGGGCGATCGGTGGGCCATGGCAGATGGGCGGCATCGAGGCCGGCTGGGGTGCGGTGGACGACGACGAGTCGGTCCGGGCGCTGCGGGCGGCGCTCGAGGCGGGGGTCACCTTCTTCGACACCGCGGCGAACTACGGCGCCGGGCACAGTGAGCGCGTACTCGGCCGGGCGATCGCCGCGCGACGGGACGACGTCGTGCTGGCCACCAAGTTCGGCTACCGGGTCGACGAGGCGAACCGCACCGTCGGGGGTCCCGACACCACACCGGCCTCGATCGCCGCGCAGTGCCGCGAGAGCTTGCGCCGGTTGGGCACCGACCGCATCGACGTGTACTGGTTCCACGTCGGTGACCACCCGATCGAGGCCGTGGACGACGTGCTGGGTGCGCTCGATCAGCTGGTCGAGGAGGGACTGATCCGGTCCTACGGCTGGAGCACGGACGACGTCCCGCGGGCGGAGGCGTTCCTCGCCGGCGCTCACTGCGTCGCGGTGCAGCATCAGCTCAACGTGTTCCAGGACAACCCGGCGATGCTCGAGCTGTGCGAGCACTGGGGCGTGGCGAGCGTGAACCGCGGGCCGTTGGCCATGGGGTTGCTCACCGGCAGCTACGGCCCAGACCGGCAGTTCGCCGCGGGGGATCTGCGGCGGCAGAACCTCGAGTGGATGGGCTACTTCACCGACGGTCGTCCCTCGCCGGCCTGGCTGGCGCGGCTGGACGCCGTCCGGGACGTGCTCACCGCGGGCGGGCGGACCCTCGCTCAGGGCGCGCTGGGCTGGTTGTGGGCGCGCAGCCCGATGACGATCCCGATCCCCGGGGTGCGCACCGTGGCTCAGGCGCAGTCGAATGCCGCCGCGCTGCAGTTCGGCCCGCTGACCGCGGCCCAACTCGCCGAGATCGAGACCCTGGTCGCCGCGCAGCCACTCTGATCACCGTCGCCCCGCCCCATGATCACCGTTGGATCGCAGTTTCCCACCGCCTGACCGGAGCAAACTGCGATCCAACGGTGATCATGGAGCGGTCTGGTCTGGTCTGGTCTGGTCTGGGGCGGTTTGCTCTGGTCGGCCTGGCCGGCTGCGCGGTCACGGTCGACGCGCGTGTCGCCAGGCCTCGACCAGGAACGGGTGGACGGCGTTCACCACGACGGCGATCACGATGCAGAGCTGCACGGTGGGGGCGGCGCGGTCGCGGGGCACGGCGAGCAGGATCGCTGTGGCCAGGTAGGGCAGCACGGCCAGGCCGGCGGTGAGGGTCAGGAAGGGGTCTCTGCGCACCAGGGCACCGGCCGTGCTGCGCACCCCCGGCCCGGCTTCGCGCCAGGGAACCCAGGCCACGGCCAACCCCAGCGCGAGCACCGCGAGGGCGGTCACCAGGCGCGAGGTCAGGGGCTGATCAGTCAGTGTGATCCAGGCCAGCCCTGCCGCTCCGGCCCAGCCCGCGGCCGCCACCCGGCGGCTGATGCTCAGCACCAGATCGGCGATGCGCTCCCGGGAGCCCTCGTCACCGGGGCTGGCGGCCAGCGCCCGGGTGAGGGCTGCTGCCGCCTCGGCCGGCCGGCCGCCGTCCAGATGAGCGCGGGCGTCGACGCGGTGCACGTGCCCGAGGGTGGGTGCCAGCCGCAAGGCCTCGGCATGGACGGCGCGTGCCTGGCGGGTGCGGCCCAGTTCGGTGAGTACCTGGCCGTGTAGGGCGATGATGCGTGCGTCGTCCGGCCGCAGCTCGCGAGCCCGGGCGATGTCGGCCTCGGCGCGTCGTCGGTCCAGCCTCACGGCATGGGCCAGAGCGCGGTGGGCGAGGTGGTGAGCCGCCCAGGGTTCGAGGCGGATCGCCTCGCCGAACGCCGTCAGGGCGGTATCCGCGCGGCCGAGCATCAGCAGCGACCAGCCGACCTGGGCGTGGCTCTCGGCGTCGTCCGGGGCTGCCGTGGCGGCCGCCATCGCCGCCTCGAAGGCCGCCTCGGGCTGATCGAGGCGCTGGTGGCACTCGCTGAGCAGTTGCAGCGCGGCAGCATCGTGAGGTGCCACGCGCAGGGCGGCCTGGACGACGTCCAGGGCCGCTGCGGTACGCCCGGCCTCGAGCAGCAGCCAGGCCCGCTGCAGGTGGGTGTCGTCGTGCATGATGTCGGGTCGCCCGTCCGGGTGCTGTTCGGCCTCGAGGTCGGCGTCAGCGTAGATCAGGTTCCAGCTGGGTCAGGGCGCCAGCAGGTCCTGAATGCGTTCGACCTCGGCGGCCAGCAGGGCGGCCGGCGGTTTCGGACGGTCGTCGAACAGGGTGACCCTCACCCGGTCGGCGGCGCCGTCCTCGAGCTGCCAGGTGCCGACGACGCCGTCGGGTGTGGCCACGACGGGGGTGATCCAGCCGGCAGCGCGGCTGACGTCGGCGCGGTGCCCTGGCGGGATCAGGTGCGCGTCACCGGTGCCGGGACCGAGCACGAACTGGTCGAAGGCGGGCAACAGTCGGACGGCGAGTGCCGGGTTCGCGGGGTCGGTGGCGGCCAGGTCCTCGACGTCCTGGGTGCGGGCGAGCAGCCGGGTGCCCTCGACGTCGACCGGGGTCAGCTCCTCGCCCAGATCGGCGAACCATTGCCGCAGAGTCGGTTTCGAGGTGGCGCCGCGCAGCAGCCAGGCGTCGAAGGCCGCCGGGTCGGCGGGTCCGAACGCGGCCAGGTAGGCCGGGATGGCGTGGCGCGCGGCGTCGTCCACGGCCATCAGCCCCGGCCAGCCGGGCGCCACGTCCTGCGGCCGGGTGAAGGTCACCTTGCTGCCCCGACTCGGCCCGTTGCACAGGATCCCTTGCCAGGCAAGGGGTTTGAGCGCCGATCCCCAGGACGAGGCGACCTGGTCGGCCAGCTGCGCGCCGTCCGGGCTCTCGCGCAGGTGAGCGACCAGCTCGTCCCGGGTGCGCGGTACCCCGTCCGCCAGTAACTCGGCCACGGCGGCCTCGAGCCGCTCGACCTGATCGAGCGTCAGGTACGTCTTCTGCCACGACCCCTTCGCCCAGGTGCGCGGCGCGGCGGCCAGGGTGAGGAACGCCGCGGCGTCCTCGGGGTGCAGCACGTGCAGGGTGCCGCGCATCGCCCAGGTACGCAGCAACTCGCCGCGCGCCAAAGCCGCCGCGAGCGTGTCATCGCGCCCGGCGCCGGTTGTGTCGAGCCGGACGGCGACCGCCAGCTCGGCCGCCGAGGTGACCTGGGCCTGTACCCCACACAACCGCCGCGCGGTGGCCACGGCCGAGCCCACGTCGAACTGCCGCCCCAACCGCCAGGCATGCACCTGCGACCAGGTCAGCGACGGCACCGCGGGCATACCCCAACCCTGCCACGACAACCCCCAGCCACCCCAGCCACCCCACCCACCCCCCAGCCACCCCAGCCACCCCCACCGAACCCGCTCATGCTCCGCAGGTGCCCGTCCATGCTCCGCGCGTGACGCTTTGACACCGTTGACAGGGGCTCTGGGAGTGTCACCCGCGGAGCATGAGCAGGTTTGTCCCGGGGGCTCGAGCGGGCCGGGAATGAGCGAGGTCGAGGCGGGGTTGTCGCGAGAGCCACCGAGGAGGCCAACCCGCTCGTGAGTCCCACGTTCACCGCGCTGCAGCACCCGAACTATCGGCGCTGGGCGGTGGGGGCGCTGATCTCGAACACCGGCACGTGGATGCAGCGGGTGGCGCAGGACTGGCTCGTCCTGACCGTGTTGACTGCCGACTCCGGCCTCGCCGTGGGCATCACGACCGGCCTGCAGTTCGCCCCCATGTTGCTGTTCGCCCCCGTGGCCGGGGTGTTGGCCGATCGGTTCGACCGCCGCCGACTGCTCATGGCCACCCAGGCCACCTCGGCGCTGACAGCCCTGGTGCTCGGCGTCCTGGTCGTCAGCGGCGTCGCCGAGCTCTGGCACGTCTACCTGCTGGCGGCGCTGCTCGGCACGGTGAGCGCCGTCGATGCCCCCGCGCGGCAGGCATTCGTCTCACAACTGGTGCCCGAGGTCGATCTGCCCAACGCGGTGGGGCTCAACAGCGCCTCGTTCCATGGCGGACGGCTGATCGGTCCCGGGGTGGCGGGCCTGTTGATCCACTGGCTGGGTACCGGCCCGGTGTTCCTGATCAACGCGGCGTCCTTCGGCGCCGTCCTGATCTCGTTGGCCCGGATGCACCGGCCAGACCTGATCGCCTCGCCGCGTCCGGCCGCTGGGCGGGGCGGACTGCGTGCCGGGCTCGGCTATGTGCGACGCCGTCCGCAGATCATGGTGACCATGGCCCTGGTCGGCGTGGTCGGCACCTTCGGGCTGAACTTCCAGCTCACCACGGCGCTGATGGCGCGGCTGGCGTTTCACAAGGGCGCTGGCGAGTACGGCCTGCTGGGCTCGGTGATGGCGATCGGATCGCTGGCCGGGGCGTTGCTGGCGGCTCGGCGTGAACGTCCGGGACTGCCGTTGGTGGTGGGGGCCACGCTCGCCTTCGGGGTGAGCTCTGTCGTGGCGGCCCTGATGCCCAGCTATCTGACCTTCGCACTGGCGCTGATCCCCGTCGGACTGTGCGCCCTGACCCTGATGACCGCCGCGAACACGAGCGTGCAGCTGGCCACCGAGCCCGCGATGCGTGGCCGGGTGATGGCGCTCTACATCGCGATCTTCATGGGCGGGACGCCGGTCGGGTCACCGATCGTGGGCTGGGTCGGGGAGCAGTTCGGCGCTCGCTGGACGATTCTCGGCGGCGGCCTGGTGACGCTGGCGGCGGGCCTGGTGGCGCTCGCCTGGTTGATCATCGGACGCCGGCGCGCGGCGTCCGGGGTCACCGACGATCTGCGTGCGGCGAGTGACGTCCTGCGCTGACGCGCCCTGCCCCAACCCGACCATGCTCCGTGGCTGACACGTGAGAGCGCAAGACAACGCTGTCAAACCGTCAGCTGCGGAGTATCGACGGGCACCTGCGGAGCATGAGCGGGTTGGGTGGGGGTGCGGGTTGGGTGGGTCAGGGGGTGAGGAGGGTGTCGACCTCGGCCTCGGTGGGGATCGAGGGGACGGCGCCGGGGCGGGTGGTGGCCAACGCGCCGGTGGCGCAGCCGCGGCGCAGGGCCGCGGCCACCGGCAGGCCGCGAGCCAGGGCGGCGACGAACCCGCCGCAGAAGGCGTCCCCGGCGGCGGTGGTGTCGACCGGGTCCACCCGAAAAGCCTCGAGGGTGTACTCGGCGCTGTCCGGGCCGACGGCGATCGCCCCGCGCGCGCCGAGGGTGATCACCACCGCCCGGGGGCCGTGCTCACGCAGCCGCCGGGCGACGTCCAGGGCGGCCTCGGACGTCGCCACGCTCACCGGCTCGCCCAACACCAGCGAGGCCTCGAACTCGTTGGGGATCAACCAGTCCACCTCGGCCAGCACCTCGGCCGGCAGCGTGATGGCCGGCGCCGGGTTCAGCACGGTGATCGCCCCGGACCGCCGGCCGAGATGCAACGCGGCGGCGACGCCGTCCAGTGGGGTCTCGAGTTGGCACAGCACCACGGCAGGCGGCGAGGCGAGTGCGGCGAAGGCCGCCTCCACCCGGTCGGGGGTCAGCGCGGCGTTCGCCCCGGCCACCACGATGATCCGGTTGGCCGCCGTGTCGTCCACGCTGATCAACGCGACGCCACTCGCGCCGGGCACGGTCGCCACGGCCGAGGTGTCCACCCCCGCCGTACCCGCCTGATCGAGCAGGAACGCGCCCAGGTCGTCCTCCCCGACGCAGCCCAGCATCAGGGTGCTCGCCCCACCTCGTGCCGCGGCCACCGCCTGATTGAGCCCCTTGCCCCCGGCGGCCCGGGCAAAGGCGTGCCCGTGCACCGTCTCGCCGTCACCGGGCAGACGTTCGGCGTACGCGACCAGATCGGCGTTGAGGCTTCCCACCACCAGCACCTGGCTCACGACGCATCACCCGGCCAGACCACGGGGAACAGCGGGTGGTCGAGCTCGGCGCCGTCGGCCAGCTCGGCCTCCAGGTGCTCGAACGGCGGCGAGGTGCGCCAGCGTCGCGGCGCGTGCCGGCTCAGGCAGGACAGGTAGCGCAACGACAGCACCCGGCGCCGCCCGACGAACGGGAACCCCGGGGCACCGTGCACGGTGAGGAAGTCGAAGAAGATCGCGTCGCCGGGAGCCATCTCGAATCGCCTGATGTCGAAGGTCTTCCGGCTCGACTCGATGTCGGGCAGCTCGGCCAGCGACCCCTCGGGGAACCACTTGGCCTCGCCGGTCAGGAACGTGCGCGGCATCAGCCACGGCCCGCGGTGGGTGGCGGCGACCAGCTCGAGACACCCCTCCTCGGGCACCGGGTCGACCGGGATCCACGCCGAGGTACCCAGCCCGTCGACGTTGTAGTACGGCTGGTCCTGATGCCAGGGCGTGCGCTGCCGGGTGCCGCCCTCCTTGACCAGCACGTGATCGTGATAGAACCGCACCGGCCCGTCGGCTCCCGCCGCGGCCATCAGCTGGGCGGCGATGCGGGGTACTGCCGAGGTGCGGGCCAGGGCCTCGATCTCGGGCACCTGCTGCCAGCGCCGGAAGTCCTCGACGAATCGACCCGGGTCGTCGCGGCGGCTCGCCGTCTGAGCCAACGGCCCCGGTTCGGCGAGCACCCGCTCGATCCCGGCCCGCGCCAGCTCCACCTGCTCCGGCGTCAGCAGCCCGCGCACCAGGGTCACGCCGTCGCGCGCGTACTGCTCGGCCTGTCCCGCCGTGAGCACGGGTTCCGTGGGCTCCATGGCCTCGGATCGTAGGCGCGGCCGTGAAGATCGTCGTCCGGAATCCGATTTGTGCGCACATCATCCCGGATCCGGATTCCGGACGGTGATCTCGAGGCCGGCTCAGCCCAGGCCCAGCGCCCCGGCGAACAGTTGATAGCCGACGAACGCCACGACATCGAGCAGGGTGTGGGCGATCACCAACGGCATCACCCGGCCGCGACGGCGGAAGTACTCCGCGAACACCAGCCCCATCACGGCATTCCCGACGAACGGCCCGAACCCCTGATAGAGGTGGTAGGCGCCGCGCAGTACCGCGCTGACCCCGAAACAGGCCCAGGTCGGCCAGCCGATCCGGCGCAACCGGGTGAGCAGGTACCCGACCACGATGACCTCTTCGAGCAGGGCGTTCTTGAGCGCCTGCACCACGAGCACCGGCACCGTCCACCAGTACGCGTTGAGGGCCGAGGCGACCACCCCCACGGTGATACCCAGTTCACGGCCCACGAAGTAGAGCCCCAGCCCGGGCAGGCCGATCACCGCCGCGAGCAGGACGCCGTGTAGCAGGTCGCGCACCGGCGCCGCGCCGTCCAGCCCGAGCCGGCGGGCACCCGAGCGCACCAGGTCACCGGCCGGTTCGGCGAGCAGCCAGAGCACCAGGACGACGGGTATCAGGGTGACCGCGATGCCGGCGAGTTGATAACTCAGGTCGAGGTAGGGCCGCGGACTGACCGAGCGGTTGACGGTCGCGGTCTGCGCCGCCAGCGGTGGCCCGGCGGTGAGCTTGCCGGCCAGGTCGATCACCGCATAGAGCGCCGAGGCGGCCAGTGACAGTCCCAGCACGATCCAGATCTCGGCGATGGTCCGTGCTCGGGGACCGGCCGAGGGCAGCTGATCGACCGACCGGGACGGCGGCGTCGGCGGTTCGTCTGGTTGCGCAGCGGCGCTCATGGGGTCATCATCCAACGTCCCCTCTCACCGGCCGACCGAAGTGAGCCCGCATGGCGATCAGCGTGTTCGACCTGTTCTCGATCGGCATCGGGCCGTCGAGCTCGCACACCGTCGGCCCGATGCGGGCGGCGCGGATGTTCACCGAACGCCTGGTCGCCGACGGCGTGCTGGACCGCGTGGCCGGGGTGCGGGCCGAGTTGTTCGGCTCGCTCGGAGCGACCGGGCACGGCCACGGCAGCGTGGGTGCCGTCGTCCTGGGTCTGATGGGTGAACTGCCCGAGAGCGTGGACGTCGACGCGGCGCCGGCTCTGGTCGGCACCGTGCGGGCCTCGGGGCTGCTGCGATTGCACGGCGGGCGCGAGGTGGCGTTCGACCTCGGTGAACACGTGGTGATGCACCGGCGCAAGACCCTTCCGTTGCACCCCAACGGAATGCGGTTCGCCGCCCTGGACGCCGCAGGGGCCGAGCTGGCCGCACGGATCTACTACTCGGTCGGTGGCGGTTTCGTCGCGGGGGAGGACGGCGCCGAGCCGGTGACGCCCGACACCACGCCGCTGCCGATGCCGTTCAGCACCGGCGACCGACTGCTGGAGCTGACCGTCGAACACGGCCTGTCGATCAGTGAGGTGATGCGCCGCAACGAGTTGGCCTGGCGCAGCGAGGACGAGATCCATGACGGGCTGCTCACCATCTGGCAGGTGATGCAGGCCTGCGTGCGGCGTGGCTGCGAGACCGACGGGGTGCTGCCTGGCGGGTTGAAGGTCGAGCGGCGGGCGCACGCCTTGTTCAACCAACTCACCGCCGAGGCCGGGCAGTGGCACGACCCGTTGCACGCCATGGACTGGGTGAACCTCTACGCGTTGGCGGTCAACGAGGAGAACGCCTCCGGCGGCCGGGTGGTGACCGCCCCGACGAACGGGGCCGCGGGGATCATCCCCGCGGTGTTGCACTACTACCGCAACTTCGTCCCCGGCTCGACCGAGGAGGGCGTGGTGCGGTTCCTGCTCACCGCGGGCGCGATCGGGGTGATCTACAAGACCACGGCCTCGATCTCGGGTGCCGAGGTGGGCTGTCAGGGTGAGGTCGGATCGGCCTGTTCCATGGCAGCCGCCGGGCTGGCCGAGGCGATGGGCGGCAGCCCCGCCCAGGTCGAGAACGCCGCCGAGATCGCCATGGAACACAACCTCGGACTGACCTGCGACCCGGTGGGGGGTCTGGTGCAGATCCCGTGCATCGAACGCAACGCGATGGCTGCCGTGAAGGCGATCAACGCCGTCCGGATGGCCTTGCGCGGCAACGGAACCCACATCGTCTCGCTCGACAACGTGGTGAAGACGATGCGCGAGACCGGCGCCGACATGAAGGTGAAGTACAAGGAGACCTCACGCGGCGGGCTCGCCGTCAACGTCATCGAATGCTGATCAGCTCCGGCTGCCAGGCGGTGCCGGCGAATCGGCCAGACCCTCGCTCTGGTTCACGTCGAAGGCTCACGGTCTGGTGCGGCGCCTCGCCGCTCCCGCCCGTGACCTGCGGGACAACCGTGAACACCACACTCTGCTCGGGGCAGTAGCGGTTCCCGATGGCCGTGTACGGCATGAGCACCGAGACCCGGGCCGACCAGTCGGCAGCCGCCCAGTAGCCCGGTGCCAGGTCCCCCTCGGTCACGGTCAGGGAGAAGGTCAGCGTGTCGGTGACGACCTTCTGGGCACAACTGCTCGCCGGGGTCTTCAGCGAGCCGGTGTACCTCGCGCCCCGGCGGGTCAGCTTCACCGTGAACGGCAGGTCGGTCAGTGTGCCGTCGACCGTGAGATCGCAGGAGCCGCCCGAGCAGGCGGGGCTGAAGCTCCAGGTCGCGGCGGTGGTCTGGCCGGTTCGCAACCGGGTGCCGTGATTCTCGGTGACCTTGATGCTCACGTCCCAGGCGCCGTCCAGCCGGGCGTCGGCCACGAGGCGATCGACGGTGTGCAGTTCGACCGGCGCCGACGGGTCGGAGCGCATCCCCTCGCGCACCGCCAGGACCGTGTAGTGCAGGTATCGGCCGGACGGGGCGGTCGTGTCGGTGTAGGACGTCGCGCTGCCCTCGATGGTGGCCAGATCGATGCCATCGCGCTGCACCACGTACTCGTCGGGCGGTCCGTCGATCGGCGGCTCCCAGCCGAACCGGGCCGACGTGGACGACGTGCCCACGTCGTGCAACTCGCTGGCCCCCCACGGTGGCGTCCGGACCACGAGCTCGGCCGAGGGTGCCGTACTGGTGCCGGACCGCACCGCGCGCACCGTGTAGTGATAGCCGGTCCGCGGTGACAGATCGCGGTCCTCGTACCGGGTCGTGTTCTCCAGCGTGGCCACGTCCTGACCGTCACGACTGAGCACGAACAGGTCGACGGGCGGGCCGGGCGGGGCCATCCAGGTCAGGTCGACCGTGTTCGAGCGGACCACGATGGCGGCCAGATCTCGCGGCCCGGGTTCCGGACGCAGCAGTGTCATCGTGGCGGCGGCCGCGCCCGAGAGCAGCAGCACGCCGACGATCACGGTGGTCGCGATCAATCGCCGTCGGGGCCGTCTGGTCGACCGGGGGACGACGGGTGGCAGCAGCTGTGGCAGCGGCGGCGGCTGCGGCGGCAGGGGCGGTGGAGTGGCGGCCTGGGCGTCCTGCATCCCCTCGGAGACGGTCGAGGTCCAGGCGTGGCCGTCCCAATAGCGGTAGCGGTGCGCACCCGAGGGGTCCGGGTACCACCCTGCCTCCGCCGACGGGGAATCCAGCACGCGTCTCGTCGCCCTCTCTGACGTCGTCCGCAGCTACGTCGGCGTCAGGCGGGGCGACATTGAGCCGCCGATGATCGATGCCGGGCCGGGCCTACCGGATCAGCCACGGCGATCACGTGCGGGGCACGCGGGTCCTGGTCTCGTGAGCCTCACGCCGGACGTCGCCGACATCTGGCCGCCGATATCCGGCTGTCTCAGCTGCGTGTCGGTTGCGTGAGAGGCAGACGCCCTCCGTGCAGGTCAACGGTTCCCACCATCGCCGAGGACCTTCGCCGACTTCTGTTCGCTGGCTCAGCGGTATAAACAGGAGATCTCGGAGCCGGCCGCCGATGGCCGCGAGGGGACCGGGATCACGATGTCCTTCGAGATCACCCACCGTGTGAGCCCTGTCAGGATCGCCAGAACCACTGGCGCCTTCTACCTGTCGTTCATGGTGCTGTCGGTCCTCGCCAATGCTCTGGGCGATATCGGCCTCGGCGACACGTCGCAGGTCCATGCCGCGATCTCCTCCGATCCGGGAAGGTTTCGGATCGCGCTGGTGTGCGCGTTTGCGTCGACGTTCCTGTTCCTGATGGCCGCCTGGGGCCTCTACGTACTTCTGAGCCCGGTGAACCGGGAGCTCGCTCTGCTCTTCCTGGTGCTCAATGCGGTCGGCGTGGCGGTCCAGTGCGCGAGCATGCTCGGCCTGGTGTCAGCCCTCTTCCTGGGTGACCCGGTCAGCGGATCTGCTGCCTTCCCCCAGGACCAGGTCGACGCCTTGGCGCGCGGCGAGATCGACGTGTACCGCACGGGCTTCGTCATCGCGCAGCTCTTCTTCGGAACGTGGCTGTTCCCGCTCGGCTACCTGGTCTGGAGGTCGGGGTTCCTGCCTCGTCTCCTGGGCGTCCTGCTCGTGCTGGACGGTGTGGCCGAGATGGTCTGGTTCCTGCAGGGCCTGCTGATGCCGACCCATCCCGGGATCAAGGCGCCGGGGACGGTCGTGAGCCTGCTCGCCGAGGTCGGCCTGACCCTCTGGCTCCTCGTGCGAGGTGTGGCAACGTCCGCCCCGGGAGTCCAGAGGCCGCGCCGTCCCGAGGTCGTCGATGCCGGTGACCAGGGAGCGTCCACATGACCGAGACGCTCTCGCCGCATCGCCGCAGCATGCGCGGTCCCGTGCTCAGACTGTCGCTCGGGGGAGGGCTGGCGTTCTGGTTCGCGAACCTGGCGATCTCGCTGACCCCCATCGCGGCCGACTACCGGGCAGCCCTGTCGATCTCCTACGTGCCGATGCTGCTCGAGGCGCTGCTGGGTGGGCTGCTCATCGCGTTCGGTGTGGGGTACTGCCTGATTCGCGGCTACGGCAGCATCCCGGGGCGAAGTCCGGTTCTGAAGTCCGTCCTGCTGAGTCTGCTCGCGCTGATCCTCGTGACGCTGCTCCTGGAGGTGCCCGCCAAGTTCCTCACGCCGATGCCTCACGCCGTGCGGTACTTCCTCATCGGCTTGGCCTTCAACACGGTGAGGCTGCTCGCGCTCAGCCTCGTCGTCGGTGGATTGTTCGACCGGGTGGCTGAAGCCCGACGACCTGGTGAGCCCCGGGACGTGGCCGGATGACGGCCTCTAGGTCGTGGTCGTGGTGCCGGCGGTGGGGGCACCGTCCGGGGTGACCGTGAAGACGGCACTCTGCCTGGGGCAGTAGTAGTTACCGACGACGGTGTACGGGATCGACATCGTCAGCGTGCCGGTCCACTTCTGGGCCGACCACTGATCGGCGTTCATCTCGCCGGAGGTGACCGTGAGCGCCAGCGTGAGCGTGTTCGCGACCTTCTTGCCCCGGCAGGCGGCGACGTTGGCCTTGGTCGAGCCGCGGTAGACCGCGCCCTTGCGGGTCAACGGCATGCTGATCTGGGCGTTGGCGAAGGTCCCGGTGAGCCGCGCCGGGCAGGCGCCGGAGGCACAGGCCGGGGTGAAGGTCCACGAATCGCTGGTGCTGTCACCGAGCTTCAGCGTGGTGCCGTTGTTCTTGGTCACCTCGGAGAGCACCTCCCAGCTGCCCGACAGCCGCGCCAGGGCGACGGCGGGCAGGGGCGCGGTGACCGTCACGGTGACGGGCTCGGCGCGCTGGCCGCCCACGACGGCGATGACCGCATACGTGACCTCACGCCCGGGTGCCGGGTGGGCATCGGTGTAGGTGGCCTCGCCGCCGGCGACGGTGCCCAGCTCGACCTCGTCCCGGGTGATCACGAACTGATCGGGTGCGCCGGCCCGCGGGGCGGTCCACCCCAGCTTCACGGCCGCGAACGTGACCTGCTGGGCGGACAGGTCCCGGGCGCCCTCGGGCAGGGTCTTGACCTCGAAGGCGGACGTCGCGCGCGACGTGTGTCCGTCGGTCACGGCCCGGATCTCGTAGCGGTAGGTGCGACCGGGCTCGAGTCCGTTGTCCAGGAACTGCGGCTCGCGAACGTCCGGGCCGATCTCCGTGCCGTCGCGAGTCACCCGGTAGTGGTCCGGTGCGGTGGTGGATTCCGGCGGGGCCGACCACGACAGACGCACCGAGTCGCTGGTCACCTCGCTGCTGGCCAGGCCGGTCGGAGCCGGCCCGGACGGCGCCCGGACGACGAACACCGCCCCGACGGTGAGCACCACCGCGACGGCGGCCGCGGCGAGGATCAACCAGAGCCGGCGGCGTCCTCGGGCGGACCCGGGGGTGGCCGGCACGGAGGCCATGGGCAGCATGGGGGGCACCGGAGGCCCCGGTGACACGGGAGGGCCGGGTGACACAGGGGTCCGGGTGGAACGGGGTGCCCGGGTGGGATGGGAGGTCCGGGGAGCACGGGAGGTCCGGGCGGCACGGCAGGTCCGGGCGGCATGGCCTGCTGGCTCAGCTCCTGGTCGGAGACCCCTGCTGTCCAGGCGAGCCCGTCCCAGTAGCGGAACCGGTGAGCGCCCGACGGGTCGCGATACCAGCCCGGTGGCGGCGCCTGCGGCACGGTCATGCCATCCCTCCCCACCTCACCGGCGTCCCCCGATGGTGGGCCGGTGCAGGTGACCCCATCTTTGGCGAGGGTCGGGGGGCTTGGGAAGCGCTGTCGCGTGATCTCCCTCGGTCGGACGCCGAACCTGCGGACGTCGGCGCCCCCTCGGGCCGCACCCGGGCCGCTCTCGGGGCCGCACTCAGGCCGCTCTCTCAGGCCGAAGCGTCACGGTCGGCGCGGTAGACCACGTGAGGGCGCACGACGTGGTGTTGGGGCACGTGGGGATGCTCGAACACGGCGTGGCGGCGCATCCCGAGGCGACGCATGACGGCCTGGGACGGCTGGTTGAGAATCGCCGTCATCGACCACAGCTGGGTCAACCCGATCTCGCCGAACGCCAGGTCCCGGACGGCGCGTGCCGCCTCGGTGGCGTAGCCGCGGTGCCAGGCGTGGGCCGCCAGGCGCCACCCGATCTCGATCCCGCCGGCACCCGGGACGCCCGGCGGCATCGGGGCCAGCCCGGTGAACCCGATGAAGCCGTGCGCGCCGTCCGGGTCGCGGGCCTCGACCGCCCACAGCCCGAAACCTCGTTCGTCGAAGTGATTCTCGATGCGATCGATCAGGGCGTCGCTGGCGGCTCGATCCAGCGGTTCCGGGAAGAACCGCATCACCGCGGGGTCGGCGTTGAGCGCCGCGAACGGTTCCCGGTCGAGTTCCTGCCACCGGCGCAACACCAGCCTCGGCGTCGTCAACCGATCGAAGCGCCCGGCACCGTCCCCGTTCGGGCTCGGGCTCGGATACGGATTCGGACCCGGTGGGGTCACAGTGAGCTGGGGTCTGCCGGGACGTCCACGGCGTAGTGCCGCAAGGTGTCCAGCGGCACGATCTGGAGCACCGCCTCGTTGGTCGAGGCCAGGACGACCGGCGCCGCCGCGCCGTCCGCATGGGCTCGTGCCCAGTTGACCGCGGTGACGCACCAGCGGTCGCCGGGGGTCAGGCCGGGAAAGTCGAACTGGGGCATCGGGGTGCCGAGATCGTTGCCGATCTCGCGCTGGTGGGCCAGGAACTCGGTGGTGACGACCGCGCAGATGGTGTGACTGCCGCGGTCCTGCGGGCCGGTGGTGCAGCACCCGTCGCGGTAGAAACCGGTCATCGGCTCGGTTCCACAGGGTTCGAGCGGCTCGCCCAGAACGTTGCGCTGCGTCATGCGGCCATCCTTGCGCACCGATGACGACGTGCACCCGCACGCTGGTCGCGCTAACGTACAACTTGATGGTTGTAGATCAGGGGACGACGGAGCGAGCCGACCGACTCTTCGCGGCGCTCGCCGATGGCACGCGTCGCGAGATCGTGGCACTGACGCTGATCGGTGACCATTCGGTGTCGCAGCTCGCCCGGCGCTTTCCGATGAGCTTCGCCGCCGTCCAGAAACATGTTGCTGTTCTGGAAAGAGCCGGTCTGATCGTGAAGCAACGGCAGGGTCGCGAACAGCGGGTTCGGGGTAACCCCCACGCGCTGGACGAGGTCCGCGCCGCCCTCGACCAGCTCGAAGCCCTGTGGCGGCAACGCCTCGACCGCATCGGCGACCTGGTCGCCGATCCCCACCACGCCGATCCCGACCCTTCAGGAGCATCCCGATGACCGTGATCAGTGTCGACAAGAACCTCGACGCCCACACCATGACGATCACCGCGCAGTACCCCGCCCCCGTCGACCGGGTCTGGCAGGTCTGGGCCGATCCGCGCCTGCTCGAGCGGTGGTGGGGTCCGCCCATGTACCCGGCGACGGTGGTCGATCACGACCTGACCCCGGGCGGCCGGATCAGCTACTTCATGACCAGCCCCGAGGGCGAGAAGTACCACGGCTGGTGGCGCATCGTCGCGGTCGCCGCCCCGACCGGTCTGGAGTTCGAGGACGGGTTCGCCGACGACCAGGGTCGCGAGAACCCGGAGCTGCCGGTCACGCGCACCAGGGTTCGTCTGGAGCCGCTGGGCGAGGGCACCACCCAGATGGTCATCGAGAGCCGTTTCGCCGACGCCGCCGCCATGCAGCAGTTGCTGTCCATGGGCGTGGAGGAGGGCCTGTCCGCCGCGCTCGGTCAGATCGACGCCCTGCTGGCCTGAGCAGAGATCACCCTCGCGCCGATGCCGTGGCTCAGAAGAACAAACCGCGGCGTTGCGCCGACTGCTGCAGCCAGCCGTCGAGCTCGCGGGCCCAGTCGGTCTGCTGGGCCGCGGTGTAGTCGACGGTGAACCGGCCGAAGGCGTCGTGCCCCTCGGTGAACAGACCGCCGCGCTTGTCGACCTCGAGGATCACCTGCAGCGCTGCCGGGGTGGCGATGAACGTGAGTTCCAGTTCGTTGAAGGCGCGGGCGTACTGCGGCGCGGGGTAGAACTCGATCTCCTGGTAGAACGGCAACATCTGCTGAGCACCGTAAATGCGACCGCGTTCGAGGTCGGCCCGTTTGAACCGGAACCCCAGGCGGGACAGGCCGTCCAGGATGCGCTCCTGGGCAGCCACCGGGTGGATCGCCACCGGGTCGAGATCGCCCTTGTCGAGGGCACGGGCCACCTCGAGGTCGGTGCGCAGCCCCATCACCATGCCGTGCAGCGGCTGGCCGTACACATGGGTGATGGGGGTCTCGATCGGGACGGCGAACCGGAACGGCACGTCCCGCTTCTCACCCGCGCCGAGGGTGAACCGGCCGGTGATCGGGGTGCGGGCGATCTCCTGGTCGGTGGACCACTCGCTGTCGCCGCTCTCGACCTCCACCCGGGTGAGCAACCCGAGGGCGAGGTAGTCGATCTCCACGGCGTGATCCCCACCGACGATGTGCACCACGCCGTCCAGCGTGCCGCCGGGGTAGGCATTGGGGTTGCCGAGCACGGTGTCGAGCGTGGGGCCACCGACGCCCAGAGCCCGCATCATCCGCTTGAAGACCACTGCCCACCTCTTTCCCGGCCTCGCCCCACGGCGAGTTCACCGATACCTGCTGACAGGGAGCCCGGCGGGGCTTCCCGCCGTCCCGACTCGGACGCCCGTCCTGGTGACGAATCCGGGCTGCCACCGGTTCCCTGCCTCAGTTACCGGCGATGCGCCGCATCTCCTGGCGGATGTTCTCCTCGTTGACCTCGTCCCCGCGGTAGGCCTGCCAGGCATGGGAGCCCAGACCGATACCCCAGCCGAACATGGGGTAGATGAACCACGGGTACCAGACACCGGAGCGCACGCCGGTGACCAGCCAGATCACCACGAGCAACAGGTTCACCAGCAGATAGACCACCAAGTGGGAGCGGAACGCGGCCCGCTTGCGCAGGTTCGTCACCGCCTGGGCACGCAACCGCTCCTCGACCGACCATTCGCCGTTGGGCTCGATGGGTCCGGGTGTGCCGTAGACGGGGTGGTTCACGGCGGGCCTCCAAGGGGTCACGACTGATCGCCGTTCCATCCTTGCGGCTCGCCTGCACCCGAACAACCTCGGCTCGGTCCCGGCTCCAGGCCGACCCCGAGGTGGCGGGTGATGACCGGATTCATGGGCATTTGCGGAATTCGCATGGCAGGCTGACGTGGTGATCACACCGTGGCCGCACGACGGGGTACTCACCTGGGCCACCGACGCCCTGGCCGATCGGGGGTGCCGGCTGATCGCCGATCCGGTCGTCGTCCGGGCGCACCCGTGGGCCACCACGCTGATGGTGATGGTAGCGCCAGGGTTGGACGGGCCTGGCCCGGATCGGCTGTGGGTCAAGGCGGCATCGCCGCCGTTCGCCTACGAGATGCGGCTGCTGGCAGTGCTGTCGGCACTCGCCCCGCAGGCCATGCCGGCCGTGATCGACCTCGCCCCCGAGCAGGGTTTCGCGTTGCTCGCCGACGGCGGGCCGACGATCGAGGGTGATCCCACGGTCGAGACCTGGACCCAGATGCTGGTGCGCTATGCCGAGGTGCAGCGCCTGCTCGCGGACCACCCGGAAACCCTTCTCACCGCGGGACTTCCGGATCTGCGTCCGACTCGGGCCGCCGAGGCACTGGCCGAGCTGACCCGTTGGGGCGACGTGTTGGCCGTGGGCGAGCCGTACGGCCTGACCCAGCGCGAGGCGGACGACGTCCGTGCCCTGCTGCCGGCGGTGCACGCGGTCGCCGCCCGCCTCGAGACGGCGGGCATGCCGGCCACGGTGCAGCACGACGACCTGCAGCCGAGCAACGTACTCGGCAACGGCCGGCTGATCGACTGGGGCGATGCGAGCCTGGCCCACCCGTTCGCCAGCCTGCGTACCGCATTGGGCGCCGGCATGGAACGCCCCGGCACACCGGTCGAACGCGGGCAGATGCGCGATGCCTACCTGACGGCCTTCGTGGATCGGTCGCTCACCCCGACCGAGCTCGCCGAGTTGCGCGAGCAGGCCCGGCTGGCCGGTCTGCTCGCCCCCGCCGGGCGGATCCTCACCTGGTTGCGGGTGCCCGGTGCGCTCGAGGTCTACCCCGATGCGGTGACCATCTGGTGGCGGCGCGTGCTGGCCTCGGACTGGCGCGTCGAGTGATCCACGCGGCCCGGGGGTCGCGCGATGGGTCACGATGGGGTCGTGCCCGAACCTTTGGACGACGCGCTCGCCGCGCTGCGCCCCGCGCTGTGTGACCTGGACACCCTGGTGCGTGCGGTCGCGGCTGGACGACGTCGCGCCATGCATCCGGAGCACGTGCGGGCCGAGTTGCGTCCGGTCGATCTGAAGGCCGGCCGTCACCTCCAGGTCACCACTACGGACGGGCGTTCGCCGCTGACCCGCAACCACGGCCAGGGTGAACCTGCAGCGGCCGCGGTCGACGCCCTGCTGGCCCAGCCGTTCGGCACCTGGTTCGTCGAGACCCTCGACCAGGTGATCCAGCTGCGGGTCACCAAGCGGGGTGAGGCGCAGGTGCACACCGCGCGGACGTCCCGGCGCGACGTCGTCCCCGAGATCGCCCGGCACGACCGGGTCAGGCAACGGCTGCTCGACCCGGGTGATCCGCTGTTCGACGCCCTCGGGGCGGACGCCGACAAGCGTCGCCAGGTCGAGGCCTTTCTGCGGCAGCTCGAGCCGATGGTCGCGCGGGCGGTGGGTCCGGCTCGGGCGGCCGGCCGGGCGCTGCACGTGGTGGATCTCGGCTGTGGCAACGCCTACCTGACCTTTGCGGCCCATCGCTACCTCACCGTGCGCTTGGCCGGCGACGGGGTGGCCGTTCATACCGTCGGCATCGACCTGCGCCCGGACATGGTGGAGCGCAATGCCCACCTGGCCGAGCAGCTCGGCCTGGACGGCTTGGCCTTCGCCGTCGGGGCGATCGCGGACGCCGACCCCGGTCTGGGTGCGGTCGACCTGGTGCTGGCGCTGCATGCCTGTGACACCGCGACGGACGACGCGCTGGCCCGCGCCGTCCGCTGGGGTGCTGCCGTGGCCCTGGCCGCCCCGTGCTGCCACCACGACATCCAGCGCCAGGTGCAGGCCAACCGCCGGGCCGGGGGCGAGGTGCCGGCCCCGTACCAGGCGGTGTACCGGCACCGGATCCTCGGACAGCGCTTCGCCGACGTGCTCACCGATGCGTTGCGCGCCGATGTGTTGCGGCTGTATGGATACGAGGTCGACGTGGTCGAGTTCGTCGACTCCCGCCACACGCCCCGCAATGCGCTGCTGCGGGTGGCACGCGGAGCTCACCGGGATCCCGACGAGGCGAGCGCGTCGGTGCGGGCCGAGCTGGACCAGCTCACCGAGGCCTGGTCGGTCACTCCTCGCCTGGCCGACTTGCTGGCCGAACGAGGCGATCGTTGAAGAAGTCCGACCCCTTGGGGCGCAACCGGATACACGGATGGGCGATCGTGGTGGCGATGGCCGGCCTGCCGGTGTTGGCCGATCCGAGCCCGCCGCCGGTGGATCAGCCACCTCGGCCGCAACCCGCGGCCGTTGCCGACCGTCGGCTCCCGTCGGTCGTCCCGGAGAGTTCCGGTCTGGCGCTCTCGCCCTCCCACCCGGGGATCATCTGGACCCACAACGACTCCGACAACCCGGCGGTGGTCTTCGCCCTCGACCGCCGCGGGGCCGTTGCCGCGCAGGTGGGCGTGCGCGGAGTACCCGCCCGTGACTGGGAGGCGATCGCCGCCTGGCGCGATGCCCGTGGCCGGGCCTTCCTGGCCATCGCCGACATCGGGGACAATCGGGCCGAGCGGACGAGTGTCGAGATCGACGTCCTGGCCGAGCCGGCGTTGCGTTCGGCCTCGGTGACACCCGTGCGCCGGATCCAGCTGCGCTACCCCGATGGGCTGGCCGCGGACGCCGAAGCGCTACTGGTCGATCCGCGCTCCTCGCGGATGTATCTCGTCACCAAGGGTCTGCTGCGATCGCGGATCTTCGCCGTGCCGGAGGCCGCCTGGCCCGCGGACACCCCAGACCCCGTGGTCTCGGCCGAGCTTCAGCCGCTCGGGGCGGTGGGCCTGCAGTTGGTGACCGACGGCAGCGCGCTCACCTCGGGGCACGTCCTGTTGCGGACGTACGGCAGTCTGATGCTGCTCGCCCCGCTGGACACCGGGGTGAACCCGCTCGCCACCGTGGCGCTGCCGATGCAGCCGCAGGGCGAGGGATTGGCCGCCTCGGGCACGGTGATCTACCTGAGCAGCGAGGGTGAGCGCACCGACATCGTGCGGATGCCCGTGCCGGAGTCCTTTCGGCGCGAGCTCACGGCGCCGACACCGGCGCCCGCCGCACCGAGTGCGCCGGCCGAATCGGTCGCCGCGACACCCGATTCAGACCCTGGCCCCGGCAGCGGTCTCGGCCTCGGTGTCGAGCTCGGCCTGCTCGGTGTGCTGCTCGTCGTCCTGGTCGTCGTCGGCGGCCTCGCCCGACGACTCGGGCGCAGCCGAGGCGACTGAGGCCGGGGCCGGTTCGGACGTCGCCTCGTCGTCCTCGATCACTGTCTGCTCGACGGGGGCGCTCTGCGCGGGAACCCGTGCGGCGGCGGTGGACGGAATCGGAGGTCTGCCGGACGCCTCGATCGGTTCCTCCTCGATCGATTCCGCCTCGATCGGTTCGGTACCGAGCGGTGCGGTACCGAGCGGCTCGGTCGCGGCGATCGCCCGGTCGGGCGCTGGCGACGTTCTGGTCGAGGTTCGCAGCCCGAGCCAGAGCAATCCGGCTCCCGTGGCCACGACGATGCCGGCGAGCATCAGGGCAGTGCCGAGAGGAAAGCCCGGCTCGTTCGACGAGAGGACGTCGACGCGCCAGGCGTTGACGGTCACTGCCGACTTCACCCGATCGGCGTCCCGGCCGGCGTCGCCCGTGATCGGCCGTTCGCGCGGCAACCACTGGGTGGTCAGATCCAGGTTCGACGAGGGTTCAGGCGTCGTGGTGGCGTCCAGCATCACCGTGCCGGTCGCCGGGTCGATCACCCGGGCCCGTATCCCCGCCGGGATGGCTGCGGCCCACCGGGTGCGCACGGCCTCCAACGGGGTCTCGACGTGAATCACCCCGACGATCGCGCCGGCCGCGGCGACCGGGGCCGAGGTCGAGGTGACCCAGATGCGGCTGTCGGGCGAGACATAGGCCGTGTGCCGATGGATACCTCCCACGCGGACGGCCAGGCTGGGTGAGAACCAGGCGGCCTGGGACGGGGACGTCGCCAGTGCCTTGGCGCTCAGGGCACGACGGCCGATCAGCCGGGCTCGCTCGATGCCCTTGACGTCGAGGAGGCACATCTCGCCGGCCATCTCCGGGTCGAGCGCTCGCGCCTGTGCCAGGGCTCGTGTGGCCGTGGCCATCGGCCCCGAGCCCAGGGGCTGCGCCAGCAGCTGCTGTACCGGGGCCTGCGCCGCGGCCAGTCGTAGCTGGGCCGCGGGGACGTCGAGGATCCGGTTGAGTTCGCCGGCAAGACGTTCCGCGACGACGCGGGTGTCGGCCAGATCCTGCGAACGGGCTTCGCGTCGCGCATGGTCGAGTGCGATTCCGCTGACCACCAGCAGCGGCGGCAGGGCCACGCCGAACAGGGCGACGAGACGGGTGAGGCTGCGACGGGGGGAGTGGGCTTCGAGCACGCTGCCCTATCGGCGCCCGCTCGGCGCAGCTTGAACGCGTGATCCACATCCGGGCCCGATCCCGGGAGGGTGGATCAGCCGATGCGCTCCACCACATGGTCGATGCACCGGGTCAGGGCCTCGACGTCGTCGGGCTCGACCGCCGGGAACATGGCCACGCGCAGCTGGTTCTGGCCCAGCTTGCGATACGGCTCGACGTCGACGATTCCGTTGGCGCGCAACACCTTTGCCACGGCGGCCGCGTCGACCTGGGCGGCGTCCAGATTGATCGTGCCGACCACCTGGCTGCGTGCCGACGGCTCGGTCACGAACGGGGTGGCGTAGGGCGAACGCTCCGCCCAGCCGTACAGCCGGCTCGAGGAATCAGCCGTTCTGCCGGTGGCCCAGGCCATGCCGCCGTGGCCGTTCAGCCACTCCACCTGGTCGGCCAGCAGCGCCAGCGTGGCCACGGCAGGGGTGTTGTAGGTCTGGTCCTTGCGCGAGTTGTCGATCGCGGTGGGAAGGTCGAAGAAGTCCGGGATCCACCGCCCCGACGCCGCGATCTGCGCCACCCGGTCGAGCGCGGCGGGGGAGAAGAGCGCCAGCCACAGCCCACCGTCGGCGGCGAACGACTTCTGCGGGGCGAAGTAGTAGACGTCGCTCTGGCCGACATCCACCGGCAGCCCCCCGGCGCCCGAGGTGGCATCGATCAGCACCAGGGCGCCGTCCTCGCCGTCCGGACGGGTGCCGGCGACCCGGGTCACCGGGGCCATCACGCCGGTCGAGGTCTCGTTGTGTGCCCAGGCGTAGACGTCGATGCCCGCCTCGGCGACCGGTGAGGGCAGGGAGCCCGGCGTGGCCGAGATCACGCTCGGCTCGTCCAGGAAGGGCGCCCGGGCGGTGACCTTGGCGAACTTGCCACTGAACTCACCGAACACCAGGTGCTGGCTGCGCCGGCGCACCAGGCCGAACGCCGCGATGTCCCAGAAACAGGTGGCACCACCGTTGCCCAACACGACCTCGTAGCCGTCGGGCAGACCGAAGAAATCGGCCAACCCCTCGCGAGTGCGTCTCACCAGGTTCTTCACCGGTGCCTGGCGGTGCGAGGTACCCATGACCGTGCGTCCCAGCGCGGCGAGGTTCTCGATCTGCTCGGGGCGCACCTTGCTCGGGCCGGACCCGAAGCGTCCGTCGGCGGGCAGCAGGTCGGCGGGGATGGTGATCGTCGTGGGGTCGGTGCTCGTCGTGGTCACGCGGTCATCTTCTCGCACCCTCCTGCGCTGCCACGAACCCGGTGCGGGATTCACCGTGCGGTGCAGGTCTCACCTGATACGTTCCGCGAGCCGACCTATGGGACTTTCGGCCCTCGGACGCACGCCGGGAGGAGGAGCCGTGCAGCAGCGATTCGGCACCACCTCGGCATGAGCGCCCTCAACCTCGCCCGCCTGATGCGTCGCGTCGGCCGGATCGCCGAGCCCACGCCGGCCGCCCTGGCCGAACCGGTGGGACCGGCGGAACTGCGGGGCAGTGTGCAGATCCGGCACGTCGATGCCGGCTCCTGCAACGGCTGCGAGATCGAGGTCGGGGCGGCCTTCGGCCCGGTCTACGACGCCGAGCGCTACGGCGCGCGGTTGGTCGCCTCGCCTCGGCACGCCGACGCCGTCCTGGTGACCGGCGTGGTGACCCGCAACATGGCCGAGCCGTTGGCCCGCACGGTCGAGGCCACGCCGACCCCGCGGGTGGTGCTGGCGGTCGGTGACTGCGCCGTCGACTGTGGCCTGTTCGCCCGGGCCCATGGCGTGGTCGGCGCGGTCGACGCCGTGGTCGATGTCGACCTGACGGTGCGCGGCTGCCCACCCGAACCGAGCGAGATCGTGGCCGCGTTGCGCCGGGTGACAGGGCGATGAGCGCACCGTGAACCTCGTCGATGTCGGGCTGCGGCTGCAGGTGGCCCTGGCCCTCGTGGCGATGGTGGCTGGTCTGCTCGCTCCCGCACCGCACCGCTCGCGCCTGACCGGGGCGGTCACCGCGGTGACGGCCACCGTCGGACTGGTCACCGGCATCGCCGCGATGGCCGGCACCACCGGGGCACTGACCCTGCCGGCGTCGCTACCGCTGGGTGAGCTGGTCTTCGCCCCGGATCGACTCGGTGGCCTGTTCATGGCCGTCGCCGGCGGGGTGGGGATGCTCGCCTCGGTCTTCGGCATCGGGTATGCCCACGGCCCGGCCGCCTCGGCCACGGCATGGACGGCGTTCGCCGCCTTCCTGCCCGCGGTGCAGTTGGTCCCGGCGGCGGCCGACGTGATGTCGTTCCTGCTGGTCTGGGAGGCGATGGCCATCGCCTCCACGGTGCTGCTGCTGGCCGACCACGCTCACCGCCCCGAGGTGCTGTCCGCGACCCGGTGGTATGCGGTGATGACCCACCTCGGCTTCCTCTGTCTGGTGGGTGGGTTCGCCGTCCTCGCCACGGCCCGCGAGAGCACCTCTCTGGCGAGTATCGCCGGGGCCGATGCCGGATCGACAGCGGGTCGGGTGGCCCTGGTGCTGCTGACCGTCGGCTTCGCGGCCAAGGCCGGCCTGGTGCCGGTCCACGTCTGGTTGCCCCGGGCGCACCCCGAGGCGCCGAGTCATGTCTCCGCGGTGATGAGCGCGGCCATGGTCGCCACCGGCATCTACGGCCTGGTGCTGATCGCCGTCCGGCTGGTGCCGGCCGCCCCGCAGTGGTGGGGGATCGTGCTGGTTGCCCTCGGCATCGCCTCGGCCGTGCACGGCATCCTGCAGGCCTCGGTGGCCACCGATCTGAAGCGGCTGCTCGGCTACTCCACCACCGAGAACAGCGGATTGATGACCATCGCGCTCGGCGCCTCGGTGTTGCTGCACGCCGAGGGTGAGCCAGGCGCGGGGGACGTCGCCCTCGTCGCCTGCCTGCTGCTCGTGGTCAGCCATGCAGCCTTCAAGACCACGCTGTTCCTCGGCGCCGGATCAGTGGTGCACGCCACCGGAGAACGCGATCTGGACCGGCTCGGCGGCCTGTGGCGGTCGATGCCGTGGACCGGTTCGGCCATGGCGCTGGCCGGCCTCGGTGCGGCGGCGCTGCCGGTCACGGCGGGATTCGTCAGCGAGTGGGTGCTTCTGCAGGCGATCATTCACGGCGGTCCCCAGCAGGGGCTGCAGCCGGGGGCGGACCCGTCCCGGGTCGTCGCGGTGATGCTGCCGCTGGCGTTGGCCGCCGTGGCGCTCACGGCCGGCCTGGCGCTGCTCACCTTCGTCAAGGCGGTCGGGGTGGCCTTCCTGGCTCGACCCCGCAGTGCGGCGGCGCGTGATGCCCGGGAGGGAACGCCGTCCATGATCGCCGCCATGGTGGCCGGCGCCCTGGTGCTGGTGGGGCTGGGGTTCTTCGCCGGCCCGCTCGCGGTGGCCGTTGCGGCCAGCGTCGGGGCCGAGGGCATCGTGGCCACCCCGACGGCGGGCATCCTGCTCACCGGGTTCGGCGCCAGCATCGAACCGGTGCGGCTGTCCGGGGCCGTGGTGGTGATCACCACAGCGGTGGCCGGGCTGGCCTGGGTCCTCGAGCGGCGTCAGGCCCGGCGCCGGACGGCGCTGCCATGGGGCTGTGGCGGGGTGCGGCTCAGCCCGCGGATGCAGTACACCGCGACCTCCTACGCCGAGCCGTTGGTCCGCGTGTTCGCCGAGGAGCTGCGTCCCAGCCGCGATGTCGCGGTGACCCACACCGATGAGTCGCGGTTCGTCGTGGCACGGGTGGAGTTTCGCCAACAGCTCGGCGACCCTGTCGAACCCCTGCTCTACCGGCCCGTGCAGCGTGGGATGAACCGGCTGGCAGAGCGCGCCCGGGGGATTCAGAACGGCAGCATCCACCGCTATCTCACGTACTCGTTCGTGGCCTTGGTCGCGGTGCTGGCGGCGGTGTCGCGATGAGCACGTGGCTGAGCTCGGTGGCCTCGGTGCTGTTTCAGCTCGTGGTGACGATCGCCATTGCGCCGGTGGTGGTCGGCATCACGCGCCAGGCGCGGGCCCGGCTCGAGGGGCGGGCCGGTGGCGGCCTGTTGCAGCCATGGCGGGATCTGCGCAAATGGCTTCTGAAACAACCGGTTCAGGCCGAAGGAACCAGCCTGCTGCAGGTGGCGGCGCCGGTGGTGCTGCTCTCGACCAGCCTCATGGTGTGCGCCCAGATCCCGCTGGTCGGCTCGGTCGCCCTGCCCGGTCTGCCGGGCGACCTGTTCGTGGTGGTCTCGGTGTTGCTGGTGGGCACCATCGCGTTGGCGGTGCTCGGTCTCGACTCCGGGACCGCCTTCGGGGGTATGGGGTCCAGCCGGCACATGATGATCGCGGCTCTGGTCGAGCCGACGGTGCTGGTGGCCGTGTTCGCCGTGTCGATCCCGGCCGGCAGTTCGGCGCTGTCGTCGATCATGAACCACCGGCTCGCCGCGCCGTCGTCCATCGTCTCGCCGGCGAGCCTGATGGCGGTGGTGGCGTTGGCGATCGCGGTGCTCGCCGAGACCGGCCGGTTGCCGATCGACAACCCGGCCACCCACTTGGAGCTGACCATGGTGCACGAGGCCATGCTGCTCGAGTCGTCCGGCCGCGACCTGGCCTGGGCCGAACTCGGGTCGTGGCTGCGCTTGTCCGCGTTGCTCGGGCTGGTGGCGAATCTGCTGGTGCCCTGGGGGTTGGCCACCACCGCCTCGGTCGGGGCGTTGCTGGTCGGTGCACTCGCGTTGGTGGTCAAGCTGTGCCTGGCCGCTGCCGCCCTGGGCGCGGGCGAGGTGTTCGTGGCCAAGGTGCGGCTCTTCCGGGTGCCCGAACTGCTGGCCGGATCCTTCGTCCTGGCCTTCCTGGCCGTGACCACGTCGTATCTGGTGGCCGCATGAGCGGCGAGCTGTACTCCCAGTTGATCGGTGCCGCCGCGGGCACCCTGCTGCTGTCGGCGGTGATGGTGGTGTGGCGTCGCTCGCTGAGTGTCGACCTGCGGCTGTTGGCCGTGCAGGGCGTGGCGCTGGGGGTGTTGGTGGCGGTGATGGCGCTGCACGAGGGTGATCCGTTGCTGCTGCTGGTGGCCCTCATGGTGCTGGTGCTCAAGGCCGTCGTACTGCCGGTTGCCCTCGCTCGCGGCATGGCCGCCACCCAGGCCGACCATGAGCGGGCACCGTTGCTGAATCCCACGGCGTCGTTGTTGGCGTGTGTCGGCCTGGCCGGACTGGCCTACGTGGTCAGCGCGCCCCTGGCCAGCTCGGGCGATGACCCGGCACTGCGGGCGGTACCCATCGGGGTGACGTTGGTGCTGATCGGATTGCTCACGTTGACCACCCGGCGCCGCGCGATGTCGCAACTGATCGGCTTCGTGATGATGGACAACGGCATTGCCACGGTCGCCCTGTTGACCGCGGGGGGTGTGCCGCTCGTGGTCGAGCTGGGGGTCTCGCTCGATGTGCTGCTGGTGGTGCTGATCCTGCTGGTGCTCACCTCGCGGATGCAGGCGGCGTTCGGCGGCACCGATCTCGACGAGCTGAAGGAGTTGCACGACTGATGGCCGCCGTGCTGCTCCTGGCCCTGCTGGTGCCGGCCGCCACGGCGGGCGCCGCAGCACTCGGCCGCTGGCCGGTGGTGACCCGGTTCGCCGGCGTGATCGCCAGCGCCGGCGCGCTCGGGTGCGGCCTGGCGTTGATCGCCTGGACCGCCGGGGCCGCCACGGGTGGGCAACGGTCGGTGCAGCCGGTGGCCGTCGTGGCCCTGGCTGGTCTGCTGCGGGCCGATGCCCTGTCGGCGTTCATGCTCACGGTGATCGGGGCGGTCGGACTCACCGCCACCTGGGCCGGGCTGAGCGCGGACGACGCCCCGCGGGAACGGTCGTACTCGACGCTGATCGCCTTGTTCCTGAGCGCGATGTCGCTGGCCGTGTTGGCCGACAACCTCGGCGTGCTCTGGGTCGCGGTCGAGTTCACCACCATCGCCACCGCCTTCCTGGTGGGTCATCACCGCACCCGCGGCTCGATCGAGGCCGCCTGGAAGTACGTCATGCTCGGCTCGGTCGGCATCGCCATCGCCTTTCTCGGCATCGTGCTGCTCTATGCCGCCACCCGGGCCAACGGCAGCCCCACGCTGTCCTGGCTCGAGCTGAGTGCCGGCCCGGCCGGGCTGGACGTCGACCTGGTGCGTGCGGCGACAGCCCTCGCCGTCCTGGGATTCGCCACCAAGGCCGGACTCGCGCCGATGCACAGCTGGCTGCCGGACGCCCACAGCCAGGCGCCGGCGCCGGTGTCGGGACTGATGTCGGGCGTGCTGCTCGCCGTGGCGTTCTACGCCATCCTGCGGATCCGGGTCATCGCGGATGCCGTGATCGGTCCGGGGTTCATGCGGGGCCTGCTCACGGTGGGGGCGCTGGCCTCGCTGGCCGTCGCCGCCCTGTTGATCCTGCGACAGCGGGACTACAAGCGCATGCTGGCCTACTCGAGCATCGAACACATGGGCCTGCTCGCCCTGGGTGCTGCCGTCGGCGGGCCGCTGGCCACGGCGGCGGTGCTGTTGCACGTGCTGGGGCACGGGCTCACCAAGGCCGTGGTGTTCGTGCTCTCGGGCCGAATCCTGGCGGTGACGGGGTCGACCCGGATCGACGCGGTGCGTGGCCTGCTGCAGACCCGGCCCCGGATCGCCGTCCCCTTCCTGGCCGGCATGGCTGCGCTGCTGGGTTTCCCGCCGTTCTCGCTGTTCTTCTCCGAGGTGGGCATCCTGCTGGCGGCGTGGCGGGCGGGCATGTCCCTGGTGACCGGGGCGGTGTTGGTGTTGTTGTTGGTGGTGTTCGTCGGGCTGGTGCAGGCGGTGGTGGCGATGACGCTGGGGCCGGCCCCTGATGCGACCGAAACCGCTGCGACCGAAGCCGCCGCGGCAGAGGATGTCTCGAGCCATGGCAGCGGCGTGGGGCCTCGTGCTCCGATCGCCATCGCGCTCGGGGTGTGTGTCCTGGCAGGGATCGCGTTCGACCCCACCGATGGGGCCATCGCCCGTGCCGTGGCGGCCCTGGTGGGTGGCTGATGGGCGCCGCCGTGACCCGTCCGGTGCTGCGCTCGGACCTGGTGGCCGCGGCCGACGCGCTGCTGCGGGCCGGTCATCGGCTCGCGGCGATCACCGGTCACCACGATGACACCGGGCTCCGCGTGGCGTACACGTTCACCCGGGCGGGGCACGTCGAGGAGCTGGTGGTCTCGATGCCGCTGGACGATGCCCGGGTGCCCTCGATCGCCGCGCTGTCCTACCCGGCCGGCCGGTTCGAGCGCGAGGTGCACGACATGTTCGGCATCGAGCCGGTCGGGCATCCGCTGCCGCAGCGCCTGGTCCTGCACGGGCACTGGCCGCAGGGCTGGCACCCGATGCGGCACGACGAGCCGGTGCCGCCCGACTTCACCGAGGACGTCGGGTCGTTCCCGTTTCTCGAGGTCGAGGGCACCGGGGTCTACGAGATCCCGGTCGGTCCGGTGCACGCCGGCCTGATCGAACCCGGGCACTTCCGGTTCTCGGTCGTCGGCGAGACCATCCTGCGCATGAAGGCGCGGCTGTGGTTCGTGCACCGCGGCGTCGAGAAGCTGTTCGAGGGCGAGCCGGTGGAGGCCGCGATCCCGCTGGCCGAGCGGATCAGCGGTGACACCGCGGTCGGGCATGCTCTGGCCCTGCTCACCGCGATCGAGGACGCCGCGGGTCTGACGGTGGACGACGAGGCGCGTCGGGTGCGTGCCGTGCTGCTCGAACTCGAGCGGATGTACAACCACGTCGCCGACCTGGGGGCGCTGGCCACCGACGTCGGGTTCGGCATCGCCGGGGTGCATGCCCAGCGGCTGCGGGAGCGGTTGCTGCGGCTCAACCGCACGATCACCGGGCACCGGCTGCTGCGTGGTGGGCTGTTCCTGGGTGGTGCGCGGCTGCTCGCCCTGCCGTCGGTCGCCGAGATCGCCTCCGTCGCAAGCGAGATCGAACAGCTGGCCGACGTCACCCTGGGGCAGACGGTGGTGCTCGACCGGTTCACCGCCACGGCGGTGCTGACCCGTGAGCAGGCCGAACAGTTGGGCACCCTGGGCTGTGTGGCCCGGGCCAGTGGGCTGGACGCCGATGCCCGGCGCGACCACCCGATCGCCGACCTCGGGCCACGGTTCGAGGTGGTCACCGAGCACGGTGGTGATGTGCTGGCGCGCTACCGGGTGCGGCGACGCGAGGCCGCGGTGAGCGCCGCAGTGATCACCGATCTGCTGGGTGAGCTCGCGTCGTCCGGGTCGGGTGCGTCGGCGGGCGGGCCGCAGGCCGTTCCCGCCGTGGCCGAGCGCCTCGGTCCACCCCGCTCGGGGGTGGGACTGGTCGAGGGTTGGCGCGGCACGATCTGTCACCGGGTCGAGCTGCGGCCCGACGGTCGGTTGAGCCGGGTGCGGATCGTGGACCCCTCGTTCCTGAACTGGCCCGCCCTCCCGGTCGCCCTGGCCGACACGATCGTTCCCGACTTCCCGTTGGCCAACAAGAGCTTCAACCAGTCCTACGCCGGCAACGACCTCTGACCGCGGTGATCAGGCAATCCGTGCACATCGATATATCTTTGTGCACGGATTGCATGATCACGGGGGTGGGGAGTGGGTTTCCCCCTGAGGCCACACTGTGTGGGACCACACTGGGCGGGTGGCCAAGGTCGATGAAGGTGGCGAAGGTGTGAGCTCTCCGATGACTCCCGGCGAACCGGACGGAACGATCGACTACGCCGCGCAGCGGGTCGACTATCGAGAACCGCAGCTGCTCGAGACAGATCTCCTGCCCACGCCGCTCGACCAGTTCGAGGCGTGGTTCGCCCAGGCCCAGACGTTCGGTGTGGTCGAACCCAATGCCATGGTGCTGGCGACGGCGGGGCTCGGCGAGGCGGGGCCGGTGACACGCACCGTGTTGCTCAAGCAGGCCGACCCGCGCGGCTTCGTGTTCTACACCAACTACGGCTCGCGCAAGGCCGCCGATCTGGAGGCCACCGGCCGGGGGGCGATCACCTTCCCGTGGCACCCGATGGGCCGGCAGGTGAACGTGATCGGTATGGCCGAACGGGTGGCCGTCGAGGAGTCGCGCGCCTACTTCGTCAGCCGGCCCTGGTCCTCGCGCATCGGGGCCTGGGCGAGCCGGCAGTCGGCGGAGACGTCGGGGCGGCACGAGCTCGAGGCGCGGTGGGCCGAGCACTCGGCTCGGTGGCCCGATCACGGCACCCCGGACGACGTGCCGATGCCGGAGCACTGGGGTGGCTACCTGATCCGGCCGACCGAGATCGAGTTCTGGCAGGGGCGACCATCCCGGTTGCACGACCGGTTGGCCTACCTGCCCGTCACCCCGAGTGCGTTGCCGGCCCTGGACGACGCCGCCGCCTGGCGCGTCCTCCGGCGCCAACCCTGACGGCGATCGTGAGCCGGGGGTGCAGAATGCCCGGGTGCGAACCCTGCTGGTGCTGCGTCACGCTCAGACCGAGGCCACCCGCCCCGGCTCGACCGATCACGCCCGCCGGCTGACCGCTGCCGGTCTGGCCGAGGCTGCCGCGGTGGGTGACCACCTGCGCAGCACCGGCACCGGCGTCGGGCTGGCGCTGTGTTCCTCGGCGACCCGGGCGCAGCAGACCCTGGCCGCGCTGGGAGTGGACTGCCCCACCGAGATCACCGGCGAGCTCTACAACGCCGGCGGCGACCGGATCCTGGCGGCGTTGCGCGAGGTGCCGGACGACGTCCGCGGCGTGATCGTGGTCGCTCACGCCCCCGGGTTGCCGGGGCTCGTGTACGAACTGGCCGACCCGGAGACGTCCGATCCGCAGGCTCTTGCCGTATTGGAAACACAGTTCCCGCCGGCCACCCTGGCGACATTGCAGCTGACCGATGACTGGGCTCACCTGCGACAGGCCACACTCACCGAGTTGCGCCTGCCGTGACCGGTGCCCGGTGGAGCATCACAGTTCCCGGTGATCTTCCGGATCCAAACCATCCGGAACGCCATGATCGAGGCCTCGTTCTGAGCCACAGTGGAGGGCATGAGGGTGAGTGACGTCGAGGACCGCGAGGCCGAATCGGGCGAGACGCCGCGGTCGGGCCGAGAGGCCCGCCGCAAGTACTGGGTCGATCTCGCCCTCTTCGCCGCGTGGATGGTGGCAGCCGTCCCCGGGGCGACCGGGGTGCCGCTGCACGAGTGGATCGCGGTGGGCATCATCGCCGTGCTGCTCACCCACGTGGTCATGCACTGGACCTGGGTGGTGCGCCACCTGAGCCGGTTGCGGGTCCGCACCCAGAATCAGCTCAGCCGATTGGTGGATCTGGCGATGTGGACGCTGGCCACCTCCGTAATGCTCTCGGGGCTGGTGATCAGCGAGGCGGCGCTGCCGGCCCTGGGGATCGACGTCCAGCAGACGACCCTGTGGATGCGGGTGCACTCGTTGTCCTCGATGTTGTTGCTGGTAGTGCTCGCCGTGCACGTGCTCTCGCACCTGGACTGGGTGCTCGCGCAGACCCGCGCCCTGATCCGGCGGGGGCGATGATGCGCGCGCTCGGCCGGGCGGCGCTCGTCCTGGTGGCCTCGACGGTTCTGGGCCTGGGGCTGTGGTTCGTCGCCGACCGCGTCGGCCGGCCGACGCCCCGCCCCATGGTGCCCGGTCTGGACCAGCCGGCACTCATCGGGCTCCAGCACACGATGCAGTTCCTGGTCGTGGGCAGCGTGCTGTGGGTGATCCTCTGGGCGGTGTTGCGGGTCTTCGGGGTGGGCTTCGGTACCGGTCGTCCACGACGGCGCCGCGCCACCCGGTGATCGCAGGCAGGTTGGTCCGGGCAGGTGACAGCCCGTGGGCTACTCGATGCCTGGGCACCGAGCGCGTCGCGCTGGACGATGCGCGACTCCCACGGGCTGCGGTGACTGCCTGGTCGTCGCCGGCCACTGGCCGACGGCGGCCCCTGCCGGGATACCCGGGACTGGGGCAGTCCGTCCGGTAGTGCTGCGGCTAGCGGACAGCCACCTCACGCGTCCAGTGAATATCCAACTCCGGACCACCTCCTTTCCCGTGTACCGGGGAACCTACGACGCCGTCGCGCCGTGCGCAATGGGGTTGTCGGGTGAGGGTTCTCGGGCGCTCAGCCGTTGAAGGCACCCGGGTCGACGACGACCCAGACCTGAGCCGCGACAGCGAGGATCTCGCCGCGCGATCCGTACAACGTGGTGCGGGTCGGCACGGTGCGTCCCGAACCCTGCCCGGCCAGGCCCCGGACGACGCACCGCTCGCCGATCGCCGGCCGCCGCTCCACTCGGGCGGTCATGGTGCCCAACACCATCGGTCGGCCGAGCATGTCGGCCGACCATCCGCCGGGGCAGTCCAGTCCGGCCCAGGTGATCGGCAGATCGACGTGCCCGGTGCCGTCGTCCAGCGCAGGATGCGGCACCCAGGCCGCGCTCACCGCGCCGTCCGGTGGCTCACCCGGCCCGGGCGCCAGCCGCAGCCCGTCGCCGTCCTCACGCCCGGTGCCGCAGGCCAGACAGGTGGGGAACGGATGGTCGACGCGGCCCGGATAGCGCGCCGCGGCGTCCAACGCCATCGCGAACGCGACCTCGGGGTCGGGGTCGGCCGGTGGCACGGCCGCCAGGGCGTCCTCGGCGTCGGCGGTCCGGATCGCCTCGGCGACCAGCTGGTCACCGTGGTGCAGGCGCACGCCGGCCCCCGGCGCCGGTGGGGAGAACCGGGTCAGGGTCATCGGTACGTCCAGCGGCGGTGGTGCCGAGAGCCTCACCCGCACCGCGGGGGAGCCGGTACCCAGGACGGCGGCCAGCGCACCACAGGTCCAGCCGCCGTTGCCGGAGTTGGCCGGTCCGCGAAACCGGTAGGGCACCACGAGCGTGGCCGTCATCGGGACTCCTTCAGGGCAGCCAGCCGGGCCAGCGCCTCGGCGCGTTCGTCGGCCAGGTCTATCAGTCGCGGGGGATAGCCCTGGGTGTGGCCTTCGGGGTACCGCCACGGCTCGTGCGCCCGGGCGCCGTCCAGGTGGGCCAGCTCGGGCACGTACCGGCGGACGTACGTGCCGTCCGGGTCGAACCGCAGGCCCTGGGTGACCGGGTTGAAGATGCGGAAGTAGGGCGCGGCGTCGGTGCCCGATCCCGCGGTCCACTGCCACCCGTGGCTGTTGCTGGCCAGGTCGCCGTCGCGCAGGTGACGCATGAAATGCCGTGCGCCGTGCTGCCATTCGATGTGCAGGTGCTTGACCAGGAAGCTGGCCACCACCATCCGCACCCGATTGTGCATCCAGCCCTCGGCGAGCAGTTGGCGCATCCCGGCGTCCACGAACGGGAACCCGGTGCGGCCCGTGGACCACGCCTGGAGTCGCTGGGCCGTCTCGCCGGCGGCCGGGTCGTCGGGGTCGTCGTACTGCATGCGGGCATAGGCGGGTCGTAGGTAGCTGCGGGCCGAGTCCGGGTGGTGCCAGAGCACATCGGCGTAGAACTCGCGCCAGCAGAGCTCGCTGCGGAACATCTCTGCACCGGCGGACGGGTGCCCGGCCAGGTCGGCCAGGAGCGTGCGGGGATGGATCTCGCCGTACTTCAGATGGCCCGACAGTGCGGAGGTCCCGGCCACCCCCGGCAGATCACGTCGATCGGCGTAGTCACGTAACCCGTTCTCGAGAAACGACTCCCACAGTCGCCGGGCGACCTGCTCGCCGACCTCGGGCAGGACGGCGCCGCCCAGGTCGGGTTCGGGCGGTAGGTCCTCGCCGTCGAGCCGATGCCAGGACACCTGCGCGGGCCGGGGGGCGGGGCCGGGCCAGCCGTGGTTCAGCCAGGCGGTCCGGAACGGGGTGAACACCTGGAACGGGGTCCCGCCGCCGGTGAGCAGGGTGCCCGGGCCGATCGCATACGGCGTCCCGGTCGCCACCAGCCGGACGTCGTCCGCGTGCAGGGCCCGGGCCACCGCGGTGTCCCGACGGCGTCCGTAGGGGCCGGCGTCCGCGGTGATGTGCACGCTGGTGGCGCCGGCCTCGCGGGCGACGGCCGGCACGACCTCGACCGGATCGCCGTGGCGGATCAGCAGCGCCCCGCCGGTGGCCACCGACAGCGCACGCAGCGAGCGCACCAGCCAGGCCCTCCGAGTCGCTCCCGCGGGATCCCACAGCGCGGGGTCGACCACGAACAGCAGGACGACGCGTGCGCGGTCGTCGTCCGGACCGGCCGCGGCCAGGAGCGCCGGATGGTCGCTCAGCCGCAGGTCGCGGCGCAGCCACATCACCGTGGTGGTCACCGAGGAGTCCTCACCGGGTGAGCCTAACCATGGCCTCCTCGGACCACCCCCGGGACGGCGCGCGAGCCCCGCCCGGACAACCCTGGGGGCGTGCGGTGTCGGCACGGGCTCAGATCCGGGAGAATCCCTCGGGTGAGCGATCTGATCGACACCACGGAGATGTACCTGCGCACCATCTTCGAGTTGGAGGAAGAGGGTGTCGTACCCCTGCGCGCGCGGATCGCCGAGCGCATCGGGCATTCCGGTCCCACGGTGTCGCAGACGGTGGCCCGCATGGAACGCGATGGCCTGCTGCACGTATCGGGTGACCGGCATCTGGAACTCACCGATGACGGACGCCTCAAGGCGACGCGGGTGATGCGCAAGCATCGGCTGGCCGAGCGCCTGCTGCTCGATGTGATCGGCCTCGACTGGGAACTCGTGCACGACGAGGCCTGCCGCTGGGAGCACGTGATGAGCGAGCAGGTCGAGCGCAAGCTGCTCGGGTTGCTCGCCGGGCCCTACGAGTCGCCCTACGGCAACCCCATTCCCGGTCTGGACGAGTTGGGCGGTGAGGTCTCGGCGGTGACGGCGCCGGTGCGACCGCTCTCGGAGGCGATCGCGGATGCCCCGGCGGCGAGCGGTGGTACCGCGGCGTTTCCGCTGCTGGTGCGCCGGTTGGGCGAGCCGTTGCAGGGCGATCACGACCTGCTGGCGGCGCTCTTCGAGGTCGGGTGCCGACCCGGTCGGCGTGTCGCCGCGGAGCGCTCCGGATCATCGATCCGTGTTCGAACCGCCAGTGGTGAGCTCGATCTGACCCTCACCGTTGCACAGTACGTGTTCGTCGAGACGACCGGCTGAATCCTCCTTACACCCTGTGACGACATTGCGCCGTGTCATCTACGACACGCCGTGTCGTGGTTATCGATATGTGACATTGCCCTGGCCCCTCGGGTAGCGTGCGACTCGCCTTCCCCTCCAGGGGACAGGCCTCCGGGCGGACGCCGAGCTCTGCCACCGACCGGAGTGGTCGACAACCGCTGGCAGAGGCGGGGGACCCACTTCCGGGGTCTCGGGATCGAGCCGTGAGGTGAGATCGCACGCCGAGACTCCTCGGGGTGAAGCCGCGGGCAGCTGACCGCACGCCGTCAAAGGTGGTGTGGCGCAGCGATCCGCGGCCGGGTGACTTCTCCCACCCGAACCCGACAGCTCACTTCGTAGGCGTCCGGAGAGGTATCCCGTGACCGACCGTGCCACGGCGCGCCATCGCGCGTCTTCGAGGGCGACAACGCCCTGGACCACGCTCAGCACCGGCATCACTCAGATCGTGGGTGATCGCGCCGAGAACCTCACTCGAGGCGGGGCGGCGATCGCCGTCTCCTCGGGTCTGGTGGCCACGATGGCCCTTCCGGCCCACGCCATCCAGGCGCAGGTACTCGATGCCCCCCGTGCCGGAGGGTTGGCAGCGTTGGCCGCCAACCTCAGCGGTGCGCTCGAGTCCGCCACGCTCTCGGCGAACCTGGCGGGCAACACGGCCGCCGTCGGTGTCGGTGGGCGTCTGCAGACGCTGCCCCTCACCGCCCCTGCCACTGGCACGGTCGTCTTCGACGAGGGTGAGCTCACCGGTACGGCGCCGGCGTCGAGTCGCGCCGAGGTCAAGGCGCGCCGCGCTGCGCTGACCCAGAAGGTCGCCAGGGACGGTGCCGCCGTCGCCGCGCCGCGCCCCACCCCGGCACCCGATTCCGAGAGCCCGGCTGGCGTTCGGCCCGCAGCCTCGGAGCCCGCCACGGCGAAGCCCGCTGCCAAGCCGGCCACCAAGCCCGCGGCCAAGCCGGCCACCAAACCCGCCACCAAGCCGGCCACGAAGGCCGTCACGGTGGTTCAGGGCGCCCGGGGTTCGGCCGTCGTGTCCCTGGCCTCGCGCTACATCGGCGTGATGTACCGGATGGGTGGCACCACGCCGTCCGGCTTCGACTGTTCCGGCCTGGTGCAGTACGTGTACAAGCAGGCGGGCATCAGCCTGCCGCGCACCGCGCAGGCCCAGATGAACGCCACCACGCCGATCGCGCCATCGCAGGCCCAGGCCGGCGACCTGGTGTTCTTCGTGAGCGGGGGGTACGCCTACCACGTGGGCATCGTGACCTCCGGCGGCAAGATGATCGACTCGCCGCGCACCGGCAAGTCGATCTCGCAGCGGGCGATCTTCGCCGGAACCAAGGTCTACCGCCGCGTCACGGGCTGACCCGTCCGAGTGCTCGGCGACCGTGAGTCGCCGAGCACTTCGCTGTGTGCAGGACGCCGCAGCGCCTGGTTGCCGTTGATCGCCGGCCCGCGTCCGCCCGGCAACAAAAGGTCTGGGCCGATCGAGGATCCTTCCCTACGCTGTCCCTCGATGGCGCGCAGGCGCTGCCCAGGGAGGTCTCGGTGCACGACGCGGTACGCAGTGTGGCCGCCGCACTCTCCAGTGCGGTGCCACCGAGTACGCGCGTGCATCACGTCGAGGCGTCGTCCCCAGGGGGGACGGCGCCTTTCGTCGTCCGGGGCAGTGGTTGGCGAGTCCTCACGCACGCAGGGATGTCTGCGGGCGCCGGGCCCGTGCGAACGGGTCGTCGACGTGACGCCACCAGCCAGGTCGGTGTCCCGAGGTAGAGGGGGTGGGCGGCATGCGGACCCTGGTGCTCAATGCGGGGTACGAGCCACTCGCTGTGGTGTCGTTCCGCCGGGCCATCGTGCTGGTGCTGGCCGGTAAGGCAACGGTTCTCGCGCAGGGCGCTCACCCGGTCGTCGGGGGCACCGTCACCCTGCCCCGTCCCTCGGTGATCCTGCTGGCCCGGTACGTACGGTCCCCGCACGGCCGTTCCGTGCCGGTGAGCCGTCGTGGCGTGCTGCGCCGGGATGCTCACCGGTGTGCCTATTGCGGCGGGCACGCGACCACCGTCGACCACGTGCAACCGCGCAGCCGGGGCGGCAAGGACACCTGGGAGAACCTGGTGGCCTGCTGTGTGGCCTGCAACAACGCCAAGGGCAACCGCACGCCGGAAGAGAAGGGCTGGGCACTGAGGGTGCGCGCCTACGCCCCTCGAGGCGCGGCCTGGCTGGTGCGGGCCGTCGACCACCGCGACCCCGCCTGGGACGAGTTCCTGCAAGAGGTCGCCTGACCGCGAGCAACCCCCACCAACCCGCTCATGCTCCGCCCAGAACTGCTCATGCTCCGCAGCGCTGCGACATATCGGTCATGTCGACCCGATGTGTCAACCGCTGCGGAGCATGAGCAGGTTGGGGTGGTCTAGTCGTCGATCACGGTCGCCGGGATCACGACGACCGGGCAGTGGCTCTGCTTGAGCAGGGTCTGGGCCACCGACCCGAACAGGAAGGTGCGCACCGGTCCGCGGCCATGCGTGCCGACCACGACGAGATCGGCGTCCTTGGAGGCTGCCACCAGGGCGTCGGCCGCGCTGGCCTGCACCACGACGTGCGCCACGTCAGGGCGGCTGTCGAGGCCGGCGAAGGCCTTCTCGAGTGCCTGCTCCTGCATCGCACGAGCGTGCTGTTCGAGGCTCTGACCCTCCTGGGGGCCGGAGTGGGACGGACCCAGCGTGGAGTGTTCCAGGCCCCACGTAGTGATCAATTCGAGCGTCGAGCCGCGACGGACGGCCTCCTGGGCAGCCCAGGTCAACGCCTGCTGACTGCTCTCGCTGTCGTCGACGCCGACGGCGATCACCGAACGAGTCATGAAGGCCTTCCTTTCGAGGCAGGGAGGCGAACGGTGCGAAACCGGAGGCCGCCATGTGGTTTTGTCATCACCGTGAGGCCTTTGCCTGCCCGGATGAAGAGGACCAAAGCCGCTCACGTGCGGCGTTATCGCCTAGATAAGCAGGAGGACTTCTCGTGTTCATCTACCGACGAGTAACCTTATCCCCATGGCGAGTGTGAGTGCAGAGATCGAGATCGCGGCGGCCCCCGAGAAGGTCTGGGCGGTGATGATGGACCCGGCGCAGTTCAGTGCCTGGATCGACAATCACCAGGGATTCATCGGTGAGCCCCCGACCGCGCTGGCGCCCGGAATGGCCTTCGGCCAGCGGATGCGGGTCATGGGCATGCCGGCCGAGTTGCGCTGGACGGTCGACGGCCTGGAGGAGCCACGCCGGCTGGTGCTGCAGGGCGTGGGCCCCATGGGGATCAACCTCACCGCCACGCAGCAGCTGAACGCCAGCGACGCCGGCACCGCGGTGTCCATGACGTATGAGTTCAAGGGCGCGGCCGTGTTCGCCGTGGCCGGTCAGCTGCAGCGTGAGGTGGGCGACAGCCTGCGTACCAGCCTGGCCAAGCTCAAGTCGTTGCTCGAGAGCTGACCCTCCGCGACGTCGGCTGCGCGCCGAGGGCCGGCAGGGTCTCGGCGAGCAGCGTGACCAGCGTGCGGCTCAGCAGGGTGTGCGTCTGCTCGCGGGTCAGTGACCCGCGGACGAGCCACTCCACGCCGCTGCTGCGGCCGAAGGCGACGTACGCCCGCAGGACGGCGCGCCGTTGCAGGTCGGTGGCTGCCCCGGAACCCGCCGGGGTGTCAGGGGTCGTGCCCGCGAGCCGCAGGATGACCTCGACGGTGGCCTCGTCGCCCTCGGCGATCACCGCGGCGACGTCCGGTGTGCGCCCGGGACCGCCGGCACCGATCGCGGCCAGCCAGGCCCGGCTGTGCCGCGCGACGGCGTCCAGGAACCAGGTGACGGCGCTGTCCACCCGGGTGGCCAGATCGGCCTCGTCGGACGCCGGGATGGCAGCGTCGGGCAGGGTGACCATCACCCGAACGACCTCGAGGTAGAGGTCCTTCTTGGTGCCGAAGTAGTGGTTGACCAGGCCGCGGGCCACTCCGGCCGCAGCGGCGATGTCGGCCGTCGAGACGTCGTCGTAGCCACGCTCACCGAACAGCCGGACGGCGCAGCCGAGGATCTGACGTCGTCGCGCGTCCGGTTCCCATCGTTCTCGACGCCGCTCCGCCGTCGAGTTCATGGCCGCTGCCGGCGCTCGAGCCGCGGCACCTGCAGCGCTGCGGGAGCGTGTGCCGGCACCGTGGGACGGTGCGGTGCCACCGGGTCGAGCCGGCGATAGGGCTCACCGAGTGCCGGTCTCGGGTCCGGGTCGCCGCGATTGGGCCACAGCGACATGGCGCGCTCGGCCTGGGCAGTGATGGTCAGCGCCGGGTTGACCCCCAGGTTCGCCGAGATCGCGGAGCCGTCGGCCACGTGCAGCCCGGGGTGGCCGAACAACCGCTGGTAGCCGTCGACCACACCGTCCGCGGGGCCGGCTCCGATCGGGCAGCCACCGATGAAATGGGCCGTCATCGGTCGGTTGATCAGCGTGGTGATCGAGCCGCCGGGCACGCCGTCCAGGACGCGCGCAGCAGCTCGGGTGGCCTGGTGCGCCACGGGAATCCAGGTCGGATTCGGTTCCCCCACGCCCTGCTTCGTGACCAGGCGACGGGTCGACGTGCCGGGCAGCAGGCGCCCCCACACCGCCGCGAGACGGCGTCGGCGGGTGTACGTCGTGAGCGAGTTGTCGAGGGTTTGCATGGTCAGCAGCACCACGATCTGTTCCGACCATCGCCGGGGCAGGACGATCCGCGCCAGGTTCCGGGGGTGGCGCAGCACCGCGGCGATCTCGCGGCGGCGCACCCGTCGGCCGTCAGCGGGGTCAACCAACGCGCTGGTCAGCAGGGCGAGCAGATTGCTGCCGTGGCCGTGACGCACCGGCTCGATGTGGGTCACCTCGTCCGGGTGGATCGAGGAGGTGATCGCCACTCCGCGCGAATAGTCGTGCTCGCGGTCACGGCGTGAGGCATGGACGGCGCGTGCCCCGGTGAGTGCCTCCGAGTTGCTGCGGGTGAGCTCGCCGAGTCGCGGTGAGAGCCGGGGCAGGTGCCCCTCGTCGCGCAGGTGGTGCAGCAGGCGCTGCGTGCCCAGCGCTGACGCGGCGAAGATGACCTGCTGGGCGGTGATGACGCGTTCCCGGCGCTCGCCGGTCCGGCCGACCAGGCCCGAGAGGCGTTCTCGCCGTGAGGCGTCGGAGGCCACGGTGGTCACCTCGTAGCCGGCGGTCGGGTCGTCGGGGTCGCGGGGCCGGACGCCGCGCACCGTCGTCATCGGGTGCACGCGTGCGCCCGCGGCCTCGGCCAGGTACAGGTAGTTCTTCACGGTGGTGTTCTTGGCCCCGTGCCGACAGCCGGTCATGCACTCCCCGCAGTGTCGGCAGGTGCGCCGTGCCGGTCCGGCCCCGCCGAAGTACGGGTCGGCGACCTCGCGCCCCCCGGCGGCCTCGTGCGCGGCGAGATCGTCACCGTCGTCCGGCAGGTCGGCGAACAGCACGCCGACCGGGGTGCGCCGGTAGGTGTCGGCCGCCCCGAGCTCGGCAGCGACCTGCTGCATCACCCGGTCGGCCGGCGTGGTCACGGGGTTCTCGGCCACCCCCAGCATGCGCGAGGCCTGGTCGTAGTGCGGTGCGAGCTCGGCCCGCCAGTCGGTGAGGTGAGCCCATTGCCGATCGCGGTAGAAGGCCTCGGGTGGGCGGTAGAGGGTGTTGGCGTAGTTCAGCGACCCACCCCCGACACCGGCGCCACTGAGCACGAAGATGTCGCTGAGCAACGTCATGCGCAAGACGCCGTGGCAGCCCAGGGCGGGCGCCCAGAGGTAGTCGCGCAGTCGCCACGACGTGCGGGCGTGCTCGTGATCGGCGAAGCGCCGTCCGGCCTCGAGGACCCCGACCCGGTAGCCCTTCTCGGTCAGTCGCAGCGCTGCGACGCTGCCGCCGAACCCCGAGCCGATGACCACGACGTCGTAGTCGAAGTCGTGCCGCTCGTCGGTCATGGGCCGACGGTGCCACTGCTGTTGGCGTCGCGTCAACAAAGTCAGGCGGCGAGGGCAGGAGGAGGGCCGCGTCCTATTGACACGTCGCCAACAACGGTCACCATGGTGGCATGGCTGCCCCCCTCGCGTACCGCTCGCCCTGGCGCACCCGAGAGCACGACGACCTCGCCGATCTGGTCCGTACCTTCTTCACCAAGGAGGTCGTACCCACTCACCCCGTGGCCGAGAAGCAGGGCCATCCCGACCCGCAGCTGTATCGGCGAGCCGGTGAGCTGGGCCTGCTCGGGCTGGCAGTGCCCGAGGCCTACGGTGGTGGGGGTGGCACCTTCGCCCACGAAGCGGTGTTGTTCGAACAACAGACCCGCTGCCTGGACGGCTCACTCGGTCTGGGCGTTCACACCGGCATCGTGATGGGCTACGTGGCCGACTACGGCACCGAGGAGCAGAAACAGCGCTGGCTGCCCCGGCTGTGCAGCGGCGAACTGGTCGGGTCGATCGCGATGACCGAACCCGGCGGTGGCTCGGATCTGCAGTCGATCCGCACCCACGCCGTGCGGGCCGAGGACGGTACCGGCGACTACCTGGTGAACGGATCGAAGACCTTCATCACCAACGGGTTCCTGGCGGGCCTGGTGGTGCTCGCGGTCAAGACCGACACGAGCCAGCGGGCCTCGGGCATCTCACTGCTGGTCTGCGAGGTCGGCCAGAACGGGCACGAGGTGGCCGGGTTCCGCCGGGGCCGGGTGCTGGACAAGATCGGCCTACACAGCAATGACACCGCCGAGCTGTTCTTCGACGACCTGCGGGTGCCGGCCGCCAACCTGCTCGGTCCCTCCGAGGGCCTCGGCTTCGCGCAGATGATGCAGCAGCTGCCGCAGGAACGGCTGGTGGTCTCGGTGGCGGCCGTGGCGGCGATGGAGATCGCGCTCGATCTGACGGTCGCCTACGCCAAGGAGCGCACCGCCTTCGGCAAGACGCTCATGGAGCAACAGAACACCCGATTCGTCCTGGCCGAGTGTGCCGCCACCGCGCGGGCGGCGCGGACCATGCTCGACGACTGCATCGCCAGGCACGTGGCCGGTGAACTCGACGTGGCGACCGCCGCGATGGCCAAATTCTGGCTCACCGATGCCCAGTGCCGGGTGATCGACGCCTGCCTGCAGATCTTCGGCGGCTACGGCTACACCACCGAGTACCCGATCGCCCGGCTCTACGCCGACGCGCGGGTGCAGAAGATCTATGCCGGCACCAACGAGATCATGAAGGAGTTGGTGGCTCGTGCGCTCTGAGGCCTACATCTACGACACCCTGCGGACGCCGCGTGGTCGCGGCCGGGCCGGCGGCGCGTTGTACGGCGTCAAGCCGATCACGTTGCTGGTCGACCTGCTGCACGAGCTGCAGCGCCGCAACCCGGGGCTGGACCCCGCCCGGATCGAGGACGTCATCCTCGGGGTGGTCTCGCCGGTCGGTGACCAGGGCGGGGTGATCCCACGGGCCGCGGCCGTGGCGGCCGGTCTGCCCGACAGCGTGGCCGGGTTGCAGCTGGACCGGTTCTGCGCCAGCGGTTTGGAGGCGGTCAACGTGGCTGCCCAGAAGGTGCGCTCGGGATGGGAACAGCTGATCGTCGCGGGCGGGGTCGAGAGCATGTCCCGGGTGCCGATGGGGTCGGACGGCGGTGCCTGGGTGCTCGACCCGGAGACCAACTACGACACCTACTTCGTGCCACAGGGCATCAGCGCCGACCTCATTGCGACCACCGAGGGCTTTACCCGCGCGGAGTGTGACGGCTACGCCCTGCAATCCCAGGAGCGTGCCGCGAAGGCCTGGGCCGGAGGGTATTTCGCCCGGTCGGTGGTGCCGGTGCGCGATCGTAACGGGGTGGTCGTGCTCGATCGCGACGAGCACCTGAGGCCCGAGACGACCATGGACTCGTTGGCCGCGTTGAAGCCGGCCTTCGCGGGCCTGGGGCAGGCCGGTGGCTTCGATGCCGTGGCGCTGCAGAAATACCACTGGCTCGAACGCATCGATCACGTGCACACCCCGGGCAACTCTTCCGGCATCGTCGACGGCGCGGCGTTGGTGCTGGTGGGCAGCGAGCAGATCGGGGTCGAGCTCGGTCTGACGCCGCGGGCGCGGATCGTGGCCGCCGCGGTCACCGCCACAGAGCCGACCATCATGCTGACCGGGCCGACGCCTGCGGCGCGAAAGGTCTTGGCACTAGCCGGTTTACAGGTGAGCGACATCGACCTGTTCGAGTTGAACGAGGCCTTCTCGGCCGTCGTCCTGAAGTTCGCCAAGGACCTGTCCATCCCGATGGACATCCTGAACGTCAACGGCGGGGCCATCGCCATGGGCCATCCGTTGGGGGCCACCGGAGCGATGCTCCTGGGCACGGCCGTCGACGAACTCGAGCGCCGGGATGCCCGCCGCGCGCTGGTGACCCTGTGTATCGGTGGCGGCATGGGCGTGGCGACCATCGTGGAGCGTGTGTGATGAACCTGACCGGCCAGATCGGCGCGGTGCGCTACGAGCGGGACGACGACGGCATCGTCACGCTCACCCTGGACGACCCCGCCGCCTCGGCGAACACCATGAACCAGGCCTACGAGGCCGGCATGGCCGCAGCCCTGGATCGGTTGACGGCTGACATCGCCGCGGGCGAGGTGGCCGGGGTCATCGTCACCAGTGCGAAGAAGACCTTCTTCGCCGGGGGCGACATCCCGGCGATGATGGCCGCCGGGCCCGAACACGCCGTGCAGTTGACCGCACAGCTGGGCCGGTTGAAGTCGCAGTTGCGCCGGCTCGAGACCTGCGGTCGCCCGGTGGTCGCGGCGATCAACGGCACGGCCCTGGGTGGCGGGTTCGAGATCGCCCTGGCCTGCCACCACCGCATCGTCCTGGAGCATCCGGCGACCCGGATCGGCCTGCCCGAGGTGACCCTGGGACTGCTGCCCGGTGCCGGCGGGGTCACCCGCACCGTGCGCATGCTCGGCATCACCGATGCGCTGATGACGGTGCTGCTCGAGGGTCGCCGGTTCCCGGTGCGCCGGGCCGCCGAGCTCGGTCTGGTGGACGACGTCGTCACGACGCCCGAGGCGATGATGGCTGCCGCTCGGGCCTGGATCGCGGCGAACCCGAACGCGGCTCAGCCCTGGGACTCGAAGGGCTACCGGATCCCCGGTGGCACGCCGTCCACCCCGGCTCTGGCCGCGAACCTGCCCGCCTACCCGGCCAATCTGCGCAAGCGTCTCGCCGGGGCGCCACTTCCCGCCCCGAAGGCGATCATGGCGGCGGCCGTCGAGGGTGCCCAGGTGGACGTCGACACCGCGCTGGCCATCGAGACCCGCTATTTCGTCTCGCTGGCGATCGGGCAGACCTCGACCAACATGATGAAGGCCTTCTTCGTCGACCTGCAGACGATCACCAAGGGCGCCGCGCGCCCGGCGGGGTTCGAGCGGTGGCGGCCGCAGCGGGTGGCGGTGCTCGGCGCCGGGATGATGGGTGCCGGGATCGCCTACGCCTTCGCCGCGGTCGGGGTGGACGTCGTGCTCAAGGACGTCACCGGCGAGAGCGCCGCGCGAGGCAAGGGGTACAGCGAGAAGCTGGTGGCCAAGGCCGTCGACCGTGGCCGGATGGACGCCGCGGCCGCGCAGGCGCTGCTGGCCCGGATCACCCCCACCGCCGAGGTGGCCGACCTGGCCGGGTGCGACCTGGTGGTCGAGGCGGTGTTCGAGGACCCCGGGCTCAAACGGCAGGTGTTCGGCGAGGTGGTGGGCCTGCTGGCACCCGATGCGCTGCTGGCCTCGAACACCTCGACGCTGCCGATCACGGACCTGGCTCACGGCGTCGACCGCCCCGAGGACTTCATCGGCCTGCACTTCTTCTCGCCGGTCGACAAGATGCCCCTGGTCGAGATCGTGGTCGGTGAACGCACCGGGGATGCCGCCCTGGCCAGGGCGTTCGACGTCGTCCAGCTGATCCGTAAGACGCCCATCGTGGTGAACGACTCCCGCGGGTTCTTCACCAGCCGGGTGATCGGGGCGTTCCTGGACGAGGCCGTGGGCATGCTCGCCGAGGGGGTACACCCGCAGACCATCGAACAGGCGGCGCTGCAGGCCGGGTACCCGACCGGTCCGCTGGCGCTCACCGATGAGGTGAGCCTGACCCTGACCCGGCACATCCGGGCCGCCTTCGCCGCGGCGGCCGCCGCCGAGGGCACGTCGTTCCCCGCACGGGCCTCGCATGCGGTGATCGACCGATTGGTCGAGGAGTTCGCGCGGCCCGGCCGGGCCGGGCGGGCCGGGTTCTACGACTACGGCGAGGACGGCGCCCGTCGGGGACTGTGGCCGGGACTGGTCGAGCACTTCCCGCCGCGCCCCGCCGTGTTGGCCGGTCGCGAGGGCGCCGACGACATCCCGTTCGTCGACCTGCAGGAGCGCATGCTGTTCGCCGAGGCGATCGATTCGGTGAACTGCCTGGACGAAGGAGTGCTGCGTTCGGTGGCCGAAGGCAACATCGGATCACTGCTGGGCATCGGCTTCCCGTCGTGGACCGGTGGTGTGCTGCAGTACATCGAGGGGTATCCCGGCGGTGTCGCCGGCTTCGTCGCCAGGGCTCACGCTCTGGCCGCCCGGTACGGCGAGCGCTTCGTCCCCCCGGCCTCGCTCGTCGCGCGCGTGGCTCCGTCGGCTTCAGCTGGGTGAGGCATCGCCCGATAGCAGCCGTGTGGCCTCGAACCTGACCGAACACCCCCGCGGCCTGCCCTCGCCACGGCACGGCTCGCCCGGGGACGAGTCATCCCCACCGCCGGCACAGGGCTGCCGCGCACCGGGCGGCGAGGGGAGTTCGTCGCTGCTCGCACGCGCCTGGCGGGCGGCCGCCGAAGCCGGACCACCGGCCATGACGCTGAGCTGTGCCGAGTGCGGCCCGACGGTGCTGTGGGTCAATCGCGCGCTGGTCGACCTGTTGGGCAGCACCTCGTCGTTACTGGTGGGCCGCGCTCTGGATCAGCTTGCCGGCGTGGGCGCCGACCCGATGTCGGAATCTGCCTGGAACGTCGTGGCCGCCGAGCTGATCACCGGCCGGGGTGGCCAGCGAGAGGCCGGGGTGCAGCGTCCGGACGGCTCCGACGTCCGCGTTCAGCTCGATGCCAGCAACCTGTCCGAGACCCCGGGGAGCCTGGACGGCTGGCTGATCGCGATTCACCCGTTGACCGACGCCCAGGCCGATCAGGCGGCCGCGCTCCGCGAGGCAGACCACCGCTTCCGGGCGCTCGCCGAGTCCGCTCCGGTGGGGATCCTCGTCTCCGAAGCGGGACTGCGGCTGGGCTATGTCAACGAGTGGTTCTGTGACCTGACGGCCCGGGCTCGCCATCAGCTGCTGGGTACCGAGTGGCTGGACGCCGTGGTCGCCGAGGATCTGCCCGTGGTGTACGCCGCCGTCGAGCAGGTGCTCACCGGCACGCCGCAAGAGCTCAATCTGCGTGTGGCCGGTGCCGGCGACACCCCGCGCTGGGTCCACCTGAGCCTGGCGCCGACCACCACCTCGGCCCGGGCTGCCGGCTTCATCGGGACCGCCGAGGACGTCACCGATCGCCGCGCCTGGGAGGAGAAGATCACCTACCAGGCGCGCCACGATCCGCTGACCGGATTGGTCAACCGCCGCCGCCTGATCGAGCTGTTGCACGAGACCCTCGAGAGCCGCCGCTCGTTCGACCGTCACTTCGCCGTGGTGTTCCTCGACCTGGACGGCTTCAAGCAGATCAACGATTCCCACGGCCACGAGGCCGGCGACCGGGTGCTGGTCGAGGTGGCCCGGCGGATGCGGGGCGTGGCGCGTGACTACGACATCGTGGGCCGCATCTCGGGGGACGAGTTCGTCCTGGTGCTGCGCAACGTTCCCGGTCCGATGGACGCCGAGGCGGCCGCGCGACGCCAGCTCGAGGCCCTGGAGGCACCGATCCGGATCGGATCGAGCGAGGTCAGGCTGTCGGCGAGTATCGGGGTCGTGCTGCCCTCGGGTGAGGACACCCCCGAGACCCTGCTCAAGGCAGCCGACGCCCTGATGTACCAGGCCAAGAGCGCCGGGGGTCACCGATTCGTGGTGGCCCGGCTGGTCTCGGATCCCCCGCCCGACCATGAGCTCGACCATGTGCCCGACCAGGTGCCCGACCAGGGGCTCGTTCAGGGGCCTGGCGCCGTTTCGGCCGAGGGCGAGGTGACCCGATGACGACGGCCCTGGAGCGGTTGCGGGGACAGCAGGAGCTGGCAGGGCGCGCAGGCGCCGCGGTGCGGGTGCTCCGGATGGCCGACGATCCGAACGCTGCCGCCGCGGACCTGGCCCGGGCGATCGGCACCGACCCGTTGCTCGCGGCCCGGGTGCTGCGTACCGCCAACTCGACCTACTACGGCCTGAGTGGGCGGGTGTCCACCTTGGCCTTCGCCGTCTCGGTGCTGGGCTTCCAGGGTGTGCGGTCCCTCGCCGTGATGGCGGCGGCCGGCATCGACGATCCCCACGGTGCTCCCGACGGGTTCTGGGAGGCGGCCGCGTTGTGCGCGACCGGCGGTGAGATCGTCGCCCCGATGCTCGGGGGCGATCCCGGGGACGCCTTCAGCGTCGGCCTGCTGCACCTGATCGGATCGGCGATGTTGCACCAGGCCCGCGATCCGGACGACGAACCGGTCACCGTGTGTCTGCCGATGCGGCACGACGGCGACGCCCTACTGACCGCCGAGCGGCAGGCTTTCGGCGTGGGACACGACGAGATCGGCGCCGAGGTGCTCGCCGGCTGGCACGTGCCCACCCAGATCTGCACCCTGGTCGAACGGCACCATCGTGCGGCCATGCCTGATGCGCCGGTTCTGGAACGGGTGCTGCAGATCTCCCGCACCCTGGCCGACGCGATTCTGCGCGAGGAGTCCGACCTCAGCCGTGCCGTCGACACCTGCGCCTGGCTCAGCGGGGGGGTGCTGGGCCCGATGGTCGCCGAGTCGGTGGCCGAACGGATGCAGGTGCGGGCGCAGGCCCTGCTCGAGGGGCTGCGGCCGGGCGGGTGAGTGACGTCGTCCGAGATGTGGCGACCTGCCCGGTGCCGATGCCGGATGATCGGCTAGCCTGCTGAGCCGCACACGCTTTCAGCGGGTGCGGCTCAGGAGGCGTGTGGTGTCGGCAGCGGGGTCGTCGTCCGGGCGCTCCACGGCGCTCTCACCCCGTGGTCTGGGCGTCCTGCTGACCTTCTTCGTGCTGGTCGTCGCGGCGATCTGGTTGCTGAACCGGCCGGACGCCGCCGCGACCTCCGCTCCCGCCGTCGTCCGGTCTGCAGCGCCCACTGTGTCGAGCTCGGCCCTGCCCTCGCTGTCGACCCGGACACCGCCGCCGTCGTCGGCCTCGGTGCGGACCAAGGCCCGCTACGTCCTGGCGGTGGTCGACGCCACCGGCGAGGCGCCGTCCGGGTACGTGGGTGGGCGGCAGTTCATGAACGACGAGCGCGGCGGCACCACCGCCTTGCCGCGCCGGGACCGGGGCGGGCGCGCGGTGACCTATCACGAGTACGACGTCAATCCACGACGCTCCGGGGTGAATCGGGGCCCCCAGCGACTGGTCGTGGGCAGCGACGGCTCGGCCTATCTGACGGCCGACCACTACGTCACCTGGGAGCGGTTGCGATGAGGGGATTGGGCCTGACAGCCTCGCCCGAGACGCTGGCAACGCAGATCGATGCGGTGTTCGAGGTGGCCGGGGCGGTCCGACGGCTGGACGGTTCCCGGATGCTCACCACACCGGAGCTGTTCGCCGAGTTCGCCCGGCGGCTCGACTTTCCCGGCTACTTCGGGCACAACTGGTCTGCCCTGGAGGATTGCCTGGCCAACCTGGAGTGGCTGTCGGCACCGGCCTACCTGCTGGTCATCGACGGCGCCGAACACGTTCTGGACGAGGCCGAGCCGGAGGATCTGGCGGTGTTCGGCGGCGTGCTGCAGCGGGCCGCCCAGGTCTGGTCGGAGCCGGTCGAGAAGGGCGAGTGGTGGGACCGGCCCGGCATGGACTTCGGGGTGCTGCTGCACTCGAGTACCGAGGCGGGCGCCGCGGCGGTCAGGTCGCGCTGGGAGGCGGTCGGGATCGAGCTGAGCGAGCCGGCCGAACCGGGTGCACCCGCTGATCCCACCGAACTGCTCGACCCCTGAGCCGCCCGACCCCCCGTGATCATGTAATCCGTGCACGCTTGTGAATGACTTCACAAGCGCGCACGGATTACATGATCACCGCGGTTTCAGGTGTCGAGAGCCTTGAGGATCGCGATCGACAACCCGACGGTCTGCGCGTCGCCGTCCCGGGCGGCCCAGGAGGCATTCAGGGTGGCGTGCACGATCGTCCAGGCCCGCGCCCGATCACGGTCCAGCTCCGCTGCGTCGCAGAGGATCTCGAATCGATGCCGGACGCCGCGGCGCACCGACGGGGCCGCGGTGTAGTCCTCGGATCGGTTGCGCAGGACGGGCTGCACCTCGAAGCCGGGGTGGCCCGCCATCGGCTTGGGGTCGATGGCCAGCCAGGGTTCGCGCAGCCCGGCGAGCACGTTCTCGAAGTGCAGATCGGTGTGGATCAGCGTCGCCGTGCTCGCGGGATCGGTCGACAACTCCCGCGCCAGCGCATGCGATTGATCGACGAACCGGCGTGGCAGGGCCTCGGGATGCTCGACGAGCCCGGCCAGTCCGGTGGCCACGTAGTCGGTCAGCCGCACCAGCTGGGGCAGCGCCGGGACGTGGAGTCGGCGCAGCAGTCCACCGATCACCGCGCAGGCGTGCTCGACGGGCAGCGTCGTCAGGTCGCGGTCGGCGTCCAACGGCTCGAGCAGCAGCGCGCCGCGCCCAGGGTCGGCAGCGATCAGCCGGACGGCGCCCACGCCGGCCCAGCGACGCAAGGCGAGGTGCTCGCCGCGGGACTCCCGATGGGGCCACCCCAGTTTCAGCATCGCTGTGTCGGCTGTGTCGAGGGTGCTGGGGGCGCCGGGGGTGCCGGCTGTGCGGCTGACCGGGACGACGACGGCGGTCCGACCGGTGCGCACCGGCGCGCCGGTCGGCTCGAGCTGCCAGGTGATGAGTTGTTGCTCGATCAGCCGGTCGGCCCCGCGGCCCAGGTGGCGCCGTCCGGTCCGCCGTCGGCCGGCAACCGGGCCATCCGGTCGAGCCACTCCGGCGGAAGCTCCACCCGGCTCATGGGTGCGGCCTCAGGGAGGCCATCACGTCGTCCAGCAGCGGGGATGCCGGGGCTCGGCCGACCTCGACGAACCACTCGCGGCCGAGGATCAGGCGGGCGAGGGGGCCGGGCAGGCGGCCCAGGACCGCGACGGTGCGCCGCCCGCCGGCAGGCTCCTCGCCCGTGGTCTGGCTGGCGTGGGCGAGCAACGCCGCCTGCTTGGCCGGCACCTGTCGGCGGACGTCGATGCGATGGGTCAACTCGTGACGCGGTGTGTAGGCCGTGGCCAGGGATGCCGCGAGTCCGCTGGGCAGCAGCCGCAGCCGGGCTGCCAGGCGCACCCCGCGGGCGAACAGGTCACGGTCGACGGTCGCCTCGAGCAACACCGGGGTGCCGGCCAGCTCGGCGGCGCGTCGTCCCACGTGATGGGCGCGGACGTGGTCGGGATGGCCGTAGCCGCCGCTGACCTCGTAGCTGGTCAGGACGGCGGCGGACTCCTCGCGCAGGATCGCGGCGAGGCGCGCGGCGGCGTCCTCGATCGAGGCGTGCACGAAGGTGGGACGCCTCCAGGTGCCCGCAGCGGGTGAATCGCCGGGCGGATCGTTGGTTGCATCATTGGTTGCATCGGCGGGATCGGGTTCGATGCGGTCGGGTTCGTTGCCGTGCAGGCCCGAGTCGGCGTAGCCGAGCCACTCCACGCGGGCGGCGCCGATCGCCCGGGCGGAAGCCTGCAGCTCGGCCAGCCGGCGCCTGCCGAGGTCGACCCCGTGCCCGAAGGCGTCGGCCGCCAGGCCCGCGCCACCGTCGGTCGCCGTGACCAGGACGACGCGGTGCCCCGCGGCGGCCAGGCCGGCCAGCGTGCCCGCGGTGAGCAGCGCCTCGTCGTCCGGGTGGGCGTGGAACGAGACGACGGTCACCGACATGCCGGGCACGCTAGCGCCCCACCCGTAGGGTCGGCGGTCATGAGGGTGCTGCACGTCTCGGACTGCTACCTGCCGCGCCTCGGCGGCATCGAGACCCAGGTGCACCATCTCGCTCAGCGTCAGCAGGCGGCCGGGCACGCGGTCGAGGTGCTCACCGCCACGCCGAGAGCGCGTCACGACCGGACGGCGTTCGAGGTGATCGACGGGGTGGGCGTTCACCGGGCTGTCGTCGACCTGCCCTTCGAGCTGCCGGTGCACCCGCGTGCCGGGGCGCAGGTGACGCGGTCGCTGAACCAGGCCCGTCGGGCGGCTCGCCCCTACGACGTCGCGCACGTCCACACGGGGGTGATCTCGCAGTTCGCCTACGCCGCGATACCGGCCCTGCTGGCGGCGGCGATGCCCGTGGTGGTGACGGTGCACTCGATGTGGGGTCCGGCCGCGGTGATGTTGCGGCCGCTGGATCGGCTGGTCGGGTGGTCACGCCGGCCGATCGTGATCAGCGCCGTGAGCTGGGTCGCCGCGGAACCCCTGCGGCGGGCGGGGGCACAGGTGAGGGTGATCCCCAATGGCATCGATGTGAACCTCTGGCGGCTGGATCCGTTGCCGCGCAACGACTCCGAGCTGGTCGTGGCCTCCGTGATGCGGCTGGCACCGCGCAAGCGCGGGATCGCGCTGCTGCGGGCGTTGCACACGGTTCGGCAGAACCTGGCGGGTGAGGTGCGGCTGCGCGCGCTGATCGTGGGGGAGGGGCCCGACCGGCGCCGACTCGAGCGCTACCTCGACGGACCCGGTGCCGCGGTGGCCATGCGCGACTGGGTCGAGCTGCCCGGCCGGTGGGACGCGGCGGCGATCCGCGAGCTGTACCGGCGGGCTGACATGTTCGTCTCGGCGGCCGAGCTGGAGTCGTTCGGCATCGCCGCCCTCGAGGCTCGTGCGGCCGGAATCCCTGTGGTGGCAAGGGATTCCACCGGGGTGGGCGAGTTCGTCCGGCACGACGTGCACGGCCTGCTGGTGCCGGACGACGCCCAGCTGGCGGCCGCCGTCCTGGCTCTGGCGCGCGACCCGGCCCGGCGCCATCGCCTGGCCGAGGCGGCCCGCGCCGAACCCCCACCCACCACCTGGGACGCCGTGCTGGAGCGGTGCGAGGCGGCCTACCGAGACGCCATCACCCTGCGCACCCCCCGGTGATCATGTAATCCGCGCACAAACCCTCGGTGATCATGCAATCCGTGCACGCTCGTGAACGGATTCACGAGCGTGCACGGATTGCATGATCACCGAGGGTTTGGGTGTCAGAGCGTGTCGAGGGTGGACAGGATCAGGCCCTCACGCAACGCCCAGGGGCAGATCTCGAGCTCGTCGATCTCGAACAGGTCCATCACCGCGTCGGCTACCAGGGCGCCGGCGATCATCTGGTGCGCCCGGTTCGCCGAGACGCCGGGCAGTTTGGCGAATTCGGTGGCCGACATGGTCACCAGGCCGGGCAGTTTGGCCGTGAGCGCCGCCCGGTCGAGGACCCGGCGGGTCTGCGTGCCCTCGCTGGACGGCGCGGCGCCACAGATCCGGGCGAGCGAGCGGAAGGTCTTGCTGGTGGCCACGCTGGTGTCGATGGCGCCCAGTCGCAGGATCGCCCCCGCCTCGCGGGCGATCTCGGTGCGGATGTAGCTGCGCAACTCGGCGACGGCCGAGGCCTTGGGGGGCGAGGCGCGCAGCCAGTCGCGGGTGAGCCGGGCGGCACCCAGGGCGAGGCTCTGCGCCACGTCCGGCTCCTCGTCCGGCCCGGCGGCGATCTCGAGCGAGCCGCCGCCGATGTCGAAGACCTGCAGCTTGCCGGCGTGCCAGCCCAGCCAGCGTCGTACGGCGAGAAAGGTCAGCCGGGCCTCGTCGGCGCCTGAGAGCACCTTCAGGTCGAGTTCGGTCTTCTCGCGGACGGCGGCCAGCGTCTTCTCGCCGTTGGCCGCGTCGCGGATGGCGGAGGTGGCGAAGGCGAGGACCGACTCGCAGCCCTTGTCGGCCGCGGCCTGCTTGGCCGCGGCGACGAAGTCGAGGAGTGAGGCGACGCCGACATCATCGACGCGTCCGGCGGCATCGATGTGCTCGGACAAGTGCAACGGCCGCTTGATCGAGTACGCAGCCAGCGGCGCTGCGCCGCGGTGGGCGTCCACGACGAGCAGGTGACCGGTGTTGGATCCGATGTCGAGAACGGCCAAGCGCACGCCATCAACCTAACGGTTCGTCGAGAGATCTCGGACTTGGGTTTACTCACAGTGCCCTGCCATGACGGTGTGCTCGACGTGTGGCCCGAATGGTTGCCGCCCGACGGGTCACGCTGGGCTGCGGAGATGTCGTCCGGTCCGCCAGACGGGTACCGTTTCGCGGGACGCGGCGTAGGCGCGGCAGGCGCGGTGGCCAGGAAGATCTGGTGTCGCTTACGCAAAGTCACGAAGCCGGTGCAATATGGGGCGGAGAGGGGGCGGAATGACTCCCGGGGCGACGTATTCGCCGGGCGAGTGGATCGCCTTGGTGTCACGGACCGCGGCGGTGCTGATCGACCCGGAGGTGCCCAGCCCTGTTCTGGACACCCTGTGGCGTGCGGTGGACGCCGGCCAGGGTCTGGACGCCGCCCTCGACCTGCTCGTGGAGCACACGGCCCCGCAGTCCTTCGACTTTGCCCTGGCCGTGCGTGAGGCCGAATCGGTCCGTTTGGTGATCGGTGGCGGCCTGGAGCTGACCGTTCAGCAGCCCTCGGGCAGCGAGCGGGTGGTGCGGGGTGACGGTGGACGGCGCGAGGAACGTGCCGCGCTGGACGACGTGTTGTGGTTCACGCGGCCCGGAGGCCGCTCGGATGGTGTGGCCCTGCCCATCGCGGTAGGGGCCGTGCTCGCCGACATGCTGTCGTGGCAGAGCGCCGAGCCTGCCCCGGCGCCGGGCCGGATGGGCCTGGTGGCCGGTCGCTATGCCGCTGCCGGCGTCGGGACGCCCCGGTCGGCGGCCTCGACGCGACTCGATGCCCGCACCGTCCTCGATGCCCCCGCTCAGGGGCACCTGTTCGCCGCCCCCGCCTCGGTCGCCGGTCGGCCCGGCGATCGCAACGGTGACCAGCGCACCCGCCGTTCGCCCGGCCTGGGTTCTCACCCGCGGCGCCGGTATGGGCCCGCCGACTGGTCGCTGACGCCGCACGATGTTCCCGAGGAGGTGCCGACCCACGGGATCGGCATCGACACCGCGGTGCCCGAGATCCGAGCCGGCCTGCCGCTCGACCCTGTGGCCGAGCGCCTCTCCACGGCGCCCCGGGGACGCCGCGCGGCCCGGCACACCTCCGTGCCGGCCGAACTGGCGCCCCCGCCCGTCCAGCCGGCCGAACCGCTGTCGTCCGTCGAGTCGGCACCCGTGCCCGCGGCTGCTCCGACGGCGGCCATCCCCGTTCCGGTGCCGCCGCCGGTCGACCAGCGTGAGGTCGAGTGGTCGGGCCTGGTCGCGCCCGAGACGATCGCGCCCGAGACGATCGCGCCCGAGGTCCTGGCGCCCGAGGTCCTCGAGCCCGAGGTCCTGGCGCCCGAGCTCGAGCCCGAGTTCGTGCCCGAGGACGTCGTTCCCGAGGACGTCGTGCCCGACGTGGTGGCGCCCGAGGACGTCATCGCCGGCCTGGTCGCGCCCGCGGTGATCGCACCCGACGTGGTCGAGGCGCAGGTCGCCGCACCGGTGGTGAGGGAACCCTCGCGCGAGGACGCCGAACAGGTCCGCTCCCGGCCCGCGCCGGCTCAGCCGTTCGTCGATCCCTTCGCCGACCCGGTCAGTGCCGAGCCGAGCGATGCCGGCGACTTCTCGTGGATGTCCCCGGCGCAGCCGGCGGAGACCGGGTGGACTGCGGAACAGCCCTGGCAGGCCGAGCCTCAGCCGGCCGAGCCCGTGGAGCCGGAGCAGTTCTGGGCGCCCTCGGAACAGCCTGCGCCGGTGGCGGCCGAGCCGACGGCGCAGGTCGCACCCGCTGCACCCGTCGCCCCGCCGCAGGCGCCCCCGGCCCCGCCGGTGGAGCACGTCGAGCCGGCCCAACCCGAGGTGACCTCCACCCCGGCCGTGGGCGGTGCGTCGTCGGCTCTGATCGGCGTCCTGGTGTTCAGCGACGGGACCGAGGTCGTCGTGGACGGTCCGGTGATCATCGGGCGGGCGCCGTCCCAAACCGACCGTGACCGCCCGGCTCGGCTGGTGACGGTGCGCGGTGAGGGACGTGGCGTATCACGCAATCACCTACGCATCGACGTCGGCACCACGGGGCCGTTCGCCATCGACCTGGGTTCTCGCAACGGCTCGACGCTCACCGCGCCGGGTGGCGAGCAGGAGACGATGAACTCCTGGATGCCCTACCCCCTGCAGCCGGGGTCGCAACTGACCGTGGCCGACCTGGTGTGCTACTACCGCGCCTGATCACGAGCTGGGCTCGGTGTCGAGGCCGGGTCAGCCCTGACGGGTGAAGGTCAACACGCGTTCGCCGATCAGCACCCGCGCACCCGGGGGCACCGGCGTCCGCTGATTGGCCGGTACCGGACGGAGCGCGCCTCGGCCCTCGTCGATCCAGGTGCCGTTGGTCGAGTTGCGGTCGACCACCCACAGCCCGGCCCCGTCGGACTCGATGAGCAGGTGCGTCTTGGAGACCGAGAGGCTGGGGTCATTGACCGTCAGCAGCCCCGCATCGGGGTCGTGCTGCTGGCGGCTGGGGGCGCGGCCCACGATCAGAACGCGCTCGATCGCCGATACCTCACCCGTGTCCACCGTGACCGTGATGCGTTGCAGGCCAGGGGCTCCCGGCTGCGATGGAGGCATGCCCATGCTCGGACCCACGCGGGTCGGCGGCGGCTGGAACAAGTCGTTCGGCGGCAGGTGTGGGGCCGCCGGCACCGGCGGCCACCCGGGCGGCGCGGCGCGGGGCGGGGCGATCGGGGCCGGGGGCGCCGACGGGGGGTGGGCCAGGTTGGCCGGCTGCGCGTCCTCCTGGGGGGAGCGGAAGGCGCTCGGCAGGCGGCCACCACCGTTGGAGCCATTGTTCGACCCGTTGCCGCCGTCGTAGGGCGCGGGCTCGTGCGGCATGAAGGAGGGTGCCGGACCCGACGGAGGCTGGGGGGCACCCGGAGGCAGCAGCGGCGGCGGAATCAGATCGGCGAACTCGTCCCGCCGGGAGCGGGCGGCAGCGGGGTCGATCGGCCGGGCGGAGTCACGCAGGTCGACGACGTCCGGAGCCGGCTGGTAGCCCTGCTGGGGTGCTGGCGGCGGCGGCGCGGGATGCGGCGAGAACGCCTGCGGTACCGGGCGCGGGCCGAGCGTGGCGACGCGGGCCGCCTCGGGGACGCGACCTAGCTGGACCAGCCGGTCGTGCAGCTCGGGGTCGATGGCCCCCTCGAGCAGCAGCTCGGCGCCGACGCGGGCCTCGATAACGGCCACACGGCAGACCTCGGTGTTACGCACGAACAGGGGGGCGATCAGGAAGCCGGTCACCGAGGCCCAGGTGGGCCGGTACTTGCGCACCAGCCGAAAGGTCATCGGCCCGGCCGCCTCGGCCTGGGAATCGCGTGAGCTGGCGACCAGCTCCAACACCAGCCGCCCGGCTTCGGGCACGCTGGCAGGAATCGGAATGCGTTCCCGAACAAACTGCCCGGCGGATGCCATGGTCCTCCTTCCCGGATCCCCTGGACGAGCTGGGAGACGGGAATCAGTGCGGCGGATGGCGCGCGTCAGCGGCCCCCGTGGAGCGGTACTGGTTCATTGTCGCGCATGGCGGGGACTTCGGGGTGCCAGAGCTGCACGGATGAACCCAGTCGGCCCCCTGACCTGCCTGTTCAGGTCGTCCGGACCGCCGGTGTGGGTCCTCCTGAGCGGCCGATCAGGGGCTCGGGAGTATGGCTGATAGCTGCGGGTGAGTATGTCGTAACGAAGAGTTCGGGTCCAGAGTGTGCCTCATGAGATCTGGCCGGCCGGGAACGGCTGACGTGCGGTCGCACTCAGCGGCATTGTTGCCGCCCGTGGGCGCCCACCTGACGCGGTACGCGCGTGATCCGCGGGGTGAGGGTGCGGTGGGTGGCCTGGCCACCTCGGTGCCGACCCCGCGAGGGGTCCCCAGCCAGAGTGAGCTGCGCACCTATCTGCGTGAGCTGGCGGACGCCGCCCGCTGACCGGGTGGTCGGTGCCGGCTCTCGACCCGGTCGGTTCAGGCGTCGGCCTCGGTGACGCCGCCGCCCTCGATGATCAGCCGCCGAGTGACCCGGACGGCGTCCAGCAGGCGCCGGTCGTGGCTGACCAGCAGCAGGGTGCCCGGGTAGCTGTCGAGGGCCTGCTCGAGCTGCTCGATCGAGGGCAGGTCGAGGTGATTGGTCGGCTCGTCGAGCACCAGCAGGTTGACGCCGCGGGCCTGTAACAGGGCCAGCGCGGCTCGGGTGCGCTCGCCGGGTGAGAGCGAGGACGCCGGCCGGTGCACGTGCGCGGCGGTGAGCGCGTACTTGGCCAACAGCGTGCGGACCTCGGCCTCGGGCCAGGTCGGCACCTGGTCGGCGAACGCCCGCAGCAGGGGTTGATCGCCGTCGAACCGTGACCGGGCCTGGTCGATCTCGCCGACCACGACCGACGGTCCGAGACTCGCCGCCCCCTCGTCGGGGGTCAGGCGACCGAGCAGGACGGCGAGCAGTGTCGACTTGCCCGAGCCGTTGGCGCCGGTGATGGCGATGCGATCGGCCCAGTCGACCTGCAGGTCGACCGGGCCGAGGGTGAACGAGCCCCGCCGGACGACGACGCCGCGGGCGGTCGCCACGACGGCGCCCGCGCGAGGAGCCACCGCGATCTCCATCCGCAGCTGCCATTCCTTGCGCGGTTCCTCGACCGGTTCCAGCCGTTCGATCAGCCGCTCGGTCTGGCGGGCCTTGGCAGCCTGCTTCTCGGTTTGCTCGGTGCGGAACTTGCGGCCGACCTTGTCGTTGTCCTTGGCCTTGCGGCGGGCGTTCTTGACGCCCTTCTCCATCCAGGCCCGTTGGGTACGAGCCCGTTCCGTGAGGTCGCCGACCTTGCGGGCGTGCTCGTCATAGTTCTCGCGGGCGTGCCGGCGGGCGCGCTCACGCTCGTCCAGATAGGCGGTGTAGCTGCCGCCGTAGACGCCGATCTGCTGCTGCGCCAGGTCGATCTCGACGACGCGGTTGACGGTGCGGGCCAGGAACTCCCGGTCGTGACTGACCACCATGACGCCGGCCCGCAGCTGCGTGACGAACTGTTCCAGCCGGTCCAGGCCGTCGAGGTCGAGGTCGTTGGTGGGCTCGTCGAGCAGGAAGATGTCGTAGCGCGACAGCATCAGCGAGGCCAGGCCCGCGCGCGCCGCTTGACCACCGGACAGCGAGGTCATCTCGGCGTCCAGCCGCACGCCGAGGCCGAGGTCGGTGGCGACCGCCTCTGCGCGTTCGTCCAGATCGGCGCCGCCCAGGTGCAGCCAGCGGTCGAGGGCCTCGCTGTAGGCGTCCTCGGCCGACGGAGCAGAACTCAGGGCGGCCCCCGCGGACGCCGCGCCGTCCGCGAGTGCCGCGGTGGCGGCGTCCAGGGCGGCATGGGCCTCGGCGACCCCGGTGCGCCGTCCGAGGAAGGCCAGCACCGTCTCGCCGGGGCGGCGATCGGGTTCCTGGGGTAGGTAGCCGATCACGGCCGAGGCCGGTGAGCGGGTGATCTCGCCGTCCTCGGGGTGGGCCAGGCCGGCGAGCAGGCGCAGCAGGGTCGACTTTCCGGCGCCGTTCGCGCCGACGAGTCCGACCACGTCGCCGGGGGTGAGCACCAGGTCGAGGCCGGAGAACAGGGGGCGGTCGCCGTGCGCGGCGGCCAGGCCGCGGGCGAGCAGGGTGGCACTCATGACGCCACGACGCTACCGGCCCTCGCGCTTCTCGGCGGGAGGGTGACTGTGGCAGCGCCGCTGATCTAGGGTCCCGGGCATGCCCGACGGTGAGCTGGACGACGAGGTGCTGTTGCGTGCGTACGAGCCGGTGATCCGGTTCACCCGCGGGGAGTACTTCTATCCGGTCTCGGTCGAGCGTTACGTGGCGCAGGCTGCGTTGTGGAGCACTCCGCAGGAGGGTGGGTCGCAGATGGTGGCCCGGCCCGGCACACTCGACCTGCCCGGGCTCGTCGCCAGCAGTGCGGTCACCCAGGGGCTGGGCGAGGCACTGTCGGGGATCGCGACGGGGGTGAAGCCCGACCGGCTGACGATCCCGATCAAGGACCGGCCGCCGCGGCTCGAGGGTGGCAGCCGACTGGCCGCCGTGGGCATGTTGGCGCGGATGGTCGATGCGCTCAGCCGGGTGTCGCTGGTGTTCCGGGGCAGTGTGCCGGGCGGCAGTGCGGCGCGCTCGTTCCTGCTGCAGCAGCGCCAATTGGCGCCGGATGAGCCCACCTACTACGGCCGCGTGGTGCGCGACGGGCACTGGATCGTTTGCCAGTACTGGTTCTTCTACGCGTTCAACAACTGGCGCTCGGCGTTCGGTGGGGTCAACGAGCACGAGGCGGACTGGGAACAGGTCACGATCTACCTGGACGGCGCGGGCGAGCCCGGCGCCGATGGCCTGCCCGAACCGCGCTGGGTGGTGTTCTCGGCGCACGACGAGACCGGCGATGACCTGCGGCGCCGCTGGGACGACCCGGATCTGAGCCTGGTCGACGGACGCCATCCGGTGGTGTTCGCGGGGGCGGGGTCGCATTCGGGGGCGTATCTCGCCGGCGACTACCTGATCACGGTCGCGACGCCGACCCTGGGTGGGTTGGTGCGGGTGATGCGGCGGCTCGGGCGGCTGGTGGCGCCGTGGCCGGGCAGCGAGGTGGACGGCGGGCTCGGGATTCCCTACGTCGACTACGCCCGGGGTGACGGTCGCGTCATCGGGGCAGGCGGGGACGCGTGGCACCCGGTGGTGATCAACGAGTCGACCGGGTGGGTGCGCGACTACCGCGGGCTGTGGGGGCACGACACCCGCGACCGGCTCGGCGGCGAGCGGGGTCCGGCGGGGCCGCGCTACGAGCGCGACGGCACGGTGCGCCAGTCGTGGGCCGATCCGGTCGGCTGGGCCGGGCTGGCCAAGGTGGCGCCGAACGCGGACGTCGAGGCGGCGCTGATCGGGGCACGGCTGGCCGAACTGGGGGATCGGTTGTCCCAGTTGGAGTCCGAGGTGGCGCCGGCTCGAGTCGCCCTGGAGCGTTCGGCGGCAGGACTGGCGCCTGCCTCACCCGAGGTGCGCAGCCTCGTCCCCGAGGAGAAGCGGATCCTGGGGATGAACATGGAGATCACGCTGCTGCGGGACGAGCGGGCGCGCATGCAGGCCTCGCTCGGGCAGGCGTCGCCGGTGGCCGATCCGCAGGCACACCTGCGGCATCGACGCACGCCGCTGGAATCGGTCAGGGGGCTGCGCAGCCGGTTGCTCGCCGGGTGGGCGGTCATCAGTACCCCGGTGCTGCTGTACGGGATCAGCGCGATCATCATGCCCACCATCGCGGTGAGCGCGAGCATCACGGCGCTGGTCTGGGTGGTGCTGTTGCTCTCGGTCGAGGGGCTGGTGCGGGGCCGGTTCCTGTCGGTGATCGGGCGGCTGTTCCTGGCCGCGGCGCTGCTGGTGGGGCTGTACTACCTGGTCGTGGACTGGCGCATCGTGCTCGCCTGGACCTTCGCCGGGGCCGCGGCAGTGTTGCTCGCCGTCAATCTGCGGGACGCCCTCAAACGTTGAGGACGGCGCGTCGGCGGACCGGCCCGGTGGACAGGTGGTCGCGGGGTGTATCACGCGGCCCGTTCGGCTCTCCCCAGGGGAAGCAGCCAACCCGGATGGCGGGGCGGCCGAGTGAGGAGTCGTCGTGAGTCGCCCGTCGGTCGCGGATGAGGGTCACGGCATTGAAGGGTTCGAGTGTCTGTGCCAGGAGGCTGAGCGGCCAGTGCCGTCGACGGCGATGAGTTGGTCGTTCTTCATCCGCTCCAACGCCAGGCGAATGGTCTGGTCGGACACTCCCGGTAGGGCGATCCGGATGTCGGAGATGCGGAATACCGCAGGCGCGTGCTCGAGGACATAGTCGCGCACGCGTTGCTGTTTGGTGCCTGTCGATCGGTCGGATGTGGCACGTTGCTCGAAGGCGTCGTAGGCCTGTGCTGTCACGCCCACGAAGTAGCGCAACCACGGCCACGGGTCGTTCTGTTCCTGGTGCCAGCCGTGGGTGGAGTCCAGGAGCGATTGGTAGTACGCCGCTGCGGTCTGGGCTATGAGTTGCTCGATGGAGACGTACCTGCCGACACCGTATCCGGCATCCTCGAGCAAGGCATTGGTCAGGGCGCGCACCACCCGGCCGTTCCCGTCGCTGAACGGGTGGATGGTGAGCAGGTCGAGGGCGAACAGGCCGATCAGGAGCAGGGGATGGTGTTCCTGTGCCCGTCGAGCGGCGTTGAAGCGTTCGACGAGTTCGGCGGTGTAGTACGGCGTCCGATTCGCGGGTACCGGTACGAAACGGACCTCGATGGTCCCGTCGGGTGAGCGATCCACGACGAGGTTGTCGCTGCTCTTGAAGCCTCCACCACCGCCGGGCGTGTGGGAGAACAGCAGCATGTGCAGGTGGAGCAGCAGCCCGACGTTCAATGGGCGCCAGTTCTCCGTGAACAGGTAGTCCAGAGCGGCCCGATATCCGGCGAACTCCTGCTCGCTGCGGTTCCGCAGAGCCGGCGCTCTCCCGGCGATGATCTGCGCTGCCCGGACTCGGTCAGCGACGACGACACCCTCGAGCGCTGACGAAGCGGTGATCGACTCGACCCGCGCCCGATGGGACAGGTCGGTCAGCAGGGTGGGGAGTTGGTTCCGAAAGAGATCCTCACGGCCGCGCCCTGTGTCGATGCGACTCAGGGTGGTCACGACGTGGGATGGAACAACGCCGATGGATCGTTCGAGCACAGTGAAGGACAGCACTGAAACCTCCTAACGCATCACCTAAACATACTAGTCGGCGACAGGAATATGATGTTTAGCCACGATCCGTGGATCGACCTCGGATCCGCCGCCGGACGTCGCCGCGGGCTAGTGGTCGGGCTCCACGGCGGGTCAGGTTGCCTGCAGGGTGAACGGAACGGTGATGACGTGCCCGTTCGTGAGGCGGAACTGCGCCTGCAAGAGCCCCGCATGCCTGCGTGGTCAGGGCCGCGAGTCGATCACGTAGCGCCACCCGAACGCTGATGCGGGTAGGGGACTCGTCAGTGGGCACTCAGGTCTCCCTGGGCCGGACCGAGCAGGGACGCGACGAGGACCTGGGGAGGCGCGGCGCCGTAGGCGGCGGCGTGGACGGCGATGACGTCGGCCAGGCGGGTGTGGTCGCTCAGTCCCAGGGTGAGTGCGTCCCGGCAGATCGTGGCGAGGGCTTCACCCTCTTCGTGGGTGGACATCAGGTCGGACACGATCCGGGGCACGGTACAGACCGGCAGGCCGTCGGTGACTTGCCAGTCCGCGCGGGGCAGTGCACGGACCCGGAGCCGGATGTCGCGGCGGCGTAGTTGCCGCCGCCGGGTGACGTAGACGTCGTGGACGTCGGCGGCCAGGTCGCCCAGGCCCAGGACCAGTGCCGCTGACCGGGCCGCGACGACCGCGTCGGGAGAGCGGCGACGATCCTCGGTGGGACGGGCGGCGCCCAGCTGTAGCCACAGCGCGCGGACCGGGTCACGGTCAGGGTCGACCGGGGCACCTGCCAGCCGGTAGACCCGGGCCGCGGCGGGGACGGGCTCGAGCGCACCGTCAGCGACGAGCCGGCTGATCTCTACCCGCGTCACCCCCAGTGCTCGGGCTTGAGCGGCAGTGATCATGCCCCACTGTCCAGCAGTGACCGTAGACAGCGCTGCCACCGCTGACCCTCTCGACATGCTGTGATCGTATCACTATAGATACGTTCGCAGAAAGTCCCGACCCGAACGTCGGCCGAGGTTTGACAAGTGCCTGGGGATAAGCCCGAGCTCGCGCCGATCAACGCCGAGTCCTGGGCGGGATAACTCCCGCGGCGGCGGAGTGCGGGTGTTGCCCTCGGATCCTGCACACCTCATATACGTCAGCGGTATCTCGATCAGGGAGGGATCATGCGGCGGGTGTCCGGAGGGCTGCAACGAGGTCCATGGGTGCGTGGTCCTCCTGGGCATCGGTGAAGTCGGGATGTCGCCCGGTCGTGACGACCGGGCTGCCTTCGGGCGGGCTGCGAGTTGCACGTTCGGAGCACGCGGCGGGCGGGGCGCTAGGATCTCTGCAGGCTGGCCCTCGTAGCTCAGGGGATAGAGCATCGGTTTCCTAAACCGTGTGTCGGAGGTTCGAATCCTCTCGGGGGCACCAAAGTTCTCATAATCGAACCCCGACCCAAAAGATCATGGTCGGGGTTCGTTGTGTTCATGGTCATCCGGGCGTGGAAGTCCGGGTTGAGCAGCGTGGCGCATGGCTCCAGCAGGTCTGCGCCAGTGACGAGGGGGCCATCCTCGGTGCCATCGATGTAGATCTTGGCGAACATGAACTGGTTGGCTCGGCGACGGACGAGCGGTCCGGCCAGCCGATAGGCGTCGTCGATGTGCGCGAGCAGTCCGAGGGTGCGCACCAGATCCTTCTCGATGTGCTTGTACACGATGACCGAGGTCTCCAGGATCCGCTCGGCTTGGCGTAGGTCCTTGGCGATGCGCTCCTGCTCTTCCCGCGCCAGGTCTTCAGGGATGGAGCCGGTGATGACCCCGCGCGCCAACCGGCGGCGCTCCTCCGTGAGCTGGTTCACGCGGTCGCGTGCCCGTCGGATCTCTGGCATGGCCCGCTCGTTCTGTCGGTCCAACTCGACCCTCAGTCCCTGTTGGACAATCTCCGTCAGGCCGTCGTCCAGTCGCAGGTTCCGCCAGTACCTCTCTACGGCGACCTCGGCGGCTTCGACATCGAGGTATGGCTGCAGGCAGCCACTCTGGCGTTGGTGCCGCCCCAGGCACATGAAGTAGGGGTACTTGCCCTTGGCGAGCGTGAACGACAGCCGGCGGCCGCATTGCCCGCAGAACAGACTGCCCTTGAGGTAGTGCTGGTGGACCCGCTGCTTCTCCCCGGACGCGTCGTGCGCTTTGAGCACTTCTTGGACCCGCTCGAACGTGTCCATGGTGACGAGTGGCAGGTGTCGCCCGGCGTACTCAATGCCGTTGAACGTTACGAAGCCGACGTAGTAGCGGTTCTGTAGCAGTCTGGCGACGTAGGACAGGGCCAGTGAATTGCCCCGACGAGCGCCGCGCTCGGACCGCACCCCTCGCTCGGCCAGTTCCTCAGCGATCATGCGCACTGTCCACTCGCCGGTGGCATATGTCTCGTAGGCCCACTGGATGTGCGGGGCCTTGTCGGGGTCGACGACCACCACCCGGATCTCGCGGCCCTCGATGCGCTGCCGGGTGTTGATGTACCCAATCGGGGCCTTCCCGGGTGTTCCGCCGGTCTTGGCCTTCTGGGTCATGCCCTTGAGCGCCTCGGTGCCGAGGTTGCGGCTGTAGAACTCGGCGATGCCGGCCATGATCGCGTGCAGCAACTGACCGGCCGGGCTCTCGTCGATGTTCTCCTTCACCGACACCAGTTGGGCCCCGCAGGCTTGCAGCTCGAACATCGTGTTGGCGTCGTCGCGGCGGTTGCGGGCCAGCCGGTCGATCTTGTCCAGGATGACGTAGTCAACATCTCGCATCGAGCGGATGCGGTGCATCATCAGCTGGAACTTCGGCCGGTCAGTTGTCTTGGCTGACTCGCCGCGATCCAGGTACTCCTCAAACGACCTCGGCGCCGAGCGCCTCTGCCCGACGCAGGCAGGCCTCGCGTTGCGCAGGCAGCGAGTACCCCTCAGCGTCCTCGTCCTTGTCGGCCTGCTTGGCCGTGGATACCCGCAGGTAGATGACGGCTCGCTTGGTTGGGGTGGGGCTGTTGGCCACCGCCGGGGCGGTGTCGATCAAGGCTTCATTCATGTCACGCTCCTTCACGATGTAGTGGGATTTCGCGTCCACCAGTCCTGTCTGAAGCAGGCGGATGCGGATGGCTCGTCTGGTCACACCGAACCGGCGGGCCAGCACCGAGGCGTCGTGGATGCCCGAGCGCCAGGCGGCGCGCAGCCAGCGGCGAGGTACTAGCAGGCAGCCCGCGAAGTAGTCGGCTGCCTGTTCGCGCAGCTCCGCGGCGTCCTTGGCGTAGACGATCGTCTCCAGCGGGTGATCAAGGATGTGTTTCAGCTCGTGTGCCAGGCTCCAGCGCTGTCTCCCGATCCGGGTTGCGCCGTTGATGATGATCAGCCAACGTCCCCGGCTCCATTGCGTGGCGGCCGATGCGTTGCAGCGGGAGGCTGCCGCGTCCGGTTGGAATCGTTCGACCTGCAGGTGGGGCAGGCTGGCGATCAGGTCCTCAGGTACCGGCGGCCCGCTCACTTCCAGCCATCGCAGCAACGCCTCAGCCTGAGCTTCGGCCGCATCGAGCGCCTCGGCCTTCGACAGGCGGCGCAGCGGCACCAAGTCCCGGATGGCTGCGAGTGCGCTACGCATCCGCGTTCTCCGCATCCCCATCGGTCTTGGCGGGGTGGTACTTGTCGTTGATCAGATCGAAGTGCGCCTGGAGCTGCTGGATCGCCTCGTCGGGCAGGTTGTACTTCGTGCGCAGGTACGGCACGAAGCCCGGCAGTCCGTGGGGATCGACGAAGCCAGCTTCGGAGTAGAGGTCGGCCACCTCGATATCGAGCGCCCGCGCGATCTTGTACAGCTGTCGGGCGGTTGGTGCTCCGACAAGTCCCTTCTCGATGCGCGAGATGTACGAGAAATCCACGCCCGCCTTGGCCGCCAATCCACGCATGGACAGGTTGCGCGCAGACCGAAGTTGTTGCACGTAGGCACCGAGTCTGACGACCTCGTCATTCACGGGTTGTAGGTTCTTTCTAGACATTATTGACCACCTTGATAATTCCTCCGGTCCATTCTTCATCGATTCTATAAGGAATTGTTGCCCTGGTTCCACACCATTCTTCCTAAAGGACAGGCTGTCCTTATCTGGTTAAATTGGAGCATCTGATATTGACTTTGATTGTTGGGTGAGTGCGGGAGGGGAAGCGGTGTCGCTCTCCCTCCCGCACTCGGCGCGCGGCCCGATATCAGGTCGTGCTGGTGCGGCGGCTTCGCCCGCGCGGCTCTGTGCCTGCGGCATCGCTCGCCGTTGCCGGGCCCGCATCAGGAGCCTGCAGTGCCGCTCGCTTCATCGCGGCCTCCTGCTCCATCTCGGCCAGGGCTTTGGTGGCCTGGGCTGCCAGGTCGCCTCCGGCCCGCTTGACCTCGATGAGTGCCAGGACCGCCTGGCGGAGGGTGTCATTGAGCGACAGTTCCTCCAGCGCGGCGATGAGCACCAGTTGCGCGTGCTCCTCGTCGGGCAACCGGACGGCGATGGTCTTGTAGCCGCGTCCGCTTGGTTCGGACATCGGACCTCCTCGGTGGGATTGCAGCCGGCCACCCGGATGGGTGACGCGTTCGGCTGCAGACCGTCGATGAAGCACGGAGCATCATGCCGCCGCCGCGACGGGTGGACCGTCGTCCCTGCCCAGGCCCAGCCGCTGCGCGGCCAGCTGCACGTAGACCGGATTCAGCTCGATGCCGACCCAGTCCCGGCCCAGCTCCTGAGCGACGAGACCGACTGTGCCGGAACCGAAGAACGGATCGAGCACCACGCCGGGCCGGGGATCAACGGCCAGCTCACAATGCGGACCGGCTGTGGCCAACTGGAGCGATCGATCGGGGCCACAGGGCAGGCCACAGTGGCTGCACACCCAGCGTGGGCAGGTGGCCAGGATGGGACGGCGCACGAGCGCGGGCGGGAAGGTTGCGAAGTGCGCGCCCGGGTATCCGCTCGTCGCCAGGCTCCACACATCGCCCGGGTTCTTGCCCAATGGGTGTCCGGCGCGTCCCTCGGCTTTCATGGTCGCCAGGCCGCCCCGGCTGGCGGCCAGCGGCCCGGACCAGCCGCCAGCTGCCTGTTTGTCGGTGCCGTTGCGCTTCGCCGCCCTTTCCCGCGAAGCGCTGCGATGCGCGCGCTCGCGGCGTTCCAGGTCGAAGTGGTAGCTGGGGAGCGGCGCGACAGGCATCGCCTCCACGTCAAGGCCAACCGGTCGCGTACCGAGGTCGGCATGGCGTTCGTCTTCGCCCGATGAGCCTTGTTACGAACGAGCCAGCCGACCACGGCCAACTGCACGAGCAGCCGTTCGGGTGCGGCAGCGGACCCTCCCCTGGCCGGGGCCTACCGCTAACGATCCCGGGGAAACTGTCGCCGAGGTTGAGCCACAGCGCCCCAGTTGGTTTGAGTACCCGGGCGGCCGCTCGTAGCGCGACCGTCAGGGCGGCCGCCCACGCCTCAACCGTCGCCTCCAGGCCAAGCTGCCCAGCCGTGCCGTAGTCGCGCAGGGCGAAGTAGGGCGGGGAGGTCACGACACAGTCGACCGATGAATCCGGCAGTTCGGCGAGCCGGGTGAGGGCGTCGCCGGTGAGGATCTGGTTGCGGGCCAAGTGCTTCATCTAGGCGGCCCCCTGCTTGAGCCGCGCGGTCGCCTCGGACTGGAGCGCCACGACGAAGAGCTGACGCGCCTCCACAGGCAGCTTCGAGATAGCCGACCGCAGTTGGGCCACCCGCGCCTCGTCGGGTGCCAGCCACAGCACGAGTGGGAACAGGCCCGTGCGCACCTGCTCACTGCCGCTCAGCCAGTACCGGCGGTAGACCTGGCACTTGCGGGCCACCACCACCGGCGCCTCGGTACCCATGTCGATCTCGACGAACCAGTGATCGGTGTAGCCGTGGGTCCGCACGATGAGATGGGCGTCGGGCTTGATCACGTTCGGCTGCAATGGTCCCGGGATCGGCCGCCAGCAGAGGGGCTCCCCGGTGAAGCTCATCAACTCAAGATCGGTCTGTCGGGTCGCCGTCGTGAGCGCGACGTACAGATCGGTCACGGCCAACGTGTGCGCCAGAAACGCCTTCCCCCGACCCCACGGCCGCACCCCACGCGCTCCGGCGTCGATCCCGGCCAACCGGGCCCCCGCCACGTCCAGGCCGTACACGCGGCCCTTCGACCCCGCCTGGGCCCCGCCGACGCTACCGGGAATCGTCGCCAGGACACGCTTGCCAGCCAATGCGGTCAGCGATGCCCGAGCCCGACGGGTTGAAACTCCCGCGTAGTGCAGTGTCTGCAGCTGCTGACTGCTCCCCAGACGGACACTCCGCAGTGTGCGGATCACGTCCCAGTCCCGCTCCGTCAGGCTGAGTCGTAGCTTGTGCACGTAGGCGGCGGTGACGTAAGTGGATGAACTCATGACGTCACCTCCGGAGAACGGTATGAAGTCATTTGCAGATCTGCTGGCGAATCCGCCTCTGGCCTGGGGTTTCGTCTCCTCGTTCGTGACGCGAGTGGAACAGCGAGCGGACTAGCGATGGACTGGCTCATGATCGGCCTCCTTCGCGCCCAAGCGGCTTCGATTTGGCGATGGCAGCAGGGCTGTTGCGGTGCCGGGCGTTGATCGCCGCCTCGACCTGGCTCCGGTCCGCTCCGTAGTAACTGCGCGATCGCAACCGCGTCGTTTTGGCTTGACCGGTCTCCGGAGGCGGTGGCAGCGTCACAGCCGTAGCGGGCGGTGCCACCCGAGCTCCCGTGGCCAGCGTCGTCACCACCTCGTACCGACCGAGTGCCTGAAGGTCCGTTGCCTTCACCTGCGGAGCCAACTCCCGGGCCAGCACCCCAGCGTCGTGCGCGGCCACCTGGAAGATGACCCGGCTCCGGGCGTTCGCCAGCACGGCCTCACGCACACTCGTGGGGAGCTGGCCGAGGTGCTGGTGCGCCAGTGTCAGTCCGAGTCCCAGCCCGCGGGCCTGAGCCAGAATCGTCTCGACGCCTGAGGGCAGGTGCAGGTAGTCCTGAAACTCGTCTATGTAGGCGAACGTCGTCGGCCGCTCTGAGGCCGGCAGCACCGCCCGCTTCTGTACCGCCTGCCACAGCCGCGTCACGACGAGGGACCCGAGTAGGGCCGCCGCCTCCTCGCCCAGCAACCCCTTCGACAGCGGCACCAGCACGATGGCCCGCTCTGCGAGCGCACGGTCGAAGTCGAATACCGGCTCGGCCTGTCCGATGATGTTGCGCAGCCGCTTGCGCAGCAGGAAGGTGCGCAGCTTGTTCATGACGGGACCAATCGCGTTCGTCCGTTCCGCGTCACTCAGCGCGTCGAACCAGGCCCAGAATGGTCCCAACGCCACCGGATCATTGATCCGCCCAACGAGCGGCCAGCGGAAGCTCGGGTCCGTCAGTAACAGCGGCACCTCGGCCAGCGTCATCCCGGCACACCGACGAGCGTCAGGAGCGCCGCCCGGAGGATGTCGTCCGTTCGCGGGCCCCAGGAGTCCTTGTACAAGTCGTGGAAGATGCTGACGATCTGGTCGACGACCAATTCCAGTGAGTCGTCGGGACGAGCGAGCAGGTTGAGTCCGACGGGTCGCTCCTCGTCGGCCGGGTCCAGTACAACCACGTCGCCGGTTCGCTCCGGCGGCACCCGGTCGAGCACGTCCCGGACGAGATCGCCCTTGGGATCGACGACGACGACCCCGCGCCCGGCCACCATGTCCTGGCAGATGAGTCCCAACAAGAGCGTCGACTTACCAGCGCCCGTCGGCCCAATGACGTGCAGGTGGCGCAGGCTATCCGGCAGCGACAAGGCCAGCGGCCGTTCGTGGCCGGGGAACGTCGACTGGGCGACGACCCGCCCGTGACTGGGGATCTCCGAGATGGGGGCGAGCGCCGGTGTCCCGCCGACGGACAACCCCGGTAGCGCCACGTCGCTCATGGGCACACCAAGCAGTCCGGCGAGCTCGTCGGCATTGAGCAGCGCAGGCGTTGCGACGAGGGGCGTCAGATGCTGACGCATGGCCGCGACGACCCATCGGCTCAGCCACCACGCCCGGTACAAGTGAGCACCGGGTGCATTGGCCGTGTGGAAGGCCGCCAACACCCTGCGCCCGCAGGACCCGGGCTCGTCCGTGCTCCCTGCCGACACCCCGACCCGGCCCGTCGCCATGAACACCGGCGCTGCATGCTTGCGCCGCCAGTCCGCCACCGCTGCCGCATCCATCGCTGGAGCCGCCATGGTCCGTTCGAATAGCTGCGCGAGCAGGGGACGGCCTGCCCGGCTCCGGGCGGGCGTTGGTACAGGCACGCTCCCGGAGGGTCCAATGGGCTGCAGCACCCACTGCAAGTGGACGCGCTCACCAGCCGCGAGCGGTTGGAGGCTCGACAACAGCGCCGCGGACACGCTCGGCTGACCCGTCCGCCAGCACCCGCCGGGCACCGGACTGTCCGAGTTGAGCGGCCTGCTGGACCTCGGGCGGCCGGTATCGCTCGTCCAGAGCCACCCGCGCCCCCGGAATCGCCGCCCGCAGCGCCGATAACACTGTGGCAGCGTGAATCTTGCGCATCAGCAGGTGATGGATGATCCCGTCGGCAGTGGCGGTCACCTCCCATCCGACCGCCCGGATCACGAATGGGCGCTGCCAGCGCCTGGCCACGATGCCCGCGGCTCCAGTCAGGAAGGCACTTACCTGCGCCGGGGTCACACCACGTGGAAATGTCACGGCGTAGGCCACCACTTCGTCGCTCCACGCGCTGCGGCTACCGGCGCGCATCACCAGAACCACGCATACGAGCGCCACTGCGCCTAGCAGACTCAAGGTCAACCAGTCGTTCATAGATCCACCCCCTTCCCCGGTCCGCCGCCGCTGGGCTCTTCCGCCTTCGCCGCCTGTTCCTTGGCCTCCAATTCCCGCGCCAGCTCGATCAGCGCCAACACGAACAGTTGTATATCCGGGTTCCTCTTGCGCACGCCACGCACTCGTATTTGTCTCGCCATACACCCCTCCTCAAAAGTTCAAGAAACGTGGAAACCCGGCAACGCTGATCCGCTTGTCGCTCGTGATTTCGAGGAACGCCAAGCCTCCACGTGCCATTAGTTATACGTTGCAGCTATGCAACAAATCATCAGGCGAAATGCAGGCGCGCCTGCCGGCCCGCTAACAATTACCTGGATGAATGACCAGGTGTCAGGTCCCGGAGCGGCTCTCGCGGCGCGTGCTCGTCATGGCCGCGCGCACCCGTGCTCCCGAGGCGGCCAGTTCGGCCTCCGCCAGCAGCCTCCGAATCGCGGGCTCCCCGGCACCGGGTCGCTCAGCCCTGGCCTGCTCCACGATGGCCGCAAGATCCGCGTCGGTCGCCCGTCGCCGCTTGGGCGGTGCCGAGCGTTGACTGCCTGCTGCAGGTCGCCGCTCGAACACTCCGGGCGGCGCGTCCAGGAAAGCCCGCACTTCTGGCTCAGCCAGCCCGGCCGGTCGCACCCCCGTATCCGTCAGATCCAGCGTGGTCGACGGTTGCCCGGCCAGGTGCCACAAGAGGGACGCTGCCCCGAGCACCGCCACTGGCAGGCATGACACCGCCGTCACCACCCACCACGGTGCCCGTGTCACCCCGGCCGCCGCTAGCAGGTGGTAGGCGATCTGCCCTGCCATCCCGATGACCAGGGCGGCTGCCGCCGATGCCCAGGCGTACCGCCGAGAGCGAAGCGGTAGGGGACGAGCCTGCGTGGCCACCGCCAGGGCGTAGACCGCGTAGGCCTCCACCCCGATCGGCAGCGTGATGGCCGTGTTCAGTGTCAGGCCGTCCCAGATGCCCGGCAATGGATGGACGATCCCGAACCCCGTCAGCGATCCCAGGCCCACCCAGCCCGACCAGGTCGCCGTCCCCGCCGACCCGCCGATGACCACGAGCGGCCAGCGTCGCCGCCTCACTCGTCATCCCAGAGATCGGGAAGGTCGGTGCTCCAGACACCGCAGTCCAGGCAGCGTTCGGAGCCGTCCGGGCCACCCGTTTCCTCAACGTTCGCGTGCTGGCAAGCCCTCGGATCGCGGGCCACGGCTACCTCGCCGCCCGTCGGAGCGAAGACAGCTCGACGTCGCACTCGACCTCGTTGCCCCACACATCCCAGCCGGGCTGCTTGCGCCTGGCGAAGAGCTCGAGGTACGGCCCGGGCGAACAGCGCTCAATGATCGCGTACCGCTCCTCCGGCTTGTGGCTGTGATCCTGTAGCGGCCCGTAGCTCCAGGTGCCCTGGCCCTTGAACTGCACCCGAGCCTTGCCACGCACCCCGAGTAGCAGGTGCTCGGTCTGATTGCGCAGGTAGTTGCCGAGCCCGAATCGGGGCTTGATCCACGTCAAACACGAGCGGTATGCGAACCCCCACGCCGCCATCACCTGGATCTGTTCGAAGATGTCGGCGTTCGTTACCCACAGCCACAGGTGCGCATCGTCTTCGGCCAAGTCGCCCACCGGCAGCCGGCAGATCGCATCCGTGCTCATTGTCGGGTAGTGCCGACCAGCTGTGCCGACGAGGTTCTTCGTGCCCCACGGCGGGTCCGCCAGGATCGTCCGGTAGCGCCGCTTGTTCACAGCTTCACGCCCTTGCCGAACAGCACGCGGATGACGATGACGAACACCAGGAGTCCGCCGATGATGGGCATGGCCAGGCCGAGCCACTGCCACAGCGTTGGCAGGGCGATCCACGCCACCACCACCATCAGGAGGAGCTTCCCTAACGCGTCCAGGCCTCTCATCGGCCGCCCCGCAGGCTCCGGAGTCGTTGTTCTGCCTCAGCTTCCAGCTCACGCAGCTGCCGGAGCATCCCTTCAAACTCTGCGCGTTCCAGCTCGTCGCGGTCCATCTCCGCCAGGCTCTTGCGAGCAGTCGCCTTAGGCTCGCCCGAGTCGATCCAGGGAATCGCCGCCATCAAAGCCACTGTCAGTGCTCCAATCCCGGCGAGCACCCACAGCGCAACATGCATCACGGTGGCCAGCATTCAGCGCTCCCGTGTCATGTAGCGGGCGATGTGCTGCGCCGCCGCCATCGCGAACACCGTCTCGATCTCGCGGCATCCGTATTCCAGGTTGGGGTTGTGCCGGGCCGCATCCTCGATCCGTCGGTTCAGCCGTTGCAGACTCCCCAGCGCATGGTGAGTCAGCCGCTCCCCATTGGAGATGACCTGCTCGACGACGTGGGCTTCCTCCCGCTCGGCCGCATCCACCACCGCCCGAGTCACCGACCGATCCGCCTCGATCCGGGCGAGCTGCTGACGTGTTCGCCAGTCGAGTTCCTGGCCATGGGGGTCGTACCGCGACAGCCCGGGCCCTCCCGTCCCACGCTGGTAGGACTGAATATCCCGGCTCATAGATCGGCGCCGTCGTGAGCGTGCCGTTTGCGGCGTGGCCGGCAGTCCCGGCACAGCACCGGCACGTCCCAGTACTGACTCGCCCCGCCGCACTTGCGACAGACCAGCCCCGCATCGGCGACCTCCGTCCAAGTGCGGCGGCTCAGCCCCTCCACCGGCCTTCTCGAACCACTCATCGTGAGCTCCTTCGGCAGCCGCCCCTAGATTCGGAGCGGGTTGCAGAGACCGTCTCAACGCTGATTCGCCCGCAGGAGGGTCTCGGGTGGCAGTCACCTGGCACTCTGAGGTCGTGACCGATGAAGCCGCAGCCCTGGGTCTTGACGACCTGGTGCTCGAGCTGGCCCGAGTGCGCGAAGCCGGACTTGAACCACTCGACGTGGAGACGGCGCTGCCCGGGCTGCCCCACCTCTCAAGCCTTGGAGTAGTGACCCAGCGCACCCGGGCCGACACCACTCTCGGGCAAGCCACCGCCATCTGTGCCACTGTCAACGAGGCCATCGAGCGTCTCGCCGACGAAGCCGACCGACTCGGGCCACCGAACCAGCCCAGCAATCCCGCCCAGGCTCAGATGCTCTTCCGCATGCACTACAGGACCCGCAAGCTCGGCGTCGCCGAGGCCCGGGTACACACCCAAGAGCTGTCCGGTGTCGGCGACCGCCAGTTCCGCGCACGCCATGAGGCCCGGCTTCTACGGCTCGTCGCCCAGAGCCTGCTCGATCTCGACCGGGAGCATGATCTAACCGCATGGGGCCGGGCCATGGAAGTCGGGGCCGACGTGCCCCAGACCGTCGCCATGTACTGGCTCTACCTCTTCCGTGACCACTACTTCCGCATGGAGACCTCGGCTTACGCCCTCCAGTTCGATCTGGAGACTGCCCTCAGCCAGCTCCGGGACGACCTGCCTGACTGGCGTAAGTACCTCGCGACCGCCGTCTACTGGAACATCGAGTTCAGCTACCTCCGGCACCGCTTCTGGCGCACCCACGGCCCTTTGTGGTTCGCCCCTACCGACGAGGGCTGTGCCAAGCTCAATGACGCGGTCGAGCGGATCGAGTACCACGATCCGTTCCCCGACGAGTACATGGCCCGGTTGCGCCGCCTCTACGGCAGCCTCGCCGATCCCGACCACGACCTGTTCGCCGAGACGCTCGCCCGTGTCCACCTCGACCCCGACCCACTGGCGACAGCCGAGACATGGCTGCGCCGCTGCACGTGTCCCCGCCAAGACGGCACGCTTGAGCATGCCGACCGGTGCGAGGTCCAGATTGTCCTGGCCAACTGCGACATCTTCGGCGACACCGTTGAGGAAGAGTTCACCCGCATCCAGGAGTGGTACCGCAACCCACGCTTTGCCGCCGACCCACTGATCAAGGACCGAATTCTAGGCTTCCGCACCCCGACCACCGAGCGGGCCTCGGTGTTGAGCCAAGGTCGTGTGATTGGAGAAGACGATGACGTGGGATAGCGGTAGCGGTGAGCGGTATGCGTCATATCCACCATTTCGCCTGAAAGAGGAGCTCAGGAGCACCGATAAAGCGATCGAACGTGCCAGCGCGCAGCACACTCAAATGCGAATCATTGAAGGTCCACAGGGCGAGGATGTGCGCGGGCTGTACGCACTGATCCTGCGACTTGGCAATGACCGCGGTCAGATAATGCAGGAAATGGACTATCAAGAAGAACAGAGAGAGCAGCGCCGAGTAGATCGAGAGCAGAGAGAGATTGAGAGGCAGGAACGGCGGCGGGCGGCAGAAGATCGCAAGGCGGAAAGTGCCAACCTCGCCAAAGAGCGACAGGCTCGCGCTGACGAAAAGCGGCGTCGCGATGAGGCACAGCGCCGAGAGTCTCAGGCGGCGACACGCAAAGAGTCCCGGGCTGTTGGCCAGGCCGAACGAGAACTACCTAAGTCGCTCAATCGCGAACTCCTGCTGGCGCGCGCCGGTGGAGAACTCGAGATCTGGTTCCTAAATATGGGGCTGGCCATTCGTCCAGAATCACCGGCGCTCCAAGTCTCGATGCAATGGACCCTCGACGGCAAGGAGTATCTTGGCGAGTTCTCTCCCGACACAGGTCAGCTTCAAGTCTGGCTCAAGGTCCCTAACGGCACGCAAGATGCCAGCCAGCGCGGCCAGAGCTGCTGGCTTTCAGCCAACACGCGAGAAGAACGCTCAATCGCCCTGACATTCTGTTTTAGGGACGAGTTGTAGTGCGAGTCCGAATCACGCCCTCGGATTGTCATCGAGTCGTCTTTGCGACTTCACCGTAGACCATTGACTCCTAGAGTTGCATCGCAACCCCCGATTCCTGCGGATCAAGATAGAAAGACGTATCCTTGGGTTCGGCACTCTCAGGAAACGAACGAGTCTTGCCGGAACCCGCTCTCAATGAAAGTGGAGCCCCAAATGTCTGATCAGACCGACAGTGGTAGCGGCGGCCCCTTCTCAGGGCATTCCCTGGACGCACTACTCGAGACCGAAGTGGATCTGAACGAGGGAATAGAACAGGCCGAAAGTGAGCGCGAGGAACTAGCCAGAATAGGAGTGCAAGGCACCGAGGATTGGCACGACAACTACGCCTGGATCAGGCGCATGCACGACCGGCTCACCGGAGATTCGTCAGGAGCGTGGGTACCGTCAGGGCCATACAAGCGGGCGGCCGCCCACCGAAGCTGAAGGCCATACCGCGTTTCAAGTCACAGTCCGAAGACTAGCCCGCGCCAGTCCTGCGCCTCAATGTCCGCTGCCGCACTATCGCTATTGCATGTCCAATCACAGTCGTCTTAGAATGGGCTTAGTAAAGTAAATACCGAGGCCAATCTAGTGGATATACGCAGGCGTCCGGAGGAGTTGCGCTCTTCTATCATGTCGAAATTGGCAGAGCCGTCGCTGTACGTCAGGAGTACATTCGACGCATCTTCGATTGGCCGAGTAGGAGAGCATCGGAAGTCATAGCGCACGTCCTTGTCATGATCACCGGGGCCATCTTCTTCGTAGGAGGCCTTGGTTCGCTCATAAAGATTGCATTGAGCTAATTGAACGCGGCGCAACGGTACGCCCCGGCGGTCCTATGAGAAATGTATAAGTAACTTGAGGCGAAGGCATGCTCCTTGACGCAGTATTCATTCTGATTGCAGTTCTGCTAGTAATCTATCGAGGTCAGTTCGTGCGAGGTGCGGCAAGATTCCAAGAACGGAACTTTGGCATAAAGTGCGATGAGAAAGAAATGCGTCAGGAACAGATACTGATCATAGCCTTGGCAGGGGCTTTCATAGTAGTTACACTCTATCGGCTGGCGGCAAACTAGGAACCGGTTAGAGTAGAATCTTCAACATGCTATCGCCAATACCTACAACCGACTCATCAGCCCCAAGATGGTCATGAACCCGCCGCCGTTATCCCAGCGGTAGCCTCCATGACTCTCTGGGTTGATCGAGTCAACTCCAGTGTTGACCATGTCGGGTAGATTTCCAGCGGCATCAAGGATCATCTGAGCCGACCCGCTGGAACTCGGATCAACCCAGGACAGTAGCAACTTCAGGCTGTAGCCCACCATCCAGTGATTAGGCTGCCTCTCCTTAATGAAGTAGGCTCCAATCGGGCACTCTTTGTTCAATTCAGCAACCGCGCGAACCAGCTCCACCGAGAATGTCATGCCGCTGGCGACTCCAGCTCCCAGATGAAACTCAGGCGATGCGTGGATCGCCAGGAACTCAACATCGTGAGCCTTAACGTGAGTTGCAAACCCTGGTGCAAATGGATTGCAGGCCCCAGGGTAGAGGCGGTCTAGACCTGCCAGAATGAAGGCCTCGATGGCTTCGTCGTCGAACTTGCTCAGTTGTGGCCGCCTCCAAGTCAACGTGATGTATTGGGCCCTTCCTACACCCCAATGAAGCGCCTGCAGGTGCAGCCATGGACCACGGTGCGCCCTTCCGATGTGGGGCGTAATCCATGTTGGGCCGAAGTGGCCGTCAGGCTACGCCCGCTCGACCCAGCGAGAAGGCGCAACGCGACAACTGTGATCAGGTGTCCGTGGGCAGCTTGTCTGCCCGCCTGTTGTCGGTGTGGCCCGGTAGCGTCTGAGGTCCGGGCTTGTGAAGCGGAAGGAGGTCATCTGAGCCCCGATGCCCAAGCGAAAGCTTGATCATTTCGTCTAACAGGCCTTAAATGGTAGGAGCTATGCCACGACTCACCCTTCCCCAGCTTGAGCGCCACCTCTTCTCGGCGGCCGACATCCTGCGTGGCTCCATGGAGGCCTCGGCCTACAAGGAGTTCATCTTCGGGATGCTCTTCCTGAAGTACGCCTCCGACCAGTTCGACGCCGAGCGAGAGCGGGTGATCGCCGACCAGCTCGCCAAGGGGCGCAGCCAGCAGGAGGCCGAGCAGCGGGCCGAGGCGCCGGCGTTCTACAGCACCTTCTACGTGCCGCACCGCGCCCGCTGGGAGCAGATCCACGGGCACCTGCACAAGTCGGTCGGCGACGGGCTCAACAAGGCGCTTCAGGATCTTGAGAACGAGAACCGCGCGCTGGACGGCGTGCTGCAGCACATCGACTTCAACCGCAAGGTCGGCCAGTCGACCATGTCGGACAAGAAGCTCCGCGAGCTGATCGTCCACTTCAACAAGGTCCGACTGCGCCAAGACGACTTCGAGTTCCCCGACCTGCTTGGCGCTGCCTACGAGTACCTCATCCGCGACTTCGCCGACTCGGCGGGCAAGAAGGGCGGCGAGTTCTACACACCCCGGTCCGTCGTCCGGCTGATGGTCCGCATCGCCGACCCACGCGAGGGCATGAGCGTCTACGACCCCTGCTCGGGCTCGGGCGGCATGCTCATCCTGTCCAAGGAGTACGTCGAGGAGACCGGTGCCGACAGTCGTAACCTGGCCCTCGCCGGCCAGGAGAAGGATGGGAGCGTCTGGGCCATCTGCAAGATGAACCTGCTCCTGCACGGCATCCCCGACGCCGACGTGCGCAACACCAACGACGGCACGCTCGAAGACCCCGCCCATGTGCAGGGCGGCGAACTGATGCGCTTCGACCGGGTGATCACCAATCCGCCGTTCTCCATGAACTACGCCCGCGCGGGCATGCCGTTCCCCGAGCGGTTCAGCCGCGGCTGGACGCCAGAGAAGGGCAAGAAGGCCGACCTCATGTTCGTCCAGCACATGCTGGCGGTCACCCGGCCCGGCGGCCTCGTCACGACCGTCATGCCGCACGGGGTGCTCTTCCGGGGCGGCGACGAGGGCAAGATCCGCACCGCACTCCTCAACGACGACATGATCGAGGCAGTCATCGGTCTCGGACCGCAGCTCTTCTATGGCACCGGTATCCCTGCCTGCATTCTGGTGCTTCGGCCCAAGGGGGCCAAGCCGGCCGACCGCCAGGGCAAGGTGCTCTTCGTCAACGCCGACCGTGACTACCGCGAGGGTCGGGCCCAGAACTACCTGGAAGCCGAGCACGTCGAGAAGATCGTCTCCGCTTTCTATGCCTTCGAGGGTTCCGAGAAGTTCGCCCGCGTTGTGACTCGCGCTGAGTTGGCCGACAACGACGACAACCTCAACATCCGCCGCTACGTGGACACCACACCCGAACCGGAACCTCAAGACGTCCGCGCCCACTTGCACGGCGGTATCCCATGCCGTGAGGTCGACGCCAAGGCCGATCTCTTCCGTTCTCATGGCCTCGACCCCGCCCTGCTCTTCGTACCCAAGGACGCCGCGTACCTGGATTTCAGGGAGACCATCTCAGTCAAGAGCGGTCTGACCGTGCTAATCGAGGCGGATCACGGTGTGAAGACCGCCGAGGGGGCCGTCACGGCCGCCATTGACCAGTGGTGGAAAGCTGAATCCCCGAACTTCGACGCTCTCAAGTCGGTCGCCGACCTGGTCAACCTGCGCAGACAATTACTCGGTACCTTCGAGACAGCACTCCGGCCGGATGGGTTGCTTGACCGATTCACCGTTCGTGGCATTATCGCCTCCTGGTGGGGTGCGAGCCTCCCAGACCTTAAGTCTCTTGCCACTCTCGGCTACAAGGGCCTCGTGGCTGCCTGGGTCGCCACTATCCTCGACGCCCTCGAAGAGGAAAAGGCGAAGATCGACCCTCTAGACCACAAGGCGGCCCGCGCTCTGCTGCCCGAGTACCTCGACGGTCTTGCCGTTCTCGAAGCCGAAGCCACCGGGCTCGACGCCACCATCAAACTGCCGCCGCAGACGACGAGGACGGCAGTGCTGAGGATACCCTGTCGCCATCCGAGCTCAAGCAGTTCAAGGCGAAGCTCGCCGCTGTTAAGAAGCAGCTCAAGACTCAGAAGACCAGCTTCGCCCAACATCTGAGTGTCGCCAGCGACGCTCTCTCCGACCTAGCCGCCCGCGAACTAGTTCTCGACGCCCTTCGGCGCGAACTCGTCGCAGAGGCTGCAGACCGCGTCATGCGTCATCGCCGCATCGTGGTCGCTGCTTTCGAGACGTGGTGGGACAACTACCGCACGCCCATCTCCGAGATCGAATCCGAGCGTATGGCTGCAGCAGCCAAGCTGGCGGGCTTCCTGAAAGAGCTGGGCTATGAGTGATTTGGGCATACCAGAGGACTGGAAGACCATGCCGATGAGCGAAGCTACTTCAATGCTCCGGAGAGGAACAGCGCCGGTATACGTAGATCACTCCGAAGTTCGGGCGATTGGTCAACGCTGCATTACGCATGAAGCGTTCGATCCCGGTCTGGCTCGGCCCCATTCCTCGCGCAACATGACGGGGGTCATACGTCCTGAACCGGGCGACGTGTTAGTCAACTCAACGGGAACGGGGACCATTGGCCGGTCGGTCGTGTTCTACGGCGACTCTCATGAATTCATCGTTGATGGTCACGTGACAGTGGTACGCCCGAGACCTAACGTTGTGGTCGGTCGCTGGATCAGCGATTTCATTCGCAGCGCACAGGGGCAGCAGTACCTCGAAACCAGATGCTACTCGGGCTCGACGAACCAGGTCGAACTGTCAGCGACGGCTCTCGGACACATGCAGATCCCTATCCCAAGCGTGATCGAGCAGCGATGCGTGTCAGAGATCCTAGATACTCTGGACAACCAGATTGCATCTTCCGACCTGGCCCCTGCACAAGTATTCGAAAATCCGGTCAGCGGTAATTGAAGGCATGCTTGATGGCAATGACGTCGCTCGAGTTGAACCTCTCGGAGGCCTGGCAGAAGTCAGTTCCGGTGTCACGCTCGGTTCAGAACCCGGTGGCCCCGGTACGGTAGTCCGGCCATATCTACGGGTCGCCAACGTCCAAGATGGACATCTCAACCTAAGTGATGTTAAGTCTGTTCGAGTACGCCAGTCCGACTTGGCGCGCTTCGAGCTCCGGACCGGCGATGTGCTCATGAACGAAGGCGGGGACGCCGACAAGCTCGGACGGGGAACGGTATGGGAGGGCCAGATAGATGGCTGCCTCCACCGAACCACGTGTTTAAGGTTCGATGCATACCATCCCGACTCAATCCGTGGTACCTGGCGCTGGTGAGCGGCTCACCCCGTGGGAAGCGCTACTTCCTTGCGGCCTCGAAACAGACGACAAACTTGGCGACCATAAACTCGACTCAGATCAAGGCATTTCCCGTGCCTCTACGGTCTATGACCCGACAGCTGGAGATCGTGCATGTGGTAGAGGCACTCTCGCAGCAAGTCGCTCTTGAGTCGGCGAGATTGGCCAAGCTGCGCGCGCTGAAGCCAGGTCTCGTATCAGACCTGCTTGCAGGCCGCGTCCGCGTGCCGTCTGGAGCCGCCCTATGAGCTCAGGCCCTGAGTACAACGAAGTCGAACAGCCGCTGATCGCCCAGTTGCTGGGCCTCGGTTGGCTGCACCTCAAGGGCGACACCTACGACCCGACGGTCAGCAACCGCGATACGTTCCGCCAGGTTCTTCTGGAGGAGCGCTTACGCGCCAAGTTGCTCGGACTGAACCTCGGACCCGACGGCCAGCCCTGGCTGGACGATTCTCGGCTGTCCGAAGCCATCTCCTCGCTGACCCGTGCTGAACCCGGGAACCTCATCGAGGTCAACGAGCGCATGACCGAGCGGCTCCTCGAGGGCGTATCGGTGGCTGGGTTGCCGGGCTGGGACCAGGGCCGCAGCCAGCGCATCAAGTTCATTGACTGGGATAGCCCTGGAGCCAACGAGTTCCTGGCGATCAATCAGTTCCGCGTAGATGAACCGGGCGGCCAGGCCAAGAAGTTCGTCATCCCGGACGTCGTGCTGTTCGTCAACGGCATCCCGCTCGTGGTCATCGAGTGCAAGAGCCCCTACATCACCGACCCAATGGCCGAGGGCATCGACCAGCTCCGCCGCTACGCCAACCAGCGTGACCTGGGCGCGCCCGAGGGCAGTGAGCAGCTGTTCTGGACCAACCAGTTCGTCATCTCTACCTACGGCGATAAGGCTCGCGTAGCTACCTTCACTGCTGGCTCTGAGCACTTCCTGGAGTGGAAGGACTGCGCGCCCACTACCAAGGACGCGTTGGCTGAGAAGCTCGGCAAGACCGTCGACGAGCTGACCGGCCAGGAGCTGATGGTTGCCGGCATGCTCACTCCCGCCACGCTGCTCGACCTGGTGCGCCACTTCACGCTGTTCACCGAGGTCGGTGGCCGGCGCATCAAGATCGTGGCCCGCTACCAGCAGTACCGCGCTGCCTTGAAGTCAATCAACCGGCTTCGCACTGGCAAGACGCGGTTGGTCGACGGCGAGTCGGACCGCCGCGGTGGCCTCGTCTGGCCACCCAGGGCTCCGGCAAGAGCCTCACGATGGTCTTCTTGGTTCGCGCCATGCGCTCGGACCCCGTGCTGCGCGCCTTCAAGGTCGCCATCGTGACAGACCGCACCGACCTGGAGAAGCAGCTGGCCGGGACTGTCAAGCTCTCCGGCGAGATCATCGAGCGGGCGCGCAACGCCAAGAAGCTCCGCAAGCTGTTGGCCGAGCACGGCCCCGCGCTCGTCTTCGCCATGATTCAGAAGTACCGCGGCACGGACGGCAAGGCAGCGCAGGAGACCAAGCTGGCGGGCGATACCGCGACCGAAGCGCTCGGCATCCTCAACGAGGACGAGGCCATCGTCATCTTGGTGGACGAGGCTCACCGTTCTCAGACCTCGGCCCTGCACGCGAATCTCATGGCTGCGCTGCCGAATGCCGCCAAGATCGGGTTCACGGGCACGCCCATCATGCGCGAGGGCAAGAAGCGCACCGAACGGATCTTCGGCCCCTACATCGACAAGTACACGATCCGTCAGGCCGAGGCCGACGGAGCCACCGTCCCGATCCTCTACGAGGGCCGCACAGCCAAGGGGGCAGTTCAGGGCGCGAGCGACCTCGATGAGCTGTTCGAAGACATGTTCGCCGAGCACACCGACGAGGAGATCGAGAAGCTCAAGCAGCGCTATGCCACGTCCGGGGCCGTCCTCGAAGCGCCCTCGCTCATCGAGGCCAAAGCCCGCAGCATGCTCCTGCACTACGTCTCGACCGTGATGCCAGGGGTTCAAGGCGCAGCTCTCGGCCAGTAGCCGCCGAGCCACCGTGCGGTATCGGGAAGCCCTACAGAAGGCCCGGGCCGGCCTCGTCGCCGAGATCGAGGCGCTGCCCGCCAACCTCTTGGAAGGCGTGGCTGACGGTACCGTCGATATCGACCGGCTCGAACGTCGGCAGCAGATGCTTGTACGCGCTCATGAGCACCTCGCCCTCATAGCCGCCCTCGAGTTCGTGCCCGTGATCTCCAGCGGCAACAACGACCCGGCTACCTGGGTGCAGTGGACCGACAAGACGAGGCAAGAGCGGATCGTCGCCGAGTTCCAGAAGGCTCTCGGAACAGCCGGGGACAAAACGAGCCCGGTGGCGTTCCTCATCGTCAAGTCGATGCTGCTCACCGGCTTCGATGCGCCCGTCGAGCAGGTCATGTACCTCGACCGCCTCATCCAGGACGCCGAGCTACTCCAGGGCATAGCCCGCGTCAACCGCACCGCCGACCACAAGGAGGGCGGCCACCTCGTTGACTACTACGGCGTCGGCGCGCACCTCCAGAAGGCCTTGCAGTCTTACGCGCCCGAAGACGCCGAGGATGCCGTTGGAGCGCTGGCCAGCATCAAGGACGAGCTGCCCAAGCTCCGCGACCGGCACGCCCGCGTCGTGGCGGTCTTCGCCCAGGCCGGTATCGAAACCTTCGACACCGATGAGGACGTTGAGGCCTGCGTCCAGGTCTTGGCTGACGAAGCCCTGCGGGCGCGCTTCGGCGTGGTGCTCAAGCAGTTCCTCACGACCCTCGATGTCGTGCTGCCGCGGCCCGAGGGGCTGCCATACGTCAAGGACGCCAAGCGTTTCGGCCGCATCCAGCTGGTCGCTCGCCGGCGCTACCGCGATGCCGGGCTCGGCGACTTCGACCCGTCCCTCTACGGCGAGAAGGTCCGCAAGCTCATCGACGAGCACGTCGCCGCGCTCGACATCGCCACCAAGATCCCGCCGGTGTCCATCACCGCGCCTGACTTCATCGCCAAGCTCAAGGGGCTGACCTCCGACAAGGCCAAGGCTTCGGAGATGGAACACGCGCTGCGGTTCCACATCCGCAAGAACTTCGATGAGGACCCGGCGCGCTTCACCAAGCTCTCCGAGCGTCTCGACCAGATCCTCAAGTCACTGACTGGCCAGTGGGACCAGCTCGCCCTGGCGCTTGAGGACCTCATGAAGGACGCGACCGCAGATGGGGGCCAGGACCAGCCCCATGCCGACCCCTGATCAGCCGCTTCTATGGCGTGCTGGAGTCGGAGTTCGCAACCGACGTCACCCTCCCCGACGAGGCGCGTGTGGATCTCATCCACCTGGCCGAGGACATCGTGGTCGAGGTGGCCGAGTACACCCACCGGGTACGGTTCTGGCAGAACCCGCACGCGCAGGAGGAACTGCGTAAGAAGATCATCCTCGTCCTTGATGATCGCAATCTGTTTGAGTTCGCCGAGCAGGCCTCAGTTGCCGATCGCCTCATGGAACTCTCGAAAGGCCAATCAGGCGCTCATCGCTCGAGGCAGTCGTGACGAGCGCCGTGCTGCACCTCGACGGGATGGCTGTCCCCCTGGAAACGGCCGGACCGAGTCGCAAGGCTCGTCTCACCATCGAGCGTGACGGCAGCCTGACGCTGCGCGCAGCCGAGGACATCGATCGCGCCGAGCTGGAGTCATTCCTCGTCGCCAAGCGCACCTGGATCTACAAGAAGCTCGCGGAGAAGGAAGCTCTCCACTACGAACCCGTGACCAAGGAGCTGGTGGACGGCGAGGGCTACCTCTATCTGGGCCGCAGTCATCGCCTGCTCATCGCCAAGACCGAAGACCGGCACGTCAGCCTCCAACGCGGGCGGCTCGTGCTCCCATCAGCACTCGTGGGGGACGGCCATGCTGCTCTTATCCGCTGGTATCGCTCTCGTGGCAAGGCCTGGCTCAAGCCGCGCGTCGCAGAATGGGCTGGACGTCTACGCGTGAGCGTGACTGCATTCGAGGTTGCCGAACTCGGCTACCGCTGGGGGGCCGCCGAGCCCACCGGCCGTGTCCGCATCAACTGGGCGACCATGCAACTCCGGCCGGGACTCGTGGAGTACGTCCTGGCCCACGAGCTCGCTCACCTCAAGGAGCCGCACCACGGCCCCACCTTCTGGAACCTGCTCGGGCGTGCGCAGCCGGACTACGTGGAGCGCCGGACGGAGCTGGCACGGGTCGGTGCGACAATTTGGCTTGGAGGTGCTCACTCGTGAGTGCAGGAGAAGGTTCCATCGATGCGACAGTGGTCGATCCCCGCGCCGTTCTTGCGGATTGGGCGAACCGCAACGACGAATGGGTACGCTTCATCGTAAAGCAGGTGCTGACTTTGGGTAGGCCGCTGGCGCCTGAGGACGCGGACTACGCCTACCGGCTGTTTCGGCAGGAGAAGTTGCTCGATGCGCGAGCCCTGCCTCCCGAGCCGCATCTAGAGAATGTGTTGAGTCGAGAAGAAGCGGAGCTGCCCCTGGCGATCACGAAACTCTGGGGTGTAGCCGGCGTCAACGCGCTTGTGCCGGGTATGACAGTTGAACCACACGCTGGGCTAACAATCCTCTTCGGCGAGAACGGAACGGGAAAGACGGGCTATTCCCGGATCTTTAAAGCGCTTGCGAACAGTCGGACCGCTGATGTGATCTTGGGGGATGTCACGACCCAGACTGAGTCACCGCAGTCTGCTCATATCGAGTACACACTCGGAAGCGAGAAGCATGTATTCGAGTGGAAGGGTGAGCATGGCAAGGCGCCCTTTACGCGGATGTCGATCTTTGATAGTCCTTCAGTGACCTTTCACGTCGACGACGATCTAGACTACGTGTATGTTCCGGCTGCACTGGCGCTGTTTAACCATGCAATCGCCGGGATCAAACTGGTCCAATCGAGCATTGATGCATCGGTTGCAGAACTCAAGAGCGGCACATCCACACTGCTCTCGCGATTCCCGCGGGATTCGAGCGTCTACACTCTAGTAGAGACGCTGGGCGCATCAACTGACCTTGAGGCGCTACGGGCAAAGATCGATGCCGACCCTAAGGTGGACGAGCGTATCGAGGCGCTGCGGATGGCCGTGGCAGCGCTTGAGGCAAACACGCTGGAAAACCAGATCAGCCTGTATCAGCGTTCAGAACGTGTCTTGAAGCAGGCCCAAGCCGCCGCTACGACTTTGTCACTCCTTGAATCCGCCAAGTATGGCGGTCTACTCAGACGGAGGGCGGACCTCCGAAAGGACTATGAGACCTTCCGTGTTGAGCTATTTAGGGCTGCCGATCTGCCTGCCGAACCTGATGCTACGTGGGAGGCATTCGTATCAAGCGGAGAGGGCTACCGAAATCATCTGAGTGAACTCGGAAAGCATGACGCCGATAGATGTCTCTACTGCAGGCAGACGCTCTCTGAAGAGGCAATGGGGCTCATCGGCAAATATGGTGAGTACCTGGCGGATAAGATCAGCTCTGACATCTCGTCGGCGACCACCCAGATCAACGAGATTGTCACCACTGTCAGGCCCTCAGATGTCACGGAAGTCTCGACATTCGTCAAGGAATTTGAAGGCCGCGAGGATCAGCCGCTCTACTATGAACCGCTAGTCAAACTCACGACCACGTTCGACGGGGTCATCGAATCGCTATCAACCGGGACCGATCTGAGCGTTACGCTTGACGAGGACGTGTCCCCGCTCATCACGGAGATTTCCGGGGCTCTCGCAACCGTATCCACCGAGCTGGGCTCTTTGCGCGACCAGGCATCTAATCGTACTCAGGCGCTGTCGACCAGGAAGAAGGAACTCACCGAGCTGGTCGCCAGCAGTGAACTTTCCAAGTCCTGGGCGACGATCGAGACGCAAGTCAAGAATGCCAAGGAAGCCGACCGGCTAAAGATTCTCGCTCGCGCATTGCCTACGCTGAGTCGAAACGTAACAGATCTTTCTAAGACGGCTAGCGACCAGATGATTAACCAATCTTTCGACAAGCTCTTTGTTGAGGAATGCACCGCGTTGAGAGCTCCTAGCTTGAAGCTTCAGTTCGTCGGCAGGGAAGGCCGAGCGCAGCGCCGCAAAGTATTGAGCGGTCGACACAAGCCGTCCAAGGTTCTCTCTGAAGGAGAGCAGAAAGTACTCGCGATGGCTGATTTCCTGGCCGAGGCGAGACTTGCCGGAATTACGGCGCCTGTGATCTTTGATGATCCAGTTTCGAGCCTCGACCACCGCCGAATCAATGAGGTCGCTAGACGAGTGGCCTTGTTGGCGGAAAACAATCAAGTGATCGTCTTCACTCATGATATATTCTTCGCGACTACCCTACTTTCGTTGTTTGAGAAATCCAAGCGCTGCACATACTTCCAGGTGACGGACGATGAGGGCAAGGGGAAGGTGACCCGGGCTACCGGCCCGCGTTGGGATACGCTTGCAAGCCTCAGGAAGAACATCAATGAGACAATCCAATCGGCGAAGCTAGTTGATGGCGAAGCACGCGCTGCCCTCGTCCGAACGGGATATGACTGGATACGATCATGGTGTGAGGTATTTACCGAGACAGAACTGCTTCAGGGCGTAACTCAGCGGTACCAGCCGAATGTACGCATGACATCGCTCCCGAATATCAAGATCGGGGCATTGCCTACCTCCGTGGCTATCGTCACAAGGATTTTCGAGGAAGCTTGTCGCTATATTGACGGCCACTCGCAGCCACTCGCCTCGCTCGGGGTTGGTCCGAGTCTCCCCGGACTGGAGGGGCACTGGAAGGAACTTCAAGACTGCAAGAAGGACTATGATTCGTCGGCTGCGTAGCTCGTCCGCTTCCGGCTCAACATGACCGGAGCGCACAAGTTGTGTCGAGCGAGCCCGCAACTTCCGTCGGGCATCGGTACGGCGTCGAGCATTATCACTTGGGTGGAGCGTTCCTTCCGACGTACCGCTGCTCCCTCAGCCAGTCGTTGTAGTGACTCTGTCCGACGAACTTCCGGCCAGCGGTCACGTGCTCGCCACAACCACATCGGCAGAGCAGGCTAGGACCACGCGCTGCGCTCGATCCACTGCCCGGGCAGGCCGGGTCGGCCATTATTACCCCGATTCGCCCGTTCGACAGCGCTCCCATCAGGGGCACCCTGTCAAACCGTCTCTGAGCTGCATGTATGTCGGAAGCTCCTCGGCTGACGCAACAGCGACGCCGTCCATGGGTCACTTTGTGGGTCACTGCGTCGGCGCGGTGGGCATCGTCCTCAACGGCGAGTCGCGCGTCGTAGCGTGCGAACCGCCACGGTCATGGAACGCGGCATGAGTTGCCCAGTGAGCGGATGCTCCAGAGCAGGAGATCCGAAGCTGGCTCAACGGCCGGTGTACCACTAGGAAGCCTGGGTGGTACACTCCGGTCATGCCCACGACGAGACCTCGCCACCAGGTCACAGAGACCGACGAGCTCGCTGCCGCGTTGGACGAGGCCGCGGTGCGCTGGCCCGGGCTGAGCCGCGGCCAACTGATCACGCGACTGGCACTGGAGGGGCACCAAGCAGTCGTCGTCCGGCAGTGTCGGCACCGCAGCGCCCGACTCGAGGCGCTCAGGCGACACAGCGGCGCACTGACCGATGTCTACCCGCAGGGGCACCTCGAAGCGCTCCGGGCGGACTGGCCCGAGTGATCGTCCTCGACGCCAGCGTCCTGATCGGCTACCTCGACGCCGCCGACGCGCACCACGCACGGGCCGTGGCGCTGCTCACTCGCGAGATCGACGACGACTTCGCCGTGAACCTCCTGACCCTGGCCGAGATCCTCGTCGCGCCGACCCGAGCCGGACGAGCCGACATGGTGCTGGGCATCCTCGACGACCTCGGGGTCGAGACGCTGCAGTTCCCACCCGACTCGGCCGTGGTGCTGGCGCAACTGCGCGCCGAGACCCTGCTGAAGATGCCGGACTGCTGTGTCCTGCTCAGCGCACGCGCCCAACAGGCGCGACTCGCCTCCTTCGACGAACGCGTTGCCAAGGCCGCGCGAGCCATGGGCCTCGAGGTCGCCGACGGATAGCCAGCCACCGGCGTCGCGCACGGGGTATGAGCGCAGAACGCCGAGCGAATCGCGGCAGACCCCATGACGGCAGCAGCCACTCCCACGAACGCCAGCGAAGCGGTCACCTCGTCACGAGGAGAGGATCCTGGTGCTTCCTATCCGCGGCCGGTCGTCCTGGCCTGACCCGCCGGATACCGCGAGTCGCGCACAGAGGCAGCCTGTGGATAACCGTCTGGGTGTCAGCGGTGTGAGGCACACGTGACGTCATGGCTGAGTCGATGCCCCTGGCCGCCGTGGGCGCCCCGTTCCAGTCCCTGGTTCGTCGCGCGGCCCGACAGCGCGGTCGGATCACGATCTTCGACCAGGACGAGCCGTCTGCCGTCGTCATCTCGGCCGCCGAACTCGAAGATCTCGAGGACGCACTCGCTGTTGCCCAGTCACGGTTGCGTGAGTCCGCCGGCGAGACCGTCTGGGTTCCCCATGAGGAGGTCAGGCGTCGCCTTGGCTTCGATCGGTGACATTCACGATCATCTGGGAACCAGGCGCTGTTGATCATGCCGTCAGACTTCTCGCCGACGACCCCGAAGGACACGGCGTCCTGCTCGGGCTCCCCTGCGGGAGGTACGGTGGGGTATGCCCGAGACACCGGAGGAAAGCGGCTCTGCGGTAGAGGATTTCATCGCCTCGATCGACGATGAGCAGACCGTGAACGACTGCCGGGTGCTGGTCGACCTCATGGCCCGGGTGAGTGGCCACACACCGCGGATGTGGAACGTCGGCACCATCGGCTTCGGCTCCTACCACTTCAGGTACGACAGCGGGCGCGAGGGTGACTGCCAGACCATCGGCTTCTATCCGAGAAAGGGCAAGACGACCATCTACCTGATGGACGGAACGGCACGCCACGCCGAGCTGCTCGCCCAGCTGGGCAAACACACCACGAGTCGAGTCTGCGTCTACCTCAAGCGGCTCAGCGACATCGACCTGGCGACCCTCGAACGCATCCTGCGTGAGTCGTACGAGTACGTCAGCTCGCGCGACGGGAGCATGCATCGAATCCAGTAGGTCGGTGCGGTGGAACGGAAACCGGTTGACCGCAGTGATTGACTGCCACCGTGCTCGAACTCGCCCGAGGTCTCACCCCCGCCGCCCTGGACGCCATCGCCGAGTTGGAGCGGAGGGTCATTGCCGCAGACGGTGGTCGTCTGAAGCTGGAGTGGGGTGCGCTGCGCAGCCGTTCCGGCGAGCAGGTCGAGGACCTGCTCTGGTGGGACGGGGAGGAGCTGTTCGGCTTCTTGGGCATCTACGCCTTCGGCGCTCCGACCGTCGAACTGACGGGCATGGTCGACCCCGGTACCCGCCGGCGGGGCATCGCCACCGCATTGTTGGACGCCGCGCTCCCACTGTGCCGGGAACGCGGATACACCCCGACGCTACTGGTGACCCCGAGAACCCCGGTGGCGGCTGGTGAGCTGGCGCTGGCCCGTGGCGCCGTGCTGGAGCATTCCGAGCATGCGTTGCAGCTGCACGGTGCACCAGCCGACGGGCCGTCCGATCCACGCATAGCCGTGCGGCCCATGACCTCTCGTGACACCGCCACCGTCCACGACCTGCTCGAGGCAGGGTTCGGCTGGCACCCGACGCAGCCGGTGGACGAGGCCGCCTCCGAGGTCGTGCGACGCGACCACGCCGACACCCTGGTCGTGACCCTGGACGACGCGATCGTCGGCACGCTGCGGCTGTCCCGCGACCGGGACACCGCCGGAATCTACGGCTTCGTCGTCCACCCCGATCACCAGGGCCGCGGGATCGGGCGCGACGTCCTGCGGCGGGTGTCTCGCCAGGCTCTGGCGGCCGGCGCGACCGGGTGCACCCTCGAGGTCGCCGTCGACAACGACCGGGCGCTCGGGCTGTACACCTCGCTGGGGTTCGCTCGGGTGGCCACCGAGGACTACTACGCCATGCCGTCCTGAGCGCTCCACCGCTCCGGCAGCCCACGGCACAATGGCTCGGGTGGAGCACGCCTTCGTCGTCATGTCGGGTTGCCCGGAAGTGGCAAGAACGACGCTGGGACGAGGCATCGCCGCTGAACTCGGCCTGGCGATGCTCGACAAGGACGACATCCTCGATGCCCTACTGGAGAGCCTCGGCCCGGGCGACCCGGGCAGTCGTCACCGGCTGAGCCGTGCCAGTGATGCCGCCCTGCAGGCCATCGCGGTGAACACCCCGGCGGCGGTGCTGTCGTCCTTCTGGCGTCGTGAGCGACTCTCCGCAACCTCGGTACCCCAACCGACTGGCCGCATGCCCTGCGCGATACCAGCCTCGTCGAGGTGCACTGCGTCTGCCCGGTAGCCCTTGCCGTCCAACGGTTTCAGATGAGGCAACGCCACCCCGGGCACGACGACCGACGTCACACCACCGAGGACCTCGTCCATCAGTTCACGCGTCTGGAGGCCGAGGGGCCGCTGGGCATCGGCGCCCTGATCCGAGCCGACACCAGCACGGACGTCGACCCCGCCGCCATCGCCGCCCTCTCCGCCGTTGTCGTCCCTCACCTCGACGGACAGGCAGCCCAGCGATTCATCGGTGGATGATCACCACGGTCCATGATTCAGTGCCCGCGGTAATCGACCGAGATCAACAGAGTGACCAGCGAGCGATCACGACCGCCGGCCGACCCTGCCGAGTCACTGACGGAGCAGGCTGGGCAATCCGCGCTGGCCGAGGCCGTGCAGCTCGGACTCGACATCCAAGGTGTGCAGCGCCAGCTGTCGAGCTTGACCGAATTGCTGCGTGCATTGCGTTCGCGCCAGGGCAGTTTCGAAGCCGGCGCCGTCGGTGAGCAGCGCGTCGTCCGCGTTCTGGTCGACATGGTCGATACCGGCTGGACGGTGTTGCCCGATCGCCGCTGGCCGGGCACCCGCAAGGCGAACATCGACATCCTTCTGGTGGGTCCGGGCGGGGTGTTCGTGATCGACGTCAAGAACTGGCGCCGACCTCGGATCGAGCATGGTCGGCTGTGGCGCGACCAGCAGCCCGCGGACGACGCCGTGGCGAAGGTGCTGGATCAAGCCGACGCGGTCCGCGATGTTCTGGTGGAGGTGGGCCTGGCGCCCGCGGAGATCGTGCCGCTGTTGGTGCTGACGGGCCGCCGGACGACGCGGGCGCGTCTGGGCACGCTGCAGGTCGTGAGCGAGTCCGACCTGTGCATGGACCTGTTGCGGCGAGGCGTCCGGCTGACCTCGCACCAGGTCGAGCTCGTCGTCGCAGCCCTGGACGCCGCCTGTCCGCCGGCCGCTACCACGGTCGCTGCTCCCGAGGTGGTTCCACGACCTCGCCGTGCGGCCGATGACGCGCTGACCTCTGGTTCCACGCCGACGCTGGAGCAGGTGTGGGCAGGCTTGGTCGAGGCCGCAGCGGCCGAGCCCATCGAGGCGTGGATGACCTGGCTACACCCCTCCCAGTCCCGGTTGGTCACGCGGTCCTGGAGTGGGCCGGCCCGGATCCGGGGGGCCGCGGGCACCGGCAAGACCGTGGTGGCCCTCCACCGGGCTCGACACCTCGCCGAGCAGGGACGACGCGTCGTGTTCTGCTCCTACGTACGCACTCTCGGTCCCGTGTTCGCCGGATTGTTCTCACGGCTGGCCCCAGAGTTGACCGGCCGCGTCGACTTCGTCTCGGTGCATCAGATCGCGATCCGGCTGCTGTACGAGGCAGGGCTCAGGGTCACCATCGACCGGAAGGGCCTTGACGACTGCTGGCATCGAGCCTGGGCCACCTGCCACCGCGACGGCCTTCTGGATGCCCTGGCCCACCCACCTCGATACTGGCGTGAGGAGATCGACTCCGTGATCAAAGGGCGTGGTGTCACGGACCCCGCCACGTACGCGACGCTGCAGCGGGTCGGTCGCCGCACCCCGTTGCAACCCGTGCATCGCCAGGCGGTGTGGCGCCTGTACGAGGAGTACGAACGGCGCCGTACCGAGCGAGGACTCGACGACTGGGCCGACGTCCTGGCTCGAGCGCTGGACGCCGTCCACCGTGGCCTGATCGAACCGAGGTGGGACGCCGTCATCGTCGATGAGGTTCAGGACCTCACCTGCAGGGCCTTGCGCCTGCTGCACGCCCTGGTCGGGGATCGCCCGGACGGACTGTTGATGGTGGGGGACGGCCAGCAGGCCGTCTATCCCGGGGGATTCACGCTGGCAGAGGCCGGAATCTCGGTCGCCGGGCGCAGCGTCGTCCTGAATCGCAACTACCGCAACGGTTCGGACATCCTGCGCCAGGCCCTCGAAGTGCTTGGTGACGACACCGCCGACAACATCGACCCCGATTCCGACGACCTGGGCGGGTCCGTGGTACCCACCCGTGTGGGCGGTCGCGTCGTGCGAGCGCAGGCCACTGATCCCGGCGCTCAGCAGCAGGCCCTGGCGGCTCACCTGCGCGATCTGCTGAGCCACGGCGCCCGGTACGGCGACATCGCCCTGCTGGTTGCCTCGAACGCAGCCGCACGCCAGTGGCAGCGGATCCTCGAGCAGGCCGATGTCCCGACGATCGCACTGATCGCTTACGACGGCCGCCGCGTCGATGCCGTCAAGGTCGGTACGTTCGAGCGGGGCAAGGGCCTCGATTTCGCCCACGTTCTCGTCCCGGACCACGACCGCACACCGGGGCCTCGCACGCCGCACGAATCTGCGGACGCCTATGCCGAGCGGGCTCGTCACGAGCGTCGTCGGCAGTATGTCGCCATCACGCGCGCACGAGACAGCCTCTGGCTCGGCACCTCAGGGTCCGAGGAGGCGGGGCGCGACCCCGGGCGGCTCGGGGAACGGGTCCACGACAAATAGCACTTGTGCTACTTGAGTCGATGGATGAGGTTGGGCTGCGTGAGATGCGGCAGAACGCCAGTGATCTGGTGCGCCGTGCGGAGGCCGGCGAGCGGGTGACGATCACCGCTGCCGGTCGCCCGGCAGCCATTCTGGGGCCGGTCGCTCCGAGGGCGTGGCGCCTGGACACCAGCGTCCTGATCGCCACCGATCTCCAACCGCTTCCCGGCGAGTTGGCGATCAGCGTGATCAGTCTCGCCGAGTTGCACTACGGCGTGCTGGTCGCCCAGAACGGCGATGCCCGGGCGGTGCGGTTGGCTCGCCTCAGCGGTCTGCAGAAGCGCTTCGATCCGTTGCCGGTCGATGACGCCGTTGTCGACAGCTACGGCCGCCTTGCGGCCAAGACCGTGAGCCAGGGCCGTCAACCGCGGCGGCGCGTCATGGAACTGCTCATCGCGGCCACCGCTCATGCCCACTCGGCGAGCCTGTACACGCGCAACGCCGCAGACCTGCGGGGTCTCGAGGACCTCATCGAGATCGTCCCCGTCTGACGGCGCGTCACCACAAGGCCCCGCCCTCGGTGCCGTGATCGCCCGGACGACGTCGACCGGCACCACCCGATGCGGGGCGAGGAATCGTCACCCTGCTCATCACAGGTGATGACGCGTGCTCATCACGTCGGTTCCTAGCGTGCCGGCATGAGCACCAGCGACACCGGCCGCCCACCCGAATCGGGCTGGTACGAGATCCGCCTTCGAGGGCGGCTCGACGCGCGGTGGTCCGCCTGGCTCGACGGCCTGGACATCACGGCTCACCCCGACGGCACCACCGTGATCAGGGGCGCGGTCGTGGACCAGGCAGCACTGCACGGGCTGCTGTCGCGGCTGCGCGACATCGGCCTTCCCTTGATCTCGGTCACCCCGATCGAACCTCGCTGACCCACTCACGAAAGGACACCGCCATGACCACCACCGCACGAACCACCCCGACCACCCCGACCACCCGGCCTCCGATGGACTCCCTGCGCAGGGCCGCCCTCGTCGTCGGGGTGCTCTTCGTCATCACCTACATCACGTCGATCGCGGCGAAGTTCGTCTTCTACCCACCCCTGTTCGACAGCGCCGGCTATGTCGTCGGCGAGGGTGCCGACACCCGCGTCCTGTGGGGCGCCGTCAACGAGATGATCCTCATCATCGCGAACATCGGCACGGCGGTCGCGCTGTACCCGGTGCTCCGGCGGCGGTTCAGGGGCCTGGCCCTCGGCTACGTGACGGCTCGGGTCATGGAGTCCGTGTTCATCGCCGTGGGCGTCCTCAGCGTCGTCACGATCGTGAGTGTGCGGCAGGACTTCGCCGGAGTCGGTGGCGCAGAGGGCGCCGCCGCCGCAACCGTCGGTCACACGCTCGTCGCCTTGCAGGAGTGGACGTTTGCGCTGGGTCCCGGCGTCGTCGTCGGCGTCGGCAACGGGCTCATCCTGGGCTACATGATGTACCGGTCCGGTCTCGTGCCGCGGGGTCTGGCCGTGCTGGGGCTCGTCGGCGGCCCCCTGCTCTGCCTGTCCGGCGGCCTGGTGATCCTGGGCATCATCGAATCGGGATCCCTGTGGGTCGGGCTCGCCACGATCCCGGAGTTCTTCTGGGAGTTGGGCTTCGGCGTCTACCTCATCGTGAAGGGCTTCAAGCCCTCCCCGGTCACCGCCCACCTGGTGGACGCACGATGATCACCGTCGAGCACGTCACCCAGCGGTACGGCGCCTTCGCCGCCGTGGACGACGTCAGCTTCACCGCCGAACCCGGCCGGGTCACCGGCTTCCTCGGCCCCAACGGCGCCGGCAAGTCCACCACGCTGCGCATCGTCGTCGGCCTCACCCCACCCACCGCCGGCGCGGCGTACGTCCTCGGACGCCGATTCGGTGAGCTGCCCAATCCCGGTCTGGAGGTCGGCGTCCTGCTGGACGCCTCGGCCCAGCACGCGGGGCGCACCGGCCGGGAGATCCTCGCCCTGGGGCAGCGGACGATGGGACTGTCCGGCCGGCGGGTCGACGAGGTGCTCGATCTGGTCAGCCTGTCCGATGACGAGGCCGCCCGCCGCCTGCGTGACTACTCGCTGGGCATGAGGCAGCGACTCGGGCTGGCGCACGCCCTGCTCGGTGACCCCGAGGTCCTCATCCTCGACGAGCCGGCGAACGGGCTCGACCCGGCCGGCATCCGCTGGATGCGGGATCTGCTCCGCGGGTATGCCGACCGCGGGGCCACGGTCCTGCTCTCGTCGCACCTGTTGCACGAGATCGAGGTCGTCGCCGACGATCTCGTGGTCATCGGACGCGGTCGCATCGTCGCCGCAGGCACCAAGTCCGACCTGCTCGCCACCGCGGGCACGCACGTGCGTACCCGTGAACCGGGCCGGCTCATCGACGCCCTCACGGGCGCCGGTCTCACCTACGTCGAGGCCGGCGCCTCGAGCCAGCCCAACGGCTCGGCCTCACCGCGGGTTCTGCGCGTCGAGGCCGACGCCGAACTCGTCGGCCGGGTCGCACATCAGGCCGGCGTCCCCCTCGTCGAGCTCCGCGATGCCGAGGGCGCAGGGCTCGAGGAGATGTTCCTCGAGCTCACCGCCGACACCCAGCGCGACGGGTACCGGCACACCCACCAGCAAGGAGCAGTCGCATGACCACCACTCAGGCACCGGCGCACCGCTCCCACGCCAGGGCCGCCACGCCCCGACCGGCACCGGTCGCGCTGCCCGCGCGCATTCCCCTCACTCGCCTCGTCAGTGTCGAGCTGCGTAAGTCGCTCGATACCCGTTCCGGGGCATGGCTGCTGGCCGGCATCGGCCTCGCCGCGGTGCTCACCACCGCCGCCGTCATCGCCTGGGCGCCCGCCGAGGAGTTCACCTACGCTCAGTTCACCCTCGCCATCGGCATGCCGATGTCGGTCATCCTGCCGATCATCGCCATCTTGTCGGTGACCTCCGAATGGAGTCAGCGCAGCGGTCTGACGACGTTCACCCTGGTTCCCCGGCGCGGCCGAGTCATGCTGGCCAAGGCCGTGGCCGCCGTCCTCATCGCCGCCACCGCCACGCTGGTCGCCTTCGTTGTCGGCGCGCTCGGCAACGTGGTCGGCACCGGGATCGCGGGCGTCTCGACCGTCTGGGATCAGAGCCTCGCCGACGTCGGCTTCGTGGCGTTGGGCAACGTGCTCCTGCTGATGATCGGCTTGACCCTGGGCGCCCTGCTCCGCAGCAGTCCCGCCGCCATCGTGGCGTACATGATCTACGCCTTCGTGGCCCCGGGGTTGCTCGCCTTCCTCGCCTTCCGCCAAGCCTGGTTCCATGATGTGCGCCCCTGGGTCGATCCGAAGTACACCCAGGACGCCCTGCTGCAGGGTGACCTGGGCGGCGAGCAGTGGGCACAACTCGGCGTCACCACGGTGGTGTGGCTCGTCCTGCCGCTGCTGGCCGCCGTGGTCAATCTGCTCCGCTCGGAGGTGAAGTAGCGTCTGCGCGAATGACGAGACCGAGGAGGCCGACATGGCAGGGCACCGGATCTTCGGCGTCAGCTTCGCCAGCATCTACCCGCACTACGTGGCGAAGGCCGAACGGAAGAACCGCACGAAGGACGACGTGGACCAGGTGATCTGCTGGCTCACCGGCTACGACGCCGCCGGTCTGGATCGGGTGCTCGCCGCCGAGGCCAGCATGGAGACCTTCTTCGCCGAGGCGCCGGCGATGAACCCGAACGCCTCCCTGATCACCGGCGTGATCTGTGGCCATCGCGTGGAGGAGATCGACGATCCGCTGATGCAGAAGATCCGCTACCTGGACAAGCTGGTCGATGAGCTGGCGAAGGGCAAGAAGATGTCGGCCATCCTGCGAGGCGGCGGCGGGGCCGGCACCCACCCCTGATCCACGCCCGTTCCGCGGGCACCGTTTCGCGGGAGGTGCTCGGGGTAGCCCCCTGCGCGACCCCGCAGCGTCGGCGCGCCCGGCCGGCAGCCCGAACGGTTCAGGAAGGACGCAGCCATGAGCACCAGCCATGACGCCACCCCGGACGCCGGCCCCGACCCCCGACGTGACGAGCCGACCAGAGCCCTCGATCGTGACCCTCGAGACCCGGCGCTCGAGCGGGCGGTTCTGGGACGCCGCGCCGTCGTGCAGGCAGAGCAGCAGCAGTTCGGCGGCATCAAGATCGGATCAGCCTTCTTCGGCTGGCTCACCGCGACGGGTACGGCTCTGCTGCTGACCGCCCTGGTCGTCGCGGCCGGCGGTGATGTCGGCCTGGCCCTGGGTGCCGACGGCGCCGCCGCGGGTCGAGTGAGCGCGGATGTCGGCACGGTCACCCTGGCCGGGGGTATCGCTCTGCTCGTCGTCCTGTTCGTCGCCTACTACTGCGGTGGCTACGTGGCCGGGCGCATGGCCCGGTTCAACGGGGCCAGACAGGGTCTGGCCGTGTGGGTCTGGGCGTTGGTCATCGCCGCTGTCGTCGCCGTCGTCGGGGTCTCGGCCGGCAGCGAGTTCAACCTGCTCGCCACCCTGAACAGCTTCCCGCGCATCCCGATCGGTGAAGGCGAGCTCTCCAACGCCGGCATTCTCGCGGCAGCCGGTGTCGCGGTGACGAGTCTGGTCGGAGCCGTCGCCGGGGGACTGGCCGGAATGCGGTTCCACCGCAAGGTCGATCGCGCCGGCCTCGGGGACTGAGCCTCGGGGATCGGCCCGGCGACGGTCGAGACGCTGACGGCCGTCATCGAATTGGCATCGATCCGAGATCGCCAACTCGATGACGGGCCGCGTCCTGCTGGGGCAGAGTGGTTCAGCACCGGTTGATCTGGACCGAGGAATCGAGATCCCGTGATCTTCATCAGCATGGCGTTCTGGAAAGTGTTCAGCCTGCTGTTCCGTGCGGCAGTCCAGCTCTTCGCCTTCCTGTTCATCGGCCTGCCGCGGATGATCGGTGGCCTGCTGTGGCCCACGGGTACTGCCGGTGCGCAATGGGCACTGGGAATGGTCCCGATCGTGCTGACCGACGTGATCGTGTCCGCCCTCGCGCGCTGAGTCGACGCAGCGCTTTCCACGCCTCAGCGCTTGTAGGCGAGCGTGCTCATCATGCCGGACTCAGCGTGATACAGGTTGTGGCAGTGGTTCATCCACAATCCCGGGTTGTCGGCCTGTAGCTCCAGGTACATCACCTGCATCGGGCGCAGGATGACGGTGTCCTTGCGCAGCCCACTCGCGGCGAGCGCGAAGGTGTGCCCGTGAATGTGCCACGGGTGGAACATGGGTGACCTGTTCATGATCTTGAATCGAACCCGCTCACCCGACTCGACCGGGAACGGCTCGACGTCCGGGTGCCGTTGACCGTTGATCGTCCAGCGATACGGGTTCATGCTGCCCTCGAGCACCATCTTGAGCAGCCGGTTGGGCCCGCGCCGAGGCAGCCTGGACGATTCGGCCGGGGCGATCGCGGGGCCGAGCAGGATGTGCCCGTCCAACTCGGCCGGGCGGATCGATTCGGCGGGTGCCTGCCCGGCGCTGGTGCGGACCAGGGCGCGCGCCCGGCCCGGTTTGCCTTCGGGTACCACGGCGAGCGGAAACACGCCGTCCTTCAACGTGACCAGGACGTCGTACCGCTCGCCCATACCCAGCACCAACGCATCGGCGGCGGTGGGCGTCACGGCGAAGCCGTCGGTGTGGGTCACGGTCATCCGATGCCCCCAGGTGCCACCCGGAACGCCGTGTCGGCGCCGACGTTGATGAACCGGATCCGCGCTCGCTGGCCGGGTTTGCCCGTGAAGGTGACCGGCGCCGACGGGAGGCGGCCGTTCACCAGGTAGTAGGGATACATGATGCTGCCGCCGCCCATCCCCATCCCGCCCATGGAGCTGGAGCTGGACTCGGGACTGGAGCTGGGACTCGGACTGGGGCTGGGACTCGGACTGGGGCTGGGCGAGTTCGTCGTCCCAGCGCCGCCGTTCATGCCGCCCATGCCCTTCATTCCGCCCTGGCCTGCGTCCATGCCGACATACCCGCCACTGGCCCGCAGCGTGGCCAGGATCTCGTCGGGGGTCCGGCCGGTGCCGTCGACCCAGTCGTCCATCAGGACGATCCACTCCACGTCGTAGTCACCGGGCTCGGCCGGGTCGTCGATGATCAACGCGCCGTGCAATGCCCGGTCCACCTGCACCCCGGAGTGCGGGTGATACCAGTAGGTTCCCGGGTCCGGGGCGGTGAAGGAGTACGTGAAGGACGCCCCGACCCCGATCGGCGACTGGGTCAGGCCGGGCACGCCGTCCATGTCGTTGCGCAACTGGATCCCGTGCCAGTGCACGCTGGTGCCCGTCGGCAGATTGTTGTTGACCTGCACCGTGACCAGGTCACCGGCGCTCGCCCGGATGATCGGCCCGGGGATGTCGTCCCCGTAGGCCCAGGTCGGCACCGTCACCCCGCCCAGATCGAGGGTGACCTGGCGAGCGTTCAACTGCGCGGTGACCGTGCGCTGACCGGGACGGCGCCGCGTGGCCTCGAGATCGGTCACCCGCGGGTCTGTCGACTCGACGAACCCGTTGTCTGCGGTCAACTCCGTCGGGCCCGAGGGGCGGGAGCAGGCACCCAGCGCAGCCAGGGTCAGGGCTCCGCCGGCACCGTGGATCAGCCGGCGGCGGGTCAGGTCGGTCACCAGGTGCGCTCCTTCGTCGCAGATAGCTCGAGTGTGACCCAACCCGCCGCGACTGGTGGCGGGACCAGGCTGAGTTGCGCGCGAGACGCATGTCACGTCATCCCACGTTCGTGCTGGTCAGACGCCCTCGTGCACCTCGACGATCGAATCCGCGACCAGGCAGACGGTGTGCCCTCCCGCGTCCCCAGCCGGTCAGGGTAGGCGCGGCCGGGCGGCGTGCCGAGCGCAGACGGCCGTGCGAGCATGCGGGGTGCCTTCCGGCGACCAACCCCACGCTGACCTGCGGCTGAGCGAGCCGGCCGGGCGCTGGGTGCTGACGGCGACCGTGCTCGGGTCGGGCCTGGCGCTGCTGGACGCCACCGTGGTCAACGTGGCGTTGGGTCGGATCGGTGAGGAGCTGGACGCCGACCTCGCTGGGCTGCAGTGGACGCTCAACGGGTACACCCTCACTCTCGCGGCGCTCATCCTGCTCGGCGGTTCGCTGTCGGACCGGCTCGGCCGGCGTCGGATCTTCGTGATCGGCACGGCATGGTTCGCGCTCGCCTCGGCGCTGTGCGCCATCGCGCCGACCATCGAGGTGCTGGTGGCGGCCAGGGCGCTGCAGGGCATCGGGGGAGCGCTGCTCACACCCGGCAGCCTGGCGATCCTGGCCGCCTCCTTCGCGCCCGAGGAACGTTCACGGGCGATCGGCGCCTGGTCGGGCCTGGGCGGGGTCGCCGCTGCCGTCGGCCCGTTCCTGGGCGGTTGGTTGATCGACCTCTGGTCGTGGCGGCTGGTGTTCCTGATCAACCTCCCGGTGGCCGCCGTGGTGATCGCTGTCTCCCGCCGCCACGTGCCCGAGAGTCGTGACCCGGGGGCCTCGGGCCGCCTGGACGTGCGTGGCACGGTGCTCGGAGCCCTCGCCCTGGGCGGGCTGACCTACGCCTCGATCGCCGCCGGCGGTCAGGGCTGGACGCCGCTCGCGACCGGGTGCGCGGTGGCCGGCGGCACCGCCGTGGTCTTGTTCGTCGTCCACCTGCGTCGGGCGGTCGATCCACTGGTGCCGCCGTCCCTGTTCGCCTCTCGGCCGTTCACCGCCGCCAATCTGGTCACCTTCTGCGTCTATGCCGCGTTGGGGGTGATGTTCTTCCTGCTGGTGTTGAAGCTGCAGGTGGTGGCCGGGTTCAGTCCGCTCGTGGCCGGGGCGTCGTTGTTGCCGGTGACGGTGCTGATGCTCGGGTTCTCGTCGGCCTCCGGTGCCCTGGCCGATCGCATCGGTCCCCGCGTCCAACTCGTGATCGGTCCGCTGCTCGCCGCCGGCGGGCTGCTGGCCACGGTGCGCATCGACGAGACGTCGTCCTACTGGGTCGACGTGGTGCCCGCGGTCACGCTGTTCGCGCTGGGACTGACCACCCTGGTCGCCCCGCTCACCTCCGCGGTGCTCGCGGCGGCCCCCGTGGCGCACGCGGGGTGGCCTCCGGGGTCAACAACGCCGTGGCGCGCTCGGCGAGCCTGTTGGCGGTCGCGGTGATCCCCGCGGTGGCCGGACTCGGCGGGGCCGACTATCGCTCGGCCGTCGACTTCGCCGCCGGGTACCGGTCGGCGATGCTGCAGTGTGCGGGTCTGCTGGTGCTGGGTTCGCTCCTGGCCACCCGCGTCGGAGGACGACCCACCCGCCCAACCCCGTGATCATGCAATCCGTGCACAAACCCCCCGTGATCATGCAATCGATGCACGAAACGTGCACGGATTACATGATCACGGGGGTTGGGTCAGCCTCGTTCGAGGACCTCGAACAGGTCCTCGTAGTGGCCCACCACATAGGCGACGTCGCCGACGTCCAATCGGGCGTCTCGGCCCGGGGGAAACTCCAGCGCTCCGGTCGCGCATCGCTGAATGGCCGCGACGCGCGTCCGCACGCGGAAGTCGTCGACCCTGATCCCCTCGAATCCGCTGCCCTGGCGAATGCGCAGCCGCGCGGCCATGTAGGGCGCCGACCCGACGTAGAAGGTGCCCACGACCTCCATGCCGAGCGCGGCTCCGATGAACCAGGGTGCGGCCAGCTCGGCGATGGAGCGCGGCTTCCACGCCTCCGACATCGTGCCCACGACGCGAGCGAGGTTGCGCCCGAAGAGTCGTAACGCGATCGGGAAGTCGCGTTCGCCGATGAGGCCTCGCACCGAGAGTCCGATCTCGATGTTCGCCAGGTCGTCGTTGGTCAACACGGCGAGGCTGGCTGCCCGGGGCAGGCCGGCGGCGAGCTGGGTCTCACGCATGGTCGGATCGCCGATCAGCACCGGGACGCCGGCGGCCGCCATCTGGGGCATGAACCGTTCGCCGCCACCATTGTCGATCACGGCCACCTCGAAGCCGGATTCGCGGAGCCGCATGGCCACCCGGCTGCCGACCCGGCCCAGGCCGACCAGCACGATGTGACGGCGCATCCCGGTCAGGCGCTGCCGGCCGAGGGAATGGGTGAGGCTTCGGGTGACCATCGCATTGGTGAGCAGGGCTGTGGCCACGGCGATCAGCGTGGCGCCCATCAGGGTGATGACGATCGCCCAGACGCGCAGCCAGGGTGACTGATCGCGGAAGTAGAAATCACCGAAACCCACGGTGGCGATGGTCTCGGCCGTGAAGTAGACCGCGTCGAGCCACGACATCGCGGTTCCGTCGGGTTCGCGGTAGAAGTGCCGGAGCACGGTGATCGAGATCGCGGCCAGAGCGACCAGCACGGCGAAGGCGATACGAAACGGCTTGTCCAAGCTGTCGTTCAGTGCCGCCACGGTCTCGCGGACTCGACGACGCCACGGCCGGCCGACCGCGGTGGCCCGAATCCGGGCGGGTTCGATCCCGATGTCGGCGAACTCTCGCTCGGTGCCCAGGAGAGTGACCAGGTCCCTGACCTTCACCGGCGAATCGCGGCTCGGGCACGACTGGGTCGGCCCGCCGTCCGCCGGGGTGAGGGCGATCGGCGTCATATCGCCCCAGATCGATCGAAACGTTCCGGTTCGCGGGCTGAGGAACGAGGTCACCAGGAAGTCACTGCCGCCCAGGCTCAGCTCGTGCGTGGTGCGGCCGAGGACCGCCTCGACGAACGAGTCGGTGGCGAGTTCAGCGACATCGAACACGCCACCGGGTCGGGCGATCGGACCGAGGGCCTGGGCCACCGACGTATTGCCCATCTGGACGACGACCCGCACCGTCGAGGACATTTCCCGAACCAGCAGAGCGATCTCGATGTTGGTCAGTTCCACGTTGGTGGCGCACACCACCGCCAACGCCTTGGTGATCCTGGCTCCGCGCAGGATGTCCAGACTCTGCCCGGAACCGGCCAGATACTCCACGTCCCAGCGCTCGAGTTCGTCTCGTTCCTCTTGCGTGGCACCGGGATCCACCACGATGACCCGTCGGCCGGTGGTCGACAGCTGCCGGACCACGCGCCGCGCGACGCCACGGATGCCGAACACGACGATGTGGTCCACCGGGTCGCCGTCGAGCATCGCTTCTCCTCGTCGCGCTGGGCATCTGTTGCGTGACGCTCAGGCGCAACCTATCCGGGTGGGGCGCTGGAGGTGGCGGATCAACGCACGTCGACCCCGGTACTCGGCAGAACGTTGGAGATCAGGACCTTGGTGGTGGCGTCGGCATCGAGTGCTGTGGTGACCGCGCGCGCCGTGTCGGCGATCGGGAACACGTGGGAGACCATCTCGGCCAACGGGATCGAGGCGTGGTGACGGGCGAGCAGGGCCAGCGTGCCTGCGTAGGCTTGGGCGTCCTCACCCCCGGTGCCCATGATGGTCAGGCTGCGGCCGCAGATCTGCGCCGGATTGAACGCCTCGGGCCCCATGTCGACGAAGGCGCCCACCTCGAGAATCGAACCCCCGTCGCGGACCAGTGAGGTCCCCAGGGCGAACGAGCCCGGGAAGCCGGTCGCATTCACGACCAGATCCGCCCCCTCGCCCTCGGTCAGGTCCAGCACACGAGCCCGGACGGCGGCATCCTCGCCGGTGACTGCCGGGCCGACAGGCACGGTCTGGGCGTTCACCAGCCGCTCGGCCAGGGCCAGCCGCCTGGCCGATTTGTCGACGGCGATGAGGGTGCCGGCGCCCATCAACGCCGCCTTGACCAGGTGCGCCATGCCCAGCGAGCCGACCCCGACGACCGCCACGGCGTCGCCCGGCAGGAAGCCACCGGGGCGGCGGACCGCCGCGATGCGTTCGAGCGAATGGGTGACGGCGAAGATCTCGGTGAGCACCGCGACGTCGTCCGGCAGGTGGGGTGGAACCCGGAAGATCGGCGTCCCGGGCCCGAGGTAGAGGTACTCCGACCAGCCGCCGAACAGGTGCGGCGGCTGCGCGCTGGTCAGTGAGTTGCCGTAGTTCTCGAGCCGACGGCACAGGTAGTAGGGGTCCTGGCGCCGGCAGGTGGGGCAGGTACCGCAGGCTCGGTTGGGCGCCGGCACGACCCGGTCACCGGGCAGCAGTGGGCGGCCGTCGTGGGCCGCGGCCCCGCCGGGACCGACCGCCTCCACCACCCCGAGATTCTCGTGCCCTTGGATGATCGGGAACGGGGTGGTGCGCTCGAGCTCCGTCCCGGCGTACTGCACGGTCTCGCCGCGGTAGGTGTGCTTGTCGGTGCCGCAGATGCCCGAGGCCGTCATCCGCAGCAGGACGGCGCCCGGTTCGAGCTCGGTCGGGAACGGGTAGTCCCGGATCTCGTAGGTGCGTGGCGCCACCAAGGTGGCGGCCTGAACCGTACGCATGCTGCCCCCTCGATGGGTCAGGGGATGATCGGGCCTGGCGAGGTCGTTCGGCTCGTCATACGTTGCCCGCATGATGACACGTCTGCAGGATCGGGTTGCGCTGGTCACCGGTGCGGCGAGTGGTATCGGCAAGGCCACGGCGCACCGGCTGGCCGGCGAGGGCGCCGCAGTGTTGGTCAGCGACATTCAGGACACCGCGGGCGAGGCCGTCGCTGCGGCGATCCGGGACGGCGGGGGCCAGGCGATCTATCGCCGGTTGGACGTCACCCGCGAAGACGACTGGACGGCGGCGATCTCCGCGGTTCGGGACGCCTTCGGCGGTCTGGACATCCTGGTCAACAACGCCGGCGTCGGCGACATCGACGTCATCGAGAACACCTCACTCGAACAGTACGAGCGAACCATTGCGATCACCCAGACCAGTGTCTTTCTCGGCACCAGGGCAGCGGCCGAACTACTCAAGGCCTCCTCCCACGCCAGCGTGATCAACATCAGCTCGATCTTCGGTGCCAGTGGAGGTTTCGGCACCTCCCCGGCGTATCACGCCGCCAAGGGAGCCGTCCGACTGCTCACCAAGAACACCGCCCTGCACTGGGCCGATGCCGGAATCCGGGTCAACTCGGTGCACCCCGGGTTCATCGACACCCCCATCCTGGAGCCGGCCATGGGTACGCCGATGGGGGATGCCATCATCGCGACCACGCCGCTGGGCCGCCTCGGCCGCCCGGATGAGATCGCTGCTGCTGTCGCCTACCTGGCCAGCGATGACGCCTCGTTCGTCACCGGGTCGGAGTTGTACGTGGACGGCGGGTACATGGCGCGGTGATCGGGTCCGGCGCACGCCCCCTGACGTGTGCTGGGCTCACTGACCGGTGCGGCCGTCGATGCACTCGCGCAACAGGTCGGCGTGACCGGCGTGCCGGGCGTACTCCTCGATGAGGTGGACCAGGATGTCGCGGGGATAGAAGGTGTGCTCGTCGCGCGTCATGGGCGTTCCCAGATCGTCGTCCTTCAGCGTGTCCAGCCAGGCATCGGCCCGGGCCATCTCGATCCGCCACGTGGCCAGGGCATCGGCGACCACGTCGTCGTCCGGCTCGGCGCCGGTGAAGTCCTCGTCGGGGGAGTCCTCGGTCTTGTAGAGCCGCGGCGCATCGACGCGGCCCTGCAGAACCCGCTGGAACCAGTGGTTCTCCACCTGGGCGAGGTGACGAATCAACCCGAGCAGGCTGAGTTCGCTCGGGGGCACCGAGCGCTGGGCGAGCTGCTCGGCGTCCAGGTTCTGGCACTTCAAGGCGATCGTCAGGCGATAGTTGCCCAGGTACTCGCGGTAGGTCGCGAGCTCGCCGTCCGGGTTGCCGTAGCTGCGGGGGTCGTCTTCGGGCGCCATCCACATGTCACTCACCCCGCTACCCAATCAGAGCTCGAGCCGGCGCAGGACCGGACGCTCCCAGAGCTCGGGGTCGTTCCAGTCGACGCCGGGCACGTCGATGTAGACCTCGATCTCGTTGCCGTCGGGGTCGGCGATGTAGAGGCTGTGGGTGAAGCCGTGGTCGGTGGCGCCCAGGATCGGCGTGCCCGCCTCGACCAGCCGTTGCCGCATCGCCCGCAGCTCGTCGTCGCTGTCACCCACCTTGACGCCGAAGTGATAGAGGCCGGTGCGGCGTCCGGGTGGCAACGGCGCCGCGTCCGGCCCGACCTCGATCAGCAGCAGCTCGTGATGCGTTCGGCCGCCGGGGGAGTTGAACGCCGCCGCCGGGAAGCGCAGCGGCGCACCCTCGGGACCCATCGGGATCGGCGCCCAACCCAGGACGTCGCGGTAGAACGTGGCGGATCGCGTCAGGTCACGCACGTAGAGGACGAGATGTCCCAGTTCCTTCACACCCATGCTGTCGCTCTTTCTCGAGAACCGGCGCCTCAGAAGCTGTACGGACCGAACCGGCCCCAGGCCACCACCGCAGCCAGGATCAGCAGCACTGCGTTGACCACGATGCCCTGGGTCTCACCGCGCCGCGCGTGGACGACGGCCGCACCGATCATGGTCAGCACCAGGCCGAGTGCGGCCAGGGGGGCGAGCACCGGTGCGATGCCCGTCAACGGCGGCCCGATCAGGCCGATGGCGGCGAGTACCTCGAGCGCGCCGATGGTCTTGACCTGGCCGGCGCTGAAGTCGTCGACCCAGGGCATGCCGGAGGCGGAGAGCTTCGCCTTGGGTTGCGACAGCTTCATGGCCCCGGCGCCCAGGAACGCTACGGCGAGCAGGCCCGCCAGGATCCACAGGAACACGTTCACGGTGGCTCACTCCTTCTGATGACTTCACGGGTGAAGTGACCATAGGGGAGCGATAGTTCACGATGCAAGTAATTCCAAACCTGTGGCACGCGCTCCCTACGGTGGAGTTCGGTTCAGGCGTGAAGTTATGGTGAGGGCATGGCGTCCGACCGCGAGGGTGGGCAGCAGCCCGCCACCGAGCCTCGCTGGCTCACCGAGCAGGAGCAGGAGGCGTGGTTCGCGCTGGCAGGGATGATCACCCGCTTGCCGGGCGCGTTGGATCGTCAGTTGCAGCGGGACGCCGGGATCAGCCACTTCGAGTATCAGGTGCTGGCCGGCCTGTCGATGTCACCCGATCGGACGCTGCGGATGAGCGTGCTGGCCGACTTCGCCGAAGGGCAACTGCCGCGGTTGTCGCAAGTGGTCGGCCGGCTGGAGAAGCGGGGTTGGGTGACCCGCTCGACCGATCCGACCGACGGCCGCTACACCCTGGCCCACCTGACCGACGCCGGCTGGGACCTGGTGGTCGCCACGGCGCCTGGGCACGTGGCCTGGGTACGCACCCTGGTCTTCGATTCGATCACCCAGGCCCAGGTGCGTCAGCTCGCCGACATCGGACGACGCGTGCTGGGTGCGATCTCACCCAAGGGTGACTGCCCGCCCCGCCCCTGAACCCCAACCCAACCCTCAACCCCCGGTGATCATGTAATCCGTGCACGCTCGTGAAAACTTTCACGAGCGTGCACGGATTACATGATCACCGGGGGGTGGGGTGGCTGACCGTCGGGGTTGGGGTGGCCGCGAGGTCGGCGAACAGGGCGCGCAGGCCGGGGTAGATCTGGCGGTGGATCGGGGCCAGGCGGGCGTAGTGGGCGGCGAACTCGGTTCGAGGCGTGAAGGTCTCGCCCAGGTCGGCGTGACACCGGACTGCCTCGGACGGCGATGCCAGCGTCCGCCAGGCCAGGACCGCGGCGCCGCGGGCCGACAGTTGTTCGTCGAGACACACCTGGATCGGGCGATCGGTGACGTCGGCGACGATCTGGGTCCACAACCGGCTGCGGCTGCCGCCACCCATCGCCCGGATCGCCGAGATCCGTTGCCCGGTGGCCGCTTCCAGGCCCTCCAGGTGCAGGCGCAACTCGAACGCGACGCCCTCGAGCAGCGCCCGGTACACGTGTGCCCGGGTATGAGCACCGTGCAGCCCGACGAGCGCCCCCCGGGCGTCGGCGTCCCAGTACGGGGTCTGCGCGGCGTTCCAGTACGGGACCGCGAGCAGGCCCTCGGCGCCCGGCGGCACGTCGTCCGCGGCCTGGTCCAATGCCGGGTCGACGGCCCCGCCGAGCGCCGGATCGCCGAGTTCGCGGCGGAACCAGTCGGCGAGGTAGGCCGCCGCGTTGAGCACCGTCTCGAAGACGAAGCTGCCCTGGGGCGCGCCGGCCAGGGTGCGAAACGCCCGACTCGTCAGGTAGGTGGGCGAGGGGGTGCCGAGCACCATGGACGTGCCCAGGTTCAGGTAAGCCATCCCCGGCTCGACGGCCCCGGCCCCGAGTCCGGCGGCCTGACCGTCACCGAGACCGGCGATCAGGGGTACCGGCGCGGGCAATCCCACCTCTCGCGTGACGTCGGCCGTGAGCGAGGCGATCACCGCACCGGGGGGCACCAGGTCGGGTAGTTGGTCGGCTCGCACCCCGGCGAGGTGCAGCAGCTCCGGCGCCCAGATCCCGGCCGCCAGATCGAGCAGGCCGAGTGAGTCGGCCGAGGCGACACTGCTCGCCCAGCGTCCGGTCAGTCGGTGGGCGAGCACGGCATGGACGTCGGCCACCCGCGCGGCCTGCGCCAGGGTCTGCGGTTCGTGGCGCGACAGCCAGGCCAGCTTGTAGATCGCTGGGGTGGTGTCGGGCGGCTTGCCCGAGACCTGGTGCACCCGATCGGTTCCCAGTTCGGCGATCTCGGCCCCGGCCCTCGAGTCCAGCCACAGCACCGCCGGACGCAGCGGTGCGCCCCGCTCGTCGATGCAGACGAACGACTCTCGTTGGTGGGTCAGGCAGATCCCCTGTACGGCAGCGGGATCCGGCAGTGCGGCGATCGTCTCGGCGAGTGCGGCCAGGGTGGCGCGCCACCACTGCACGGCATCTTGTTCGTGGAACCCCGGGCGGGGCCGGCTCAGCGCCAGGGGCCGTGAGGCCGAGGCCTGCTCCGAACCGTCGAGGTCGAGGGCCACGACCTTGGCGGCGGTCGTGGAACAGTCCACCGCCAGCACCACCGGCTCAGCGGTGCTCACGAGGGCGAGCCGGACGGCGCGACGATCACCTTGAGTCCGGCGCGTGTGTGGGCCGTCGTCAGGGCCGCCTTCACCTCGTCCAGGTCGAACTGGTGGGTGACCAGGCTGCGCACGTCCACCGCCCCCCGCTCGACCAGGGCGGCGGCTCGGGGATAGACCTCCTTCATCCGTCGCACCAGCAGCAGGCTCAGCCCCTTGCGCCGGGCGGTCGAGGCGCTGAACGTCGTCCGGTCGTCGTCCGGGATGCCGGCGAGAACCACACGCGCTCCCGGGGCGGCGGCCTCCAGCGCCAGGGCGATCGCGGCGTCCGAACCGCTGGCCTCGTAGACCACGTCGACGCCCTCACCGCCGGTGAGCTCGCCGATCGCCGCGGCGAAGTCGGCCGGCTCGACGGGCAGGGTGACGTCGGCGCCGAGGGCCAGCGCGGCCCCGGCCCGGTGGGCCAAGGGGTCGACGGCATAGATCCGGGACGCCCCGGCGGCGCGGGCCACCTGCAACAGGCACAACCCGATCGGGCCGCAGCCCACGATGGCCACCGAGGTACCGACGTGCGGATGGCCCAGGTCGTGGGCATGGATGGCCACCCCGAGCGGCTCGAGCATCGCGATGTCCGCGTCGGACAAGGCCTCACTCATCGGGTGCAGCAGGTGCTCGGGCCAGGCGAGGTACTGCCGCAACGCGCCGTCCGTCGCGCCGTGACCGAGGAAACCGACTGTCGGGCACAGGTTTCGGTGGCCTGCCAGACAGGGTGTGCAGCGCTCGCACGGCACCGCAGGATCGATGGCCACCCGCTGCCCCGCGCGCGGCCCACTGACGACGACGCCCGCCGCCTCGTGTCCGATCACCAGCGGCCGAGCGATCCGGGCATCGCCGATGCCGCCGTCGGCGTACCAGTGCAGGTCTGATCCGCAGATGCCGACGGCCGTGACCCGCACCAGGCACTCACCGGGTGCCGGGTCCGGCACCGGCTCGGTGACCAGGCGCAGATCCTGTCGGCCGTACAGCCGGGCCACGAGCATCTCGGACGGCGTCATGCCCCTATCCCACACCCTCCCTCACCAGGACGACATCGAGGGTGCGCGGGCCGTGCACCCCTTCGACGCGGCTGAGCTCGATGTCGCTGGTCGCCGACGGTCCACTGATCCACGTGAGCGGACGACGCGGGTCGAGCCGGGTGAGGGCCTCCGGCACGGTCTGCACGACCTGATCGGCCCGCACCACGACCAGGTGGTAGTCGGGCACCAGGGTGATCGCGCGTCGGCCCTGATCGGGGGAGGCGTCGAGCACGATGGTGCCGGTTTCGGCGATGGCGACCGCGCAACCGGTCAGCACGCCGTCCGCGGCATCGAGCGTGGCCACGTCGAGGGGCATCTCGGGCCGGTCGATCACTGCCTCACCGGCCCAGCCGGTCAGGTCGACGACGGCGTTCGCCGGGACGACGAGCCGGCCCACCGATCGGGCGTCGAGCATCGCGACGATCGTGTTGGTCACCTCGGTGGCGGCGCAGCGCTGCACGGTGGCCTTGTAGTCGACGAGCCGGTCGGTCAGCAGCTCCAGCAGCTCGGCGTCCCCGGGTTGGTGGTCGCCGGCCTGGCGGTAGTCGCGAGGTATCTCGCTCGCGGTGGGCGCGACCGACGGCGTCGAGCCGATGGCCGTCCGGATGCGGTCGAGGATCTCGTCGCGCGCGGTCATCGCCGGCTCCCTCGGGTGCGAGACCACCACTGGCGGAACGTCTCCGGTGGGGGAGCGGGGGTGTCCCGCGCCGCCGACCAGGCGTTGAACGGTGGTGGCAGGGCGCGGATCCGCGAGGCGTCGCCCTGGAGCCGCCCGAGCAGACGACCGGCACCCAGACCCTTCTCTGAGGCGGCGAACCTCCGGCCGTCCGACATCACCCAGGCCGCGGCGGCCATCGCCGCCTGCTCGGCGGTGGGCAGCCGGTGCGCCGCCCGCGCCGTCTCGACGTGACGCGCCCGCAGGTGCACCAGGATCGACGGGATGTCGATCTTCACCGGACAGGCGTCGTAGCACGCGCCGCACAGGCTGGAGGCATACGGCAGCGAGTCGGCATGACCCGAGCCGTGCATGCCCGCCAGCTGAGGGGTGAGCACGGCGCCGATCGGGCCGGGGTACACCGAGCCATAGGCGTGCCCGCCCGCCCGCTCGTAGACCGGGCACACGTTGAGACACGCCGAGCAGCGAATACAGTGCAGCGCAGCGCGTCCCACCTCGTCGGCCAACGCCTCGGTGCGGCCGTTGTCGAGCAGCACCAGGTGTACGGACTGCGGGCCATCGCCCTCGGTGACGCCGGTCCACATCGAGGTGTAGGGGTTCATCCGCTCGCCGGTCGACGAGCGCGGCAAGAGCTGCAGGAACACCTCGAGGTCGCGCCAGGTGGGCACCAGCTTCTCGATGCCCATCACCGTGATCAGGGTCTCGGGCAACGTCAGGCACATCCGGCCGTTGCCCTCGGACTCGACCACCGCCAGCGTGCCGGTCTCGGCGACGGCGAAGTTGGCCCCGCTGATCGCCACCCGGGCAGCGAGGAAGGTGCGCCGCAGGTGGGCTCGGGCGGCCATGGCCAGCACCCGAGGTTCGTCGGTGAGGTCGGGGTCGACGTCCGGCATGTGATCGAGGAAGATCTGCCGGATCTCGGCCCGGTTGCGGTGGATCGCGGGCACCAGGATGTGCGACGGCTTGTCGTCGGCGAGTTGCACGATGAGTTCGGCCAGGTCGGTCTCGAGCGCGGCGATGCCCGCCTCGGCGAGCGCCTCGTTGAGCGCGATCTCTTGCGTGGCCATGGATTTCACCTTGACCACCTGATCGACCGGGGCGCGCCCGGCTGCCACCTCCTGCGCGCTCTTCTCGCGGATCAGGCCGAGCACGATGCGGTTGGCCTCCTCGGCGTCCCGCGCCCAGTGCACCACCCCGCCGCGGGCGGTGACCTGTTCTTCGAGCTGGACCAACAACGCGGGCAGCCGCGCCATCACCTCGGTCTTGATCGCCGAGCCGGCGCTGCGCAACGCCTCCCAGTCGGGCACCTCATCGACGACCGCGGCGCGCTTGGCGCGGATCGTGGCGGTGGCGTGGCCGAGATTGCGGCGCAGCTGGGCGTTACGCAGCCCGTCGTGCGCCCCCTGGGGGAAGGTCTGCTCGCTGCGCAAGAAGCCGTGCGCCCCGGCGTAGTGGTGGGTCACAGTGCCGCCTCCCATCCCTCGCCGGCCAGGATCTCGGCCAGGTGCACCGTGCGGGTGCCGACCCTCAGCCGCGACAGTCCGCCGCCGATGTGCATCAGGCACGAGGAGTCGCCGGCGGTCAGCACGTCGGCGCCGGTCGAGGTGACGTGGCGCATCTTGTCCGCCAGCATCGCGGTCGAGGTCTCGCCGTTCTTCACCGCGAAGGTGCCACCGAAGCCGCAACACTGTTCGGCGGCAGGCAGTTCCACCAGATCGATACCCCGGACGGCGCGCAGCAGGCGCAGCGGCTTGTCGGCCACCCGCAGCATGCGCAGCGAGTGACAGGTCGGGTGGTAGGTGACCCGGTGCGGAAAGTGTGCGCCGACGTCCTCGATGCCGAGCACGTCGATCAGCAGCTCGCTCAATTCGTAGGTGTGTGCGGCGACGTCCTCGGCTCGCCCGGCCAGCGACTCGTCCCCGGCGGTGCGGGCGATCATCGCGTGCTGATGGCGGACCGAACCGACGCACGAACCGGACGGCGCGACGACGGCGTCCACCCCGTCACCACCGCGGCCGCGCGGCTGCAGCGAGCGTTCGAACACCTCGACGTGATGCCGGACGACGGGCACCACCTCGCGCTGGTAGCCGGTGTTGATGTGCATCTGCCCGCAACAGGTCTGGTCCGGCGGGAAGACGACCTCGTGGCCGAGTCGTTCCAGCAGGATCACTGTCGCCTGGACCGCTCGGGGGAACATCGCATCCCCCAGGCAGGTGGCCATCACCGCGATCCGCATGGTGCCTCCTCGGCGAGCGACGTGCTCGGTGACCTGACCATCCATGGTCGCCGTTCCGTGGGCTCGAGGCGAGCGATCCGGCTGATGGATCTCGATCAGGTGGCATGCTCTGACAGTCGTCGAGATCGCGAGAGCAGGAGATCCGCGGTGTCGGGTAGCAGTCGCCGGGAGGTACTCACGAAGAGCATCTGGCTGTGCGGGCTGATGGGCAGCGGCAAGTCGACGGTGGGGGCGGCGGCCGCCGTGCACTTCGCCGTCCCGTTCGTGGACAACGACGCCACCGTCGCCGAACTGGCCGGGTGGTCGACCGTCGACCTCGCCGACCGGTCCCGCGAGGTGCTGCACGCGTGGGAGTCGCGCTATGTCCGGCACCTGGCCGGGCGGGCCGAGGTCGTTGTGGCCGGGATCGCCGCGAGTTCGGCGGACCGGCCAGACGACCTCGCGGTATTGCGGGCGAGTGGCCTGCTCGTCTACCTGCGGTGCGACGCGGCGACACTGGCCGATCGGGTGCGGCGCGACCCTCGCCGCCCGCTGCTCGACGAGCATCCCGAGGCATTGTTGGCCGACATGTTCGATCGGCGGGACCCCGTGCTGCGCCGGGCTGCTCACCTGGTGATCCCCGGCCAGGAGGAGGTGAGCGTGCAGGTGCGGCTGCTGGTGGCCGCCGCAGTCGAGGCCGGGGCCGAGTCGTGACCCCGTCTCCGTGCCGCACGGCCGGCGCGGCCGGCGTGGCAGGCTGGCCGGCATGACGACCCGCCACCGTGGCGGCCGCCCGGCGGTGCACGTGACCGCCCCCACGGGCTGGCTCAACGACCCGCTCGGCATCACGTGTCGCGACGGGCGCTATCACCTGTTCTACCAAGCGGTTCCGGACTCGCTCGGGTGGCAGCCGTGGTGCAGTTGGGGACACTGCACCAGCACGGATCTGGTCACCTGGACCGCGCACCCGACCGCGTTGTCGCCCGGCGACGGTGACCACGGGTGTTGGTCGGGCAGCGTCGTGACGGCCACGGCGAGCGCCCCGGCGACGATGTTCTACAGCTCGGTCAACCCGCCGAACCTGCAGCACGCCGCGATTCGCGTCGCTCACGCCCAGGACGAGCGGTGGCATACGTGGCACAAGGGAGAGGTGGTCATCGCCCAGCCACCCGAGGGCGTGCACGTCTTTCGCGACCCGTTCGTGCTCCGGGACGGCGAGGCCTGGCGGATGCTGGTCGGCGCCGGGTACGAGGACGGACGACCCGCCGTCCTGACCTATGTCTCGGACGATCTGGCGAGCTGGCGCTTCGACGGCGCCCTGCTGGAGGGGGAGCGCACCGAGGGGTTTCGGCTGTCCGCATGGGAGTGCCCGAACCTGATCGAGGTCGACGGCCGGGACGTGCTGATCGTCTCGACCTGGGGGGACGACCGGACCCTGCAGGTGATCGCGGCGGTGGGTGATCGGGTCGGCGGGCGGTTCGCTGTCGAGACCTGGCACGAGCTCACCCAGGGTTCGGGCCACTACGCGCCCACGGCGTTCACCGATGCCGAGGGCCGACCGTGCCTGATGTTCTGGATCCGAGAGGTCGCCGACGAGGCGGCGGGGTGGTCCGGCGTGCTGAGCGTGCCCTACCGGCTCGCGATCACCGATGGCGAGTTGCGGCTCGAGCCGCATCCGGCGGTTCTGGCTGCGGCTGCGGCGGACGGCGAGGTATCGGTGTTCACGCTGCCTGCCGGCGGCTCGACCACGACGGTCATCGTGGACGGGCCGGTGGTGGAGGTCTGTACCGGCTCAGCCGTGCTCGGCCTCGCGCGCACCACCTGATCGTGACGACCGGCGTCCGTGATCCGCGGGTGAACTCGTCACGATCATGAGCCGCGGCGGGCCTCGACCTCGGCGCGACGCAGGACGGCGGCGGAGACGCCCCCGATGGCCCAGTCCTCGGGGTCGACCAGCCAGATGCCACCGCGCACGAGGGCTCGATCGGTGCCCAGGACCTCGACCAGGAGGTCGGTGAAGCCGGCCAGCAGCCGGTGGCGGTGATCGAGCGGTCGGCCCGCCAGCAGGGCGAACTGGAAGAACGGTGCCTCGGGCGCGCCGTCCGCGACCATGCGGCCGCCGACGCAGGCCAGCTCGGGCTCGTGCAGGGTGGCGAACGCCCGGACTCGATCGATCGGACTCTCCAGCACCTCGGCGAACAGCGCGCACGCGCGACGCAGCAATTCGGCTACCGCGTCCGGGTCGTGGCGTCCGGCGACGAGATGGAAGGTCACCACGGGCATGTCCGGCTCCTCACGCTGGTTGGCTCACGGGTCTCGGCCGGCCATGGCTGACGGGCGGTGTCGGCCGGAGAGTCCTGGGCAGCGTAGATGCCCGGTCGACGGTGTCGAACGCCAACTGGCTACCCTCGGCCCCATGCCCGACCAGCCCGACGCGTCCACTGACCCATTCCCCCCGCATCGACCCGCGCTGGCCGTGGTCACGGGGGCGACCGGCACGCTCGGGTCGGCGCTGGTGGCCCGGTTCGCTGCTGCCGGACTCGCCGTGCTGGCGGTGAGTCGATCGGGTGATGCGGTGGGTGCGGGCGAGAGTGCCTGCCTGGCGGCAGACCTCGGGTCGGACGACGCCGTGGCCGCCATCCGTGATGCCTTGCCCGCGGGTGACCTGGCCATCGCCGTGCACGCGGTCGGTCTGCCCTCGGCTCCCGGGGTCCTGGCCGTCGAGCCGACGATGCTCGCCCGGGCGGTCGACCTCAAGGCCGGCGGGCTGTTGCGCCTGCTGCACGCCGTCGAGGACCGGCTCGTCACCGGTAGCCGACTGGTCGCCGTGGGCGGACACCTCGGCATCGAGCCGACCGAACACGCCCCGCTGGCGGGGGTGGCCAACGCCGCGCTGGCGAACCTGGTGCGCCAGCTCACCGGACCGCTCGGACGCCGCGGCGCGAGCGTGCACCTGGTGGCGCCGGGACCGTTCGAGAGCCCCCGGGTCGAGGCTCTCGCGGCGGCCAAGGCGAGTGGCAGAGGCGTTCCACTGGAACAGGTTCGGGCCGAGATGGCCGCCGAGTACCCTAGTGGCCGGCTCCCCTCGCCGGACGACGTGGCCCAGGTGATCGCCCTGCTGCTCGACCCCGCGGCGTCCGTCTTGAACGGGTCGACCCTGTTCGCGGACGCCGGGGTGCGGCGCGGCATCTTCTGACGTGATCTCGTGTGGCGCCCGTCGGCACCTGTCCGGGCACACATGATCACCGTTTGGACTCCAGTTTCTCGGCTATTTGTCCCGAATCGGGATTCCACACGGTGATCTTCAGGTTGAACGGGTCTCGCGATCGTTCGCCTTCTGGAGCGCCTCGACCAGTTCGGCCTTGGTCATCCGGGAGCGACGTCGGATGTGGAGCCGGCGGGCCAGGTCCACGAGGTGCTTCTTCGACGCGTTCGCATCGACGCCGCCCGCGGGTGGCGCCGAACTGCCTCTGCCCTCCGCGGCGCGGGAGTCCGAGGGGCCGGGGTGTTCCTTGGGTTCCCAGTGATCCCCGACCTTCTCGTAGCCGTGCTTCAGCGCCGCGAAGGCGGTCTGGTGGGCGCGGCGACCGTCGCCGTACTGTTCGGCCGCTGAATCGTGGGTCTTGGCAAACGTGCGCTGGGCCTTCGCATCCGAGCGCTGCAGCGTGCTGGGCAGTTCCTCCTGCTTCGGCTGGCCGCCCTCGGTGGACTTGGGCACGACTCCTCCTCGGCTCGCGGTTTCCTGGGTGCCGAGCCCGGTGAGTACCCGACCCCGGGCGAGACAAACGGGGCAGGACGAACAGGTTGCTCGGCCCGTTGATCTCTGGACCTGCGCCCTCGTGGACCTCACAGTGGAGATCACGACGCTCGGGGGGCACGGGTCAGGGGGAGTCATGGGGAAAGAACTGAAGCCAGGCGACATGGTCCATTTCAAGAAGGACCTGGAAGGCGCCTCATTCGGCGAGGAGGGGCTGGTCGTCGAGGTCAAGAAGGAGTCCTTCTTCGTCAAGGGGTGGGTGAAGGTCACGACCAAGAAGGGCAAGACCCTCGAGGTGAACTCGGACGACGTCCTGAAGAAGCCCTGACACCGAGCACGTGCGGGACGACGAGGCCGGGCGGCCGCCGCTGCCGCGAGGTGCCGAGGGCTACTGTGGGGTTGATGATCGATCTGGCTCGGCGTGGTGGTTGGCTGCTCGGCGGGCTGGTGACGCTGCTCATGGCGATCCTGGTGCCCATCGCCCCGGCCGATGCCAGTTGCGCCGCGTCGCCCGCACCCTCACCGCACCGGTTCACCGGCGTGGTGATCGCGACGCGATCCCTCGACCGCATCGCCACGGTGCGCACTGACGCGGGCGCCACGGTCGAGGTGCGGGGCACCATGACGACGGACGACAATGCCGCCTCGTCCGTCGACCGGACGTACGAGCCGGGTGCCCGCTACGAGTTCCACCCCAGCAATGACGCCTCGCCGTTCCAGGATTCGATCTGTTCGGTCACGCACCTGATCGCTCGGGGCGTGACGCCGGTGGCCCAGGTGCCGTCGGCGGCCGCGGGTGCCGACACGGCCGCGGACGGCGATGCCCGCCGCCGTCGGTCCGCGCCCTGGTGGGCGCTGGGATCGGCCCTCGTGGTCGCCACTGTCGCGGCCACGGGTTGGCGGCGCGGTGCGCGGTCGAGTGGGGGCAAACGCACCGTTTGATCGACGAGACCGGTGCGTTCGTCCCCACTCGGGGACGTCCTAGAGCCGCGGGTCGACCGGCTCGGACTCCAGGGCGAGGACGGCGAAGACGCACTCGTGGACTCGCCACAGGGGCTCGCCGCGTACCAGCCGGTCGAGGGCCTCCAGGCCGAGCGCGTACTCGCGCAGGGCCAGGGAACGCTTGTGTCCCAGCGACCGTCGGCGCAACCGGTCGAGGTGAGCGGGTTCGGTGTAGTCGGGGCCGTAGATGATGCGCAGGTACTCGCGACCGCGTACCTTCACCCCCGGCTGCACCAGGCCCGTGGCGCCGCGGGTCAGGTTGGCCGCGGGTTTGACCACCATGCCCTCGCCGCCGGCCTCGGTCAGCGCAGTCCACCAGTCGATACCCGCGTCGACGGAGGACAGGTCGGTGGTGTCGACCAGCAACCGCTCGGTGGTGATGACCAACTCCGGGTCGGCCGTCACCAGCCGATCGATCAGGCCCAGGTGCCAGGTGTGCGGCCGATCCTGGAACGCCGAGCCCTCGGCGGCGAGCAGCTGGAACGGCGCCAGCCGGACGCCGTCCAAACCGGTGGTCGGCCAGCAGTAGCGGCGATATGCCGCGGTGAAGGCGTCGGCGTTGGCTTGCCGAGACCGGGTGCGCGCCAACAGGTCCGCGACGTCCAGACCGGCCCCGGCCGCCTGCTGCAACAGGTCGGCGGCGACCGGCAGGGCGGCACCGGCCGCCGCCCCGACGGCGGCGTACTGGTGGCGCAACAGCTCCTCGGCCTTCAGGCTCCACGGCAGGAGTTCGGCGTCCAGCAGCAGCCAGGGCGAAGTCAGCTCGTCGAACAGTCCGGCCGCCTCCGCCGCCACCCGAAGTCGGTCCAACAACGCGCCGGTCAGCTCGGGGCGGAGGAACGCGCGCCCGGTGCGGGTCCACACCGCCCCGGGCAGGTCCCAGCCCTCGAATCCGAACCGGGACGCCGCGACCTGTGGGTCGCGCAGCAGCAACACCACGGCGCGCGAACCCATGTGCTTGGCCTGGCAGATCACCTCGCTCACGCCGTCGGCGCGAAACGCCGAGAACGCCTGCTCGGGGTGCTCCAGCATCTCCCCGGACGTCGCCGTGGCCACGGGGCTCATCGTCGGCGGCAGGTACACCAACAGCCGGGGGTCGACCGCGAACCGGCTCATCACCTCGAGGGCCGCTGCGGCGTTCTCCTCCCGCACCGAGATCCGGCCGTGGTGGGTGGTCTGCACCACGCGCCGCCCGATCACGTCGGTCAGATCGAGGACGTCGCTCTCACGGCGTCCGGCCGTCGCCTCACCGGAGCTGTCGGAGCCATCGGCCAGGTTCTCGTTGACCGGGAACGGTTTGGACGGCGCGTAGTGGGTGCGCACCGCCGGCACCGACACCAGCTCGCGCTCGGGGTAGCGCAGCGCGGTCAACTGGCCGCCGAACACGCACCCGGTGTCGAGACAGAGCGTGTTGTTGACCCACTCCACGCCCGGCACCGGGGTGTGGCCGTAGAGCACCATGGCTCGGCCGCGATAGTCCTGCGCCCAGGCGTAACGCACCGGCAGCCCGTACGCGTCGGTCTCGCCGGTGGTCTGCCCGTAGAGGCAGAACTCCCGCACCCGCCCGGACGCCCGGCCCTGATACCGCTCGAGAATCCCGGCGTGCGCGACCACCAGGGCGCCGCCGTCCAGCACGTAGTGCGAGATCAGTCCGTCGAGGAAGGTCTGTACTCGGGTGCGGAAATCTTCCGGCTCGGCGGCCAGCTGAGCGAGTGACTCGGCCAGCCCGTGCGTCAGTTGCACCTGCCGGCCGCGCAGCGCCCGCAACAGCTTGTTCTCGTGATTCCCGCTGACGCACAACGCGTCTCCGGTCTCGACCATGCCCATGGCCAGGCGCAGCACGCCCGGGGTGTCCGGCCCCCGGTCGACCAGGTCGCCGACGAACGCCACCCGTCGCCGCTCCGGATGCGAGGCGCCGACCGCTCGGCCGGCGTCGTCCCGGGTGATGACGTACCCGAGGTTGCCGAGCAGACTCTCGAGCTCCTCGCGGCACCCATGGACGTCACCGATGACATCGAACGGCCCGTGCTCGTGCCGCAGATCGTTGAACAGAGGCGTGCGCACGATCCGTGCGGCGCTCACCTCGGTCTCGCCGCGCACGACGTGGACGCCGCGAAACCCCTCGCGCTGCAAGCTCTTCAGACCGCGGCGCATCTGGTCACGCTGCCGCCGGATCACCTGCGCGCCGAAGGTCCGCTCGGCACGGGACTCGTTGCGCTCGACACACACCCGTTCGGGCACGTCGAGCACGATCGCCACCGGCAGCACGTCGTGCTCGCGGGCCAGCCTCACCAGCGCGGCCCGCGCGTTCGGCTGCACATTGGTGGCGTCGATGACGGTCAAACGCCCTGCGGCCAAGCGCTTACCGGCGATGTAGTGCAGCACGTCGAAGGCGTCGGCGCTGGCCGCCTGATCGTTCTCGTCATCGGCCACCAGGCCACGGCAGGCATCACTCGAGATCACCTCGGTGGGCAGGAAGTGCCGCCGAGCGAAGGTCGACTTGCCCGACCCGCTGACCCCGACCAGCACCACCAGACTCAGCTGTGGCAGCTCGATCACCCGCGAGGCAGAATCGGTCTGCTCGACCTGCTTGTTCAGCTCGTTCATCGGGTGAACACCGCCAGCTGCGTGGGTGGCCCCACCTCGGGGTCGTCGTCCCCGACCGGGAGATATCGGACGGCGTACCCGCGGCGTGTGGCCACTGCCTGCGCCCACGCCGCGAACTCGGCCCGGGTCCACTCGAACCGGTGATCCCGGTGCCGAAACGCCCCGGGAGCCAGGCCCTCGTAGCGCACGTTGTGCTCGATGTTCGGGGTGGTCACCACGACCACGCGCGGGGCGGCGTCCGCGAACACCGCTCGCTCGAGAGCGGGCAGCCGGGGTGGGTCGAGGTGCTCGATCACCTCCATCAGCACGATCGCGTCCAACCCGCTCAGCCGGGTGTCGCGGTAGGTCAGCGAGGTCTGCAGCAGCTGCAGTCGCTCGCGCTGGTGGTCGGGCATCCGGTCCAGGCGCAATCGTCGCTCGGCCAGCGTGAGCGCGCGCGAGGAGACGTCCGCCGCCACCACCGTGGTGAAGCGCCGATCGGCCAGCAAGACCTGGGTGAGCGCACCCGAGCCGCAGCCCAGGTCGCCGACGCGGCGCACGTCCTCGGCGTGCAACACCGCCAGGACGGCGCCCCGCCGCTGCTCGGCCAGCGGCGCTGGACGATCGCTCGGCTCCTCGTCGATCCCGCCGTCGGCCTGGTCACTCGGGGCGTCGGCGTCCTCCACGACGTCGTCCGTCTCGGCCAGTCGATCGAGCGCGGTACGGGTCAAGGCGCGGCGATGCGCCAGGTAACGTCGGGTGATCAGCTCGCGCAGTGGATGCCCGGCCAACCAGTCACCCCCCGCCCGAATGAGCTTGTCGACCTCCTCGGGGCTGACCCAGTAGTGCTTGGCGTCGTCCAGCACCGGCAGCAGGACGTAGAGGTGGTTCAGGGCATCGGCCAGCCGCATCCGGCCGGTCAGTCGCAGGTCGACGAAGCGCGACTCACCCCATGTCGGCATGGTCTCGTCCAGCGCGATGGCGCGCGCCTCGACCTGCCACCCCAAGGGCTCGAACAGGTTTCGCGCGAGCTCGGCTCCGCCGCGGCAGGGCAGCACGGGAACGTGAACCTGCAACGGCAGCTCGGACGCCGCCAGGTCGGGCTTGGCTGCACACCGCCCGGACAGCGCCGTCCGGAACACCGACCCGAGCGCCACCGCCAGCAGGCTGGACGCCGCATACGGCCGATCGTTGACGTACTGGCCGAGTGAGAACGACTCCGGCGGGGCATCGCGCCGGCCCCGGCCACCGTCGGTGCGGCCTCCGGATCGGCCCCGGACCAGCGCGATCGGGTCGACCTCGAGCAGCAGGGCCGCGGTGCACTGCGCGTCGTCCGCCCGGGGGTAGAAGACATGGGCGCTGCCCGCGGCCACCTCGAAGGTCTGCACCTTGGCAGGGTGTTTGTGCAGCAGGTACCCCAGGTCGGTGGCCGGCTGATGCGTGGTGCTCAGCGTCAGGATCATGCCCACCCCCAGTGCCGCCGGTGGGCCTGCACCGACCAGGCCGTGACCGCGGCGAGCGGCGTCCTCGGGCCGGGGGGGGGGTTCCGCCGGGGGGGGGGGGCCCGGCCGGGGCCGGCGGGGGGGGGGGGGGGGGGGGGGGGGGGGGGGGGGGGGGGGGCGGGCGGGGGTGGGGCGGGCGGGGGCGGGGGGGGGCGGGGGGGGGGGGGGGGGGGAGGGCGGCGGCGGGGGGGGGCGGGGCCCGGGGCCTGGAGACCAAACGCAGTGCGTGCGAGGCGTATTTGACGTCATAGCCGTACCGAGCGACCAACTCGGGACGATTCGGGACGCCGTGGCGCGGCCCGTCACCGCGCAGCCGCGCCCGCTGGGATTCCATGTAGCCCAGAAACCGCCGGACGGCGCGCCGCGACAGGATCTTCGGCGCCAGGGCGCGCAGTTCCTCGCCCAGTTCACTGGTCACGATGACGTCGCCGGCCGGTGCGTACAACGGCAACAGCGCGGTGGGATTGCCCTTGACCGCCAGCCGCAGGTACTTGCGCAGCGAGTACATCACCAGGTCGGTGTCGCCCGGTCCCGACCGCGCTCCCTCGGGCTGGGTGCGCCAGATGTAGTGCTCACTCGGCCGGGTGAAGCCCAGGGCCGAGGTGGCCGGCTCGACGTAGATGCCCATCTCGTCGTGGTCGTCGGTGCCCTCGATGGCGATGCCGTGGACGCCGGAACCCACGACGGTGCGCAGGATCTCGCCGCCGCGGGCCGCCTCGCGGTCGCCGTGTTCGGTATGGGTCATGGCCGATCACCGCCCTTCCTCGTCAGCAGGCGATGGTGTCATGATCGCTTCGCGAGGTCGACGAGGTTATGGCCTCAGGCGCGTTCGGCGGGTTCGCGCCGATGAGTGTGCACGGATTGCATGATCACCGAGGGTTCAGTGGGCGCGGGCCAACTGCCAGTAACCCACCGACAGGCTGGTGGCGACGCTCATCCAGAGGGCGTACGGGATCAGGACGGCGCCTGCCCACGGCAGCGCCCGCCAGGTCACGATCACCAGGACCCACGTGATCACCGCCGCCGAGGCCAGCGCCACGGCGGCCGGCCCCAGGGCATGCGGCACGTAGAAGAGGTAGGCCCAGCCGAGGGCGAAGACCACCGAGATCGCGAACACGCCCAGCGCCGTCCAGGCCCGACTGGGCGGCGACCCGATCGAGACCGCGATCCCGGCCACCGTCAGCGCCAGGAAGTTCAACGGCCACATCACGCCGAAGACCACCGGCGGCGGTTGCCAGGCCGGCTTGGCCAGTGCGTCGTACCAGCCGGGGTCCGAGCTGGTCCACACCGTGGACAGTCCGGCGTAGAGCGCCACGACCACCAGGAACCCGGCTGCGGTGAGCAGTTCGCCGCGGGTCATCGCGCATCGCCCGCGCACGTGGTGAGCCACATGGACCAATTAGAGCATCTCGGTGTTGCGTAAATGCGCGGCGCTGGCTAGCCTCGACCCCGAGGGGAGTACTTCTCAACTCCGTGGCCGGTCATCACGAGCATCCCGCGATGCTCCCGGTGCGGGGCCGGACAGTTTCTGGTGGGTAGCCACCGGGTGCGTCCGGCGAAGGAGACCTCAGCCACTGCGTGCTGAGGAGTTCCTCGTGACCGATGCCCCCGTGGGCACCCCACTGTTGTGGGCACTGACCATCGGTGCCGTCATCCTGCTGTTGATCGTCGACTTCCTGATCACGCGCCGTCCGCACGAGGTGTCGATGCGCGAGGCACTCGGGTGGTCGGCGTTCTACATCGCGATCCCGCTGGCCTTCGGTGGGTGGATCTGGTCGTCCTACGGCGGGCAGCGCGGCCTGGAGTACTACACCGGCTATCTGGTCGAGAAGTCGCTGTCGGTCGACAACCTGTTCGTCTTCATCCTGCTGCTGGGTGCCTTTGCCGTGCCACGCGAGCTGCAACAACGCGTGCTGCTGATCGGCGTCGCCGGGGCACTGGTGCTGCGCGGCATCTTCATCGCCCTCGGGGCGCAACTGATCTCGACCTTCGCCTGGGCGTTCCTGCTCTTCGGGGCGATCCTGCTGGTCACGGCGGTCAAGGTGCTGCGCGACGCGATGAGTCACGAGGACGCCGTCATCGAGGTGTCCGAGCTGCGCAGCGTCCGGCTGCTGCGTCGGTTCTGGCCGGTGGCCGATGGCTATTCCGGCACCCGGATGACGATCCCGCAGAGCGATGGACGCCGCGCGCTCACCCCGCTGGCGCTGGCGACGGTGGCGATCCTGGCCACCGACGTGGTGTTCGCGATCGACTCGGTGCCCGCGGTGTACGGCATCACCGGGGACGCCTATCTGGTCTTCGCCACCAACGCCTTCGCCCTGCTCGGCCTACGGGCGCTCTACTTCGTGCTCGAGGGCGCGCTGAGCAAGCTGACCCACCTGGGCTATGGCCTGGCGCTGATCCTGGCGTTCATCGGCACCAAGCTGGTGATGCACTGGGCGCACGGTGTCTGGGCGTGGGTTCCGGAGGTGCCGACCCTGCTCTCGCTGGGTGTGATCGTGGCGATCCTGGCCGTGGTGACGATCACCTCACTGACCTTCGGTGCCGATCGTCAGACGGACTCGACCTCGGCAGCAGAGGTCGAGGAGGTCGAGGAGTCCGAGAAGCCCGAGGAGTCCGAGGATCCCGAGGTGGCCGGCGCCGTTCGGCCCTGACGCGGCAGGTTCAGGGTCGCCAGCAGGCCGAGCAGCAACACCAGCGCGGCGATGCCGGTCGTCGTCCGGCTGGCGGTGATCATCGCCTCGGCGGCGGCCGAGGCGACGGCCTCGCTCCCGGCGCGAGCCTGCAGCCCGGCGATCGCGATCCCGGCGCTGTCCTTGACGGCGCTCGTCACGCCGTCCACGGTCTGCGTCGGGAGCCCGAGCGCGCTCAGGTTGTCCCGGGTGGTGGCTGCGAGTCGGGCGACCAGCAGGCCGCCGAGCAGCGCCACTCCGAGTGCGGAGCCGACCTGGCGCACCGAACTCTGCAGGCCCGAGGCCTGGCCGCTCTGCTGGATCGGCACGTCGGCCAGGAGCAGCGAGGTGAGTTGTGCTGTCGCCATGCCGACCCCCGCGCCGTAGAGGAACAGCCAGCCGCACAGTGTCGCCGTCGCCACCGTCATGGACAAGGTCAGCGCCAATCCGCCGACGGCCACGGCCTCGAGGAGCAGCCCGACCTGCACGATGGCGCGCTGGCTGATCTTGCCGGACAGCTGCGGCAGGACGCCCGAGGCGAAGAAGGTGCCCAGGGCCAGCACCAGGATCACCCCTCCCGTACCCAGCGCCGAGTACCCCAGGGTGCCCTGCATCAGCAGCGGCAGGGTGAACAGCAGGCCGAACTCGCCGAAGGCCACCACCAACGCGGCGATCACGCCCCAGCGAAATCCCCTCAGCCGGAACAGATTCAGGTCGACCAGTGCGTTGACGCCGCGCCGGGCGCGGACCCGTTCGAGCATCACGAACAGCAGCATCAGCACCAGCCCGGCGACGAGGGCGAACGGTACCGGTGACAGCCCGCCGTCCTCACCACGCCACCAGCCGAACCACGACGATTCGATCAGGGCGAACACCAGCGCGCCCATGCCCACCGCCGAGAGCAGCACGCCGAGCGGGTCCGAACCGGGCGTGGCGCCGGCGTCGCGGGTCTCGGGGACGGCGCGCACGATGCCGACCATGACCAGCAGTCCGACCGGGATGTTGAGCCAGAACGCCCAGCGCCACGACACGTCCGTGGCCAGCCAGCCGCCGATCAGCGGCCCGATCGCCGCCATGCCACCGATCGCCGAACCCCAGACCGCGAACGCGATGGTGCGGGCGCGTCCGGTGAAGGTGGCGTTGAGCGTCGACAGGGTGCTCGGCACGATCATGGCGGCGCCGATGCCCTGCACCAGTCGCGCGGTGATCAGCATGGTGCCGTTGGTGCTCGAACCGGCCACCACCGAGGAGGCCATGAACACCACCATGCCGGTGGCGAAGACCTTGCGCCGTCCGTGCAGGTCACCGAAGCGGCCCACCGTGAGCAGCAGGGCGGCGAACATCAGGGCGTAGGAGGCGTTCAGCCACTGGGCATCTGCGCCGTCCAGCCCGAGGTCGGCCATCACCACGGGCAGCGACACGTTGACGATCGTGGCGTCCATGATGACCAGCGAGACCCCGAAGCCCAGCGAGAGCAGCGTGGCCCAGCCGGCGCGGTCGAGCGCCGGGGAGCGGGGGGAGTCCGTGCCGGTGGGGCTCTTGTCGACACTCATGTCGGTATCCTAGGAGGCGCACCGGGCGGTGTCAGCGCAGGACCACTCGGCGCGCGCGCGTCACAATGGGCCGGTGCCGAGAATCGAGGCTGCCACCGTCGCCGAGCACCACGTCCTGCGCCGGACGGCGATCATCGACGCCGCCGCGGGGTTGTTGGGGGGCGAGGGTCCGACGGCGGTGACCCCGGCGGCGGTGGCGTCGTCCGCGGGATTGGCCCGCAGCAGCGTCTACCAGTACTTCGCCTCGACCGGCGCCCTGCTCGCCGTGGCCGTCGAGGAACTGTTCGCGCGCAGCACCACCGCGGTGTCCGCGGCTGTCGCGCAGGCGGCGACGCCGGCCGAGCAGATCGAGGCCTTCGTGGACGCCGCACTCGACGCTGCGCTGGCCGGTCACCTGCCGGCCTCGCACTACAGCGGCCCGGAGTTGCCCGAACAGTGCCGGGCGCGGGTGACCGAACTGCACGTCGAACTGGTCCGTCCCCTGGTCGAGGCGTTACGTGCCGCCGGGACGCGGGACGCCGTCGGGGTGGCCGGGTTGGTGATGGGGGTGATGGTCGCGGCGGCCGGCCAGGTGCGGCGGGGCGAGTCGGCAGCCCGGGTCCGCACCCGGGTTCGAGCGTTCGTGGCGGGTGCGCTGGCCTGACCTCGGTCGATCAGCGTCGAGGCAGCGACGTGACCGGGCACGCGGTGCAGCCGGCGGGTGCACACCCGGAGCCGGTCCGACAGTCGGACGCCGGCAGGGCCTCGACCAGGGCGGCGGCCAGTGCGGTGCGGACGGCCGCACCCTCGTGGCGCCAACTGAGTCGCGACGTCAGGTGCACCTCGATGCCGGCAGGACGCACCTCGACGGCGTCGAGCGTGCCGTCGTCCAGCAGGGCGCGCAGCGCGGCGCCCCGGGTGAGCCGATCGGCGAGGGCGGCCAGCGGGTAACCGGGCACCACCCACCGCACCACCTCGGGGTTCTCGGTGGCGACCGGGTGCATCGGCAGGCTCATCCGAGCCACCACGTCACGTGATCCATACCGTCACCTCGTGGGCCACGAAGGCCATGCCGTAGGCGAGCACCAACAGGTAGCCGAACGCGAGCGCCGGCCATCGCCACGATCCCGTCTCGCGGCGCATCACCGCCACCGTCGACATGCACTGCAGGGCATAGACGAACCAGGCCAACAGCGCCACCACGGTCGGCGCCGAGAACAGCGGCTCGCCCCGGTGCGGGCCGTCGAGGTAGGTCGCCGCGCGTAACGACGTGGCCGGGTGCTCCGGATCGGCCGCGGCGGCGACCTGGCCCAGGGTCGCCACGAACACCTCGCGGGCGGACATCGCCCCGACCAGGCCCAGATCGATTCTCCAGTCGAACCCGAGGGGCTCGAAGACCGGTTCGATGACCGACCCGATCCCGGCGGCGTAGGAGTGTTCCAGGACGTAGGCGCTCGCCTGGGCCGGCGGCATGTCGAGGGTCTCGGCATCGCGGGTGGGGAAGGCCAGCAGCAGCCAGAGCACGATCGCGGTGCCGAAGATGATCGTGCCGGCCTTGCGCAGGAACATCGACACCGAGCCCCACATGGTGACCAGCACCGAGCGCAGCCCGGGCAGGCGATAGGGCGGCATCTCCAGGTAGAACGGCACCAGCTCGCCGCGCAACACGGTCGACCGCAGCAGCCGGGCCGAGATCATGGCCGACAAGCCGCCGACCAGGTACAGCGCGAACATCGCCATGCCTTGCTGCTGCACCGGCCCCCAGCGGTTGCCGGCCGGTACCAACAGCCCGACCAGCAGCACGTACACCGGCAGTCGAGCCGAACAGGGCACCAGCGGGGCGCTCAAGATCGTGGCGATCCGGGTCTTGGACGACGGGATCGTGCGGGTGGCCATGATCCCCGGTACGGCGCAGGCGAAGGACGACAGCATCGCCACGAAGGCCCGTCCGTCCAGGCCCGTCGCGGCCATGATCCGGTCCATCAGGTAGGCCGCTCGGGCCATGTACCCGACGCTCTCCAACGCCGCGATGATCAGGAACAGCAGCGCGATCTGCGGCACGAAGACCAGCACCGACCCGACGCCGCCGATCACGGCCTCGGACAGGAATGCTCCGAGCACGTTGTGCCCCAGGGTCGAGGCGGTCCAGCCGGCGAACACCCCGAGCAGCCACTCCAGGCCGTCCTGGAGCGGGGCGGCCACCGTGAAGATGAGCTGGAAGAACACGAACATCACGGCCAGGAACACCAGCCCGCCCCAGATCGGGTGCAGCAGCACCCGATCGATGGTCGCGGTGCGCCGGTCGGCTGCGGGCGCCCGATACCCGGACGCCGCCAGGACCGAGGCAGACCAGGCCGACAGCTCGTCGTCGTCCAGTGGGGGCAGCACCGGGGGCGCGGGCCAGGTCTGGTGCCGGCCCAGCTCGGCGGCCAGGTCGCTGATCCCGACGCCCTTGTGCGCGGTCAGACCCACCACCCGGACGCCGAGCGCGCGGCCGAGCGCCGCGACGTCCAGTTCACCGCCACGTGACGTGAGTTCGTCCAGCATGGTCAGGGCGACGATGACCGGCCGATCGATCGCCAGCGCCTGCGCTGCCAGGGTCAGGCTGCGGCGCAGCGTGGTGGCGTCGAGCACGACCACCAGCGCGTCCGGCGCCGGGCACCCTTCGAGGGTGCCGTCGAGCAGATCGACCACCACCTGCTCGTCCGGGCTCATCGCGCTCAGGCTGTAGGTGCCGGGCACATCCTCGATCGCGACCGGCCCGAGTGGGGTCTGGGTCAGCCCCTCGGTGCGGGTGACGGTGACGCCCGGGTAGTTGGCGGTGCGGGCGCGCAGCCCGGTGAGGTGATTGAAGATCGTGGTCTTGCCGGCGTTCGGGCTGCCGAGCAGGGCAACCCGAGTGGGGCTCGTGGTGGGGCTCATCCGGTCGCCTCCCCGAGCAGCACGTGGCGGGCGTGCTCGCGCCGCAGACAGAGGTCGTAGTCACACAGCCGGTACACGGACGGTCCGCCGAAGGGGGCTCGGCGGATCACCTCGACCTGCGTGCCGGGGCGAAACCCCAGATGACGCAGCCGCAGCCGCAGCAGTTCGGGGATCGCCGGGTCGATCCGCGCGATGTGACCGCATTGCCCGCTGCGCAGCTCGGCGAGCGTTCCCGAGGTGATCATGACGACCCGTTTCTGAGGTATGCCTACCCTTAGCTCGCCTCAGTCTAGGACGACGTCCGGCGCGGAAGGTGGGCCGTTGTTCGTGCATCGTCGCGCGATCAGGTGATGTTGCCCGCCCCTCGTCTCCCCGTGATCATGCAATCCGTGCACATCGATATATCGATGTGCACGGATTGCATGATCACGGTCAGGAGTCGGCGAGGGCTCTCAGCGCCGGTGGCAACTCGATCAGCCGTTGCTCGGGGTTGAGGCAGGCGACGTCGACCGTGGCCTCGACCACGAGCTCGCCGTCCCGCTCGATCCGCTGGGCGAAGCGACCGCGGAACGGCGACTTCACCGCGAAGCTGGTCACCACGTCGAGCATCTCGCCCAGGCGCGCGCTGCGGCGGAAGTTGGCGGTCACCGAGTGGACGACCACCAGCACGCCGCTGGCGTTGAGGGTGGCGACGTCCTGGCCGTGGGCGGCGAGGTATTCGGTGCGCCCCCGCTCGATGAACTTGAAGTAGTTGGCGTAGTAGACGACGCCGAGACTGTCGGTGTCCTCGTAGTACACCCGGTACGAGACGGTGTGCGGCACGCCCCCACGCTAGCGAGCCACCGCCGGCGCCGGACCGGCTCAGTCGATCCGAACGCCGACCGGTACCCCGGCCTCGATGGTGCGCGAGACCGTGCAGGTGCGGTCGTGCGAGGTCTGGACGGCGCGCGGCAACGCGGCCCGCGCCGCGTCGCCGTCCGGCCCCTCGGGAAAGCGCACCCGAAAGGTGAGTTCGATGTCGCGCAGCACGTTGCCTCCCTCGTCGCGCACGGCCTGGGCGTCCACGCGGGCGCTGAACGTGGTGGCGGGGCTGCGTCGCCCGGTCACCACGTCGACGTCGACCGCCGAGCAGCCCGCGATCGCCGCCAGCAGCAGCTCGACCGGCGTGAACCCGTCGGGGTCCTTGCTGCCGAATCGCAGTTCGAGGCCTCGGCGATTGCGCGCCAGGTAGACGCCCTCGTCGAGGCGGTCGATGGTGATCCAGCGGTGCGAGTCGTCGGCCATCGGACGATCCTGGCAGAGGGATGCAGAGGGATGCGGAGGGATGCAGCGCGATACAACGCCCGAAGGTGTGCGCGACGATACGGGCGGATCCGTGTGCGGGAGAGGTTGATCATGCAGCTGCGGGAGACCATGGCGCAGCGTCGTTCCGGGCTGCGGCTGCTGGCCGCGGCCCTGGTGGGCGGGGTCGCCGGCGCCGCCTGGTACGCCGTGGCCGGGCACGGCGACTACGCGCTGGCGGTGGGGTGGTCGGTGGGTGCGATGGCCTACCTGGCCCGCACCTGGTCGGTGATCGGCGCCATGGACGCGACGCGCACCGCCGCCCACGCCGCCCACGAAGAGGCCAGCGGCATGCTCGGGACCGAGTTCGCCGTCCTGCTCGCCTGCGTTGCCAGCCTGGTCGCGGTCGGTCACCTGCTGCTCGGCGGCGGGTCGGGCGATCGGTTGGTCCGTGGCCTGCTCGGGGTGCTGGTGGTGGTGCTGTCGTGGGTGGTGGTGCACACCGTCTACACGGTGCGCTATGCGCGGCTGTACTACTCCGGCCCGGACGGCGGGATCGACTTCGCCGGCACCGAGCCGGCCCGCTACAGCGACTTCGCCTACGTGGCCTTCACCCTGGGCATGACCTACCAGGTCTCGGACACCAATCTCTCCTCGGGCGAGATCCGGCGCACGGCACTGGTGCACTGCCTGCTGTCCTACGTGTTCGGCACGGTGGTGCTGGCCACGACCGTGAACGTGGTGATCGGCCTGGCGGCTGCTGGGTAGACCGGGTTCACAGCCGGCTCTCAGGTGTGTCGCAGGCCCGCCTCGAGCTGGCCGACGATGCTGACGGCATGAGCGACCAGAACCCCGACATCCCTTCCTGGGCAGTTCCCTCCCCGAGTACGGCGGGGAAGGACGAGGGGCCGGTCGGCTCCGAGAGCGCGTCGTCCTCGCCTGGCACCCTCCCCTCGGTGCCGGTGGGGGCGACGCCCTCTCCCGAGGGCACCGTCGAGGCGTCCCTCGATCCCGAGCCGGTCCCGCCGTCACGGATCCCTCGGTCGCGGTGGATCGCCGGCGGTGTCGCTGTCGTGGCGGCACTCGGCCTCGGCGGGTTTCTGGCCGGCACCGCGCTCGCCGACGGGCGCGGAGACGGGCAGGCCGTCCGTGCGGCGTCCGGGTCGCGTGGTGACGCGCCGGGCGAATGGCCCGGCGGGATGGATCCGAATCAGCCGGGACAGGGCCTGGGCGTGCCGGGTGGCGCACCCGATGGTCCGGGCACTGGTGGGCAGCGAGGCCACGGGTTCGACGACGCCCGGATGACCGCGGGTGTGATCACCTCGGTGACGGACGGACGGCTCGTGGTGCGCACCCGCGACAACGCCTCCGTCACGGTCGTCACCACGGCCCAGACGGTGGTGCGGGGCTCGACTGCCACGACCGTGGCGGCGCTGAAGGTCGGTGACCTGGTGTTCGTCCAGGGCACGCGGGCCGCCGACGGCAGCTACACGGCCGCGCAGATCGCGGTGGGAATGCCTCCTCGGGGTGGTCACGGTGACGGCGATCGTCCCGGATCCGGCGATCACGACAGTGACGACCACGGTGGCTCGGGTGCTGGTTCGGGTGCTGGATCAGGGACGGCGTCCTCGGGTGTGACCACCTGACCCAGCGGCACGAGGTGACCCGGTCGGACGATCGGACCGGACCAGATGTCACGCAGGGTGTTCATGTCGGGTCTGTCACAGCCCGGCAGCCGCGACCTCGGGTGGCATCTGCCGGTCTCGCGGCTCGGTGCCCGAGGCGACGGCGAGTGACGGGCGTCCGGAATCGTCGTCACGGGCGGACTGGACGCTGCAAGCGCTTGCGATACAACGGCATTCGCCCGGCAATTGCCAACCGGGTCCAGCTCCGCATGCGTGCTCTGGAGGACCGTTCATACTCAGGTGAGGCACCGGCGACAAGATCGCGAGGCCATGACCTTGGACCCGGGTGTCACCTCCGTCACACGGGCACTATGGGTGACACAGCACATGGCGGATAGATGTCCGGTGTGCGACAAGAAGTAACAAAACGGTGACCAAGGGTCACTGTAGACTCTCTGGCCCGTCCACCGGTGCCTCCCCGCTGCGCCAGGCATGACACGGATCCCTGTTCTTTCCGACATGCATCGCCCAGCTCCCCGGGGCAGTAGGGCGCCGAAAGGACGTGTTTTCACATGACGGCGATCGACCACTCGCAAATGCATGCGCTCTCGGTGAGCGGGCTCGAGCCCGACTTCGCTCGCCGTGACACCTCGCATCCCGAGCACGCCGAGCTCCACCTCATCCGGCTGGCCCTCGACCTGCAGGTCGACGCCATGTTGCTCGCCCTGGGTGCCTCGGTTCGCGACCATGGCGGTCAGGTGCCGTGGCAGCGCTGGCTCACCGAGGACCTGGAACTGGCCCAGGTTCTCACCAGCGCCCTGGTGGAGTCCGAGGTCGGACCCTCACCGACCATCGGCTCGGCCTTCAGCGGTCCGACCGGCAATGTGCTCGACCACCTCCTGGCGCGCTACGCCTCGATGGAGGAGCTGCTCAGCGGTGCGTTGCACCGACCGCACACCGGTCAGAGCTGGCGCATGGCGGCCTCGCATGCCTTGATTCGCTGTCGCACGCGCATGGAGGAGATCCACGTCCACCGGCGGGCTCAGCACGCCCGTCAGGCGGCCGAGCAGGCAGCCTCGGCGGAGGTGACCGCCCACGGTCGTCAGCGCGAGGCCTTCCTGCCGGGTGAGTGGCTCGGCTGATCCGCTCCGGCGGCAGCCGAGAGGCCACCGCAGCACGTGGTGACACGTCAATGACGACGTGCCATCCGATGTCGGCCCTGGGCCGACCGGGTGAGGCTGTTCACATCGAGCGGCCTCACCCGCTGTGTCTGCGTGTGCAGAACGGGCCGGAACGGGGTCAGAACGGGCCGGCGCGGGGCCGGGACGGCAGATTGGCACTCGGTACCCCTTGTGTGCCAAGGCCATCAGCCCGCACCCTGCACCCACAAGGGAGGCGTTGCGCCGCAGCGCTCCGACCCATCGGGAGGACGCCATGCCGCCCGTCGAAGTATCCCCGTTCGCCGGCGACGACCGGCAGCTGTCCGGTTTCGTGGTGTCCGGCCGCTGGCCGGCCTCGACCCGGGAATGGGCGCAGTTCCTGGCGCTCGCCGTCCGGTTGGCCGCCGTCCCCGGTCTGGTCCCGACCACCACCGTCTACCGCGCGGTGGACGACGTCCCCGACGATCCGCAACCGGGCACTGTCGGGCTGGTCACCTTGGCCGGACCTGTGCTGGGGGAGGGCGCGCCCCGCCCGGGCCAGTTCAGCCGGCAGGCGCCGCCGGCGCTGATCCTGTTGCACCCACCCGCTGAATCGCGGCCCTCGACCCCCGAGGCGGCGGGGTCGGCGTCCGGCTGTGTGTTGCTGCCCGGTCTGCCACACCTGGGCCTGGAACACCGAGCGGCCTGGGTCGAGGCCGAGGTCGACGGCACCGTCACCCGGCTGGTCAGCCAGGTGGGGGTCGATCCGTTGTGTGATCCCGACACCGCAGTGCTGGCGATGTTGTTGGCCGCCTGAACCGGACGGGCGCTTCAGGTGGGCGGCGACGCGCCGTCCTGGCTCACCCGGCGGGCGGCAACGGGCGGTTAGCGTGGATTCGTGGTTCATGAAGCGCTGCCCGACCGTGTCGCGACGCGACACCCACGGGCGCGCCACCACGCAGGGCCCGCGACCTCGACCGAGCCCAACCAGCCCATCGAGCCCACCGACTCGTCTGATCCCGAGTCCACTGTGTCCGCTGTGTCCACCGTGTCCCATATCGTCGGCGACGAGCCGACCGTAGTCGTTGTGGCCCAGGACGTTCAGCCGGACGCGCCGAGTGCTGACGACGAGGGCGAGCCCGAGCCGCCGCTGGCCGCCGTTGATCGCTGGCGTGCCACGCTCGCCTCGGCTCGGCTGCCCGACACCCTGATCGGTGACGTCGAGAACGAGGTCCTCGACCTCACGCACGCCCATCCGTCGGGCCTGGCCACGCTGATGGCCGGGCGCTCGACTCGGCTGTCGAGCCTGGTGCGCGAACCCGCGGCCCACGCGGTGGCCCGTCGGCGGGCGCGGCTGATCGCGGCCAGTGCCGAGGCCCTGGCCGCCGAGCGCGGCGTCCGGTCGTGCTACCTCGCAGCGGGTCTGGTCTCGTGGCGGGGCGGCCCCAGCGGTGCGCCCGTCCTGCTGCGCAGTTGCACGTTGCACCCACGTGGCGCCGGTCAGGACGATTACGAACTCGATCTGGACGACACCGCGATCGTCAACCCCGAGGTGGTGCGCCGGCTCGCGAGCCGACACGGTGTCGAGCTGGACGCCTCGGCTCTGGGCGGGTTGTCCTTCGGCGTCGACGGCTTCGACCCTCGACCGGTGTACGCCCTGCTCGAAGACCTGTGTGACACGGTCGCGGGCTTCGCCATCGACCGGCGGCTGGTGGTGGGCAGCTTCACCGCCGGCTCCGATGCGCTGGTCGCCGATCTGGACGCCGCGCGCCTGGCGCTCGAGATCCACCCGCTGCTCGGTCGGCTGGCCAATGCCACGCCCTCGATGAACCTGGCCACGCTGAGTCCGGGGTCCGATCCCTCGCCCGAGGAGGCCGAGCGCTTGCGCGCGGCGACGCCGTTCGTCGTCCTGGACCCCGAACCCGAGAGCGATGACGTCGCCTTCGACCTCGACTGCGCCCAGCGGGGCGCGGTGGACGCCGCGCTCGGCGGCTCGCACGTGGTGATCGAGGGGCCGCCCGGTACCGGGCTGACCCACACCCTCGCGGCCACGGTGGCCACCCTGGTCAGCCGGGGACGCCGTGCGGTGGTGGTGACGCCGCACCGCGGCACCGCGGACGCCCTGATCCGCCGGTTCACCGAGGCCGGATTGGGCGAGCTGGTGCTCGATCTGCACGACGGGGTGGGCGACCGGCCCAAGATCCTGGCCGCGCTGGGAGCGGGGCTGCAGGCGGCGGTGGCCGATGCCGCGGCACCTCCGGCGGCGCCGGACGAGGCCTCGGGTACTGCTGCTGCGGCGGGTCGACGTGCCGCGCGAGCCGAGGCTGTGGCCGCCGCGCAGGTGCGTCAGGCCGCGGAGTCCCTGGCCGGTGCCGCTCAGGCGCTGCACACCCGTCGCGACCCGTGGGGGGTCTCGGCGTATGACGCCATGGTGGCGCTGGCCGAGCTCATGGCCTCGGAGAACCCGCCGCGCACCCGGGTCCGGTTGCCGATGGACACCTGCCGGCAATTGGACACCGCGCGCCGCGACAGCCTGCGAGTCGACCTACGCCAGGTCGCCGAGCTGGGCGCCTTCCATCAGACCCGGGTCGACACCCGCTGGCTGGATGCCAAGGTCGCCACCGACGACGAGGCCACCCAGGCCCTGGCCGCTGCCCGGGCCGCTCGCGAGGTGTTGCCGCAGGCGATCGAGGCGATGACCGAGCTGGCCCTGGCCGCGGGTCTCGAGCCGGCCCACACCGTGGCCGGATGGCGGCCACAGCTCGAGCTGCTCATCGCCGTCCGCGAGACCCTCGACGTGTTGACCCCGGCCGTGTTCGAGCAGCCGATCGCCGATCTGGTCGCGGCCCTGTCGCCGGAGGCCGCCGACCAGCCGGAGCAGTCGGGGTGGCTGGCACGGCGGGCGATGCGACGCCGGGCGGCGGCGCTGGTGCGTCCGGGAACCCATCTGCCCGATCTGCACGACCGGCTGCAGCTGGCGGCCGAGCAACGACGGCAGTGGCTCGAGCTGTCGCCCGGCGGCGGGTGGCCGCGGGTGCCGACCGGGCTGGATGCCGCCGACGGAGCAGTCCACCGCCTCGAACTGGCCCTGGAGGTGCTGGCCCGGGTGCTCGACGGCACCGGCACCCCCGAGCTGAGTTCGCTGGAGCCGGACCGGCTGCGGCAGCGGCTCGCCGACCTGTGTGCCGATGCCGATGGCCTGCTGGCCCAGCCCCAGCGGCGGGTGCGCATGAAGCGGCTGCACGACGCGGGTCTGACCCCTTTGCTGGCCGACCTGTCCGAGCGGCGTCCCGAACCCGAGGATGTCGACGGCGAACTGGACCTGGCCTGGTGGACCTCGGTACTCGAGACCATCATCCGCTCCGATCCGCGCCTGGCTCGGCACGACCCGGTCGAGTTGCGCCGGCACGTCGACACTCTGCGCGACGGCTACGTCCGGCTGCTCTCGGCCCGGGCGGCCCAGGTGGTGGCCGGGGTCGCGCTGCGTGTGGTCGATGTCGTTCGAGCCCGCCCCGATCAAGTGCGTTGGTTGCAGGCCGAGGTGCACCGTGGGCATCGTTCGAGCTGGCCGATGGACAGCCTGTCGCGGGCCGGTGAACTGGTCGGTGCGTTGCGTCCGATCTGGGTGATGAGCCCGGACGCCGTGGCGCGCAACCTGCCGCCGGCCCGTCCCGGGGTACCGATGCTCGACCTGGTCGCGGTGGACGACGCCAGCCAGGTGGGCATGCCCGAGTGTGCTGCCGCCCTGGCGCGCGCCCAGCAGGTGGTGGTTGCGGGCGATCGCCGTCGCTTGCCGCCGGCGACCGGTGGCCCGTCGGTGATCGAGGCGTTGGCCGAGCTCGCGCCGTCCTCGACGTTGTCGTCCGTGCTGCGCACGGTGCGGGCGCACCCGCTGCTCTCGTTGCACCGGCTCGATCGCGACCACCGCACCCGTGACGGACGGCTGCTGGTGCCGTTGCGTTCGGGGTATCCGCAGCCGTGGGGGCTGACGGCCGGGGCCGCGCCGACCTCCCCGCTGCACCTCGAGCACGTCCGCGAGGGCACCGGGGTTCCGGCGCCCGGTGAGCACATGGCGGTCAGCGCTGCCGCCGAGGTGGCCCGCGTCGTGGATCTGGTGAGCGAGCACGCCGTACGGCGGCCTGGTGAATCCCTGCTCGTGGTGACCTTGGGTGCCCGTCATGCCGAGCGGATCGAAGAGGCGTTGCGGCTCGAGGTCGCCGACCGGCCCGAACTGGCGCGCTGGCTGGACGTGCACTGGGGCGGCGACATCTCCGAGCCGTTCATGGTGCGCCCGATCCACCGCATCCCCGGCGCCGAGCGGGACGCGGTGATCGTCTCCATCGGTCTGGCCCGCACCCCGCACGGTCGGGTGCTGCACCGGTTCGGCGTGCTGGACGGACGATTCGGGCGAGCCTGTCTGACCACGGCGCTCTCGCGCGCCCGGCGCCGGACCACTGTGGTGTGCTGCTTCACCGCCGAGGATCTCGACCCCGAGCGGTTGCGCAGCGAGGGCGCCCGGATGCTGCGCGACGTCCTGGCGATCGCCGCCGACCCGGACCGCCGGGGCGATCACCCACCGCTGCCGACCGGTTCGGACGCCGCGCCGCCGTTGGACGCATTGGTGCGCGATCTGCGCGAACGGCTCGAGTCGGTGGGGCTGCCCGTGGTGGACGGTCCGACGTGTGCCGACTGGCCGGTGGATCTGGCCCTGGCCGACCCCGACCAGCCCGGACGACGGCTGCTCGCCATCGAGGTCGACGGGCCGGGATACGCCGCGTGTGCCAGTGTCAACACCCGGGATCGGCTGCGCCGGGAGGCGTTGGAGCGAGCCGGGTGGACCTATCTGCGGGTGGCGGCGATGGACCTGTTCTGCGATCCCGGCACCGAGGTGGAGCGGATCCGCGGGCAATGGCGCGATCTGGTGGGTGCCGCCCAGGCCACCAAGGAGACCTTGATCATCGTGGGCCGGCCGCGGGTGCGGGAGGCGTTCCCTCAGGTGGCGCCGGGGCGTCCGGTGGCGCTGTACACGGCGGCCGAGCTCGAGTCGGTTGCCTACTGGGTGCTCTCGGACGGCGTGCAGCGCAGTGCCGAGGAGCTGGCTGCCCTGGTACGCGAGGCGCTGCACCTGCCGCGGCGAGGCATGCACGTCGAGGCCGCCGTCGGAGGCGCAGCTCGGCGGGTGCTCGACGGGGGCGGCCATGTCGGCGGCTTCTGACCACGGGCGCGAACCGGGACGTGCACCGGAGACACCCGAGGACCCGGTGCTGCCCGATCAGACCGGCGACGACCGCGACGAGTCCGGTGGTGACTGGCGCGAGCGAGAGCGTGAGGCCGACCGCGAGGACTGGTTGCAGAACGAACGGCCGCCTCACTGGGAGTGAGACGGCCGTTCGATGGTGCTGGGTCGTGCGCCTCAGGAAACGCCCTGACCGAGGCTGGTCAGCGGTTGGTGCGCAGCAGGTCGCGGATCTCGGTCAACAGGGCGACGTCGGCCGGGGTCTCGGCGACGGCGGCCTCCTTGTTGCGGTTGGCCCGCTCCATGATCTTCTGCATCGGGGTCACCACGAAGAAGTAGATCGCGCCGGCGATGATCACGAAGTTGACCAGAGCCGTCAGGAGGACACCGATCGAGAACGCGGCTCCGTTGATCTTGAACGTGCCGACCGAGTCGAGGTTGGGCGAGCCGAACACGGCGGCGATCAACGGGTTGATCAACCCGTTGAGCAGGCCCTCCACCACCTTGCCGAACGCGCCGCCGATGACCACGGCGACAGCGAGGTCGACAACGTTGCCTCGCATCAGGAACTCTTTGAAACCCTTGATCATTTCTTTCGCCTCCGGGGGCGGTTCGTCTGGGGTGTGACTCGCGCGGCCACGGGCAGGCACCCTAGTCGGTGATCGACTCGCTCGTCACGCCGAGTGGCAAACTGTCCGCGCAAATCAGTCCGAACCGCGCAGAACCACGCTGAGTGATGCCGAGCTTGCGGCGGCGGCCAGTCGCAGCGCCGTCGAGCCATCGACCGCGACGATCAGGGACTGTGTCATCGAGCCGGTGTCGCCGGTGCTGGCCGACATCGCCCCCGTGAGGTCGAGCCCGGAGGCTTCGCCCGCCGGATCCACGCCGCTGCTGGGCGGTCCGGCGAGCACCAGGACATCGTCAGCGATGACACTGGCTGATGTCGAAGTCGTTGCCACCGAACCGGTCCCGGAGGCGGCCAGGACGTCGACCCGATCACCGGTGCGCACCAGCCCACCGGTGGGCGAGCCGAGCCGGATGATCGCCGCCCGCAGCGTGCCGGGCTGGTTGAGCAACAACCCGGGGCCGCGGAGGCGGGCATCGGTGATCGGCTCACCACGCCGTGCCGGGGAGGCGAGCACTCGCCCGACCGGGTCGGCCACCGTGCCCGTGGGCACCCGGTCGCTCGGCCAGCGGACCAGGATGACGTCGCTCTGGGTGACGGTGAGACCCGCTGCCAGGTCGTGCCGCGCGGTCATCACGGCGGCGGTCGGGGCCGGTGAGGGGGCCAGCGACTGCAGCCCGAAGGCCACCGACGCGGCCACCGAGGCGGCGGCGATCAGTCGGTGATGTCGGGCCAGCCGCAACCGCCACTGCCGCAACCGCCGCGACAGCCGCTGCCGCTGTGGTGACCATGAGTTGCGCTCGGCCCCCTGGGTGATCCGCCCGGACCGCATGATCAGTCGACCGTGAAGGGGACGGGCAAGCCGTCCAGGGCACGTCGGCAGGGGCAGGTGCGGTCGTCGTCCAGGGCGGCGACGGCGTGGGACAGCACCGCCTGCAGTCGGGTCACCGAGCGCGCGAAGGTCGCCATCACCTCGGCGTGCGTGACGCCGTCGCCGTGCTCGACGCCGGCGTCCAGGTCGGTGACCACCGCCATGGAGGTGTAGCACAGCGCCAGTTCGCGGGCGATCGATGCCTCGGGCATCCCGGTCATGCCGACCAGGTCCCCGCCGGCCGCCGCGTGCCAGCGCGACTCGGCCCGGCTGGAGAACCGGGGTCCGTTGACCACGACCAGGGTGCCGCCGTCCACGGGTGCCCAGTCCGTCTCGGCCGCGGCCGACAGGATGACCCGCCGTCCCCGGGCGCAGTAGGGATCGGCGAAGGCGACATGGGCCAGCGATGAACCCCAGCCCCGCGAGCCGTCGGGCTCGAGGGTGCCGTCGGCGTCGTAGATGGTGTGGGCTCGCCCCCAGGTGCGGTCGATGACCTGGTCGGGCACCACCAGGGTGCCCGGCCCAAGGTCGGCGCGCAGCGAGCCGACCGCGCACGGGCCGATCACCTGTCGCACCCCCAGGTGGCGCAGGGCCCACAGGTTGGCGCGGTAGTTCACCCGGTGAGGCGCGAAGCGATGGTCGCGGCCGTGGCGGGGAATGAACGCCACGGTGCGACCGCCGACCTGCCCCACGACGGGGGTCTCGCTGGGCTCGCCGAACGGGGTGTCGACCGCCACCGGGGTGGCGTCGTCCAGCCAGGAGTAGAAGCCGGAGCCACCGATCACGCCGATCTCGGCGCGCGGGGCGGGGGTGATCGAGGAGTCGGTCGAGGCATCAGTCACCCGGGCGACGCTACTCGGCCCGGCCTGCGGCGGTCAGGGCGCGGCAGCAGCCTGTGGACAGTGGGACGACCAGCCCGCACTGTGCACGCAAGGACGGCGTCGTCACGAGGTCTCGGACGGGTGCGGTCGGTTCGAGACGGGTGCGGTCACTTCGAGACGTGTGCGGTCGCTTCGGGACGTGTGCGGTCACTTCTGACCGAGCTGCGGTCACTTCCATCACTCGACAACGCTGTCATCTGGTCCGAAGTGACCGCACTCGAGTGGATCACGTGACCGAGGACTGCGTGATCGGTGAGTGCCGTGCGCGCGGGACGGCGGGTCCCTCAGGCAGCGCTGGTGGAGGACCCGCCCGACGAACCACTGCCCGACGACGAGGACGACGCCCCGGACGATCCCGACGAGCCGTTGCCGCCGCTCGAACCTGACCCCGACGAGCCGGAGGAACTCGACGACCCCGACGACTCCGATGAGCCCGACGACGACGAGCCGGACGACCCGTTGCCACCGGAGGACTCGGACGCCTTGCCGTTCGTGCCGTTCGTGCTGCCCGACCCGGGCGAGCTGGCTGTCGAGGACCCCCGGGAGTCGGTGCGGTAGAACCCGGAGCCCTTGAACACGATGCCGACGGCGTTGAACAGCTTGCGCAGCCGTCCCTGGCACTCGGGGCACTCGCTCAAGGCGTCATCGGTGAACGCCTGCTGAGCCTCGAAACGGTGATCGCACGCGGTGCACGCGTAGGCGTACGTCGGCACGAGGGTCCTCCTGGGGGCACGGGGTACTCGCTCTGACCTGTTGGCACTCTAATTGGCACTCTAACGCCTCGAGTGCCAACAGTATGCCCTAACGATCCGGTGCCACCCGGCCGCCGGATCCGCGCCTCCGGACTCGTGGGGCGCTGCGGAGCCATCCGGCGAGCTTGCCGTCCCGACTGACGTCCACCAGTCGTTGCACCGCCGCCGCACGCACCTCGGCGGCCGAGACCACGATCAGGTCGTCCCCGTGGCGCAACGAGGTGGTCGGGCCCGGCACGAACGGCTGGTCGCCTCGCACCACCAGGGTCACGTTGGCACGCGGCGGCAACCGCAGCTCGAACAGCTCCACGCCGTGCAGCCGGGAGGTCGGACCGACATGCACCTGGATCACGTCGGCGTCGAGGGTGCCCAGCGGGCTGGACTCGACGTCCAGATCGGTGGCCTCGAGCTCGGCGGCCAGCCCGAGCCGGCGGGCCACCCACGGCAGGGCCGGCCCCTGGACCAGCGTGAACACCACGACCAGCACGAACACCGTGTCGAACATCTCGATGCTGCCGGGCAGTCCTCGACTCCAGGGCACGGTGGCCAGCACGACCGGCACCGCCCCGCGCAGCCCTGCCCAGGACAGGAACACCTGCTCGCGGAGCGGCACCTTGAACCAGGTCACGCTCGCCAGCACGGACAGCGGCCGGGCGATCAGCAACAGCGCCAGCCCGACGCCGATCCCGGGCAGGATGGCCAACGGCAGCCGGGACGGCGAGGCGAGCAGCCCGAGCAGAACGAAGAGCCCGATCTGCGAGACCCAGCCCAAACCCTCGGCAAACCCCCGGACGGCGGCCCGGTGCGGCAGCCGGACGTTGCCCAGCACCAGGGCGGACAGGTACACCGCCAGGAACCCGGACCCGTGCGAGACCACCGCGATGCCGTAGGCGAGGACGACCAGGGCCAGGACGGCGATCGGGTAGAGACCGGAGGCGGGTAGGGCGACCCGGCGCAGTCCCTCGGCGCCGAGGCGTCCGACCGCCAGGCCGATGGTCGCGCCGACCGCCAGTTCGATCAGTGCCTCGCCGATCAGCAGCCACCAGCCGTGAAACGGTTCGCCCAGCGCGCGTGAGGTCAACGCCACCACCGCGATCACCACCGGGGCGTCGTTGAACCCGGATTCGGCCTCGAGCATGCCCACCAACCGCGAGGGCAGCGGCACCGTGCGCAGGACCGAGAACACCGCCGCCGCGTCCGTGGACGAGACCACGGCTCCGAGCAACAGGGCGGTCTGCCAGGTGAAGCCGAACAGCAGCCACGCGGCCGCGGCCGTGACCGTGATCGAGACCACCGTGCCCAGGGTGGCCAGCAGGCTCGCCGGGGCGACCGAGGCGCGGATCGTCGACCAGCGCGTGGTCAGACCGCCTTCGGCGAGGATCAGCACCAAGGCCGAGTAGCCCAGGACGCCGGCCAGCTGTGCGTTCTCGAAGGTCAGCCCGAGTCCGGATTCACCGATTCCGAGCCCGAGGCCGAGATAGACCAGCAGCGAGGGCAGCCCGAGCCGCAGGCTCAGCCGCACCGCGGCGATCGCCACCAGCAGCACGGCCGAGGCGACGAGGAAGACGCCCCCGAGGTCGTCGACGCTCACCGAGGTGTCGTGCGCGGGCTCATCGCAGGCGCAGACACCGACGGGGGGTGGCCACCGCTTCGACCGTGCGGTCGTGGGGTTCCACCGGGACGGGCTCGACGGCGGCGTCGAGCACCTCATGGTCGTGCAGCAGGGCGATCACCGGGACGCCGGGGTGGGCCAGGGCGAGGGCACGGTCGTAGTACCCGGCACCTTGGCCGAGGCGCCGCCCGAGGGTGTCGACCGCCAGTGCGGGGATCAGCAGGACGTCGGCCTGTTGGACGGCGGCCTCGCCCAGGCGTGGGCCGGTCGGCTCCGGGCCGCCGAGCCCGGCGGGGGCGGTGAACTCACCGTCGTCCTCGGCCCACTCCAGGCGGCGTTCGGGCAGCACGATCGGCAGCAGCACCCGTACCCCGGCCGCCGCCAGCGCCGTGCGCAGGGGTTCGGTGTCGGGCTCGCCGGACATCGAGGCGTAGAGCGTGACGCACCGCGCCGTGGCCACCTCGGGCAGCTCCAGGACGACGGCGGCCAGCGCCAGCGCGTCCGCTTCGCGTTCGGCCGGCGGTCGGCGCCGACGCTCGGCGCGAATGCGGGTACGCAAGGCGGCCTTGGCCGCGACGGGGTCGGGTTCCTGGTCGATGGTGCCGGGCTGAACGGCGGTCGTGACGATGGCGGCCTCCCTTCGGAGCGAGCCCAATCGATCAGGGCCCATCCTGCTCCAGTCGGGCAGGACAACCAACTCGACAGGGCCGTGCACGGGGACGGGATGAAGATCTTCGGGAGGGAATCGAAGGATTCGCCTCACCCTCGAGGCACATGCCCGGTTGGATGTCGTTGGTTACTACGTGCCACCATTCGACTACGGAGAAGTGCACGGGTTGGCGGGCGTCCGGGAACGAGCCGGCGCCGGAAGGGCGGGGTGGGTGACCCTTCGGGCACGCCTGGGCATGGTGCTTGCCGGGGTGATGATCGGGCCGGTGGTGGCGGCGGGCCTCGTGCTGACCGTGCTGGTACCGCGATCGGCGGCGAACTCCCAGGACGCCGAGCTCGCCCGGGCTCATGCGGCGCTCGCCGCGGTCCTCGCCCAGCAGTGCCTGGTCCTCGACCACGATGCCCGCGCCCTGGCCGAGCAGCTGTCGCATCGGGCCGGGCTGGACGCCCAGGTGGCCCGGGCAGCGCTGGCCGCCTCGGCCTCGCGGAGCACGACCCCGAGCAGCACGACCGTCGAGGCGCCCGGTGTCCGACTGGCGGTCTGGTCGGGGGACACCCTGATCGCCGGGGCGATGCCCGAGACCCTGGTCGCGCCACTGCCGGTGGGCGCCTCGTGCGCCGATCCGCCCGGGGACTCGGTGACCGGTCCGCCCGCCCTGCTGACCCGCGCCGTCGCGATCACCGACGCCTCCGGTGTCCAGGTCGGTGTGGTGAACGCCACCACGGTGCTGACGGACCGGACCTTGGCCGGACTGGGCCGGCAGCTCGGGCTCACCGAGTCGCTCGCCCTGCTGGCGCGCGGGGTCAACCCCTCGGCCCGGACGGCGTCCGGTGGCTGGTGGGTGATCGCCCTGGCCCCGGCGGAGGGGTCCGAACCCGATCTCGGGGCCGTGCTCGAGTCCGCGGCGGGCCGGGCACAGGGAGTCGTCAGCGGAGTGCGCTATCAGCGGCGCGAGGCCACCTCGGAGCTGCCCTATGCCGTCCTGGTGCTGGCTCCCGATGCCGCCGGTCGCCCCGGGACGCTGCGGCTCGTCCTCCTGCTGGGGTGCACCGGTGCGCTCGCCGTGGCATTGATCGTGCTCGCCGGGCGGCTGACCCGGCCACTCGACGTCCTGACCGAGACCGCCCGGCGGCTGGGCGCCGGGGACCTGCGGGCGCGCTCGAGGGTGAGCGGATCGCACGAGATCGGCCAGCTGGGGACCGCGATCGATGCCATGGCCGATCGGCTCGAGGCGAGCATCGCCGACTTGGAACACCATCGTGACGCCCTGGCGGATTCGTTCACCCAGGTCGGGGAGGCCCTGGCCAACACCCACAACCTCGACGCCCTGTTGCGCACGGTGGCCGAGTCGGCGCGCCGCGCCGGGGACGCTGCGGTCGCGACGGTGCTGGTGGGCGATTCCAGTGGCCTGGCCGAGCGGGTCAGCGTGGCCCGGGACGGCGAGCAGCCGGCATGGCTGGGCGAGGTCCTCGAGCAGTTGGGTGACCTGGCCCTGCAGGCCGCGGCCACCGGCACCGAGTGCGCGACCGACCTGGCCCCGCTGGCCGGTGGGGCACTCGCCGTCCCGATGCGTCGCGGCGCCCAGGTGCAGGGCGTGGTCGCGATCGCCCGGCGCTCGGGGGCCGTGGATCCGGCGGCCGTCATCGCGGTGACGACCATCGGCGGCCACGCCGGGATCGCGGTGGCCAACGTGCACGAACACGCGGACGCGCAACGCATGTCGATCACCGACGCGCTGACCGGTGCGGCCAACGTGCGCCACTTGACCGCGACACTGGCCCACGAGGTGGAGCGGGCCCATCGCTTCGGTCGCACCCTGTCGGTGCTGATGCTCGACCTCGACCACTTCAAGCAGGTCAACGACACGATGGGTCATGCCTTCGGTGACGCCGTGCTGCGCGAGTTCGCCGTGCGGCTGCGCCGGTGCCTGCGCGAGGTCGACCTGGTGGCGCGCCGAGGTGGGGAGGAGTTCGCCGTCGTGTTGCCCGAGACCGGCACGACGGGTGCCGAGGCCGTGGCCCGCCGGGTGCTGCAACGGGTACGGGCCGAGCCGTTCACCGAGAGCGCCGGCTCGGGTCTGAGTACCGGCCGCAGCATGCCGGTGACGGTGTCGATCGGGATCGCGACCTATCCCGAGCACGCCGACAGCGCCGGCGACGTGTTGCACGCCGCCGACGTGGCGCTCTACGCCGCCAAGAGCGCCGGCCGAAACTGCTGGCGCGTGGCGGAGATCACCCCCGGTGGACACCCCGGTACGCTGCCGGGCGCCGGAGGCACGTCGTCCGGGCCGTCGACGTCGTCCCGGTCATCGGGGACGTCGGCGCCGTCCGGCCCGGCGTTGTCCTCCGACCCGGCCACCGGGTCCGCCGAGCGCTCCAGCTCGCGTCCGCGGGTGCCGAAAGCGAGATGAACCAACCGTGAGCGGCGTCATCGCGCCGATCACCAGACACAACCGGCACACATCATCGGTTCACGGTAAGAATGGGGCAGCGCCCGCGCGTCGTACGACGACTCGGGCCGACACCCTGCGCGATGGTGTTCCGCCGGGTGACACCGACAATCGGCCGGGGGCCGCAGGGGACGGCTCGGGCCGTCTCCCGTGGATGACGTGGGCATACGCCAGGGGAGTGGACATGACAGACGTGATCAGCAGCGTGGCGGCCGCCACCAACGTCGCCGCGCAGGCGGGGCTCGGGCCGGCCGTGACCAAGGCCGTGATCCCGGCGGCGGGCCTGGGGACCCGCTTCCTGCCGGCGACCAAGGCGACTCCCAAGGAGATGCTGCCGGTCGTCGACAAGCCGGCCATCCAGTACGTCGTCGAAGAGGCGGTCGCGGCCGGCCTGTCCGACGTCCTGATGATCACCGGGCGGAACAAGAGCTCGCTCGAGAACCACTTCGACCGCGCCTGGGAGCTCGAAGAGGCGTTGCAGGCCAAGGGAGACCTCAATCGGCTGGCCCGGGTCCGCAAGTCCAACGTGCTCGCCGACGTGCACTACGTGCGCCAGGGTGACCCGCGCGGTCTCGGGCACGCGGTGATGTGTGCGGCCAACCACGTGGGCAACAGCCCCTTCGCGGTGCTCTTGGGTGACGACCTGATCGACGTGCGTGACCCGTTGCTCTCGCGCATGATCGAGGTCCAGCGGCGCAGCCGCGCCTCGGTGGTGGCCCTGATGGAGGTGCCCCGCGAGCAGATCCACCTCTATGGCTGCGCCGCGGTCGAGACCACCGATCAGGACGATGTCGTCAAGGTCACCGGCATGGTCGAGAAGCCGGACGCGGCCGATGCCCCCAGCAACCTGGCCGTGATCGGCCGGTACGTGCTGCACCCGCGGATCTTCGACGTCCTGGCCACGACGGCTCCCGGTCGCGGTGGCGAGATCCAGCTGACCGACGCGTTGCAGACCCTGACCGACGCCGAGGGCGAGGGCGGTGGCGTCTACGGCGTGATCTTCCGCGGCCGGCGATACGACACCGGCGACCGGCTCGACTACCTCAAGGCCGTCGTCCAGATCGCCTGTGACCACCCCGATCTGGGCGCCGACCTGCGCACCTGGCTGAAGGGGTACGTGGCGAAGCTGGAGGACTGACCTAGCCACCCCTCGCCCACCCACCCCTCGCCCATGATCACCGTTGGATCGCAGTTTCCCCCGGTTCAACCGGAGCAAACTGCGATCCAACGGTGATCATGGGCGGTTGTGATCATGGGGCCTCGCCGTAGGCTGACCCGATGATTGCCGTCGAGGAGCACCTGGCCAGGTGCCTGGCTCTGGTGGAGTTGCTCGCACCCCGTGAGGTCGAGCTGCTGGCTGCCCGTGGTCTGCTGCTCGCGCAGGACGTCACGTCCGGGCTGGATCTGCCGGCGTTCGCCAACTCGGCGATGGACGGCTACGCGGTCCGCTGCGAGGACGTCGCGGGCGCCGGTGAGCAGACGCCCGTCGTGCTGCCCGTGGTGGCCGATGTGGCGGCCGGACCGAGCGCCCCGCTGAGCATGGCGCCGGGCACGGTGGTGCGCGTCATGACGGGTGCGCCGGTTCCGGCCGGCACCGAGGCGATCGTGCCGGTGGAGTGGACCGATGCCGGGACCACCACGGTGACCATCCGGCAGGCGCCGCAGCCCGGCCAGTTCGTGCGCCACCCGGGCGAGGACGTCACGCGGGGAGAGCTGCTGCTGACCGCCGGGACCCGCCTGACGGCCCGCGACATCGGGCTGCTCGCGGCGGTGGGCCTCGACCGGGTGCCGGTGCATCCCGCGCCGCGGGTGGTGGTGGTCTCGACCGGCAGCGAGTTGGTGCCCCCCGGCGGCGAGCTGGGGTTCGGGCAGATCTACGACTCCAACGGGTATGCGCTGGTCGCCGCCGCCACCGATCTGGGCGCGCAGGCGCGCTATGCGGGTTTCGTCGGTGACGACGAGGCCGACGTCCGTGCCGCGCTGGACGCCGCGTGCGCCGATGCCGATCTCGTCATCACCAGCGGCGGGGTGTCGGCGGGGGCCTACGACCCCGTCAAGGCCGTGCTGTCGAGCAGCGCCTCGATGTGGTTCGGCAAGGTGGCGATGCAGCCGGGCATGCCCCAGGGGGCCGGCCGCTACGGGCCGGGTACCGCGGTGCTGACGTTGCCGGGCAACCCGGTGAGCTCGATGGTCTCGTTCGAGGTGTTCGGGCGGCCGATGCTGCGCACCCTGCTGGGTGAGCCCGATGTGCACCGGCCGCGGCGGACGGCGCGGGCCGCGGTGGCCTGGTCGTCGCCCGCCGGCAAGCGGCAGTTCGTCCGAGCCGTGCTGTCGGAGGGTGAGGGTTCGCCCGGGCATGCCGAGGTGGCGGGGATGGCCGACGTGGCGACGGTGCGTCCGGTGGGGGCGCAGGGATCCCATCTGGTGGCCGATCTCGCCGAGGCCACCTGTTTGGCCGTTGTCCCCGAGGACGTCACCCGGGTCGAGATCGGCGATCTCGTGGAATGCCTTGTGCTGGAAAGGGTTCAGCGATGAACGCGACAGAGGCCGGGCCGGCCGGCGCGGCGGCGCAGCCGCGGGGGCTGACCCATGTCGACTCGCGGGGCCAGGCCCGCATGGTCGACGTCTCGGCCAAGCCGGTGACAGCTCGTGAGGCCAGCGCCGCCGGTCGGGTGCTCTGTTCGCCCGCGGTGGTGGCGTTGCTGCGGGGCGACGGTGTGCCGAAGGGTGATGCCCTGGCGGTGGCAAGGATCGCCGGACTGCAGGCGGCCAAGCGCACGCCCGAGCTGGTCCCGTTGGCGCATCCCGTTGCGGTGCACGGGGTCTCGGTCGAGCTGACGGTGACCGACGAGGGGGTCGACATCGTCGCGACGGTGCGCACGGCCGACCGCACCGGGGTCGAGATGGAGGCCCTGACCAGCGTGGTGGTGGCTGCGCTCGCCCTGGTCGACATGGTCAAGGCGGTCGACAAGCAGGCGCGGATCACCGACGTGCGGGTGATCGCCAAGAGCGGTGGGCGTTCCGGCGACTGGCGGGCCGAGTGAGTGCCCCGGACGGCACCGTCCCGTCCCGGGCGCTGGTGATCACGGCGTCCAACCGGGCGGCGGCCGGGGTCTACGCCGACCGCGGTGGCCCGATCCTGGTCGAGGGCCTGCGTGAGCTGGGATTCGCGGTCGACGGTCCGCAGGTGGTGCCGGACGGCGAGCCCGTCGCGCAGGCCTTGCGGGCGGCGGTGGTCGCCGGTTACGCGGTGGTGCTGACCACCGGTGGCACCGGGCTCTCGCCGACCGACCGCACCCCCGAGGCCACCCGATCGGTGATCGACCGTGAGGTGCCTGGTATCGCTGAGGCCATTCGGGCGCAAGGGGTTTCGGCGGGGATCGCGACGGCTGCCCTGTCGCGCGGGGTGGCCGGGCTGGCGTCGTCCACGCTGATCGTCAACCTGCCCGGCTCACCGGGAGGCTGCCGGGACGGGATCGCGGTGCTGCGCGCCGTCCTGCCGCATGCCGTCGATCAGGTGCGCGGCGGCGACCACCCCACCCCGTCCTGAGCCACGGGACACCCTGATCGGCGTGAGGGTGGGCCAACGGCGCTGCCCGGCGCGCTCAGGGTCAGCGCGCCGGGCAGCCTCCTCCCCCCGGACCCGGGGGCGATACCGGGCCACCCCGACGGGTGGCCCGATCGCAGGTGATGGCTAGGGGGCCATCACCTGAGCCGTGGTGGCACTGGTGTTACCGGCCTTGTCGGTGGCCCGCAACGCATAGGCCGCGCCGGGCACCGCCGGCAGCGTCGCCTTCCAGTTGGTGCCGCTCCAGACCACCTGGTCGCCCCGGTAGACCTGGAACCGCAGTCCGGTCTCGGCGGCCGACCAGGCCACGGTCACGGTGCCGTCGCCGTTGTCGGTCACGCTGGGCGAGGCCGGCGTCGCCGGGGCGACGGTGTCGACCCGGGGGAAGCGCGAGAAGCCACCGGAGGTCTGCCAGGTGGTGCTGGCCACCTTGGTGCGGGTGGTGTCGCCACCGGCCCAGAGCACGCCGTTGGTGTCGACCGTCATCGCCCAGGGACCGCGGACCGCACGCGTCTCCATCTGGGGCTGGAAGCTGCCGATCATGCGTCCGGTGGTGGCGTCGTAGGCGCCGATGTAACGCAGGCCCTCGACATTGTCGAAGTTGTTCGGCACCGGCCAGGTCGTCGCGCCGCCGTAGTTGTGCGACAGGATGCAGTGGCAGGACCCGTAGACCACATCCTGGTCGGCCGCCGAGGACTGGAAGTCCCCGCCGCCCCCGTTGTCGTTCTGGGTGACGTTGCCCCGCAGCAGTGCGAACGTCGGCCGGTTGTAGACGAAGAACGCGTGCTCCGATCCGCCCAGCCAGAACCGGTCACCGACCTCGATTCCGGTCTGCTGGTACGGGTTACCGGTCGCGGTGCTGGGCACGAACTTCGCCAGTCCGGGAACCGGGACGGCGCTCGCGCCGGTGGACACGACCGTGAACCGGTAGGCAGGGGTCGCGCCGTCGTTCATCGTCGCCATGAATCCGCCGTAGTAGGCGCGGTCGCCCGCGGCGCTCAGCTCGACGAAGATCGGCGTCCCGTCGAAGGCGGGGTTCCACGCGGCGTCCGGTCGGCCGGTGGCGGCATCGAGGCGAGCGGCCCGCTTGAGGTAGCTGAATCCGGCCCCGCCGCCCGAGAGGTGGCTGAAGCTGCCGCCGAGGTAGAGCGTGGTGCCGCTCAGGTCCATCGCGGTCACGGTGCCGGGTGAGGTCACTCCGTTGGCCCGCAGCTCGACGGCACTGGTGAATCCGGGATCGGCCTGACCGGTGACCGGGTCGAGTGCCACCAGCCCGGCCCGAGCGACCCCGTTGACCGTGGTGAACTCGCCGCCGACGGCCAGGCCACCGTTCGGCAGGGCGACGAGGGCATTGACCTTGCCGTTGAGCACCGGCCGGAACCCGGGGATCCAGGCGCCGGTGGTCACGTCGAAGGCGGCCAGGTACTTCTGCGGCGTGGAGGTCTTGGCCACGTAGTCGTCGACCTTGGCGAAGTTGCCGCCGACGAACATCGTCGAGCCGATCTGGGCCAGTGCCCGCACCTCGGTGTCGCGCTCGGTGGTGAACCCGTTGGCCAGACCGCTCACGCCGGCCGGTTGCGCGGCGGCGAGATTGGAGGCGGTGCGGCGCACGGTGCTCGACGGCAGCCCGGCGGCCACCGACGGCCAGGTGAGGGTGTCCCAGCGCACGTTCGGGCGCAGGTAGAGCTGGGCGAACGGAATCGCCCAGCCGGCGTTGGTGGCCGACCACATGTAGGTGGTGGCCGACTTGGTCCCGATGACCTGCGAGCCGTAGCCGAATCCGGGCAGGAAGGTGTTCGAGATCCGCTTGCTGGTGCGCATGGTGTTGCCGCGCAGCGTGTCGGCGCCGTTGGAGACGGTCCAGCCGCCGGCAACGGCCACCCCGTTGTAGGTCGCCTTGGTCAGCGGGTAGGTGGCGCCCAGGGCCCAGCGCCAGTCGCCGAACCGGCTCGGGTAGAGCCGCACCTCCTGCCAGAGGCTGGCGGTGGCCGTGGCGGCCCGGCGCACCCGCAGGCCGTCCGGGAGGGTCTGGACGGCGGCGCCGTTGAGCAGGCCGCGCACGGTGGTGCCGTCGAGGTGCTTGGGAGCGAAGGCCGCGGTGCCGGTGATCGTGGCGGCCACCTCGGCGCTGCTGCCCTGGCCCTCCTCCAGGAACGACCAGCCCTCACGGCCGCGACCGATGAGCACCCAGCCGCCGCCGTCCGTGGTCATGTCGCAGTAGAACTGGTCCGGTGCGGCCATGCTCGGGGTGTAGAGCCAGTACAGGCCGCTCGGGGCGCTGGGGTAGGACAGCTTGATGTCCAGGCACGAGGCGAGCGCCTTGTCGGCGCGGCTGCCGTCCCGGCCGTCGGGGCGAGGGAGCACCACTCCGGTGACGACCGGCACGCCCCCCTTGGGTGCGGCGCTGACCGGACCGCCGCCGAGGATGTCGGCCGAGGCGGGGGACATGAGCGACAGCGGAGCGATCACGATCGCCGCGGCGACCGCCATTCTGATGGCGGTGGTGGGGGAAGGCAGGCGGTACATCGTCACCCTTCGTCCAGCTTCGGGAGGTACATCCAGGTCCAGCTGATCGGTTACTCAGAGTGAAATCGTAGGAAGGGTTACGCCCTGTGACCAGGGTGTTCTCCAGAGTTCCCCCACGTGTAGTAATCGCGGGCCGGTCGGGTGCCTCGATCGCCTGTTCGGTTCAGGCGGGCTGGCGGGGCGTCGCGTACCAGGGGGGTGACACACTGCTACGTATGGACGACGATCACCGTGGACAGGGGCGAGGCCGTGGTTGACGCATTCCCCACCGGCCGGCGCCCCTGGCCGGTGGAGCTCAGGGAGGGGCCGGTGAGCCTGCGACCGCTGCGTCGCCGGGACGCCAAGCGGTGGCGCGCCGTCCGCTCGACCAACATCGCCTGGCTCGCCCCCTGGGAGGCGACTCACCCGGAAGCCGGTGAGGCGGCGCCGAGCTTCACGCAGATGGTGCGGGCCTTCACGCGTGAGGCCAAGGCGGGGCGCATGCTGCCCTTCGCCGTGATCCTCGATGGCGAGCTGGTCGGGCAGCTCACCGTTGCCGGAATCACTTGGGGCTCATTGCGTTCGGGCCATATCGGGTACTGGGTCGATCGATCCGTGGCCGGCCGCGGGGTGATCCCGACGGCGGTGGCGCTGGCTGCCGATCACTGCTTCTTCACCGTGGGGCTGCATCGGGTCGAGGTCAACATCCGGCCCGAGAATCAGGCCAGTCTGCGGGTGGCGCAGAAGCTCGGATTTCGGCCCGAGGGCATTCGCCGACGGTTCCTGCACATCGACGGTGACTGGCGCGATCACGCCACCTTCGCCCTCACGCGGGAGGAGGTTCCCGACGGTCTGATGCCGCGGTGGCGGACCTTGATGGAGGACCGTCAGGCGGAGGGGCTGTCCGGTGGGTTGGGTGTCGATCCTCGCCAGTCGTCCGTCCTGTCACGCCAGTCACAGCAGTTACCACCAGACTCTGCAGCGACACACCGCTGACGGTGCGTGAGGTCACCCTCACGGCAGCTTACGTTTGCCTATCGTGCAGCCCAGCTCCCTCGTCTTCGTCGCGATCATCGCGGTGTGGGCTGCCATTCTCCTGCCACTGTGGGTATCGAGCCGCGAGGCCCTGGGGCACTCTCGTGGGGCGGATCGTGACTCTGAGCACATGAGGATGCTCGCGCGGCGTGAGACGCGGCCGGCCTCGACCGGTACGCCGTCGTCGGCCCCGTTACTGAACGCCTCGCCCCGTGGCCGGGGTGATACGCCGGTGATCACCGCGGGTCGCGGGCCGGGTCTGTCGGAGCCCCACGCGGCGTCCGGGTTCACGCGTGCGGTTCGCGCTGCCGCCTCACCGCGGGTGAGCGCCGCCGGGCGACGTGCCCGGGTGCTGGCCACGCTGACGGTGTTCGCGCTGACGTCGTGGGCCGTCGCGGCCCTGCCGCAGGTGCCGGCCTGGGTGGCGGTCCCCGCCACGGGGCTGCTGCTCGTCGATGTCCTGGTGCTGGTGGCGACCGGGCGGCGTCGCGTGAGCCGGCGCCGGGTGCAGGCCCGCCGGGTGGCCATGGGCGTGGTGGCGGCCCAGCAACGGACGGCGGTGCGTCGTCCTCGGGCCGCGGGTGCGGTGCCGCGGCAGGAGCGCTCGACCGTGGCGGCGTCCTCGGGTTCGTCGGTGCCATCGGCGCGGTCGGTGCACGACGAGACGGATGCCTCGACCGATCGGCTCGACCTGGACGCCATCGCTGCGGCGGCAGCGGCGGCTGCCGCGACGACCGGACCGGTTGGCGACACCTGGACCCCGGTGCCGGTGCCGCGGCCGACCTACATGCTCAAGCCGGTGGTGCACCGGGCCGACCCACCGCCCCTGGTCGACCCGGCGGACGCCGAGTCGCTCATCACCTCGGCCACCACGCCCCAGGCGGTGGAGCGGCCCGCGCCGGTTGCCGAGACGCCCGAGCCGCGGGTCGCTGCGGCCTCCGGTGAGTTGCGGCCGTGGGAGGTCGAGCACACCTGGGCCGACGACCTGGATGTCTTCCTGGCCCGTCGGCGCGCCGCCAACGGCTGAGTGCCGTCCGAGCTGCAGGTCATGGGCTTCCGAGTGGCTCGCCTGGCCTGACCCGACTCTCACCTGACCTGGCCCTCACCTGACCTGGCCCCCGCCTGACCTGACCCCCGCCTGACCCGACTCCTGAGTGCGGTCACTTCTGGTCGGTTGACAACGATGTCAGTGGTTGAAAGTGTCCACAGATCGGCCGGAAGTGACCGCAGGAGTCCGGAAGTGACCGCAGGAGGCTGCATCTGAGCGGCAAGGACGGTTGTGAGGACTGATCGCTCTGATCGGTCCTCCGGACGAGCCGCGACGCCCCGGGGGGGAGTGGGGCGCCGCGGCGTCCGTCAGTCGTTCGGGAACTTCTCGGCGTGGATGACGGCCTTGCGCACCTTGGGTCGCAAGGTCGCCTCGAACGACTCCGCCCGCAGGGATTTCACCAGTGACAGACACAACCCGAGCAGGATCAACAGGAACGGCCCGGCGACGATGATCACCAGGGTCTGCAGTGCCTGTAGTCCCCCGGCCACCAGGAGCACGCCGGCGACGGCGCCCGTGGCCACGCCCCAGAACACGGTGAGCGTCCGGTTCGGGTGTTCGGTGCCGCGCTGGCTCAGCATGCCCATCACGATCGAGGCACTGTCGGCGCCGGTGATGAAGAAGATCGCGATGAGGAAGATCGCCAGGACGACGGTCACCCCGGAGGCCGGGAACTCGCGCAGCGTGAAGAACAGGGCGTTCTCCAGGCCGGTCTTCAGCTCACCGGCCATGTCGACCTTCTGGTTGAGCTGCAGGTCGAACGCTGCGCCGCCGAGGATCGCGAACCAGGCGAACGAGACCAGGCTCGGTACCAGGATCACGAAGATGACGAACTGGCGGATGGTGCGGCCCTTGGAGATGCGGGCGATGAACATGCCGACGAAGGGCGTCCACGAGATCCACCAGGCCCAGTAGAAGATCGTCCAGCCGCTGATCCAGTCGCCACCGCCGAACGCTCCGGTCCTGAAGCTCATGGTGGGCAGGGTGGTGAGGTAGGCGCCCATCGACTCGGTGAACGTGCTGAGGATGAACACGGTGGGCCCGACGACGAACAGGAAGAAGACGAGCAGGGCGGCGGCCACGGCGTTGGCGTTCGAGAGCCACTTGATGCCCTTGTCGATGCCGCTGATCGCCGACAGCACGAAGCAGACGGTCAGGACGGCGATCACCGAGACCGCGGCGACCTTGCTGTCGGTCTTGGTGCCGAATACCTCACCCAGGCCGCCGGTGATCTGCAGTGCGCCCAGACCGAGCGAGGTGGCCGATCCGAACAGGGTGGCAAAGATGGCGACGATGTCGATCGCCTTGCCGGCCGGCCCGTTGGCGCGGTCGCCGATCAGGGGGTGGAAGGTGGCGGAGATCAGGTTGCCGCGGTCCTTGCGGTAGGCGAAGTAGGCGATCGACAGGCCGATGACGGCGTACATCGCCCAGGGGTGGAAGCCCCAGTGGAAGTAGGTGTACTCCATCGCGAGCCGCGCGCCCTCGCCGCTGGCCGGCTCGGCCAGGCCGAGCGGGGGAGTGTTGAGGTGGGTGAGCGGCTCGGCGACGCCGTAGAACATCAGGCCGATGCCCATGCCGGTGGCGAACATCATCGAGACCCACGAGAAGGTCGAGAACTCGGGTTCGTCCTCGTCTTTGCCGAGCTTGATGTTGCCGTACCGCGTGAGTGCGAGGTAGGCGGAGAAGATGACGAAGAAGGCGCTCGACAGGACGAAGAGCCAGCCGAAGGACCCCGTGATCCAGCTCAGGATGCCGCTGGTCGCATCGGCCAGGCCGTCGGGGTCGATGGCGCCCGAGACGAGGAAGAGCAGAGAGATGGCGGCGGCGATCCCGAAGACGTAGCGATCCACGCTCGGGCGGGTGGTGATGTCGTGCTCCGCAGCGGCTGTCTGGGCCGTCGGAGCGGGGCGGGATTCCTCGGCGGTACTGGACATCTGCGTCCCCCTTGGCAGGGTTGACCGGACCAGGACGGCGCGGGCGGAACGATGCCGCGAGAACGGGTTTCGCGTCGGTGGGATGATTGCGCCTACTCACGAGCGTGACCTGGGTCACTGTCTGTGTCAAGACTTTTGTATCTTTATGCGCACTAAGTTGCGCAATATGCAACTTGCCTGGAGTGTCACGTCAGGCACGCCGGCTGAATGCGCTGGGGCGGGTGGCTCGGATCTGATTCGGAAGGGTGGGCCACCAAGTGCTAGCCTGTCCGGGCCTTGGGGCTGTGGCGCAGTCTGGTAGCGCACCTCGTTCGCATCGAGGGGGTCAGGGGTTCGAGTCCCCTCAGCTCCACCCAAGTGGCGATCTTAGGGAAATCCCCCGACACAAGAAAAGGAGGCTGAAGCGCAAGCTGCGGCGTCGTTCTGTGTCAGCACCCCATTCGTCGCCCAACACCTGCTAAAACACCCCGTGCCGGTCCAGACCGCTCTCGTCTTCGTGCCCTGGCCCCAGCAACGCGCCAGGCCCCATATCGCTCGCATTGCGCGGGGCGCCATCCCCCAGCCCAGCCCCGTCCGTTGCCGCTCCGCTCTCCTCAGCACCACCGACGACCGTGGCCGTGACCACGGCCTCCCCGAACTCCGTCCGCTCTGCCCGGGCCACCCGAGGCCGACGGGTGTCATCCTCGGCATCGAGGTACAGCGCCTCCCACCAGGCCTGGTTGAACCCCCGACGGGTGGCCGCCCCTGCGCTCTCGTACCCCTGGGCCAGGCTCCCGGCGTAGTCCAGCGCTCGCCGGATGTTCTCCCGGGTATCGAGCTGCACCAGGACCAGGCCCTCAAGCTGACCCTCCAGCACGCTGAGCCGCTCGCCCAGCTCCTGCTGCTTCTCGACGGCAATGTCGTCCGGTATGGCCCCGCTCATGGCCTTGTCGGCCCACTTGTAGCGCTCTCGCTTCAGGGCATGCACCCGCTCACTGATCCGGTGCCGTTCCTGTTCGGTGGCGGCCTCATGCACGCCCAGGTCCTCCAGCACTGCAGCCTGCAGCCGGGTGATGGTCTCCTCGGCAATGTGCTCGAACCGCCAATGCCCGGTGACCACGTCTTCCACCAGCTCCACCGGCAGGAACGGCAGGTCACATCCGTTCTTCAGGGTGTGCCGCCCGTAGCAGAAGAAGTACTGGTAGCAGACTCCGAGCCGGCCCCGAGACTCTCCAAAGATCAGCTTCGAGTCACACCGCGCACAGCGCAGTGACCCTGCCAGGTAGTGATGGTTCCGGTAGGCCCGTTCCCCAGACTGACGGTGCGCCGCGAGCACCGTCTGCACCCGGTCGAAGACCGCCGCACTGATCAGCGGTTCGTGCTTGCCCGGGTGTTCCATCTTCCGCCAGGTCACGATGCCGATGTAGTACCGGTTGTGCAGGACCACCCCAAGCTTCTTGGCGTTCAGCGGCCGGGCGGCGCGCTTGGCCGAAGGCCGCTGCGTCAGTCCCCGGGCCTCCAGCTCAGCAGCCAGTCGGCTCAAGGTCCAGTCCCCGGTGGCGTAGGCCTCGAACGCCCACCGGATCAGTGGCGCCCGCTCCGGGTCCAGTTCCACCGTCCGTGTCTCTCGGCCCTCGACCAGCTTGCGGACGTTGCGGTAGCCGATCGGTGCCAGCGACGCCGTGCCGCCCGATGCCACCTTCTGCTGCGTGCCCTTGATGACCTCGTTCGCCAAGTTCCGGGAGTAGAACTCCGCGATCGAGCTCATGATCCCGTGCAGCAACAGCCCGGAGGGTGTCTCGTCAATGTTCTCGGTGACCGACACCAACTGCGCCCCCGCCGCCTTGATGCTGGCAGTGATGGTGACGTCATCCATTCGGTTGCGTGCCAAGCGGTCCACCTTGTGCACGATTACGAAGTCCACTGGTGCGGTAGCCACCTCGGCCAGCATCTTCTGCAGCTGGGGCCGGGCCGCTGACCGTGCACTCTCGCCCCGGTCGACGTACTCACCAACCACTACCGCATCCAGCGCCGCCGCCCGGCGCATGCAGGCTTCCCGCTGCGCCGGGATGGAGTACCCCTCCGGGTCGCCATCACGTTCGGCCTGTTCCTTGGTACTGACCCGCACATAGATCACCGCTCGCCGCTGCGGTGTTGGCTCACCAGCACCGGTGCCCTGGCCGCCAGCGGGTGTCATGCCATCCTCGACCACCGTCAGTGGGGGAGCGGTGATCCGCTCTCCCCGTCCGACGCCACGCACCGGCTGTCGCTCGGTCGCTTCGTTCACGCCGCTACCTCCACCGTGTGCACCCCGGACCGGCCCGGTCGTCTGTGGTCATCCTCGCGCCGATTGGCGCAGCGCTGCGGTGTCTCGCGCAGCCCCAAGGCCGCCAGCCGTCGGCTCATCGCCGGAGCCGACACCTGGAACAGATCCGCCAGCTCGCCGAGGCTCTGGTGGCCCTCGCCCCAGGCCCGCTTGACCCACATGCGGGGCATCAGCAGGCAGGCCGCGAACATGTCGGCGGCCAGCTCGACCTGTTCCTCGGCCGACACGTTGCCCCGGTTCTCGGTAGAGGACTCCGGCGAAGCGGTGATCCAGTGTGTGCTTGAACTCGTGCGCCAAGCTGAACCGTTGCCGTTCGAGCGGCTCACTGCCGCAGACACTGATCAGCCAGCGGCCGTTGACCCACTGGGCGCTGCCGGACACCGGCAGATCGACGTCACTGCGCACCACGTGGCGCGGCAGCTCGGTGATCAAGGCCTCTGGTGTCGGCGGTCCCTGCAGCCCTGCGAGTTCCAGCAGCCGGTTGGCCTGCAGTTCGGCCACGATGGCCGCTTCCTGGATCCCCAAGCTGCGCCGGGGGCAGAGCGCCCGCAGCACGGCCAGCACCCCACGCTCACCATTCCCGGCGCCCCGTGCGGTGGCCAGCCGCCGCCCGTCCGCTGTTCCGTGGAGGTGTCCTCCTCTCCTCGTTCTGGTTGTTGTTCGCATATTCCTACCCTCCTTTCTCGTTACTCGGTTGCCCGGTGGCGAGGGAAGCGCCAGCTTCCCAATCCCTCCGAGCATCACCTTCATCTGCGCACTGGTTCCTCTGGCTGCTCGTCCTCGCCATTGAGCGGTCCGCCTGCAGCTACTCCGCCGTATTGGGCGGCCACGGCAGTCAGGTAGGCCTCGACCTCGGCAATCGCCGATTCCGGCAGCACCCCGTATTTCGCCCGCAAGTACGGCCGCAGCGTGGGCACATCCTGTGGTGTGCTGTAGCCGGCCACCGCGAACAGGTCGGCTGCTGCCAAGCCAAGCGCACCCGCCAGCCCGCTCAGCGCTTCTGGTGATGGCGATGCAAACCGGCCTTGTTCCAGCCGCATCACTGATGACCGATTCAATCCCGCCGCCTCGGCCAGCGTCTCCAGGGTCCACCCCAATGCGCGCCGCCGCGCAGCGATCATCTGGCCTAATTCTTCTGCATTGTTCATCTACAACTCCTGCTTGTGTCTTAACCACTCCATTGTCGCTCTTTTGTTGCGTCAAAGCAACGACGAAATGGTCCACCCCCGACCTGTGACTCAAATCCATTAGAGGACGCCAATCCATCAAGCACGGGAACTGCATCCGCTCACCCCGCACATTCTTGTCGCACTGCTTAAGCATTCTCGAAGACATAGACACCCCCATTCCCCGCCATATACGTGACGGTCCCGCCGTACTCCAGGTCGTGGGCGAAGCCCGCCACCTGCAGCTGGACGTACCCATGCAGCCACTCCGGCAATGCGGCCAGTGCTTCCGTTGCTCCCCACTCGTCCAACAGGTTCTCGGCGTAGGCCTCGGCGGTCTGCCACCAGCCCCGGTAGTGCTCCATGAAGCCGCGCTCCTCGGCATGTGCCACCCCGACCAGCGCGACGTAGGCCCCGAAAGCCTCGCCGTGCGCCACCAGCCCTCGGGCCAGCGCCGTGACCGTCTCCACTGACTGGTACTCACCGAGCGGGATACCACCAAACTCGTCGTAGTCGTGGATGGCCCACTCTTCAGCTCCCGGTTCCCCGGACGAGCCCAGTACCCCTGCGATCGCCGCCCGCACATCCTCCGGTTCTGCGGCGGCATCCACCCAAGCGCCATGCAGCCGTCCAGCGTTGTAGTCGGCCAGGCTGGCCACGTAGATCCGGGGCCGCAACCCCACGGACCGCTCGCCCCGCTCGCCCGTCTCCGGCTCCCGCGCCGGCCCACCCTCCGCTTCCGTCCACGGTTCTCGTTCACCCATGCATCACCTCCTTTCCGTTCTCGTTGTTCTCCTTTCGCGCCTGCCGTTGTCGGGCGGCGTCCAGCCGCTCATGGGCCAGCGTCACGAACGCCGGGTTAAGTTCGATCCCCACCCAGTCCCGCCCGAGCGCCTCGGCAACGACCGCCACCGTGCCCGCACCCAGGAACGGATCAGCACCACTCCCGGTCGCCGCTCCGCCCGGCAACCACACCCCGGACGCAGTTCCCCGAGCACTGCCAGATGCCCCAGGCTGCGCTGCACCGGCTGCCGCACCCAGGCTCGCTGGCAATGGCTGCAGGTCCAGATTGGACAGCCCGCCGTCACCATCGGCCGCACCAGGGCTTCCGGGAAGGTCGCAAAGTGCGCCCCCCGGAAGTTGCTGGTGGCCACCGCCAGACGTCGCCGGGGTTCTTGCCGAGCGGGTGCCCCTGCAGCCCCTCGGCTTTCAAGGCCTCCAGCCCGCCCTGATCCCCGGCCAACGGTCCCGCCCACCGGTCGCCCCACCACCCAGGGGCCAGCGGCCTGCGCGCCCCTTAGCCCGGGCGCTGTGCGGCACCCGCACCGCATCGAGGTCGAAGAGGTACGCCCGTGACCGGGTCAGCAGGAACACCGGCTCCCAGCTCATGGCCAACCGATCGCGCACACTGCTCGGCATCGGATTCGTCTTGGCCCAGACGATCTTGTTGCGCACGATCCAGCCGTCATCGGCCAACCCGACCAGCAGTCGCTCTGGTCCGAGCAGCAGCGACTTGGCCTCTGCGCCCCAGCGGTTCCCCCGGCTGAACGAGTCCCCGACGTTCAGCCACACCGTGCCGCCCGGCACCAGCACCCGGGCGATCTCGCGCAGCACCGATCGCAGGTTTGTCACCCAGGCCTGCACATCGGCTTCAGCGCCGAGCTGCCCCGGGACGCCGTAGTCCCGCAGCGCGAAGTACGGCGGACTGGTCACGACGCAGTCCACTGATCCGCCCGGCAGGCTCTGCAGACGCAGCAGCGCATCGCCCGACAGGATGCTGTTGCGCGGCAGCGTCCTCATGACGCCGCCTCCCGGCCTGCTGCCGCATCGCCGCCGATCCCGCTGAGCGCCACCACCCCGGCCTCCACTCCGACGGCCACGACGTGCAGCTCGGTCGTCAGCCCCGGCGTACTCTCCACAAGCCGGACGAGCATGATGGCTCGGTGCTCGTTCGGCACCACCCACACCACCCGCGGGAAGATCCCCGGCTCAACGCCGACCACACCCAGCCGATAAGCCAGTTCGTACTGCCGCAGCTTGCGCAGCAGTGCAGGGGAGTGCTCCGTACCGCGATCGACTTCCACGAAGGCATGCCGCTCGTCCTCGCCGACCACCGTCACCACCAGCAGGTCTGGCTTCAGCCAGTCACTACCGTTCGCACTCTCGACCCGTCGCCAGCACTGTGGCTCGGCGACCACGTGCGTCAGCTCGCCGCCGTGCATCCGGCAGCTCAGCAGGGTGCGGATATACAGCTCAGCAATGTCCAGCGTGTGTTCCAGGAATCCATCGCTGACCTCACTGAGTCGCTTGCGTGGTGCCTGCCCGATCAGCCGGTGCCCGGCCGCCGACAGGCAGTAGACGAAGCCGGCACTCCCAGCGCGCACGCCACCAATGCGGCGGGGGAGACGCGTCATGAGGTGAAGGGAGACCAGCCGATGCAGGCAGCGCCGTGCAGCGCGAGCCGCGCTGTCAGAAGGCCCGAAGAACAGCAGCGTCAGCTGCGAACCACTGAGCAACCGGAACCGGGACACGCTCACCAGGACCGAGTAGTCACGATCACTGAGCTGCGACCGCAGCTGCCCCAACCCCCGGCGGCCGAGGCGGGGCGTGACGGCATGTTGAGTACCGTCACCACCCTCTGTCCCCGCCCCAATGGCGCCCGGGACCACCCCTGACGTCGCGGAACGCGACTGGCTGCTCGACGCGACCGGTCGGGCGATTGGACTGGCATCCAGACCAACGGCTGCTAATGGTGTGTTGCTCAGACCATTCCCCGCAGGCTCATGGTCTGG